>NZ_QAXS01000010.1 GCF_003053565.1 Halanaerobium saccharolyticum | reverse complement strand
TTAAGCTATGAAAACCATAGTTTAGTTAAGTGCGTCTGAAATCTGGGAGCTGGATAATTTATTTAACTGGTTATCTAAATTAAGACTAAATATTTGATTTTAATAGATTAAAATGATTTTTTAACGGCAAAAATCTAAAAAGAACTACTTTAACTTTTTACTTGCCGAATTCAAGTTTAATAATTATAGTCTGGACAAAAAAATAAGGATTTAAAGAGGTGGTTAAATGTTTGAAGGAATTAAAATTGAAAATTATATAGCTATTTTAATAGATAAAATTGAAAATAGTTTTTTAGTCTGGTCTAATTTGTTTGAACTGCTGCTTTTTTTATTTTTATTAGTAGCAACATATTTTTTAACTAAATTATTATATAAACATGTTGATCAACTACTTGATAAAATTGAGGCCTTAAATGAGAGGAAAAGGTTTAGAATAATTGATCAATTGTTATATCCTTTAATTTTAATGATTTTGGTTGGTATTTATTATGTTATTGCTGCTTCTTTTAATCTGCCAAGTGTAATTATCAGTATTGCTGGTAATTTAGTTTCGGCCTGGCTGGTAGTTAAAGTTATAACTTTGTTTTTTCCACGCAACAGAATGTTTCGTTTTCTATCAGCTTTCATCTGGATAATTGCAGCTTTGAGGATACTTAATATTTATCAGGAGACACTTAATTTATTAGATAGTTTAGCTTTTAACAGCGGCAACTTAAGAATTTCGTTATTATTAATTATAAAGACAGTAATAATTTTCAGCATTTTATTCTGGCTGGCGGGAAAATTGAGTCGGCTGGTGACAAATAGAATTGATAGTAGTGATGATCTGACTCCTTCTATAAAAGTTTTACTAAATAAAATAGCCAGATTTTTAATTTTCACTTCTGCAATCTTATTTACTTTAAGTGGAGTTGGTGTTAATTTAAGTGCTTTTGCTTTTCTCGGTGGTGCTATTGGTGTTGGTTTAGGTTTTGGACTGCAGAAAATTGTGTCTAACTTTATCAGTGGAATTATTATTTTAGTTGATAAATCAATCAAGCCCGGTGATGTAGTTGAAATAGGAAATGTTTACGGCTGGGTGAGGAAGCTGGATATCCGTTTTGTCTCAGTTGTAACCCGCTCCGGTAAGGAATTTTTGATTCCAAATGAAGATTTTATCACCAAAGAAGTGATCAACTGGTCTTACAGTGATGAACTTGTTCGAGTTGATGCAGAAGTTGGAGTTTCTTATGACAGTGATTTAAGGCAGGTCCAGGAACTGATGATGCAGGCAATTGAGGAAAAGGAAAGAATTTTAACAGATCCAGCTCCAAATGTGCTTTTAATTGAGTTTGGTGACAGCTCTGTTAACTTTGAGCTGCGTTTCTGGATCAGTGACCCGCGAAATGGAATCCAGAATATCCGCAGTCAGGTACTGCTTTCTATCTGGGATAGTTTTAAGGAAAACAATGTTGAAATTCCATTTCCACAGAGAGATTATCATTTAAAGTCACTGCCAGATGAATTAAATAACTTTTTTAACGAAAATAAAGAACTTAAGCAAAAAAATAATGTTGAGGATAATAGTAAACCTGATAATAAGGATCAGGCTGATAATGATCAGGAAGAAATAAACAGAGATCTTAAAAATTCTTAACTCTTTGTTAAAATAATTAGAGAGAGATTTTCAAAATGATTACTAAGAAATTTAAGGAGGTTAATTTATGGCTAAGATATTAATTCCATTAGCACCGGGTTTTGAAGAAATTGAAGCGGTAACAAATATTGATGTTCTGCGGAGAGCTGGACTTGATGTATTGACTGCTGGTATTGGAAGTAGTGAAATAGAAGGAGATCATGGAATAAAGATTGAGACTGATACTGAAATTTCTGAGATTACAGCAGATGAACTGTCGGCTGTAGTTTTACCGGGTGGTATGCCTGGTGCTGCAAATTTAAGAGATAGTGCTGAATTGTTAAAATTAATTAGAGCTGTTAATGAAAAGGGCAATTTATGTGCAGCAGTCTGTGCAGCACCGATAGTACTGGAAGCTGCTGGTATTTTAACAGACAAAAATGCCACCAGCTATCCGGGTTTTGGAGAACAGATGGATTCAGCAAACTATCGGGAAGAAAGAGTAGTTATTGACGGCAACATTATAACGGGAAGAGGTCCTGGAGTTGCCATGGAATTTGCTTTAACTATTGTGGAATATCTACTCGACGGTAAAGAGAGAGTTGAACTGGAAAAAGCAATGCTGGTAAAAAATTAAACTGATTTAATGAATAAGCCTCCCCCAGATTTGGGGGAGCTTTTCCAAAGCTAATAAAATTAACTAAGTTGTTTAGGGGGAGTAAAATGGCAGCAATTAAATTAAGTGCACTTGATCATATTTTTGAAAAATATGAGGGAAAAAAAGGCAAATTGATTCCTGTTCTGCATGAGATACAGGAAGAGGTTGGTTATCTTCCGGTAGAAGTTCAGCGCTATGTCAGCGAAAAACTGGGAGTTGCAATGAGTAAAATTTATGGAGTTATTAGTTTTTACTCGTTTTTTACAACTGAGCCCAAAGGAGAGCATACAATTGGAGTCTGTATGGGCACCGCCTGCTATGTCAAAGGAGCAGAAGACATTTTAAATAGGTTAAAAGAAGAATTAGGTATCGAAACTGGTCAGACAACTGCTGATAATAAATTTACGATGACAATGACCCGCTGTTTGGGAACCTGC
Source organism: Halanaerobium saccharolyticum (assembly GCF_003053565.1). Classification (GTDB taxonomy): domain Bacteria; phylum Bacillota; class Halanaerobiia; order Halanaerobiales; family Halanaerobiaceae; genus Halanaerobium; species Halanaerobium saccharolyticum_B. Next base: position 83,222 of record NZ_QAXS01000010.1, on the reverse strand, counting down.
AGCATGGCACCGGTAATCATGATTGATGATCAGGTTCACGGCAACCTTGAAGCAGAAAAAATTCCAGAGATAATCAATAAATATTAATAATTGGGGTGTAAAAATGGCGAAAAAAGAAATCTTAATCTGTGCCGGAACTGCCTGTTTATCTGCCGGAGCAGAGGAGATCAAAGACAAGTTTAAAGAGGAGATAAAAGAACTTAATTTGACTGAAGATTATGAAACAAAAACAGTGATCAGTAATACTGGCTGTATCGGCCCCTGCAGTTTGGGACCAATCGCGATAGTTAAAGATGACAATACCTTTTACGGTCATTTAAAAACTGAAGATGTGGCTAGAATTGTTAGAGAACATCTTTTGAATGGCAGAGTTGTAGAAGATTTATTAACTGAAGAAGAGGGAGAAAAAGTTGAAGATTTTAAAGAAATACGCTTTATGAAAAAACAGAAGCGGATTGCTCTAAGAAATACAGGAATCATTGATCCCAATAAAATTGAAGAGTATCTTGAAAGGGACGGCTATCAGGCTTTAAAAACCGTGCTGAATGAGCTGACTCCACTGGAGGTAATCGAAGAAATCAAAGCTTCGGGCCTCAGAGGTAGAGGGGGAGCTGGTTTTCCTACCGGCTTGAAGTGGAGCTTTGCCCATCAGGCAGCCGGGGAGCAGAAATACATAATCTGTAATGCAGATGAGGGAGACCCTGGTGCTTTTATGGACCGCAGTATCTTAGAGGGTGATCCCCACAGTATTATTGAAGCAATGGCAGTTGCCGGTTATGCAATTGGTGCTGATCAGGGTTTTGTCTATGTGCGGGCAGAATACCCACTGGCAGTTAAAAACTTAAAGATTGCCATTAGGGCAGCAGAAAATAATGGTTATTTGGGCAGCAATATTTACGGCAGTGATTTTTCATTTAATTTAGAAGTGCGTGTTGGAGCCGGGGCCTTTGTCTGTGGAGAAGAAACCGCCCTGATTGCTTCAATCGAAGGCAAAAGAGGACAGCCTTCAACCAAACCACCTTATCCTGCTAATTCTGGCTTGTGGGGAAAGCCAACTGTAATCAATAATGTAGAAACTCTGGCCAATATTGTGCCGATAATTAATAAGGGCAGTCAGTGGTTCAGCAGTATTGGTACCGAAAAAAGTAAAGGGACCAAAGTATTTGCGGTGGCAGGTGATGTTAAGGAGACAGGTCTGGTTGAAGTACCAATGGGCACAACTTTAAGAGAAATTGTTTTTGAGATAGCAGGTGGAATTGCCGACGGCAAGGAATTTAAGGCAGCTCAAATCGGTGGACCTTCTGGAGGGACAATTCCCAAAGAATACTTAGACCTAAAGATAGATTATGAGTCAGTTAAGGAAGCAGGAGCAATAGTTGGCTCTGGCGGCCTGGTAATTATGGATGAAGATAATTCAATGGTTGATGTGGCAAGATTTTTTCTAGATTTTACTGAAGATGAATCCTGCGGCAAATGTACTCCCTGCCGGGTTGGAACCAAAAGGATGCTCGATATTTTAGAAAAAATTCTGGACGGTAAAGGCAGCCAGCAGGACCTTGATAAATTAGAAGAGCTGGGAAATGTAGTTAAAGAAACCTCTCTCTGTGGACTGGGTCAGACTGCTCCCAATCCAGTTTTAAGTACACTAAAGTACTTTAGAGAAGAATACGAAGAATTAATCAATACTGCAGAGGAGGGGAATTAAATCGTGGAGATAACTATCGATAAACAAAAAATTGAAGTTGAAAAAGGAAAAACTGTCTTAGAAGCAGCGGAAGAGAACGGGATTGCGATTCCAACTCTCTGCCACAGCCCATTTTTGGAGGATGTGGGTGCCTGCAGAATGTGCCTGATTGAGGACCTTGCTGACGGCAAATTGAAAACTTCCTGTACAACTGAGGTCAAAGATGGGATGGAAGTCCTTACTAAAAGTAAGCGAGTCGAAGATTCGCGCCGGACAATTTTAGATTTATTAATTTCTGACCATCCCCTAGACTGCATGACCTGTGAGGCAGACGGCAGCTGTACTCTTCAGGATTTAGCCTATCAGTACGGGATTGAGCGCTCTTCCTATGGGACAAAATCGGAGCCCCGCTTTAAAGTTGAAAGAGATAATGAATTTATTGAGCTGGACCCTGATAAATGTATTTTATGCGGTAAGTGTATTCGAGTTGATCAGGATATTCAGTGTTCAGATGCCATAGATTTTGTGGAAAGAGGATTTCAGACTAAGGTGGGAGCAGCGAGTGACGAAGGGCTGGGTGGAGAAGACTCGACCTGTGTTTTCTGCGGTCAGTGTGTGGAACTCTGTCCAACTGGAGCCTTAAGCTATATACCTTCTCAAAAGAAAGGTAGAGAATATAATTTTGAAAAGACTGTTACAACCTGCCCCTACTGTGGAGTCGGCTGTCAGCTGGAACTAAAGACAAAGGATAGAAAGGTAATTGAAGTTGGCTCAGTTTACCGAGAGGGTACTCCCAATCCCTATGGTGAAGCCTGTGTTAAGGGAAGGTTTGGTTATGATTTTATCAACCATCCTGACCGGCTCAAAAAACCATTAATCAAAAGAAATGGTAAATTTGAAGAGGCAGAATGGGAGGAAGCCCTGTCACTGGTAGCAGAAAAGCTGACTGAAATTAAGGATGAATATGGTGGCCGAGCTCTGGCAGGTTTGAGCTCTGCTAAATGTACTAATGAAGAAAACTACTTAATGCAGAAATTTATGCGGGCTGTAATCGGGACAAACTCTGTTGACCACTGTGCCCGTTTATGCCATGCCTCTACAGTTGCCGGCCTGGTTAAAGCTTTCGGCTCGGGGGCAATGACTAACTCGATCAGTGAAATTGAAGGTTCAGATCTGATCTTTGTAATTGGCTCCAATCCAACTGAAAACCATCCGGTAATCGGCAGTAAGATGAAAAAAGCTCATAAAAATAGGACAAAATTAATTGTAGCAGATCCCCGCCAGATTGAATTATCCGGCCTGGCAGAAGTAGCAGTCCAGCAGCAGCCCGGTACAGATGTGGCTTTGCTCAACGGTCTGATGCATGTGATTATCGAGGAAGGACTGGCTGATCAGGAATTTATTGCAGAGCGAACCGAAAACTATGAGTATCTGGCTTCAGTTGTTGAAGACTATACTCCCGAAAAAGTAGCAGAGATCACGGGAGTAGAGGCAGCTAAAATTAAAAAAGCAGCCCGACTTTTTGCTGAGGCAGATAAGGCAGCAATCTATTTTGCTATGGGTATCACTCAGCACAGAACCGGTACAGATAATGTGCTTTCTGTAGCTAATTTAGCACTGCTGACCGGAAACGTCGGTAGAGAAAGTACAGGTGTTAACCCACTCCGCGGCCAGAATAATGTTCAGGGTGCCTGTGACCTGGGAGCTTTATCCAATGTTTACCCTGGTTATCAGTCAGTTGAAGACCCCGAGATAAAAGAAAAGTTTGCCCGGGCCTGGGAAACAGAAGAACTTTCAGCTGAGGTCGGCTTAACTGTGGTTGAAATATTTAAGCAGGCGGGTGAAGATATTAGAGGACTCTATATTATTGGCGAAAACCCTGTGATTTCTGATCCGGACCAGCGCCATATAGAAGAAGCACTAGATAGTTTAGATTTTCTGGTTGTAGAAGATATCTTTTTGACTGAGACTGCTCAATTTGCTGATGTGGTACTGCCGGCTGCCTGTTTTGCAGAAAAAGAAGGTAGCTTTACCAATACTGAGCGCCGGATTCAAAAAGTTAATAAGGCAATTGGTCCTCCTGGAGAGGCCAGAGCAGACTGGAAGATTATCTCCGAAATTTCTACCAGAATGGGTTATCAGATGAACTATGATTCTCCTGCTGATATCATGGCAGAAATTGCAGAAGTCACTCCAATTTATGGTGGGATTTATGCAGATCGTCTGGGAGATCAGGGTCTGCAGTGGCCCTGTAAAGACCGAGAAGATCCAGGCACTAAGTTTTTACATCAGGGAGAATTTGCCCGGGGCAAGGGTAAGTTCCATCCGGTAACTTATATTCCACCAGCTGAAGAAGTGGATGATGAGTATGACTATATTATGATGACTGGAAGAATGCTCTATCACTTCCATACTGGAACAATGACCAGAAATTCGGAGCCAATTGATAAACATGAGCCGGATGCCTATCTTGAAATTAATAAAAAGGATGCTAAAAAGTTAAGAATTAAAGAGGGGGATCGAGTCAGGGTGACTTCCCGCCGGGGTGAGGTAGAAACCAATGTCCGAATTGGAGACAGAGTCCAGCCGGGGCAGATCTTCATGCCGTTCCACTATGCAGAAAGCCCGGCGAACAGACTGACCAATCCTGTTCTGGATAAAGATGCAAAAATTCCGGAACTTAAAGTAACAGCAGTGAAGATTGAGAAGGTTTAGAAACTGCACCTGGGGCACTCCCCATTTATACAGACCGTTACAAGAACAGTTTAAGGTTGCAGCTTATTATTTCAGTCTAACCCAAAATAAAACAAAAAGATAATTAGCAATTTAGTCGGAACAGACTAAAAGCAAATAAAATTAAGAAAAGCCTACCCAATGCTTTACTAAAGCAAATAGGGTAGGCTTTTTTGTTACAAATAAATATAAATAAGAAAAGAATTGGCACTTTAACCGGAACAGACTTGAATATAAATAATAAGCGCCCGCAGTTCCCATGCTTCACTAACTCTTCATTTTATAACGAAAGGTCGAGTTAGCATTAGACCATCGAGGTCGTCAGAGCAGCGGAGTTAGGAACTGCAGCTCATATTTTAGTTGACCCTAAAATAAAACAAAAAGATAATTAGCAATTTAGTCGAAACAGACTTAAAGCAAATAAAATTAAGAAAAGCCTGCCCCATGTGTGAGCGAAGCGAGTTAGGGCAGGCCTTAATTTTATTTAGCTGTAGTCGTCGTGAAGACTATGCTAATTATCTTTATTGTTTTCACTTATTATACATTTCCCCATAATATCTCTCCAGCATTTTCTTGGCGGAGAATCTTTCATAGGTAGTATCAATACTTTCCATCATCATATCTTTCCAGCGGTCTTTGTTGCCGTAGAAAGTAGGCACAACATCGTTGAATAATACTCTGTAGAGTGCATAAAGATCACTTTCATCCTGACCTTCACCTACATAGCCGTCTCCAAACTGCCAGCCGTTGATTCCGTGCTCACAACCTTCAACCCACCAGCCGTCAAGGATACTTAAGTTTAAGCCACCATTCATAGCAGCTTTCATTCCAGAAGTACCACTGGCTTCAAGTGGTTTGCGGGGGTTGTTTAACCAGATATCAACACCGCGAGTCATGTAGCGAGCAATTTCCATATTGTAATCTTCTAAGAAAACTACACTGTTCGGAAATTCTTTTGCCTTTTTAACCAGATTGGCTACAATTTCTTTACCATTATCATCAGTTGGATGAGCCTTACCTGAGAAGACCAGCTGGATCTCACCGGATTCTAAATAAGGGTCGATAATATCCGGCTTTTTGAAAATTAGATTTGGTCTCTTATAAGCTGTAGCTCTGCGGGCAAAACCGATGATTAATTTATCAGGATCAAGTTCTGCACCATTTCTTTCTTTAACAAAGTTAACTAATTCCTGCTTCATTGTCTGATGAGTACTGTAAATTGCTTCCTGATCACCCATACTTTCAATAATTCTGTCATCAACCCAGGTACCTCTGTGGACACCATTGGTGATTGAGATGATTGGAGATTTACCAGCAACATCCTTCCACATTTCACGAGAAGTCTGACCGTGCAGTTTGGCAACACCATTTGACATTCTAGCCAGACGTAAGCCGGCAACTGTCATACTAAAGGGGCTGTCACCAATTTCTTTCATCTGTTTTCTGGTCAGGCCGTTAAAAGCACTCATCTTCTTGAGGCTGTCCAGACTGTGAGATTCGTTTCCTTCCTTAACCGGAGTGTGAGTAGTAAAGACAATTTCGTCTTTTACATCATCCCAGGCTGTATGAAAGTCCATACCTGCTTTCATTTTTTCTTTGATTAATTCTGTTCCAGCTAGGGCTGCATGACCTTCATTAAAGTGATAAATGTCGATATTGAGGCCGAGTTTGCGGATTGCTTTAACTCCACCAATACCAAGTGCGATTTCCTGAGCAATTCTTCTTTCGTTAAATCCATCATAAAGACCGTCAGTAATTGTCTGGTATTTTCTGTTTTCAGGTAGATTTGCATCTAATAGATACAGAGTTGCATTATCAAATCTATCCAGTTTCCAGATTTTTAGAGTTACTTCCTGATCTCGAATAGTTACAGTTACAGTTTCTCCGGTGTCTTCAGCATAATCATAAATTTCCTTGTTGACAGGGTGCTGGTCTTCCGGGCGGCCTTCTTTGTTGATTACCTGTTTTGAATAACCTTTGCGCCATAAAAGTCCAATTCCTGTTACAGGGTAAGAAAATTCTTTTGCTGCTTTAAGAATATCTCCTGCTAAAATTCCAAGTCCACCTGCATAAATCCGCATGTTTTCATCTAAACCATATTCCATACAGAAATAAGCTGTGTGCGGCTTATTGTTGTTCATTAACAAATCACTCCCTATTAATATTGTTCAAACGCTTGCATAAATTTTCTAATAATATCTATTCCTGTTTGTTTATTATATCAAATTCTCAGCAAATGTCTATTTTTTAAAAACTTTTTCTTTAAACTTTTCCAATAGCTTATGCTCATTGTCACTATCAGGCAGAAAATAGTAGGCGGGAATTTCACTGTGGATTACCGGTATATCAAAGCTTAAGCCTTTTTCCATCGCCTTGAGATATCGTTTGGCTGTCTGTTCCCAGGTATAAGTAGTTTCTACTCTTTCTCTTGCTTTGAGCTGATAATCCTTCCAGACTCCACCTTTACCAACTATTTTATTGAGTCCTCTGGCTATATCTTTAGGATCTTCCGGATCGATTAAAATTCCATATTCATCATCTGCCATAATTTCGCTCTGCCCGCCATTTTTAGTTACTACAGCAGGTAGTCCTGCCGCCATTGCTTCGACTGGAGCCAGACCAAAGGGCTCATAAAATGAAGTTAGCGAAAAGACGGATTCTTTTTCTGCCAGATAACCATAGCATTCTGCCAGTTCTTTTTGGCTGCCTAAGGGGAACATCGATACCTTACCCTGCAGTTCATTTTCATTAATTACTTCCATAATTTGATCTAAAATTTCTTTTTCTTCTCCAGCAGCTGAGCTGTAATCTTCAAAAGGATTTTCTATTCCCCGTAAAGTGATAACCAGGTTTGATTTTTCCTGCAGTTTTTGATCGCCAGCATAGGCTTTAACTAAAGCAAGATGATTTTTCTTCTGATCAAGTCGGCTGGCACAGATAATAGCTGGTTTATCCAGTCGCTCAGATTCTAAATCCCGATCTAAATACTGATCTATCATTTCCGCAGTCGCCTGAGAATAGCTGCCGTCAAAGACATCTGTATTTACTCCAGGAGGAATAACAGAAAACTTATCATCGTTTTTCACGTCTACAGCCCCTTGATAGTAGGGATGAGAATACTGCTCCATCCTCTCCTGAGAAGTGCTGACAATGATCTGGTTGGCAAATTCCATGGTCAGTCTTTCTGCAATTATGCGGCTGTGGAATTTAAAACGGTCAATGAGCTGGTCAAAATTTTCTTTAGAAAAGTTGAGTTTATCCATCTTTTGGGCCCCAAGTGAATGTCCGGTGAAGGAAAATGGGCATTCCATTTTTTCTTTAAGCAGTACTCCTGCCAGACCACCATCTCCATAGTGGGTGGTAAAGAAATCCGGAAATGCACCTTCTTCATCATAAAATTCGGCGATTGCATCTACATATTCTTTTAAATGCGGCCAGAGTTTTTCTTTGGCCAAAAATTTATCTCCTCCAAATGGCAGGCGGATTATTCTTAAATTTTCACAGCCCGGGTAGCTGTCATAAAGTTCACTGAACTCAGGCCACTCGGGATCATTAATCTGCCTGGTTATTATATCTACTTTAATTCCCATTTTGGCAAGGGCCATGCTGACTTCTTTAACATAAACAAGCTGTCCCCCAAAATCGGGATGTTCTGTCCAGTAGCTGTCATTTTGATCAAAATTACCCTGCGGGTTTAAAAATGCTACATGTTTAATTTCGCTCATTTAATTTACCTCCTTCAATTGGCTGAATATCGTAATAAGACATTATTTCCATTAATGGTGGTACAGAAGAAAGGGCACCTACTCCCTGAATTTTAAATGCTGCCACTGCATTACCAAGTCTGGCAGCTTCTTTGATCGGCAGGCCTTTAAGAATACCAGTTAAAAAACCTGACCAGAAAGAATCTCCAGCCCCTGTAACATCTACTACCTTCTCAGAAAAAACAGGGATATGCAGTGGTTCACTGCTGCTGTCAGAAAGGAGAACACCATCTTTACCCAGACTTAAAACAACAATTTTTGCTCCATCACTGTGGTATTTTTTTAGATAATTTTCAGGATGGTCCTGGCCGTAGAGGTGATAGGCATCATCTAAAGATGGTTTGATTACATCTGCCTGCGAAATTAATTCTCTAATAATTTCACTGCCTTTGTTGCCTTCAGGCCAGAGGCTGGCTCTAAAACTTGGATCAAAGGCAAAAAATTTATTTTTTTTAACTGCATATTCAATAATTTTAATTGCAGTTGAACGAGCAGGATTTTTTGAGAGAATAAAACTGCCGGTAAAGAAAATTGAAGAATTATCTACCTTATCATATATCTGCTCACTGATCTGCAGATTAATATCTGCTCCCCGATAAGCAAGCCAGGAAGGTGTTTCCTTACTCTTATTAACAAAGATGATTGGAGTTCCTTCTTCAGGATCATATTGCATGCAGTCCAGATTGACACCTTCGTTTTCTAAAATTTCTGTCAAATATTCTCCAAACTCATCATCACCAACTCGACTGATAAAAGCTGTTTTATTTTCGAGGCGCTGCATATTTACTAAAACATTGGCAGGAGAACCACCAAAATAACGGGTAAAATTAGCACATTCTTTAAGGGGGGCTTCCTCCCTGGATATCATATCCAGCAAAACCTCTCCATAAGCAGTTATATCAAAGTCGTTGGCTTCGAAATTCAAACTGTTATGAACTGTTAACAATCGCCTCACCTCACATTTTTAATTTTAAAGCTGCTCTTAAATATTATTTCTACATAAATTTTAAATAACCTGTTTTTTAAAATAATTAATCTCAACTTAGGGCAGGAATAGTAATCAAAACAAAGAATAATAAATAATACAGACAATAAATTTATTGAAATGACATTAAGAGGATAATAGTAATTAGTAATTAAATTTGATGCTGCCTGAGAAAAATTGCATTAACAGTGGAGATGATTTTTATGTTTACTCAAAATCTAAATATTAAGCCAGCCAAATTATATTATGCGGGGGATGATTTGGGTTTAACGTTTTCTGAAGACAGCATAAATTATAAAATTTGGTCTCCCCCTGCTCAGTCAGCTGTAATCGAGATTTATGCTGATGACCGGGGAGCAAAAAAACTGACAGAATATGATCTGCAGCCGGGTTTAAGCGATACCTGGGAAGTTGAGCTTCCACAGAGATTATACGGTAAATATTATCGGCTGCGGCTGAAGGTGCACCGCCGGGAATATAATTTTGTGGATCCCTGGGCTAAGGCAGTGGGGACAAACAGTGAATACGGCCTGATAGTTGATCCGGCCCGGATTTATCCACCTACCTGGACCCATGATCAAAAGGTTGAGCTGGAGGATCCGGTTGATGCTGTAATCTATGAACTGCATGTTAAAGACTTTTCAGCTTCTCCTGAAAGCGGTATCAGGCACCAGGGGAAGTATACAGCTTTTACCGAAAGGCACAGTGTTAATCGGGAAGGAATGCTGACTGGAATTGCCCACCTTAAAGAATTAGGAGTTACTCATGTTCATCTGCTGCCGGTATATGATTTTGCCTCTGTAGATGATAGAGATCCTGATGATTATAACTGGGGTTATGATCCTCTATACTATATGGTTCCGGAGGGTTCATATGCCTCTGATCCCAGCAATGAAAGCAGAATTTATGAATTCAAAAAAATGGTGAAGACCCTGCATTCATATGGAATTGGAGTAATAATGGATGTAGTATATAACCACACCTATCATACTCAGAACTCACCTTTTCAGAAAATTTTTCCCAACTATTTTTATAGATTTACAGAGGACGGCAAATTTGCCAATGCTTCTGGCTGTGGAAATGAAATTGCGAGCGAGCGGGAAATGATGCGCAAATATATTGTTGATTCTTTATTATACTGGAGCCAGGAATACCATATTGATGGTTTTCGTTTTGATCTGATGTCTTCTATTGATCGGGAGACTATGCTTTTAGCCGAACACAAGCTGCGCAAAGAAAACTCATCACTTTTAATTTATGGTGAGCCCTGGACAGCTCTGGAGCCGCAGCTGCAGCGCTACCAGCAGATTCGCAAAGGTGATCAGCGGGGAACAGGAATTTCAGTCTTTAATGACAATTTCCGCAATGCACTAAAAGGTGACAGTGATGGGATAGGCAGGGGCTTTATCCAGGGCGAGATTGGTCTGGAGAGAGAAATTGATGAGGGTGTTATTGGAGCAATTGGACTGGAAGAAAGACGCTTATACGGTTTTACCCTGCAGCCCGGAGAAAGCATTAATTATCTGGATTCACATGATAATTTAACCCTCTGGGATAAACTTGCCCGCTCCTGCCCGGGAGCCAATGAGGAGCAGCGCAAAAAAATGCATAAACTGGGGCAGGTAATATTATTTACCTCACAGGGAGTACCCTTTGTTTCAGCCGGAACTGAATTTTTGCGGACTAAGTTTGGTGATAAAAATAGTTTTAATTCAGGAATAGATGTTAATGAATTAAAATGGGAGAGAAAAACAACCTACCGGGAACATTTTAATTATGTAAAGGGGCTGATCAACCTGCGCAGCCACCACCCTGCTTTCAGAATGCGCAGCCGAACAGAAATCAAGGAAAAGCTTCACTTTATTGATTCTCCTTTTGCAACAGTAGGTTATGGGATTTTTAATAATGCCAATGAAGATGCCTGGGGTACAATTTTAGTTTTATTAAACCCCTCTCATGAATGGAAACAGTTCTATCTGCCTGAAAACAGGACCTGGGCAATTGTAGTTGATGATAAGGAGGCAGGAACCGAACCAATTAGATTTTTCCATTCCCACGAAGTAATGGTGCCTCCAATTACAGGTATGGTAATTTATGCAGCAGATTTAGTTACAGGCTATTAAATGCTTGTAGCTTTTCTGCTCTTATGATAAAATTAATACTAAGTATTTTATTAGTCGAGCAAGATTTTGTCCTAAATTGTGGCAATCTTCACTTATTTTACAAAATTTAGCATAAAGAAGGGAGTAGTAGAGTATAGTATGATTAAAGATGAGAATTTAAAGAATGTTGAGCTGCCGGAAGAGGTTGAGGAGCTGCTTGAGGCCTGTCCTAAATACACAGTTGCTCATAGTGAGCAGCAGCTGGTTGAGCTGTCTGTTAGAGATGCTAAAAATGGCTGTCAGGAAGTGAAATATGATATTCCTGAGCGGGGTCAGGTTGTAGAAGCTGTTGTCTGTAAGGTTAGAAATGGGATTTCAGCTAATTATCCTGAATCCTATATGCGCCGCCGTGATCCAAATTGTATGCTGATTGCTGACGAGAAGCCGACTGATAAGGAAAGATATGAGGAGCGTTTTGGAGAAGATTTTACAGAAAAAATGAGGGGTGAAACTTTTGAGTGGTTGAAGACCCAGGAACTGGCCCTCTTTTTCTTTGAGACTGGGCCTAATGGTTTGGGAGTGAAGGCAATGGCCCTGGTGCCGGCTAATGCTGCCTTTTTTGCTTTTGGACTTTCCCTGCTGCAGGGGATAGTTGATACCCGAAAGCGAGAAGAGCTATTTAAGCCCACCTCCCACATATATGTAGCACCACCATTTCGCCACACTCATTTTGACGGTAAACAGGTGGTAGTTCACCGCCGACTGGATAGTAAATATGAAATGTTTGCCTATAATCTCTATCCAGGACCGAGTGCTAAAAAGGGAGTTTATGGAATGCTGATTAACCAGGGGGAAAAAGAAGAATGGGTAACCCTGCACTGCTCGGCTGTTCAGGTAGTAACCCCTTATGGTAATACAGTAAATATTTCTCACGAGGGTGCCAGTGGTGGTGGAAAAAGTGAAATGCTGGAGGATATGCACCGCGAAAGAAGTGGGCGCCTCCTATTTGGTAAGAATTTAATGACAGATGAGAAATTCCACATTACCCTGCCTCAGGGCTGTGGACTGCGGCCGATGACTGATGACATGGCAATCTGTCATAACTCACTGCAGAAAGATAATGGTAAACTGACTTTAATGGATGCTGAAAATTCCTGGTTTGTACGTGTTGATCACATCGATAGGTATGGTACTGAACCCAATCTGGAGGCCATTACAGCCAATCCTGATAAACCATTACTATTTTTAAATATTGATGCAGCTCCAAACAGTACAGCTTTAATCTGGGAGCATATTGAGGATGAGCCGGGTCAGCCCTGCCCCAATCCGCGGGTGACAATTCCCAGAGATATTATTCCTGATGTTTTAAAAGAACCGCTTTCTATAGATGTCCGCAGTTTTGGAGTGCGGGTACCACCCTGTACAAAGGAAAATCCTACTTATGGCATCATGGGACTTTTCCATGTGCTGCCTCCTGCCTTAGCCTGGCTCTGGCGGCTGGTTGCTCCCCGGGGACACGGAAATCCAAGTATTATCACTGGCGAGGGGATGAGTTCTGAAGGAGTCGGTTCTTACTGGCCCTTTGCAACCGGTAAAAAGGTTGATCAGGCCAATCTGCTCCTGGATCAGATACTGGAGACTCCTAAAGTTAAGTATATTTTGATCCCCAACCAGCATATTGGGGCCTGGAAGGTTGGTTTTATGCCTGAATGGATTACCAGAGAATACCTGGCCCGCCGTGGAGGTGCCTGGTTTACTGAAGAACAGCTGCGGCCTGCCCGGATGCCGCTTTTAGGTTATTCACTGCAGGAGCTGCTGGTGGAGGGTCAGCATATAGAAAAAGAATTCTTACAGGTTCACCGCCAGCCAGAAGTTGGCGAAAAAGCCTATGATATTGGTGGTAAGATACTTTCGGATTTCTTCAAAAAATGTATCAAAGAATATCTAGAACCCGGTCTTGACCCACTGGGAAGAAAAATTATTGAGACGGCTCTCAATGATGGTGGAGTAGATGACTACTGTGATTTAATTGAGGGGGATCCGATAATCAGACAGATTTAAAATTATAATTAGGAAAAAGGAGGGCTGAGGCCCTTCTTTTTTTAGAAAATATGTTAAGCGCTTGACATATAAAATTCGAGATAATAAAATATAGATATAATTTAAAATTTAAAATAAAATTTCTGGAGGGATTAAGTTGTCAGCAGAGAATAAAGTGATGTTAATTACATATGCCGATAGTATGGGTCAGAATTTAGAGGATCTAAAAGAAGTGCTGGATAAACATTTTAAGGATGCGGTGGGAGGAGTTCATATTCTACCATTTTTTCCCTCTTCTGCAGATAGAGGTTTTGCACCTTTAACCTACAGAGAAGTTGATCCAAAATTTGGGGACTGGGATGATATACAGGCTCTGGCAGATAATTATTACCTGATGTTTGATTTTATGGTCAATCACATTTCAAAGCAGTCTGAGTATTTTAAAGATTTTAAGCAGCATAAAGATGATTCAAAGTACTCTGATTTTTTTATCCGCTACAAGGACTTCTGGGAAAACGGTGAGCCAACAGAAGAGGAAGTCGATTTAATTTATAAGCGTAAACCGCGGGCTCCCTATATTGATGTTGATTTTGCTGATGGGACAACAGAGAAGATCTGGTGCACCTTTGCCGAAGAACAGCTGGATTTAAATATGGAATCTGAGGTAGTTAAGAATTTTATTAGAGAAAGCCTCGAATTTTTAGCTGAGCAGGGAGCTTCAATCATCAGACTTGATGCCTTTGCTTATGCAATTAAAAAGGCGGGAACAAGCTGCTTTTTTATCGAGCCTGATATCTGGGAACTTTTAGATTACTGTAAGGATATTCTGGCTGAAAAAGATGTGGAAATTTTACCGGAAATTCACGAGCACCATTCAATTCAGCTTAAAATTGCTGAGAAGGGACACCCGGTTTATGATTTTTCTCTGCCGATGCTCTTACTGCACTCAATTTACAGCTCTACATCCAAACGCTTAAGAGACTGGCTTAAAAAAGCACCTGCCAATCAGTACACAACCCTGGATACTCATGATGGGATTGGGGTAGTTGATGTTAAAGACCTAATGACCGATCAGGAGATAGAAGAAACCAGAGAAATGCTCTACCAGCGCGGCTCCAATGTTAAAAAAGTTTACAGCAGTGAGGCCTATGACAACTTAGATATTTACCAGATTAACTGCAGTTATTATTCTGCTTTGGGAAATAACGATGATTCTTACCTTTTAGCAAGGGCAGTTCAGTTTTTTGCCCCCGGAATTCCCCAGGTTTACTATGTAGGGATGCTGGCCGGAGAAAATGATATTGAATTACTGGAAGAGACAAAAGTAGGGCGCAATATTAACCGCCATTATTATTCTAAGGCAGAAATTGAGTCTGAGGTTAAAAGACCGGTAGTTCAGAAGCTGGTTAAATTGATGGAATTCCGCAATTCCTATCCTGCTTTTGCCGGTGACTATACTATCCATGATTCTGAGCGGGAAGAAGAACTTAAGATCAGCTGGCAGAATGGTGAGGCCAGAACAGTTTTAAAGGCAGATTTCAGTCAGGATAGTTTTGAGATTGAATATTATGATCAGCAAAAAGGAGTAATGGAGACTTTAGAACTCTAAAAAAGCTGTCTTAGTTGATTTAAAATCGAAAAATTTTAATAGAAAAATTAACAAAGCGCCCCTTAAGTTGAAATAGTTTAAAGCTATTAATTTAAGGGGTTTTTAACTAGGAGGTTGATTAAAGATGACCACTCAGAAGGATGTGGCCGAAAAAGCAGGGGTAACAGTTACTACAGTCTCAAGAGTGATCAACAATCGCGGCTACATAGCAGAAGAGACCCGGGATAAGGTTTATCAGGTGATGGATCAGTTAAATTACAGACCCAATGCTGTTGCCAGATCACTTTCCAAAAAGAAATCGAATATTTTAGGTGTGATTCTGCCGGCAGTTAAGCATCCCTTTTTCAGCAGTCTATTGTCTTATTTTGAAGAGTTTGCCTATCAGAATGACTATAAGATTATGCTCTGTAACTCGCAGATGGAGGCAGCTAAGGAAAAAGATTATATCAATATGCTCAGAGCTCAGCAGGTAGATGGAATTTTCCTGGCCAGCCATACCTTAGATATTGCTGCTGAAATGAAGGTTGACCTGCCGGTGCTGACTTTTGACCGCCAGTTTGAAGGCATTCCCTATATCTGTTCTGATAATCTTAAGGGGGGAAAACTGGCAGCCGAGCACTTACTGGCAGCAGGGGCAGAGAAAGTTGCGTATATTGGTGGCAGTCTGGAACTTGATTTACTTTCCAATCAGCGCTACCAGGCTTTTAAACAGACGATTAATGCCGCCGGTTTAAAAGTTGAGGATTATCAGTGTCAGTTAAACAGTTTTGACCGCCAGGAATACAGAAAACTGGCCCGAGAAATTTTTGACTCAGCTCGAGTTGTTGACGGTATTTTTGCCAGCAGTGATCTGATTGCTGCAGCTGTGATTAAAGAAGCGAAGGCAAATGGAATCAGAGTGCCGGAGGATTTAAAGGTTATCGGTTATGATGATCTGGAGCTGGCCAGCCTCTACAGTCCCGAAATAACTACAATCAGGCAGCCGGCAGCAGAGATTGCCAGAAAATCAGTAGAGCTTCTGCTTAAAGAAATAGCAGGAGAAGAAATTGAGCAGAAAAATATTCTCGATGTGGAATTAGTTGTAAGAGAATCAGCGTAAATCATCCAGAAAGCCAATGTATACATGGATAATCATTTTAATATTTTAGATTTATGATATAATTTTTTTATCATTATAAATTTATAATTAGAGAAGACAGGGAGGAAATTTATGTTAGAATGGTTTTTATCAATTAATAGTACAGTTAATTCGATTGTCTGGGGACCACCTTTTTTATTTCTGCTGGTGGGAACAGGTCTTTATTTAACAATTAGGCTTGATTTTTTACAGTTTAAGCATTTTAAACTGTCCTGGGACAAAAGTTTTGGCCGCTATTTTCGGAGAGATGTTGAGAATGAAGAAGGTGTTTTATCATCTTTTCAGGCTATTAGTTCAGCGATGGCAGCAACACTGGGAGTTGGAAATATTGCCGGTGTATCTACAGCTCTATCACTTGGTGGCCCGGGAGCAGTTTTCTGGATGTGGATTTCTGCGCTGGTAGGAATGGCAACCAAATTTGCTGAGGCTCAGCTGGGAGTTAAATTTAGAGAAAAGACCGGCGAAGATGAGTACAGTGGTGGAGTTATGTATTATATAGAAAAGGGAATGGGCGGCCGCTGGAAATGGCTGGCTTCCTTATATGCATTTTTTGCCGGAATGGCAGCTTTTGGTATTGGAAACATGGTGCAGTCGAATACGCTGGCTCATGCAGCTGAAGATGGTTTTGCTGTCCCGAGCTGGATTACAGGTCTTGCTGTATCGTTTTTGGTGGGACTGGTTGTTCTGGGAGGAATTAAGAGAATTGGAAAGGTAGCAGAAAAATTAGTTCCTTTAATGGCAGCCTTTTATTTTATCGGTGGTGCAGTTATAATTTTTGCCAATATCACACAGGTGCCAGCAGTTTTGGCCGAGATAGTAAGTAGTGCTTTTAATCCGACAGCAGCTTTTGGAGGTTTTGCAGGTGCCTCAGTCAGGATGGCAGTTCGCTTTGGTATCGCCCGCGGTGTGTTTTCTAATGAAGCCGGGCTGGGAGCAGCTTCTATGGTCCATGCTCAGGCACGGAATAAGCCTACCCGTCAGGGAATGTGGGGTATCTGGGAAGTATTTATTGATACCATTGTTGTCGGTACAATTACAGCTTTAGTAATTTTACTAACCGGTGCTCTGGGAACTGGAGAAACAGGTGCAGTTCTGGCAGCAGAAGGATTTACTCGTGGCCTGCCCGGTCCAGGTGGTTATATAATTAATATTAGTATCATAATTTTTGCCTATACTACAATGCTTACCTGGAGTTTTTATGGAGAAGAAAGCTGGAAGTATTTATTCGGTAAGAAAATAGTAAAACCATACCGCTTTGTTTTTGTAGTCCTGCTTTTTGTGGGTGCAGTTGGTGCTTTAGAACCAATCTGGCTTTTAGCTGACACTTTAAACGGGCTGATGGCAGCGCCAAACTTGATTGCTCTGGTTGTTCTGGCTGGAGTAATTGTCAGGGAAAAGGATGATTATTTACTGGAAGTAGAAAATGATCAGGCTGCCTGATCAACAGAAAAATTAAATCAAAAAATTAAAGTAAAGCAAAGGCAGGAGAATTTTCCCCTGCCTTTAAATAATTAATTTAGCTTTTAATTTAAATTAAACGATAGTATTTTTAGCAATGATCATTGGTAAATTGGTGTCTCCCTTAAGTGATTTATCAGCAGTTATCTGCACTCCCTTATCCAGAATTACATTTTCCAGATAGGCATTTTCACCAATTTCTGATTTCTGCATAATAACTGAGTTTTTAATTACTGCTCCGGGGTGAACTTTAACACCTCTAAATAAAATACTATTTTTTACCTCACCTTTAATTGAGCAGCCATTTGCTGCCAGAATGTTGCGGGCATTTACTCCATTTTTATAGGCAGTAGGGGCCTCATCTTTAGGTTTGGTATAGATTGGACCATTTTTAAGAAAAAGATCCTGCCAGACATTTGGCTTTAATAGTTCAAGATTACTTTTATAGTAGCCATTAATCGAATTGATGACAGCTGCGTAGGAACGGAAGGGGTAGCCGTAAACTTTTAAATTATCCAGGTTTCCAATAATAGCATTTTTGACAAAATCCCATTCCCCTTTGGAAATGCAATCATCAATAATATCAAGCAGCAGTTCCTTTTTCATAATATATTTCTGCATTGATATTTTTTTGTAAAAATTCTTCTTGGGATCAACCTTCATATCGATAATCCGGTCATTATCATCAGTATTAATCACAGTATAGGTTGTATCACGGCGGAAAACGTCAAGTTCACGGTAAATTATTGTAATATCATTATCATTTTCCACATGGTACTTAAAGGCATCCCGGTAGTCAATGTTGGCCACAACATTTGGGCTGCCAATGATCACATATTCCTGGGTGCTGCGTTTAATATAATCGATATTGCTGGCAAAGTTCTGCAGGTCTCCCTTATAAGCTCGATTTGCCTGATAAATATGGGCTGGGGGCAGGATAAAGAGTCCGTTGCGTTTGCGGTCTAAATCCCAGGCCTTACCAAAACCAATATGGTCCATCAGGGAGCGATACTTTGTCTGCAGCAGCAGACCAACATTGGTTACCCCTGAGTTAACAAGATTGGATAAAGGAAAGTCAATCAGCCGGTAGCGAGCTCCAAAAGGAACAGATGCTAAAGAACGGTGACCGGTTAGTTTATCCAGAAATGACTCATCGAGGGCATTGTTGATAATAGCCATTACATTATTCATATTTGCTCCGCCTTTTTTATAGATCGGTGTCATCATCATTTATCCCACCACCATTCCTGCTTTAATATTTGAGGCTTCTGGAATGACCTCATCATCACCGATTACAGTGATCTTTAATTCAGCCTCAGTATTTTCCTCAGCTGCTTCAATTCCTATTTTTGAATCTTTTTCGACGATTACATTTCTGCCAACAATAGAGTTCTTAATCTGAGCTCCACTGCTGATTCTGGTGTTGGGCAGGATAACAGAATCTTCAACAACTGCATCCTGGGCCACCTTAACTCCATAGAAGAGAACAGAGTTTTTAACTGTTCCCATAATTTGAGTTCCTTTATTGATCATTGAATTATCTACCACCGCATCCTCCGAGAGATACTGGGGAGGACGGTTGGGATTAACACTGTAGATAACCCAATTTCTATCCTGCAGATCAAGCTCAGGTTTTTCGCCTAAGAGATCCATATGAGCCTGCCAGTAACTTTCTATAGTTCCTACATCCTTCCAGTAATCTCTAAATGTATAGGCATAGAAGTTGAGATTATCAGCCATCATTTTGGGAATAATATTGTGGCCAAAATCACCGGCTGAATCATCATTTGCTTCGGCTTCCTCAATCAGATATTTACGCAAATATTCCCAGTTGAAAATATAAATTCCCATTGAGGCCAGATTGTTTTTAGCATTCTCTGGTTTTTCCTGAAATTCAATGATTTTTTGATCTTCATTGGTGTTCATTATCCCAAAGCGGTGGGTTTCTTCCCAGGGAACTTCGAGAACTCCAATAGAGATATCAGCATTTTTAGCCTTGTGGTAATTTAACATTTCTGCATAGTCCATTTTATAAATGTGGTCGCCAGAAAGCACCAGTACATATTCTGGATCATGGATGTCGATAAATTCAATATTTTGATAAATTGCATCTGCAGTTCCTTTATACCAGGAGCCTCCCCCTTCTTTAACATAAGGAGGAAGGACTGTGACTCCACCATTGTGGCGGTCGAGGTCCCAGGAGCTGCCGCTTCCTATATAGCTGTTTAAAACCAGTGGTTTATACTGAGTTAATACACCAACAGTTGTGATCCCAGAATTTGTACAGTTACTTAAAGGAAAGTCAATTAGCCTGTATTCGGCACCAAAGGGGACTGCAGGTTTGGCAATGTTTTTTGTTAAAACCCCCAGCCGTGTACCTTTACCGCCGGCAAGCAGCATGGCCACCATTTCTTCTTTTGGCATATTTATTACCTCCTTTGAAAATTGAAGCTAAACTACTTTTTCTTAGATTTTTTAGTTTCGGATACTTTCTTTTCCTGGGTTGATTTTTTGACTTTCTTTATTTTTTCCTTCTTTTTGGTTGGCTGCTTGTATTTTAAGTAGATTCCAGCCAGGGGTGGCAGATTGATGCTGATAGAATGATCAAAACCGTGATAAGGAATTTCTTCAGTCTTAACTCTGGCAGCAGTTTCATAATCTGAACCACCAAAAACTTTTTGATCACTGTTTAAGAGCAACTCATATTCTCCGGGTCCAGGTACTCCAATCCGGTATTTATCTCTGGGAATTGGAGTAAAGTTTAAAATAATAACCAGCTGCTGGGCTTCGTTTTCAGAATTTCTGATAAAACTAATTACGCTCTGTTCATAGTCATCTGCTTCTATCCAGCGGAAACCTGCATGTTCATGATCAAGTTCCCAGAGAGCCTTTTCTTTACGATAAACCTGATTTAACTCCTGCATAAAGTCCTGGGTTAGCTGATGTTTTTCGTAGTCAAGTAAAAGCCAGTCCAAATCCTGCTTATAATTCCATTCAATAAACTGACCAAATTCTCCGCCCATAAAGAGAAGCTTTTTGCCGGGATGGGCGTACATGTAGGTAAATAGAAGTCGTAAATTGGCAAACTTCTGCCAGTAATCTCCAGGCATTTTATCAAGCAGTGATTTTTTACCGTGGACGACTTCGTCGTGTGACATTGGCAGCACATAATTCTCACTCTGACTGTACATACTGGAGAAGGTTAGCTTGTTATGTTCCCATTTTCTATAAACCGGATCATTCTCCATATAATCTAAAGTATCATTCATCCAGCCCATATTCCACTTGAAATTAAAGCCGAGACCGCCATCATGAACAGGAGCTGTAACCAGCGGCCAGGCACTGGATTCTTCGGCAATCATTAAGATGCCGGGGTAGCGCTCAAACATTTCACTGTTCAATTCTTTAATGAATTCGATTGCTTCCAGATTTTCAAAGCCTCCATACTCATTGGCAGCCCACTGGCCGTCCTCTTTTTCATAATTTAAATAGAGCATGTTGCTGACTGCATCAACCCTTAAACCATCTATATGGAATTTATCGATCCAGTAATTGGCACTGGAAATCAAAAAGCTCCAGACTTCATTTTGAGCAAAATCAAAATTTAAAGTATCCCACTGAATATTTTCTGCTCTTCTCGGATCAGAGCTTTCGAAAAGATGGGAGCCGTCAAATAAACGCAGGCCGTGATCATCTTTACAGAAATGGCTGGGCACCCAGTCCATAATTACTCCGATATCATTCTGGTGCAGCTGGTCAACAAAATACATAAAGTCTTCGAGAGTTCCATAACGAGAAGTGAGAGCAAAATAGCCTGTGGTCTGATATCCCCAGGAGCCGGGAAATGGATATTCAGTTAAAGGCATCAGCTCGACATGGGTAAAGCCCATTTCGTTAATATAGGGAACCAGTTCATCAGCAATGTCTCTGTAATTCATCAATTCTCCATCATCCTGCTTCCAGGAACCAAGATGCATTTCATAGATGCTCAGCGGCTCCTTGAGGTGATTGGAGTTTTTCCTCTTTTTAAGCCATTTTTGGTCATTCCAGCTGTATGTATCAGGCTCATAGATTTGAGAAGCGGTCTTGGGAGGTGTTTCCTGTCTTTTTGCATAGGGATCTGTTTTAACCCGAACAACACCCCTGTAGCCTCGAATCCAGTATTTATAGTGCATTTTATTTTCTGCACCTTCAATAAATGTAGTCCAGATACCGGAGTCTTCGATTTTTTGCATTGGGTTTTTACTTTTATTCCAGTCATTAAAATCACCAATTACACTTATTTCTTCTGCATTTGGTGCCCAGACTGTAAAGCGAACTCCTTTTTTTCCCTTTTCCTCTGTAATATGTGAGCCTAAAAAATCATAACTCTCATAATGTCTGCCCTGATGAAATAAATATCTGTCATAATCACCAGGATAATTATTTTTTGGCATTAAACTCCCTCCTTAAATCTAAAAAAAATTTATTTTAAGTATTTATAAATCTGCTGTTGTATTGTATTTATTCTCTATTTCCTCTAAATTTCCTTTAATTAATCAGCTGATATCTGTCAAATTATTACTATTTCCTAAAAAAACGATTTAGTTGACATTATTCTTGACTTTTATTAAACTAAGGATAAGAATATAATTTAGTTGATTTTGTAAATAAGCAGACAGTAGCTAGAATCATTTTTTATAATCACAGGAGGTGGCTCCATGAAAAAAGAAAAAAAGAAAATTTTATTTGTTGCTTCAGAGGCGGACCCATTTATTAAAACTGGGGGGCTGGCTGATGTAGCTGGTTCATTACCACAGGCTCTCAGAGAAGAAGGCCATGATGTAAGGCTGGTTATTCCACAGTACAGGCAGATTCCGGAAGAATATAAAGAAAGAATGGAATCAGTCTGCCATTTTAGAACAAAGTTAGCCTGGAGAGATACATATTTAGGTGTTAACAGACTGGAAGAGGATGGAGTTCCAGTTTATTTTATAGACAATAGATATTATTTTGATCGCGATTCAATCTATGAAAATGAAGATAAGCATGAGCAGTTTGCATTTTTCTCACAGGCTGTTTTAGATATGCTGCCTGTAATTGGTTTTAAGCCGGACATTATTCACGCCAATGACTGGCAGACAGGTCCACTACCACTGCTTTTTGCCGACCGTTATCGTCAGCAGAGTTATTATCAGGATATTAAAACTGTCTTTACTATTCATAATCTTAAATATCAGGGACAGTTTGCCGGCCATTCAGCCGGGGATGTTTTGGGAGTGGCACCACACCACTGGGAAAGTGGAAATATCAGACACAATGGTCTTTTAAACTATATGAAGACAGGGATTGTGTATGCTGATCATGTTACAACAGTAAGTGAAAGTTATGCAAATGAAATACAGACCTCGTATTATGGTGAAGGACTTGATTATGCTCTAAGAATGCGCGGAGACGACTTAAGCGGTATTTTAAACGGTATCAGCTATGAGAAGTTTGATCCCAAGACAAATAAGAACCTGGCAGTGCGCTTTTCAAAAGGTGAGATTGACAAAAAACTGGCCAATAAGGTTCATATTCAGCAGAAACTTGGGCTGGAAGTAAACGGTGATAAACCACTTATCGGATTTATTTCGCGAATGGTTGAACAGAAGGGACTGGATCTGGTAAGGACTGTTTTTGATGAGATTATGGCAACCGGAGCTCAGTTTTTGATTCTGGGGACAGGACAGAGAGAATATGAGGAATTTTTTGAAGCCAAACAGCATGAATATCCGGATAATCTTTCTGTAAATATTAAATATGATGCTCAGCTGGCAGATCAGATTTATGCAGGTAGTGACATGTTCTTAATGCCCTCACGTTTTGAACCCTGTGGTTTAAGTCAGCTGATTAGTTTCCGTTATGGTACAATTCCGGTTGTTAGGGAAACCGGCGGTTTAAATGATACTGTAATTCCTTATAATGAAGAAACTGGAGAAGGCACAGGTTTCAGCTTCGACAATTATAATGCCCACGATATGCTGCATACAATTGAAAGAGCAGTTTCCTTCTATGATCAGAAGGGAGTCTGGAACAAGTTGGTCAATCGGGTGATGGATCTTGACTACAGCTGGCATAATTCAGCCAAGAAATATTCCAAACTTTATAACCAGCTGACAGGGGCTGGAGAAAAGAAGTCTAAGCCTGTTGGAGACTCAGAGTTTGAGATCAAGGTTTATCAACCTGAAAGTAAAGAAAGCAAAGCAGCCAGACCTAAGGCTAAAAAAGCTGAGGCTGCCAAAAAGAAGCCGGGACCTAAAAAGAAAAAACAGATTAATATCAACCAGGCTTCAGTTTCGGAACTGGCAGAACTCCCGGGTATTGGTAATGCCTATGCGGAAAGAATAGTTGTCTACCGGGAAGAAAATGGAGATTTCAAAAAGAAATCTGAGTTAACTAAAGTTAAAGGAATTGGTAAGAAAAAATATCAAAAAATTTCAGCTATGTTAACTGTTTAGGGATTAGACAATCAAAAAAGGATTGAGGCCGTCTTTAAGGGCGGTCTTTTTCTTGTTGATAATTGATAAAAAAATCACAGCCAGTAGAAATTTTCACTTTTGTTTGCTTAAAGCATATAGATTAAATATAATAGATGTAGAGTAAACTTAGAACTTAAATTAAAAAACATTTATCTAAGCTGGAGGTAATAAAATGAAAATAGCACTGGTTTCTATTCTGTCTGAGATTCATGATGAAGATAGAATAGATGAGACTTTAGAGGATAAGTATAAGGTATTAAATGATAACTTTGAACTGGAAGAAATAAGGGTTGATGAGATTCCCTTCACTGATTTTGGTGAATATGATTTAACAATCAATTTTATTAAATCAGGGGGCTCAGAAAGTATTTTTGCAGAAAATGTTGAGTATCTGCCCCAGCCGGCCTACCTATTAGCGACTGAGCTGCATAATTCGCTTCCGGCAGCTTTAGAAATATTGAGCTTTTTGAATGCTGAAGGTCTGGATGGTAAAATTCTGCACGGAGAAATGGAAGATTTGGTTGGAGAAATTGAAGAACTTGCTGCCTATAAGCAGGTAAGGGACCGAATTGCTGAGGCAAGACTTGGAGTTATTGGCAAGCCTTCAGACTGGCTGATCGGAAGTCAGGTTGATTATCAGCATGCTGCTCACCACTGGGGGACTGAATTTGTGGATGTCGAACTTGAGGAAGTTTATCAGGCTCTGGAGCAGGTCGATTCTGCTAAGGCTAAAAGGATAGCAGCTGATTTCTTAGAAAATGCTGCAGAAATTGTGGAGAGCAATGAAGCTGACCTGGTTGAGGCTGCAAAAATTTATCTGGCTTTAAAAGAAGTAATTTATGCTAATGACTTAGATGCACTGACAATTCGCTGTTTTGATATTGTAATGGAATTAAATACCACCGGCTGCCTGGCCCTGGCCCTTTTAAATAATGAAGGACTGGTTGCTGGCTGTGAGGGTGATGTTCCGGCTGCTTTCACCATGTTTTTAGCCCATCAGTTAACCGGTCAGATGCCCTTTATGGCTAACCCGGCGGCAATAGATAAAAAGAATGATGAGATTCTTTTTGCCCACTGCACTGTAGCTACAGATATCAGCAAGGATTATATTATCCGCTCTCACTTTGAAACTGGTATTGGAGTTGGAATTCAGGGTATTTTAGAAGAGGGGCCGGTTACAGTATTTAAGATTGGTGGAGCCGGACTGGAGCAGTATTTTGTGGCAGAAGGAGAAATTATTGAAAATATGGATTCTCCCAACGCCTGCAGGACTCAGCTTAAAATATCGCTGCCGCAGAGTTCGGACTATTTCTTAAATGATGCGATTGGTAATCATCATTTGATTATACCCGGTTATCATGCAGATAAAATTAATGAATTTTTAGGAATGGAATAAAAAGCAAATAAATTCACAGGAGGAATATGATGTCGAAATTATTAGAAGTTAAAGACCTGCATTTAAAAATTGAAGATGCAGAAATTTTAAGAGGGATGGAATTTTCCCTGGAAAAAGGAGAAGTATTTGCCTTAATTGGACCAAATGGCTGTGGGAAATCAACACTGGCCTACACTCTGATGGGGATTAATAATTACCACCCGCAAAAAGGAGAAATTCTTTATAAGGGTGAAAAAATTAATGACCTGAAAATTAATCAGAGAGCAAAAAAAGGAATCACCCTAGCCTGGCAGGAACCTGCCCGCTATCAGGGAGTAACTGTGAGAGAGTTTTTAGCATTAGGTTTAAGAAGCAAAGGTGAAGAAGTAACAGAAGAAAAGCTGCGGGATGCCTTAAATAAGGTGGCAATCAGTCCTTATCAGTATTTAAACCGCTTTGTCGATAAAAGTTTGAGTGGAGGAGAAAGAAAACGGATTGAGCTGGCTTCCTTAATTTTAATGCATCCGGAGCTGATAATTTTAGATGAACCGGATTCTGGAGTTGATATAGTTGCTTTAAATAATATTGCAGATATGATTAAGTATTTTAAGGATTCAGGCAGCGGCCTGCTTTTAATAACTCATTCTGAGGAGATGCTGCAGTATGCAGATAAGGCTGCCTTAGTCTGTGAAGGAGAAATCATTCGTCAGGGTGACCCAGCAGATATCAGCGAATATTTTAAATCATTCTGTTTCCCCTGTGCCAAAGAAGAAGACTGTGAGACGGAGGTGGCCAGCTGATGAATGACTACGAAATGATGGTCGATGCCTACAAAGATGCAGGTGGGGATGATATTTTTTCTGACAGTGAAGTAGCACATGTTGTTTTAGAACAGGACAGAATTCTCGGTATGCATGCTGTTGAAGGACTGGAAGTTGAAGCTGATAAAGTCGAAGCTAATAAAGTACGGGTTAAGGTTACTGTCAGAGAAGGATATAAAATCAAAAACCCGGTGCATATGTGTTTTGGAGTTCTGCCTAAAGAAGGCAAGCAAATTATAGATATGAATGTTGATATCCAAAAAGATGCCCAGGTAGAAGTAAGAGCTGACTGTGTATTTCCCAACGCTGTTAAAGTTCAGCATATCATGGATGCGGTGATTAATATTGGTGAAGGCGGCAGCTACATTTATAAGGAGCACCATTTTCACGGAGATAATGGTGGGGTAGAAGTAATTGCTAAATCTGATATTAATGTTGAAGCCTACGGAAAACTGGTGACCAAATTTGATCTGCTTAAAGGTAGAGTTGGAAAAATTGATTTTGATTATGAAGCTGAGATAGCAGAGCATGGAACTGTTGAAATGCTGGCCCGGATCAGCGGTCAAAAAGATGACCTGATTAAAATACGGGAGGCAGCTCATTTAAATGGTGAGTCAGCCAGAGGAATTCTGGATTCTAAGATTGCTATAAAGGATCAGGCAGAAGCTGAAATTTACAATGAGCTGACAGCAGATGCGGCAGATGCGATGGGACATGTGGACTGTACTGAGATTATTAAGGATCAGGCAGTTGCGCGGGCAATTCCAATAGTAGATGTCCGCCATCCTGAGGCAAAGGTGACTCATGAGGCAGCAATTGGTAGTGTAGACAGCACCCAGCTGCAGACTCTGATGGCACACGGCTTAGATGAAGAAGAAGCTTCTGATGTAATTATTCAGGGCCTTTTAAACGATTAATGTACATGCACCGGGAACCACCCGATTTATGTCACAATTAGTCGAAAATAGGGTGTTTTAGACAAAAAAACATAAAAACCGACAGGTTCACGGTGCGTGCACATAAATGAGCACAAATAAACATAAACGAAAATACAGGAGGAATAATTTATGTTAAAGAAAAAGAGATTATTAACATTAATTTTATTAGTAAGTATTATGGCTTTAGCAGTATTACCTGCTGCTGCCAGGGAAATAAATATTCAGACACCTACTGTTCCAGCTGCACTTCCATTTTTATGGATGCAGGAAGAAGCTGAATTACCGGAGGCAGTTGACCTAAATATTAATCTGTCTTCTGATCATCAGCGCGGTATTTCACTGCTGGCCCAGAATGATATAGACTTTTTAGTTACTGGTTCTAATCTTGGTGCTAATGCCTATAATCGAGGAATTAATATAAAGATGCTTAATGTTAATACCTGGGCGATTGATTATCTGCTGACCGATGGTTTTAAAGCAGAAAGCTGGGAAGATTTAAAAGGAAAAGATCTGGCACTGCCGCTGCAGGGAGGTCCGCTGGATTTTCTGGCCCGCTATCTGGCCTCAGAAAATGGACTTGATCCAGAAACCGATCTCAACCTGGTTTATAGAGCCCTGCCTGGTGCTGCTCAGTTATTTATGGCTGGAGAGCTTGATGCTATTATTCTCCCTGAGCCGCTGGCAACTGTCAGCCTGGCTAATAGAGAAAGCGCAGAACTATCAATGGATATTCAAAAAGAGTGGGCTAAAATTCATGGTGATGAGAGAATTCCTTTTGTAGCACTTTTTGTAAATGGAAATTTTGCCGAAGAAAATCCCCAGTTTACAAATATAATTAATGGTTATTATAAACAGGGTGTGGAATGGGTAAATAACAATCCAGAAGCAGCAGCTCAGCTTGCTTCCAAAAATTTTGAGATGCCGGCACCTGTTTTGAAAAAGTCATATAGCAGAGTTAACTTAAATATTTATTCTGAAGCAGAAAGCCGTGAGTTGACAGAACTCTACTTTGGTGAGATTTTGGAGATGTATCCAGACTTATTAGGTGGAAGTCTGCCCGATGAAGAATTTTATTACTAAACCATTCTGGCTCTTATTAATAGTAATTTTTCTGATCTGGGAAAGGGGTGCGGCCGGCTTAAACAGCCTCATCCTGCCCTCGATTGGAGAAAGTTATCAGGCTTTAAAAGAAATTGCAGTTTCAGGAATTTTAGTTAAAAGCTTTATCATAACTTTAAGAAGAACACTTATTGCCTATGGGGCTGCGGTGCTGGCTGGAATAATTCTGGCACTTCTACTGCACCGCTTCTCTCTGCTGCAGCGGACATTTCGACCCCTGATTACAATTATTCAGGCTACCCCACCAGTTGTCTGGGTTTCACTGGCTGTTGTCTGGTTTGGTGTAGCTGATGATCTGACACCAATATTTTTGATTTTCACCGTTTCGCTGCCTGTGATTTTCGTTAATATCTTTCAGGGGCTGGAGGAGATGAATACCGATCTAATTGAGATGGCGAAGGCCTATTCAACCCCACGCTTAAGAATTTTAAAGGAGATATATTTACCTTCACTACTCCCGGCTCTGGTTTCTGCTTTAAGTGTAGCTTTTGCCTTTGCCTGGAAGTCATCAGTTTTTGCAGAGTTTATTGCTTCCTCGAGTGGGATCGGTTATCAGCTCAGTCGGGCTAATTCTATGATGGCAACAGACCGCCTTTTTGCCTGGACCATAGTTTTAGTACTGTTTATGCTTTTTGTGGAATACTATCTTTTAGAAAAATTAAAAGCTCATGTCAGCAGGTGGAAAAATGACTGATCAAGAAAAAATTTTAGAACTCAATAATATCAATAAATCATTTCAGGATTTAAAGGTACTGCAGAATTTGAATTTGGAAATCAACCAGGGAGAAATTTGCTGTCTTTTAGGACCTTCAGGCAGCGGTAAAACAACCCTCTTTCGTATTGCAGCCGGGCTCGAGGCAGCAGATTCGGGGCAGATAATTAAAAAGAACAGGCCTCGTTTTGCTTATGTTTTTCAAAGCCCACGACTTTTACCCTGGAAAACAGCTGCAGAAAATTTAATTTTTGTTCAAAAAAATTATGGTCTGGAAAAAGAAGAGAAACTCAGAAACTTACTTTTTAAATTATCCGGACTGGAAGATTTTAAGGATTCCTACCCGCATGAATTATCGGGAGGAATGCAGCAGCGGCTTGAATTGATCAGAGCCTTTGCAGTAAAGCCAGATTTAGTGTTTTTAGATGAGCCGTTTAAATCCTTAGATATGAAAACCAGGGTTAATTTAAGAAAACTGATCAGTTTAATTCAGCGAGAAAGTGGAATCTCAATTTTTTTGATCACCCATGATCCGGAAGAAGCCCTCCTGCTTGCTGACAGAATTTATATTCTAGCAGCCGAAAAAAAGGGGATCCTAAAAGAAATCAGGGTAGAAGAGCCGCGGGAAAATCGTAAACTAGCTGATCCTGAGCTTTATCAGCAGCTGGAAAATATAATGAATATTTTTACCAGTTTAGTCTCTGATTTAGATTATGCAGTTGAAGATATTAGGAAGCTCTTTTAGCCAGTAATTTTTTAAAAATTTAATTTTATTAGATAAATATAAAGAGAGGATGATTTTATGGCACCAAAGATAGGAATTGCCTTATCCGGGGGAGGAGTTAAGGGTTTTGCTCATTTAGGAGTTCTGCAGGCCTTAAAAGAAAAGGGGATTGAGCCAGATCTGCTGGCAGGAGTCAGTGCCGGGGCTATTGTGGGTTCTTTTATTGCAGCCGGAAAAAGTCCAGCAGAGGTGATGGAATTAATTAATGAAAATGATTTCTTTGATTTCGCCAAGCTGAGTATTCCAGACCGAGGTATTTTTACCTTAGATAATATGACAGAAAACTTAGAAAAATCACTCGGAGCTAAGACTTTTGAAGAATTAAAAATTCCATTTTATGTTGGTGCAGCAAATATTGAAAAAGCGAGAATGGAATATTTCAGCAGTGGGGAGTTAGTGAAGATTATTCAGGCTTCTTCTTCAATCCCTGTGCTCTTTTCTCCAGTTGAAATTAACGGAGATCTCTATGTTGACGGCGGCTTATTTGAAAATCTTCCGGTTAACCCACTAATTAATAAATGTGATAAACTGATCGCTGTCAATGTAATGCCGGTAAATTTAGAAGAAAAAATGGAGAGTATTACAGATATTGCTGTCAGAACCTTTCAGCTGAAGAAAGTTGTTAATGCCATGGAACTGAGAGAAAAGGCAGATATTTATATTGAGCCGACAGGGATAGAAAAGTATAATATTTTAAATACTAAATACAGTCAGGAATTATATGATCTCGGTTATAATTACTGTAAAAACTTAGAGATTGATTTATAACTCAAAAACAGGCAAGAGGAGGTTATAAAGATGCTGACAAAGAAAATTCTGAATGCTGTTTTTAAAAGAGTTGACGGGCAAAAATTTGAAATTGAATACTGGGACGGAGAAACTCAAGTTTTTAATTCAGAACTTAAGTCTAAACCTGCATTTAAAATAATTTTCTCAGAAAAATTAAGTTTAAATGAAATTAGAAAAAGTCCACAGCTTAAACTTGCAGAAGCCTATATGGAAGAAAAAATCAATTTTGAAGGTGATATCAAAAATCTGATTGAAACAGCAGGTGACAATGTTTTCGAGCTGATGGAAGAAATTAAAAAATATAAAGTTGATCAGCCGCTCAACTTTCAAACTTCTGATTCGCTGGCAGAAGAGGAAGAAGGAGTTAGAAAACATTATGATCTCGGCAATGATTTCTTTAAACTCTGGCAGGATGAGACAATGACCTATTCCTGTGCTTATTTTAAAGATGAAAATGATGAGCTTAAAAAAGCACAGCTGCAGAAACTTGACCATGTTTTGAAGAAATTAAATTTAAAACCGGGCGAAAGACTGCTCGATATTGGCTGCGGTTGGGGTTCACTTGCCCTGCGTGCTGCTGAAAAATATGGAGTAGGTGTAATGGGGATTACTTTGAGTAAGGAACAGGAGATAGAAGCCAAAAAGAGAGCCGCTGAGGCAGGTCTGGCTGATAAGATAGAAATCAGAAGACAGGACTACCGCAGGCTGGCTGAGGAAGAACAAAAATTTGATAAAATAGTAAGTGTAGGAATGTTTGAACATGTGGGTAAAGATAATATCCCCCAATATTTTGAAGCTGTAGATAAGATGTTAAAAAACAGGGGGCTTTCACTGCTGCACAGTATTACTCACTTAAAAGAAAAGCCAACTCATCCCTGGCTGCAGAAATATATTTTCCCCTGGGGCTATATTCCGTCCCTGAGAGAAATAGTCTGGGAGCTGCCCGAAAAAAACTTTCATCTTGTCGATGTCGAGGATATTGGCTATCATTATTCACTGACTGCAGAAAGATGGCTTGATAATTACGAAGAGGTCAGTCAGGCAGTTAAAGAAAAGTTTGATGATCATTTTTATCGCATGTGGCAGACTTTTTTAATGGGGGCTGTATTTACTTTTAGGTTTGCCTCAACTTCAGTCCACCAGCTGCTTTTCTCAAAAGGTAAAAATACTGATCTCCCCCTGACGAGAGATTATATCTATCAAAATGATTGATAAATTAGAGCAATTAAAATAGACAATAATAATAATTTAAAAATAAAAGGAGCTGAAAAAATGGCAGACAAAAAATATAAAATTGCAATCATAGGAAGTGGGCCCGGAGGCTATACAGCCGCTTTAAGAGCCGGTCAGCTGGGTGCGGATACTGTTTTAATCGAGAAAGAAGCTCTGGGAGGGACCTGCTTGAACTGGGGCTGTATCCCAACCAAAGCTTTTGTTCGTTCGGCAGAGGTTTTTGCCGATATTCAGAATGCTGAAGATTTTGGAATTAAGGTAGAAAAGGCTGAGCTCGATTTCCCAGCAGTTGTAAAAAGAAAAGATAAAATAGTTAAGCGGCTGGTAAGAGGGATTGATCATCTGCTCGGCAAAAAAAACATAGATCGAATCGACGGCAGGGCATCATTTATTGATCAGAACAAAATAAAAATAGAAAAAGAAGCGGAAACTATAGAAATTGAAGCTGAGAATATTATTATAGCGACCGGGTCTGAAACTGCTGCTCTTCCAATTCCGGGTGCGGATCTGGACGGGATTTTAGACAGCCGCTCTGCCCTTGATCTGAATGAACTGCCGGAATCAATGGTTATTGTTGGTGGTGGAATAATTGGGATGGAATTTGCTTTTATCTTCCGCAATTTTGGGGTTGATGTAACAGTAGTTGAATACTTAGATCAGCTGGTAAGCGGAGTCGATTCTGAAATTGCTTCTGAACTAAACCGCTCTGCCCGCCGCCGCCGGATAAGTGTTAAAACTTCTGCTGAGGTCAAAGAAATCAGAAAGCAGGCTGATGCTTTTGAGGTAGTCTACCAGCAGAAAGGAAAAGAAAAAACCGCTGCAGCCGAAAAAGTTCTGATGGCAGTCGGCCGCCGACCATATACTGAGGGCCTTAATCTGGAAAATGTAGGGGTGAATCTTTCTGAAAAAAGAAGGGCAGTTCAGGTAAATGAAAAAATGGAGACAAATGTTCCGGGGATTTATGCGGTTGGTGATGTGACAGATAAAATTCTGCTGGCTCATGTAGCTTCTCATCAGGGAGTTATTGCGGTAGAAAATATAATGGGAATGGATAAAAAGATGGATTATCAGGCTGTACCTGGTGCTATTTTTACTTCACCTGAAATTGGAACAGTTGGTTTGAGTGAAGAAGAAGCGAAAGAAAAAGGCATAGATTATGAGGTCGGTAGTTTCCCCTTTGCAGCCAGCGGTAAAGTTATGGCCATGGGCGAAAGAGAAGGTAAAATTAAGCTGATTACTGAAAAAGAAAGTGATAAAATTATTGGAGCGGCTCTGATTGGAATTGAAGCCAGTGATTTGATTGCCGAACTGACTCTGGCGGTAAATCTTGGTCTAACTGCAGAAAACTTGAGGGAGACCATTCATGCTCATCCGACAACAGCAGAAGTTGTTCACGAAGCTGCTTTAGACCTTGGCGATGGGTCTCTCAATGCCTGATTAGAATTGGATTAAATCTGTGAAGCTCACTTTTTAAATACTATCAGGACAGGGTTTATCAACATTTTTCGACAAAGTTAAAATTTGACTTCAGCAGAAAATGAAGATATAATTAATTTGAAAATGAATATCAATTTTCCGTTTAAATTTAGGTATTAAAATTTAAGGGAGGTTAGATTTATGAGCGAATATCATGAACCAGAGGAAAAATTATCTGAAGAAGCGATTGATTATCATCGTGTTATCAAAAGTGTAATTGAGGAGTTAGAAGCCGTTGATTGGTATAATCAGCGTGCTGAAGCAACAAATGATCCCGATGTTCAGGCAATTGTAGAACATAACCGTGACGAAGAGATTGAACATGCCTGTATGGGTCTAGAATGGTTGCGCCGTAAAAATCCTGTCTGGGATGAAATGTTAAGAACTTTCCTTTTTCAAACAGCAAAAATAACTGAAATAGAAGAAGAGGGTGAAGGTGAAGAAGGTGGAGAAGGCGGCGGAGAAGAAGCGCCTGCTTCCAGCAAATCACTTGGTTTAGGCAGTATGAGAGGAGGAGAATAAATGGATATTTTAAAACGCTCTTTAGCACCATTTGCAGCAGAAGCCTGGAATTTCTTAGATGAAGAGGCAACTGACGTACTGAGCCAGAAATTAAAGGCTCGTAAGGAAGTTGATTTTCTGGGACCTAAAGGCTTAGAACTTTCTTCAATAAACACCGGCCGCTTTAGTCCGGTAGGAATTGAAGATGTGGAAGGTGTAACTTATTCCACCAGAGAGGTTCTACCTTTAGTAGAATTAAAAGTTCCATTTACAATGAAGCTCAGTGAGATAGAAGCGCTGGCTAGAGGAGCAGAAGATGTTGACACAGATGATTTAGTTGATGCTGCTTCTAAACTGGCTAAAGCTGAAAATAAAGCTGTATTCTATGGTCTTGATGAAGTAGGAATTGAAGGTATTGTTGAGGCTTCAGAATATGATGAAGTTAGTGTTTCCGGTGGCGAAAAAGAACTGATTTCTGGTCTCTTGAGAGCGCTAACCTTATTTGAAGAAAATAGTGTTGGTGGATCCAAGCGTTTACTCTTAGGACCTGAACTTTATTCTCTGCTTTATGAATTAGATGATAAAGGTTATCCACTAAAGCGTAAGGTTGAAGAAATGGTTGATAATGGTGCTGTCTTAGTACCTGATCTCGGCAACAGAGGTCTATTAATTTCCGAGCGCGGTGGAGACTTTGAATTAACAGTTGGTCAGGACATTTCTCTAGGATATGAAGATAGAAATGGTGATGAGGTAGAATTATTCTTCCTTGAAACCTTTACCTTTAGAGTTAATGGTCCAGAAGCAGCTGTTGTCTTAAAGTAAATCAAATCTAAATAATATAGAATCTAAACTACCGTCTGCTGAATAATTTTAGCGGGCGGTATTTTTTTTACTTCCTCGACAAACATTTGTTTGAAAAAATTGTGTAAGTATAGTATAATGTAATTAAAGATATCAATAGTAATACAATCTTCATTTAACGTATATTTTGTTATTTTTAATTACTGGGTTAAGATTATTAAACAGCAAAAAACTAATTCCCTATTATGGATTATTTAAAGCTATTTCGATGTAATCATTTATTTGAAACTGTCTAATTATGAGGGGCAGGAGTTTTCCTAACTCCTTTTAGTCAGACAGAGGAGAGCCATAAACCTCAAAATTTAATATAATTTATGATTTAATTACTTAAATGTAGTATACTAAAAATAGGAAAATTTAATAAAGGAGGGAGAAATAATGGAATATATTAGAAAAATAATAGATAGTGAAATTTTAGAGACAATCATTAATATTCCTGACGAATTAAAACATAAAAGAGTAGAAATTATTATTCTTCCGATCGAAAATGAGGTCGAGACAGATGAGAAATCACAAAAAGAAAAAAAATTATTTGGCATTTTTGAGGAATATGCCAATCCTTATTTAATTAAAAAAGAGGAGAATGCATGGAGAAATGCGGTGAGTGAAAAAAATGCTGATAATTGATGCAAATGTGATTTTAAGATATTTTATGAATGATTCTAAAGATATGTCAAAAAAAGCTGCTCAAATTATTGAATCTGAAAATATTTTGCTTTTATCTGAAGTGATAGCTGAAGTTGTTTATGTACTAGAAGGAGTATATAATCTTGATAAAAATAAAATATCAAATACCATATTGGAATTAATTGACTATGATAATATTAATATAAAAGAAGAAGAACTCATAATTAATTCTTTAAAAAAATATAAAGAGGTTAACTTGGATTTTGTAGATTGTATTTTATATTCTTATAATCAGATTAAAAAATTTGATGTCTTTTCTTTTGATAAGAAATTAAATCGTGAAATGAAAAGAGATTAAGAAAGGAAAAAAAGATGGATCTTCAGAAAAAACTTGAAATTTTAAGTGACGCAGCTAAATATGATGTTTCCTGTTCTTCAAGCGGCAGCAGTGGGCGTGGTGACAGCTCGAGTCTTGGCAATACTGCCGCAGGCGGAATCTGCCACAGCTGGACTGATGATGGCCGCTGTGTTTCCCTGCTCAAAATTTTATTTACTAACTACTGCATCTATGACTGTCAGTACTGTGTAAATAGGGCCAGCAATGATCGACCGCGTGCTTCTTTTACTCCGGAAGAGGTGGCCCAGCTGACTGTTGATTTTTATAAGCGCAACTATATTGAAGGTCTGTTTTTGAGTTCAGCGGTTAATAGAGATCCCGACTGGACCATGGAGCAGCTTCTAAAAACTGTGCAGCTTCTGCGCAACAAACATAATTATCAGGGATATATTCATCTTAAAGCAATTCCGGGCGCTGATTTTAAACTGATTTATCAGGCGGGACTGCTGGTGGATCGGATGAGTGTCAATATTGAGCTGCCCAGCGAAAGCAGCCTGGAAAAGCTGGCTCCCCAGAAGAAAAAAGCAGGAATTTTAGCTCCGATGAAGGGGATCGGAGAGGGAATAGAAAATAATATTATAGAGCGCAAGAAATATAAGCTGAAAGATAAATTTGTGCCGGCCGGTCAGTCAACTCAGCTGATTGTAGGGGCCAGCCCCGAATCAGACAGGCAGATTATTTCTTTATCAGAAGGCTTATATGACCATTTTAATTTAAAGCGGGTATATTATTCGGCCTATTTACCGGTTAATAATTCTTCACTTTTACCTGCTTTACCAGGACCACCACTAAAACGCGAGCACCGGCTCTATCAGGCAGACTGGTTATTGAGATTTTACGGTTTTAAGGCGGGAGAATTGTTAACTCCCGGCAGAGAAAATTTTGATTTAAAAATTGATCCCAAAGCTGACTGGGCCTTAAACAATCTGGATAAATTTCCGGTAGAAGTCAACACTGCTGATTATGAGATACTGCTTAGAGTTCCAGGGATTGGACTCCGCTCAGCTGCTAAAATTGTAAAGGCCAGAAAAGAAAAGACTTTAAGCCATTATAACTTAAAAAAGATGAGAATTGTTTTAAAGCGGGCAAATTTCTTTATCACCTGTGACGGCAAGTATGCAGCCGCAGTTCCTTTTGAGAGCGAGGTTATTTACAACCGGCTGGCTGAAAAGGAAAGTGAACAGCTGTCCTTATTCAGCGCCGATCAGAGCCAGGAAAAAGAATGGGATTTAGATTTAGTTAATTAAGTTATTTTTGAGGATATCAATCTAAAAAAGGTTTGATGAGAATGGATAGCAGTAATGATTCAAAAAAAGTATATATTTATGACGGCAGCTATCAGGGGTTAATGACATCTCTTTATACTGCTTTCAAAAATAGAGAGGCACCAGTTAAAATTTTGGCTGAATCAGAATTTCGTGATGATTTATTTTATCAAAAGAAAAAAATTATTACTGATCAGGAAAAATCAGATTTTTTTTGCCGGACAGATTAAAAAGCATATTTCAGCTCAGGCGCTGAACAATATTTTCTACTGTTATCTGTCGGAAGCAGAAAAAATGGAATTATATATCTTTCGTTATTTATTTACCGGTTTTAAGGTTGGTAAAAGTGTGGACGAACTTTTAACTAAAGATTTTATCCGCCAGGTTCACGATCTGGCCCACAGGGTGAGGCATGAGAGTCACCGCTTAAAGGGTTTGATCAGACTTAAGGAGGCTGTCGGAGGTAAATATTATGCAGCAGTTGAACCTGACTATAAAACTCTAATTTTGCTGGCACCGCATTTCAAAAGTAGGTTTTCAACTATGGACTGGATAATCCATGATCACAAACGAGAGGAAGCTGTAATTTATTCTGCTGAGGATAAGGAGTGGCTTTTAATTGATTTAGAAAAGGGATTTGAGCCGCAACTTTCAAGCAGAGAAGCAGAAGTTCAGGATCTCTGGCGGGCATTTTTCTCTGCAGTTAGTATTCAAAATCGAAAGAACAGAAAAGTTCAGCAGCAGTTTATGCCCAAAAAATACTGGAAGCACCTGATTGAAAGACCGGGCAGCAGCCAGAATTATAAATTAGAATAAAATTTTTTGCTGCAGTTTAAATGACTGCAGTTTTTATTTTTTTTAGAGTCTTGACAGAAAGCAAAAAGGGGATTATACTTAAGTAGTAATTTAGTAATTTACTAAACTAGTAAATAAAATGGAGGTCTGAAAATGAAAATACCAACAAGTTTAAAACACAAGCCGGTAATAGTCTGTGAGAATTACGAAAATATTGACGGCAGGAATGCTTATGATTCTGATGCTAAAGGACTTTCTTTAGGTTTAGCTCAGTGGAATGACCGCGGTAAAGTAGATATTTCCGCCAAAGTCTGGCGCCATACAGGAAATAAATGGTCCAGGCAGTCAGAGGAGTTACCCCTACATCGGGTGCTTGACCTTGCAATTTTAGTTGCCAGGACTTCCAAGCATTTTAGAGAAGCTTACCGCTACGAGAATTTATATGACCAGGAAAATCCACAGCTGGACAGAGTTGGTCTCCAGGGTGATGCAATGACAGTTGCAGTTGCAGAAGATAATGAAAATCTGGAAGAAGATATTAAACTTTTTGATCAGGCACTGCGAAATGACAGTGAACTGATTGGTGAGAGGTTATCGGTGCTGGCAAGAATTCTAAAAGATATGGGGTATTAAAGATGGTTAAGATGCAGAAAAAAATCATGGCTGTTTTTGGGACCAGACCGGAAGCAATTAAGATGGCGCCTCTCCTGAAGGCAGTTAAGAAAAATGAAAACTATAAATTAATAATTACAGTAACTGCTCAGCACAGAGAAATGCTGGATCAGGTGATGGAACTTTTTAAACTGGAAGCTGATTATGATCTGGATATCATGCAGGACAGGCAGACTTTAAGCGGCCTTTCTGCCAGAATAATTAACAAACTGGATGGCATTTTGAGTGAAGAAAAACCCGATCTTTTACTGGTCCATGGAGATACTTCCTCCACCTTTATTGGAGCCCTGACTGCTTTTTACAATCAGATAGATATTGCTCATGTGGAGGCAGGCTTAAGGACTCATAATAAATATTCACCCTTTCCAGAGGAGATGAACAGACAGCTGACAGGAGTGCTGGCTGACCTCAATTTTGCCCCTACCAGCAAAGCAAAAGCTAATTTGCTGCTGGAAAACACTGCAGAAGATAAAATTTTTGTGACCGGAAATACTGTTATTGATGCTCTGCTTTCTGTGGTAGATGAGGATTATCAGTTTGAAAATCAGCTGCTTAAAAAGATTAATTTTGCAGAGAAAAAAGTAATACTGCTGACAGCTCACCGCCGGGAGAATTTAGGCCAGCCGATGGAAAATATCTTTAGAGCGGTGAGAGACTTAACAGAGCAGATTTCAGATTTAGAAGTTATTTTTCCAGTCCATCTAAATCCGGTGATTCGAGAGCTGAGTAAAAAAATGCTGGCAGAGAATAATCAGATCCATTTAATTGAGCCGCTTGATTATTTACCCTTTGCCAATTTGATGGCCAGAGTTAACCTGGTGCTTACCGATTCCGGTGGGATTCAGGAAGAAGCGCCTTCACTCGGTAAACCGGTATTAGTCTTAAGAGATACAACCGAAAGACCGGAGGCTGTAGAAGCTGGAACAGTGCTTAAAGTTGGAACTGAGTATGATGATATTTATCAGCAGGCTTATAAATTACTAACTGACAGCAGGGAGTATAATAAACATGCGGCAGCTGTCAACCCCTATGGGGATGGTAAGGCTGTAGAAAGAATTATAAAAGCGATGAATTTTCATTTTGAATTTAGTCAACAAAGGCCGAATGATTTTAATTAATAATAAAATATGAGATTTTTTAGAGGGCTCTCAGTTAAAATTATTTTAACCGAGAGCTTTTTGTTGTCAGTAACAATAATTATTTTTAGTATTAGATAAATCAAAATCTTTCTAAAATCAAGCCAAAATATTTCCATTCGCAAGCAGGATTTACCAGCTCTCTCTTGAATAATATATATTAGACAGAGAGTATAACTCAAGTTTTGTTAAAAAGAGAAAATAAGATTTGGGAATTCGCAAAGGAGGTAATAAGATTGGATTTTAACATTGTAATTGCTGGAGAAGCAGGTCAGGGTTTAAAAACAGTAGAAGCAATGCTGACCAAAACTTTTTCCCGTCACGGTTATTACTTATACAGCACTAAAGATTATATGTCACGTGTTAGAGGTGGCCATAACTTTATGCAGATCAGAATAAGTGATCAAAAAGTAGAAGGACCGGATGAGGGAATAGATTTACTTTTAGCTTTAAATGACGAAAGTGTAGAGATTCACCGTTCAGAAATGAATGAAGATGGAACAATTCTTTCTGAAGTTGAATCAGATAAGGATGAGATGGTATATATTGATGCCAGGGGAATGGCGAAAGAGGTTAACCCCCGAGCGGTCAATACTGTCTATGTTGGTGCTGCTTTTAAAATTATGGGACTGCCTACAGATCAGGCTGAAGAAGCAGTAAAAGAACACTTTGCTAAAAAAGAATCAGTTATTGATGACAATCTTGAATTACTTAAAAAAGGTTATGAAGCAGTAGATCAATTATATAATCTTAAAGACCTCGGTAAAAAAGAAGATAGAATGGTGATTGACGGTAACAGTGCAGTTGGTTTAGGTGCTTTACTTGGTGGCTTAAGTTACTATACAGCCTATCCGATGTCACCTTCAACTGGTATCTTACATTATGTAGCCGGTAAACAGGAAGAACTGGGCATAGTTGTTGAGCAGTCTGAAGATGAGATTGCCTCGATTAATATGGCACTTGGTGGTTCCTATGCAGGCATGCGCTCGATGACAGGTACCTCAGGTGGAGGCCTGGCTCTAATGGCTGAAGGAGTTGGACTGGCTGGAATTACAGAGACCCCAATTGTAATTGCCGATGTACAGCGTCCGGGCCCGGCCACAGGTTTACCTACCAGAACCGGTCAGGGAGATCTGCTTTTTGCAGTTAATATTGCTCAGGATGAGTTTCCACTGATGGTTTTAGCGCCCAAGGATCAGGAAGATGCAGTTTATCAGACCTTTAGAGCGATGAATCTGGCTGATAAATATCAGATTCCAGTAATTATTCTTTCCGATCAGTTTATTGGTGATGGTTCTAAAACTATTCCAGTAATAGATACATCTGAGATGAAAATTGAAAGACATTTAGTTGATCCGGCAGAGGTAGAAGGAGAGTATAAGCGCTATAAATATACTGAAGATGGAATTTCTCCCCGCGCCTATCCGGGCCAGCTTAAAGATAATATAGTTTTATTAGACAGTGATGAGCATGACGAATATGCTCATATTGTAGAAGACGGAGAAACAAGAGATAAGATGGTTGCCAAAAGAACTAAAAAGATGAAAAAATTAGCAGCAGAAGATCTGCTGGAGCCAGAATATACAGGTCCAGAAGCGCCTGATTATATTTTAGTTGGCTGGGGTTCAACTGCCGGTCCACTTAGAGAAGGAAGAAAGATTCTTTCTGATGAATATAATGTAGGACATTTAGAATTTAATGATCTCTGGCCGCTGCCGACTAAAAAATTAGAAGAGCTGGCAGCAACAGATGCTAAATTGGTCTTTGTAGAAAATAATGCTGGTGCTCAATTTGACAGACTTGTACGCAGTGAAACAGGAATCAAAGCAGACTACAATATCTTAAAAGATGATGGAAGACCTTTCTCAGGTCAGGAAATCTACAGAAGATTTAAAGAAGAGGTGAGTAAATAATGGTAGATAAAAATATTTATCAAGCTGACCGCGAAACTGCCTGGTGTCCGGGCTGTGGTAACTTTCCTTTAAGAACCGCTCTGGCTGATGCTTTAGCTGAGATGGATTTAAAACCGGAAGAAGTTACAATGTATACCGGAATCGGACAGGCAGCTAAGATGCCTCATTATATTAAAGTTAATGGTTTCAATGGACTGCACGGACGCTCACTACCACCTGCAATCGGAATGAGAGTTGCCAATCCTAAGATGACAGTAATTGTTGAATCTGGAGATGGCTGCAGTTATGGTGAGGGTGGAAATCATATTCTGCACAATATAAGAAGGAATCCGGATATTATTCATCTGGTCCACGACAACCAGATTTATGGTTTAACCAAAGGCCAGGCTTCTCCAACAAGTGTGCCGGAGCTGAGAACTCCAGTTCAGACTCATGGAGTTAACGCTGAGCCCTTAAATCCAGTTCAATTTGCAGTTGGAATGAAGGCCAGCTTTGTTGCCCGCAGTAGTGTTGGTGACCGGGAGCACCTTAAAGAAATGATTCGAGAAGCTAAAAAGCACAAGGGTTATGCTTTAATTGATATTTTCCAGCCCTGTGTTTCCTTTAATAAAATTAATACCTATCAGTGGTACAATAAACGAGTCTATAAATTAGAAGATCATGATCCAACTGACCACGCAGCTGCAATGAAGGTAGCTCAGGAATTTGGAGATAAAATTCCAATTGGAATTATCTACAGAGAAGAAAAGCCGACCTTCAGGGATCGAATGCCTTACTTAGAGGATAAAGCCTTAGTTGAGCGTGATGTTGAAGTTGATGATCTGAAATTCTTAATTGATGAATTCAAATAAGAAGCTGATTTAATTCTGAATAAAAATTAATTGTCCAGTAAGATGGAGAAAATAAAATGGAGATAAAAATATTTAAGGAGGCTTATAATTATGAATATTTATGATTTTGCTATTGACTTTGAAATTGAAAATCGTGAGTTTTACGAAGAGTGTGCAGCCAATACCAGTCATGAGGATTTAAAAAAGGTATTTTTAGAACTGGCAGAGGAAGAAAAAAAGCATGAAAATATTGTGCGCCAGTTAAAAGAAAACAAAGAGGTTGACGAAGTAGAGTCCGGAATTCTGCCTAAAGCCAAGGAAGCCTTTGATAAAATTGCTGATAATATGCCTACTGGTGATGATGTAATGCCGGAAGAACAGGTAGATGTTTATAAAAAGGCAATTGATTTAGAAAGAAAGAGTTATGAATTCTATACCGAAAAAGCGGAAGAATCAGATTCTGAGCTTGTCAAAAAGACCTTTAAGCGTCTGGCAGAAGAAGAAAAGAAGCACGAAAAAATCATGGATAATATTACCGAAATGGTAGATCGTCCTAATACCTGGTTAGAAGATGCTGAGTGGTATCACTTAGAAGATTATTAAAATAACAATTAATAATAACAATTTAGATAACTAATAAAATATTTTCAACAATACCTGCAGCCGGAATTTAAATAGATTTTGCATTAAAAGATTATTATTTGCTGAGATTAATTGTATCGAATTCAGTCAATTTGATTCAATTGTAAAGCTAGATAGATAATTGTAAGTGTAAGTTTAAGTTATTCCTGCTGCAGGTGTTTTTGTTAAGAAAATTTTTCTTCTGTGACTTATATCATAGAAGAATATATTCAAAGTTATATAATAATACTTGAGTAAAGCACTTGTAATTCAAATTTAATTTCAACTGCAGAAAATAAATTACATAAACTGCAGAATATATTTATTTCAAGGGAGGAATAATTTATGTCCATGTTTTGTTATCAGTGTCAGGAAACAGCAAAGAATGAAGGCTGTACTGTAAGAGGTGTCTGTGGTAAGGATGCAGATGTTGCTAATCTACAGGATTTATTAGTATTTGTTCTCAAAGGTATTTCTGTTTATGCAGAAAAAGCTAAGGCTGAGGGTGTTGATCTGTCAGATAAGACTGCACCATTTATTATGGAAGGTCTTTTTGCCACAATTACTAATGCTAACTTTGATGCTGAAAGATTTGAAGATTTAATTGAAGAATCTTTTGCTTTAAGAGATGAAGTTAAGGCTGAATTTGAAAAAGCATATAAAGAAAATCACGGTGAAGAATTTAGTGGTGAGTTACCTGAACATGCTACCTGGTATAGTGATGATGTAAGCGATTATTATGATAAGGGTACTGATGTTGGGGTTCTAGAAACTGAAGATGTTGATGTTAGATCATTACGTGAGCTTGCTACATACGGTCTTAAAGGTATTGCAGCTTACGGTGACCACGCAAGAGTTTTAGGTAAGCATAAAGAAGAAATTGATAGATTTACTCAAAAATGTCTTGCTGCTACAACAGATGACAGCATGAGTGTTGATGATCTTGTAGGTTTAGTTATGGAAACCGGTGAGATGGCTGTAGAAACAATGGCTCTCTTAGATGAAGCTAATACTTCTACTTATGGTCACCCAGAGCCAACTGATGTAAATATTGGTGTTCGCGATAACCCCGGTATTCTAATCAGTGGTCACGACTTAAAAGATATGGAAGAGTTATTAGAGCAGACAGAAGGTACTGGAGTAGATGTTTATACTCACAGTGAAATGCTGCCTGCTAACTCCTATCCGGCTTTCAAAAAGTATGATCACTTTGTTGGTAACTATGGTAACTCATGGTGGCACCAGGATAAGGAATTTGAATCATTTAATGGTCCAATCCTGATGACAACAAACTGTATTACCCCTGTTAAAGATTCATATAAGGATCGGATCTTTACAACAGGTATGGCAGGATATCCTGAGGTTACTCATATTCCTGACCGTAAAGAAGGAGAAAGCAAAGACTTCTCCGAGCTGATCGAAATGGCTAAAACCTGTGATTCTCCAGTTCAGTTAGAAGAAGGTACAATCCCTGGTGGTTATGCTCGTAATACAGTAATGAGCGTTGCTGACAAGGTGATTGAAGCTGTTGAAAATGGAGATATCGGCCGCTTTGTAGTAATGGGTGGTTGTGACGGCCGCTTTAAAGATAGAGAGTACTTTACAGATGTAGCTAAAGAATTACCAGAAGATGCTGTAATTCTAACCGCTGGTTGTGCTAAGTACCGCTACAACAAGCTTGACCTGGGAGATATCGGTGGCATCCCAAGAGTATTAGATGCAGGTCAGTGTAATGACTCTTATTCCTTAGCTTATATTGCTTTACAGCTGAAAGAAGCTATGGGTGTAGATGATATTAATGACCTCCCAATTTCTTATGATATTGCCTGGTATGAGCAGAAAGCTGTAGCAGTATTACTTGCACTGCTATCCTTAGGAGTC
Organism: Halanaerobium saccharolyticum; assembly: GCF_003053565.1. Lineage (GTDB taxonomy): Bacteria > Bacillota > Halanaerobiia > Halanaerobiales > Halanaerobiaceae > Halanaerobium > Halanaerobium saccharolyticum_B. The sequence goes on along the minus strand of NZ_QAXS01000010.1, from coordinate 38,463 downwards.
AAAGGAATCCGTCTTGGACCCACACTGCCAGCATTTGTTTCCGAAAATGTGCTTAATGTATTGGTTGATAAGTTTGATATTAAGCCAACCGGTGATGTTAAAGAAGATGTTGCCGCAATCATGGCTGGTGAGTAAAACCAGGAGGGTACCGGGTACCTGGAGAAAAATGTAAATATGCCTATTAGAGATCTGTCTGCATTATGTAGGCAGGTCTTTTTTTATTGCAGTCATTAATTTTAAAACTTAATCTTCAAGCCTAAACTCAGAAGACAGCAGTAAATTAATTTTAAAATATAATGATTTATGTGATATATGTCATAGTACTGCCTTAAAATTAATGTCATAATTAAAACATAGTAAATTACTCAAGTTTAAATATAATTAATATAAGGAGGCAGTACAATGACTGCAGAAACAAGAAAAGAAGAACTTAAGAATCTTTTAGAAAGATTAAATAGTGGTGAGGCAACTGAAAAGGTAAAAAAAGAGGCCCAGGAGTTAATAAACAGCATTAGTGCTAAAGAATTATCTGAAGCTGAACAGGAATTAATAAATGATGGTTTAGAAGAAACTGAATTAAGACACCTCTGTACTGCTCATATTGAAGCGATGGCAGAGGAATTAAAGGCATTGAAGGCTAATGTTCCAGTTGGCCATCCTTTAAGTACTTTAATTTCTGAACATGAAGAAATTCTGAAAATATTAGATCGTCTGGATGAATTAAATGCAGAAATTCAAAAGCTAAATAAATTTGAGGCAGATAACCCTCTATTTGAGGAATTAAAAGAGATCGGAACTAAATTGCTGGATACAGAAAAACACCACACCAGAGAAGAAGAAACTCTTTTCCCTGAGGTGGATAAAGGCGGAGTAACAGGGCCAACCAGAATTATGCGGATGGAGCACGATGATCTCTGGCCCCACAAGGAAGAAATAATGAAGCTGGCAGAAAATGCTGACGAGATGAATTTTGATCGGTTTAAGGAAGAATTAAAGATGCATTCAGAATATGTTGTGGTTACTTTAAGAGACCATATTTTTAAAGAAAATAATATTTTATATCCAACAGCTAAAGATATGATTGCAGAGGAAAAGTGGGAAGAAATAAAGGCTCAGAGTGATCAGATTGGTTACTGCAGCTTTACACCGGAAGCGGAACTGGCAGCTAACTAAATTTTAGGCTGATAAATTAAAAGTATATAATTTTACAAAAGAGGTGAAAAAATGTTTAAATTAAATGATACAGTTGGAAATATTGTAACGGAATTTCCGGGTGCTGCAGAAATATTAAAGGAAAATAAGATTGATTTTTGTTGTGGCGGAGATCGAGAATTAAAGCTCGCTGTTAAAGAAGATTTAAATGATGATTCTAAGGCAGCAGAAATACTGAAAGAGATAAATGAAAATTACTCTGACAAAAATGACTATTATCAGGAAATAGAAGACCCGAAGAATTTATCCCAGTCACAGCTGATAGAATATATAATAGATAAACACCACGGATTTTTACAGCAGACTCTGCCTCAGCTTTCAGAGCTGACAAAAAAGATTCTGCGGGCCCATCGAGAAAAGCACGGTCAGGTTTTGAAAAAGGTTCACCGTCTATTTAATACTTTAAGAATGGAGCTTGAAGAACATTTAATCAAAGAAGAAGAGGAAATTTTTCCTCTAATTATAAAGTATTCACAGGCTGAAAATGGTGGCGAAAATGAAGAAACTCTGAATGGAATTCTGGAATTAGAAACTGAACATGATACAGCAGGTGAGATAATCAAAGAATTGAGAGAAGTTACAGCTGATTATCAGCTGCCCGAAGACGCCTGTAATTCATTTAAACTATGCTACAGTCTGCTTGAAGATTTAGAATCTGATCTTTTCCAGCATATTCATCTGGAGAACAATATTTTATTTGCCCGGCTGGAAAATAATAAAAAGTAAAATATAAATCAAAATAGTATAACTTAATATCAAAACCCCCTGACTGGAGAATTTTGCTCCTGGGCAGGGGGTTAATTGTTTTAATTATTAAATTAGAGTAGCTAACTCTTACTCTACTTTAAAGTTAGCAATCATATTTTTCAGGTTATCTGACATTTCAGATAGTCTGTGGGCAGCGGAGACAATTTCTTCAGTAGAAGCAATCTGTTCTTCACTGGAAGCGGCAACTTCTTCAGCATTGCTTGCTGCTTCATCACTTACTGCAGCTACATTATTAATCATATTATTAACATCATCACTAACAGCTGCCATTTCGCTGGTTTCACTGTCAATTTCAGTAATTAAACTGCTTAAATTAGCAACAGCTTTTTCAATATTATTGAACACTTCACCGGTATTTTCGATTACTTCTACACTGCTGTTGACGGCAGTTTCAGTTCCATCCATCTTTTGAACTGCATTATCGACCCCAGCCTGAATCTTATCAATTAACTGGGAAATATTATCTGTTGCTTCGGCAGACTCTTCAGCCAGCTGTCTGATTTCATCAGCTACAACAGAAAAACCGCGGCCAGCTTCACCAGCTCTGGCAGCCTCAATAGCTGCATTTAAAGCCAGTAAATTTGTCTGTTGAGAAATATTATTAATCAGTTGAACAATATTTCCAATTTCTTCTGATAAATCCCCAAGATTATTGATAGTAACTCCAATTTCTGCAGAATTATCCTTAACTTTATTGACCTCTTTAATTGAGCTCTGCATTGATTCGGTACCAGTTTTAACATTTTTTATTACCTGCTCAGAAGATTGATCCATCTTTTTTGATTTTTCTCTGGTGTTTTGAATCTTGCTAATCAATTGATGTAAGTTCCTGCTGGTTTCAGAAATCTGGGCTGATTGTTCTTCAGCTCCAGAGGCAACATTTTCAATAGCTCCCCCTACCTGTTCAGCAGCTCTTTCTACTTCCTGTCCTGAAGCTGCAAGCTCTTCACTTTGAGCGCTGAGTTCACTTACTTCCATTTGAATTTCTTCCACCATTTTTTTCTGAGCAGAAGCAGTTTGATTATAGGCCTGAGCAAGTTTTCCAATTTCATCTTCACTTCTAATATCCAATCTGTAGGTTAAATCTCCTTCAGACATTTGATCCATTCCAGTTAAAATCTTATTTATATTTTTAGAAATGTAGCGGGAAATAAAGAATATTACTAAAGCAAAAATCAGAGCTGTAATTACTGCGAAAATTAATAATGAACTTGAAATATTAGCAATAAAACCATCTAATTCATTCTGCACAGAATTTACTTCACTATTAATTATGCCGGCATAGGTTCCAGCGCCGATGAGGTAATTTGTGCCCTCAATTGGGGCAACATAACTAATTTTATTTTCTTCTTCACCTGTATCAGGGTTGGCGTAAATATAATCTACAAAAGCCCCCCCACTTTTAGCGGCTTCAACCAGAGATCTTAATATATATTTTCCATTTGCGTCCTGCAGGTTCCAGCGATTTGTGCCCTCGATTTCAGGTGTTGGTGGTAATGAGACTGTATTTCCGTCAGAGTCATAAATAAAAAAGTAACCAACCTCACCAAATTCCAGGTCCTGATTATAGGTTCTGATTAGAGAAGTTAATTCTTCTAAACTGAGGTTGTTTTCGCGTTCAGCCACCAGTTCTTCCATAAAACCAGCAGCAGTTTCTGTTGCATGCTGAATTCTTTCTTTTTCTGAATCCAGTAAATATCTACTTACGGTTTCTGTGTTGTCATGGCTGAGCTTATTAAATTGGTAGTTTAAAAAATATCCCATTATTAATACTAAAACTAAAAAACTTAGCCCAATTACTAAGAAGATTTTTTTAGCAATACTCAAATTTTTAAAAAACATCTACTTTCCTCCTTATATTCCTTAAGAATTATAAAATGTAAAAAATTAAAAATAGTATTTCTATTATAGCATATATCGAAGATCTTTTAAATAAATTTGAAAGAAAATAGCCTGAAATTAGGTCCATTTTATCATATAATTTTAGAGTGAAATTTCGTAATTAATTGTGAAAAAAAGTTTTTGGCAAAAAGTGTTGATTTTTTAGAGATGAAGTTATATATTAATTAAGCAGAGTTTAAAGCCCATTCCTCTCTGATTCTGTTCAAAAAGCAGGATTAATTATCCTGACCTAGAAATAAATATTAGTAAAGTAATCAAATTTAATAAGTGGAGGAATTATTTATGCTTAATATAGGAATCATTGGGGCCGGTGACGGTGGAGCTTCAATTTTAGAAACTTTTTTAGATATGGAAGATGTAAAAGTTATTGGAATCTGTGACAAAAATCTGGAAGCTCCCGGGATTTTAAAGGCAGAGGAAAATAATATTTCAGTCTACAAAGATTTTAATGATCTTTTAAAAATAAATAGAGAAAAGGTTATACTGGAGGTTACAGGTAATAAAAAACTTTCTGAGCTGGTTAAAGAGGCAGCTGATCAAAAAACAAAAATAATTGATTCTGAGACTTCTTTAATTCTCTTTAAAATTGTAAACTCCAGAGAAGAAATGTTAAATAGAATGGAAGTAGAAGCAGATAAACTCTGCAATCTGGCCGCTGATATCGGAGGAACAATTAAAGAAATTAGCAGCAGCAACACTCAAAATATAGCAGAACTTGATCAGACAGCAGAAAAATTACAGCAGGCATCAGAAAACAGCAAGGCTAATCTGGAGAAAACAAACGAAATAGTTAAATTTATTAAAACTGTTTCTGACCAGACTAAAATGCTGGGCCTTAATGCAGCAATCGAAGCTGCCCGGGCTGATGTCAATGCCAATGGGTTTAATGTAGTTGCTGATGAGATTAGAAAACTTGCCGATGAGACAGGCTCCTCAGTCAAAGAGATTACTGGTTTTATAGATAATCTAAATCAGTCAACTGAAAATACAAAAGAAAATATCGATAAAATGAACCAGAAGGTCGAATCTTTTACTGAAAACGAAAAATTAATGACTGAAAAACTACATAATGCAGCTGACCAAATTACGCAGATGGCAGAAAGACTTTCAGAACTTATTAATTAGAACAACTTTAAAATATCTTTGTCTAAATTTAATTAAAGAGTATATTTAATTTATAATTGGGGGAGTAAAAATGAGTGATAATGTAATTGATGTTTTTGTTGAAATACCAAAGGGCAGCAACAACAAGTATGAATATGATAAGGAAAAGGGGAAGTTTAGACTGGATCGGGTAATGTATTCACCGGTTTATTATCCAGCAGATTATGGTTATTTAGAAGAAACTTTGGCTGATGATGGTGATCCCCTTGATGCAATGGTTTTAACTACATTTCCGACCTTTCCTGGCTGTATTATTACTGCAAGAGTAATTGGGATGTTTATTATGGAAGATGAAAAGGGAAGAGATGAAAAAATATTTACAGTTCCCGAACATGACCCGCGTTTTAGAAATACTAATACCTTATATGATTTAGAAGAGCATCTGCTCAAAGAATACGAGCATTTCTTTTCAGTTTATAAAAATTTAGAAGAAAAAGAAGTAAATATTATCGGCTGGGCCGGTGTTGAAGAAGCACTTGCAGTAATTGAAGAGTCCAAAAAAGCTTATCAAAATAAATAGAATAACTAAAAAAGGGTCCTGAACAGCAAAAACTGTTTAGGACCCTTTTTGAATTCTGCATTAGTTTATTTCTTAGTTGTTTTTAGAAAAGTACAATTCAGCTAATTGTGGAATTATTACTATCCCCACCATTACAGCTGATATTAGAAAATCTCTCATTATATCAACCTCCCTTTCTTATATTCTTATAGGCTTATAAAAGGTTGTTGAGATTATTATATAAATTTATTTGATTCTTGCAAGTAAAACAGCTAACAAAAAAATTAATTAAGCTGCCTTTAAGTGTAAGCTTTAATTTTATCTAATTTATAGATAATAATTTTTTTGCGGGAGGTTTTAATCAGATCCTCACTTTCGAACTGTCCCAGAACCCGGGATACAGTTTCTCGACTGCTGCCGATCATACTGGCTAATTCCTGCTGGGTTAGAGAAATATCTAAAATAATTCTGTCCTTTTTCTTTTTGCCATATTTTTCAGCCAGAAAAATTAAAAGTCCGGCCACTCTGGCAGAGCTGTCTTTTAAGGCCAGGTCTCTTACATTCTGCTGTGCCCGGCGCAGGCGTCCACTCATTTCTCTCAGCAGTTTAACTCCAATTGAAGGATGTTTTAAAATTAGATTTTCTAATTCAGACTGATCAAAGACAATAGCTTCAGTATCGGTCATTGTTACAGCAGATGCCGGATAATTACCTTTATCAAAAGCAACTATTTCTGCAATTATATCATGGTCACTAAAAATATTTAAAATCTGTTCATCTCCATTTTTGATCATTTTTGTCAGTTTGACCTGACCATTTTTAATAATATAAAATTTATCTCCTTCTTCACCCTCAAAAAAGATATATTCTCCTTTTTTAAATTCAGTTTCACTGGCAATTTCATCAATTAAATCCAGTTCTTTTTCTGTTAGTAAACTAAAAAAAGGTATTTCTTTAACTACACTCATCTATTACCACCTCTAATTTATTCTATATGTTCTATAATAAGCAATAATTTTTATAAAAGCAAGTAATTTGCTCAACATTAAGCAAATTTCTCTGCTAAATAATAAAAAACTTTGATTTTTGTGAGATAAAACGCAGAAAAAATATATTTAGACTGATATAATTAAAATGTTATTGTTATCAATTATTATAACAAATATAGAAAGCTAAAAAAAGTTTTAGCTGGGTGACACAGGTCACAGAACAAAGTTGAGTAAAATGCTAAACTTTAAATAGTAAATAATTATCCAAATGAACTTATACAAATGAACCAGGTCCAAATGAACTTAATTAAACCAGGTCCAAATGGACTCATTTGGACCTGGTACCATTAAATATAAAGGAGTGTTTGTTAAAATGGAAAGAAAAATTGATGTTAATAAAAATTTATTTGAGATAACTGAGGAATATCCAGCAGTTATTTCGGTACTGGTTAATAAAGGTTTTAATCAATTAGATGATGAGGCAAAGAGAAAGAGTTTTGGTAAACAGATTACTTTAAAGCAGGCGGCAGGACTTAAAAACCTGGATCTGGAGAAGCTGGTAGAGCTGATGGAAGCAGAAATTGAAAAAAGTTCGACTCAAAAAACAGGTGGAGCTAAAATAAAAGTCTCCGGCTCTTTACCCTGTCCGGTGAAGATCCCGATGACCGAGGAACTGGAAAAAGCTTCCCAGGAACTTGATTATGAGGTTGAACTTGATCTCAAATCAGCTTCTCAGGGACTGGAGTGGCTGCAGGATGGATTTGACCAGATAACATCTCCGGATGAACTTTCGGATATCTTTATTTCTGCCGGTTTTGACCTTTTCTTTGATAAGGATTTAATGGACCGCTTCCGCCGCCAGAATGTTTTTAAAGATGCGACTGGGATCAAAGAACTGAATAGTGATTTCACTGAAGCAGGTGTTGATTTACTTGATCCAGAGGGAGATTACTCAGTTTTAAGTATTGTGCCGGCAGTTTTCCTGGTAAACAAAGAAGAATTAGACGGGAGAGAGGTCCCCAGAAGCTGGGAAGAAATTTTAAGCGAAGAATTTGCCAACAGTGTCAGCCTCCCGGTCAGTGACTTTGACCTCTTTAATGCAATTTTATTAAATATTTATAAAGTATACGGCAGAGAAGGAGTTCAGAAGCTCGGCCGCTCAATGAAAAAAGCCCTGCACCCATCTCAGATGGTTAAAGAGGGTGGACGCAAAGCTGATGATCAGCCTGCAATTACAATCATGCCCTATTTCTTTACCAGAATGGCAAAGCGCTTCCCCCACATGGAGTTTGTCTGGCCTGAAGATGGAGCAATTGTTTCGCCAATATTTATGCTGACTAAAAAAGAGAAAAATGAAAAAATGCAGCCTTTAATTGATTTAATGGCTTCCGAAAAAATGGGTAAGATTCTGGCTGAACAGGGATTATTCCCGAGTGTGCTGCCGGAAGTAGATAATGGACTGCCCGAAAAGGCTCAGTTTATGTGGCCGGGATGGGATTTCTTAAGAGGAGAAAATCCAGGTGAATTATTAAGAGATCTGGAAGCAGAATTTAACAAAGCTGTGGAGGTGGCTTCAGTATGAATTTAGTTACTTTTTCAGGACCACCTTCCTCAGGTAAAACTGCTGTTATTTTAAAAACAATAGAAGCAATTAAGCAGCAGGGATTAAAAGTTGGGGTGGTTAAGTTTGACTGTTTATATACAGATGATGATGAACTCTACCGTAAGGCAGGAGTGCCGGTCAAAAAGGGTTTATCCGGTTCCCTCTGTCCTGACCATTATTTTGTGAGCAATATCGAAGAAGTTGTGCAGTGGGGTAGAGAAAGAGATTTAGATCTGTTAATTACAGAAAGTGCCGGTTTGTGCAACCGCTGCTCCCCTTATATCAAGGACATTAAGGCAATCTGTGTTATTGATAATTTAAGTGGAATTAACACCCCAAAAAAAATTGGCCCAATGCTGAAAACTGCAGATATTGTGGTAATTACTAAAGGAGATATTGTTTCTCAGGCGGAAAGAGAAGTTTTTGCCTCCCGGGTGAGCACAGTTAATCCTGATGCAATGGTAATGAATGTTAATGGTTTAACCGGTCAGGGAGCTTTTGAGTTTTCAACTCTGCTCTATGATCAAGATGACCATATCGACACTGTAACCGGTAAAAAACTAAGATTTTCCATGCCTTCTGCTATGTGTTCTTACTGCCTTGGTGAAACTAGAATTGGTGAAGAACATCAGTTGGGTAATGTCAGAAAAATAGAACTGGGTGATGAATAATGATCAGTAAAGATAAATTAAAGAATTCAAGCATCAAGGAAATTATAGAGGAATATCCCTATACAGAGAGCTTTTTTGAAGACCAGAAGCTGGCTGTTGATGACAAAGAAAAAACTTTAAAGGAAATTTTTTCAGAATTAACCATTGAAGAAATGGAAGATGTGGTATTTGATCTGGACCAGTTTGCCGATAGTCTATCTTCTCACATCAGAAATATGCAGGAATTTCTGGGTGAAAATGATTCGATTGTCGCCAAACTTTCCATTCTGGCCGGGAATAATAAGGATGGCGAAAAAGAAAATTATGAGAAGCTGGATATTCACAGTGGAGAGATAATTTCGATTGTTGGTCCTACCGGCTCCGGTAAAAGTAGACTGCTGGCAGATATAGAATGGACTGCTCAGGGGGATACTCCGACTGAAAGACAAATTTTAATCAATGATGAGGTGCCTGATAAAAAGTGGCGCTTTACCGGCGGTAAAAAACTGGTTGCTCAGCTCTCACAGAATATGAATTTTGTCATGGATCTGTCGGTAATCGAATTTTTGAATCTGCATGCAGAGAGCCGCTTAATTGATAATCAGGCAGAAGTTGTGGAAAGAATTTTTAGAGAGGCCAATCAACTGGCTGGAGAACAGTTTGGCCGCGAGGCTCAGATTACCAGTTTGAGTGGAGGTCAGTCACGGGCCCTGATGATTGCAGATACTGCAATTTTAAGTTCCTCTCCAATTATTTTGATTGATGAGATTGAAAATGCCGGTATAGACCGCGAAAAAGCGCTGGAGCTGCTGGTGGGAGAGGAAAAAATTGTGCTGATGGCCACCCATGATCCAATTCTGGCTTTAATGGGAGATAAAAGGATTATCATTAATAATGGTGGAATCAAAGATATTATCGATACAACTGCAGAAGAAAAGGAATTAATGCAGGAATTGAAGGTTCTGGACAAGGTTCTGACAGATTTAAGAGATGATCTTCGTTATGGTAAGAATTTATCAAGAATCAGTGAGGAACTCGCAGAAATAAAAAGTGCATAATATTATTCATCTGAACCAGGTTCAAAACGGCCGTTTTGAACCTGGTTCAGGATATTATATTTCCTGAAAGGTATTGATATAGGCTGAGAGCAGATAATAGGCTGCAGTTATCGAAAGAATGACGGGAATAGTATTTACTTCAATTATATTAACAATACTAACTGCCAGAATTACAATTAATAATTTTTCTAAATTGTGCTGAAGAATAATTTCTTTAATTTTCTGGTGATTATTTTGTCTTTTTGATTTTTGATAATAACTGCAGTAAGCTCTGTTTAAAACTCCATAGACAGGTGCTGTACTCAGAACAAGCAGATAAAAGGCTGCTGTATTCAAAGTAAAACTATTATAGATTAGCAGAGCTGCAGTAAATGTAATCAGTGCCAGAGTACATTTAGTAAATATAAGCGTATTTTTCAGTTTGAGTTTCTGAATAATTATCTCAGATTTTCGGGCACTGAAAAGAAAGCTCAGAACAAATAATGCTAAGATCAGAGATAGTTTAGCTAGATTAATATTGGAGCTTAAAAGATAATAGATTACAGTGCTCATAAAGAAATAGATACATAGATTAAGAACAAAGTGGCCGGAATGGCTGAGTTTAAGATTTTTTTGCTTAAGAGTCATTTTGGACCCTCCTTTTTAATTAAGACTAACTTCTAACATAGATACTTTAGATATACATCTAATATTGTTTTAAAAAAATTAGATTAGATTGTCAATAGACTTTAAAATTGTTTTTTTGAAATTTTTTTTATTTAATTGAAAATATAATTTATTATCTTCTTTGTGGGCCTGAATAATGTTGTTCATCAATAATTTGCTGACATGGTGAGAGATAGTAGCATTAGTTAGATTTAATTTTTCAGCTATCTCATTACCGTACATAGTTTTCTCTCCCAGAAGAGAAATGATGTTTAACCTTGTTTCATCTGCCAGAGCTTTGAATATTTCCAGACTTCCCAAAATTCCTTCCTCATCGGCGGCAAAGATCTCCGGGAATCGAAATCCGATCAAATAAAAATTGCCTCCATTTTTTGTGCTGCTGTTTAAAAGAGAAGTTTCGTAAAAATAAGAAAAGGCAATATAGTTTTCTTCTGCACTTAATGGTTCATCTATTAATTTTTCTAAGATGTTTTTTAAATATTTTTCTCCATAGCGGTTTAAATTTTCCTGATAAGTATCATTAATTTTCTCTGATTTATCACTTATCCAATCCTGATCTTCCTTAAACAGCTCTTCATAATACCATTCAAGCAGACCAATAAATTCTTCCTTCATTGTTTCCGGATTAAAATAAAACTGAAGTAAATTCCATTTTTGATCAGAGGCTAAATTAATCTTATCATTTACAAATTTTGCAGCTTCTTTTTCGCTGTTAATTAGCTCCTCAACTTTTTTTAGATCAATATTTTCTGAAGGAGCCGGGCCGTAGCCTGACTGAGTAAATCTCTTGATAAAATCTGCCGGTTCTTTTGTTTTTAGATATTCTAAATATTCTGCAATAGTTGTCAGTTCAAGCTGTGGTATTTCGGAAACAAGACAGAGGCCAAAATAGCTTTCTTTATTGAAATATTTGGCTATTAATTTCTTTTTAGTTTCTGGGATTTTTGCAAGTTTTTCCTCGACCCAGTTAACAATTTCCTTCTCCAATTTTATTTCTTTCTCCAGGTCAAGCTGTTTAAGTTTCATTCCTTCATCATTTTCCAGACGAAAAAGACTCAATAAAAACTCATAAATTATTGATCTATCAAGCTGATATTTTTTCGAACCCATCAAAAACATCTCCTTTTGATTAACTTCTAACTATATTATAATTAGATACTCATCTAATGTCAAGTTAAATTTTAAATTTTTTAAAAATTTGTTTTCAAATAACTTTCAATTTTTAGCATTTAAGGATATAATAAATTTAACAGTAAAGATTATTAATTTGAGTACGCAGGAGGAGATTGGGATGAAAATAACCTATCTTGATGGAAAAAGATTATATTATGCTTTTTTATCTGGAGCAAAAGAAGTTATTGCCAATAAAAAGGAATTAAATAGAATCAACTTATTTCCGGTTGCAGATGGAGATACCGGGAGTAATCTGTCACGCACTCTGAGTGTTGTTAGAAGTGAAGCAGTAAAGGATGATTCTTTGACTGTGACTTTAAATTCTATGGGGGATGCGGCTTTAAGAGGGGCTATTGGTAATTCGGGGATTATTTTTGCACAGTTTATCAATGGTTTAAAAAATAGTATTGATCGAGCTGAAAGTGTTAATGTCAGCAAATTTGCGCAGGCAGTAGATAATGCAGTCAATTATACCTACCAGGGAATTAATAATCCTGTTGAAGGAACAATTCTGACAGTGATGAAAGACTGGGCGGATTCCTTAAAAAAATTAAAAAATAGGAGCAGTGACTTTGCAGAAGTGATGGAGGAATCTCTAATAAGTGCTTCCAGTTCTCTGGAAAATACTAAAAACCAGCTTGCAGTTTTAAGAGAAGCGGATGTGGTTGATTCTGGAGCTCAGGCTTTTGTACTTTTTTTAGAAGGAATTGTAGGTTTTATCAAAACTGGTGATTTAAAAGACTTAAAAATTAATTCTACAGCAAAAATTGAGATTGCTCAGGAAGAAGAGATTGGTAAAGAAACGGAGATTAAATACCGCTACTGCACAGAAGCCTACCTTGAAAACCTGGAGATTGAAATTCCTGAACTGAGAGAAAAGATCTCTGATCTCGGAGATTCTTTAATTGTAGCCGGTGACAGGAGTAAGCTGCGGGTTCATATTCATACCAGTAATCCACCTGAACTTTTTATTAGATTAAAGAAATTTGCAACTATTCTAGATCAAAAAGCTGATGATATGCTGCTGCAGCAGGCAGTTAAATATAATAGAAAATCTGAGATTGCAGTGCTGACAGATTCAATTGCAGATTTACCGGAAGAATATCGTGATCAGCATCAGGTTCATCTGCTGCCTTTAAATATACTGCTTGCTGGCACCAATTATTTAGATAAAGTAACAATAGACAGCAAAAACTTTTTTGACATTATTGATGAGGCGGAGGAGTATCCATCTTCTGCCCAGCCGGCTGTTAAGAAAATTGAGGATCAGCTTAATTACCTGGCAGAACATTATGATTCGATTATTGCAATTACCGTCTCGGCAAAAATGAGTGGAACCTATGATAATCTAACTAAAGCAGCAGAAAATGTTAAAAAAGAAAATGAGGGGCTTAAAATTGAAGTTATTGATTCCAAAACAAACTCTGGCGCTGAAGGCCTCTTAGTTATGGAGGCAGTTGAACAGATAGAAGCAGGGAAAAGTTTTGAGGAGGCTGTAAGCTATCTAAAATCAATTAGAGAAAAGCTCTATATTTATGTCAGTGTAAGTGATTTCAAATATATGGTTCGCGGCGGTCGGGTCAGTCCGCTAAAAGGAAAACTGGCCGGATTTCTTAACCTAAAACCGATTATTTCAATTGATCGAGAAGGTAATGGGATAGCTTTTGCCACCGCTTTCAGCAAAAAAGGTAATTTTAAAAAGATAAAATCTATTTTAGAAGATCATCAAAGCGAAAATGGAATTAAACGCTTTGCAGTTGTCCATGGTGATGATCTTGAGCGGGCAAAAAGGTATCTGGAAAGTTTTAGAGAATTATTGGATATAGAGGTAGAATTTTTGGAAGCGATTTCTCCGATTGTGGCGATGAATGCCGGGAGAGGAAGTACCGCTGTAGCTTTGCTGGAAAAATAATCTGATCATTATTTACAGATCAGAAATGAGGAGTTGTTAAAATGTTGAACTCAATTTATTTTCAGTTATTTCTTTTAGTCCTGCTTTATTTTTCAATATTCTTTGTGATTGCTGTTTTAAAAAAAGATAACTCAATTGTTGATATTGGCTGGGGCCTGGGTTATGTCTATACCGCAAATATGGCTCTCTATTTAACAAATAATTATAATCTTAGATCATTTATCATTACTTTTCTGGTGACAATCTGGGGTTTGAGATTAAGTTACCATATTTTTAAACGTAATCTTGGTAAGGGTGAAGATTTTCGTTATGCAAAATGGAGAGAAGAATGGGATAATTTTTATTTAAAATCATTTTTAAGAGTTTTTATGCTTCAGGGTGTTCTTTTATTTATAATTTCTACTCCGATAATTAAGATTATTTCTGCTCCTTATCACAGCCTGAAAATAATTGATTTTATTGGTCTATTTGTCTGGGGAATCGGTTTTGCTTTTGAGGCAGCTGGTGATAAACAGCTTAAAGATTTTAAGTCCAGACCTGCTTCAGAAAAAGATGGACATGTAATGAAAGAAGGAGTCTGGAAGTACACCCGCCATCCCAATTATTTTGGTGATGCTGCGGTCTGGTGGGGATATTATATTATTGCCCTGGCGGTAAGTGGAGGCTGGAAATTTATCTTTAGTCCAATAATTATGACCTATCTGCTGCGTTTTGTTTCGGGAGTACCACTTTTAGAAAAACGCTATGCTGATGATGAGGAATATCAAGAATATGCGGAAAAAACAAATATATTTTTTCCCTGGTTTCCTAAAAAATAAAGATAGAAACAGGAGGAATTTATTTTGAGAGAATTTAAAAAACCCAATCTGATTTTAAGTAAATGCCTTGAATACTGTAAATGCCGCTATAATGGTGATAGTATTCCTGATAAATTTGTCCGTGCTTTAGAAAAACATGTTAATTATATTAAAATTTGTCCTGAAGTTGAGATCGGACTTGGAGTTCCCCGCAACTCTGTGCGCTTAATTAAAAAAGACTCTGAATATCGGCTTGTAGATTCGATGACAGGAGAGGATCATACAGAAAAGATGGACAGCTATCTTGAAAAGCTTGTTTCTGATTTAAATGAGGAAGAAATTGAGGGCTTTATTGCCAAAAATCGCTCACCATCCTGTGGGACAAATGATTCAAAAGTTTATCCCAAGGCAGGTAAAGTGCCTGCGCTGGGAGAGAAAAGAGCCGGTTATTTTACAGACAATCTGGCCCAGAATTTTCCTTCTTTAGTTATTGAGAATGAAGGTCGACTTAAAAACTTCAAGCTGAGAGAAAATTTTTTGATTAAGATATTTTTGCTGGCCGATCTGCGGCATGTGATTGAGGGTGGGAAGATTAAAGATTTAATTGATTTTCACAGCAATAATAAATATTTAATAATGTCTTATAATCAGAATGGTTTAAATAAGCTGGGGAGAATAGTTGCTGCCCATGAAAAAGGAAAGACAGAAGAGACGATGCATAATTATAGAGAGCAGATGCTGAAAACTTTAGATGTGCTGCCTGACACAGGTAAAAGAGTGAATATGCTGCAGCATATTTTTGGTTATGTTTCTTCTGACATCAGTAGAGATGAAAGGGAATATTTTTTAGAGACTCTGAAAGATTTTAGGAATGATAAAGTTCCATTTTCCTTACCGCTGGCACTGCTGAGGTCCTGGATTATCAGGTTTAAAGTAGAGTATTTAATGCCTCAGACCATTTTCAAGCCTTATCCAGAAGGATTGATTGACTTAAGTGACTCAGGTAATGGTAGAATTTAAATAAAAAAAGTGCAGAGCTTAAAAATTAAAGCTCTGCACTTTTTATTATATGTTTGTGAAATCATTTATTTGAACCAGGTCCAAAAGCGCTGTTTTGGACCTGGTTCAAAAATTATTATTCCCACTCGGTGTGGAAAATGCCATCTTCATCCCGGCGCTGATAGGTATGAGCACCAAAGAAGTCACGCTGGGCCTGGATTAGATTAGCGGGAAGTTCTTCAGATTTTAAGCTGTTAAAATAATCGAGAGCAGAATGGACTGCTGTTAAGGGTAATCCTGATTGAGCAGCAGTTGTTATTAGTTTTTCAATTTCTTCTGCAGCTGCATTAAGTTGAGCTTTAAACTGATGAGCTGTGATTAAAGTTTTCAACTGCATATCATCGGCAAATGCTGCCTGAATTGGCTCTAAGAGTCCGGAGCGAATTATACAGCCATCTTCCCAGATGCGGGCAATCTCTTTATAATTCAGCTGATAATTATATTCTTCTGAAGCTGTTTTTAAGAGTTTAAAGCCTTCTGTATAAGCAATTACTGAAGCAAAATAGAGAGCAGATTTAAGTACCGGCAGCATTTCGTCTTTACTGACTACAGCTCTGGTGTCATCTGCAAACTGAGCTGCATTTTCGACTCTTTCGCTTTTAATTGCAGACATTAAGCGAGCATTAACCCCGGCATTAATTGTTGGGATTGCAGTACCGAGATCTAAAGCACTCTGAACACTCCATTTACCAGTGCCTTTGTGTTTGGCTTTATCCAGAATTAAATCAATTAGCTTTCTGCCTGTTTTAGGGTCATCTTTTTTCATGATTTTAGCAGTGATTTCTACCAGATAGGAATCAAATTCCTGATTCCATTCAGCAAAAATATCTCCCATTTCTTCTGGCTTAAGCTGCAGGACTTTGCGCATATAATCATAAATTTCAGCCAGAACCTCCATGATCCCGTATTCGATACCATTATGGACCATTTTGACATAATGGCCGGCCGAATTTGGTCCTAAATAGCTGACACAGGCGCCTTTTTCAGTCTGGGCAGCTGCATCTTCCATAATCTCTGAGACTTCGGCATAAGCTTCTTCATTACCTCCGGGCATAATCGATGGTCCGTGAAGAGCACCATATTCACCACCACTAATACCTACCCCAAGATAGCGGATATCTTTTTCTTTAAGATTATTTAATCTTCTATTTGTATCATCAAAATGAGAATTTCCACCATCAATAATTATATCACCTGCTTCTAAATAGGGGAGCAGGCTGTCAATAACTAAGTCTACAGGTTTTCCGGCTTTGATCATCAGCATAATTTTGCGCGGCTTTTCTAATGAAGCAACAAAATCCTCCAGCTCATAAGCTGCTTTAAGATCCTGATTTTTCACTTTATCTTTCATAAAAGCTCTAGTTTTGCTTTCTGTACGATTATAAACTGCAATTGAGTGATTGCGGGCAATATTAAGAGCAAGATTCTGCCCCATTACCGAAAGCCCGATCAGTCCAATCTCATATTTTTTCATTTATAACTACCTCCTTAAAATCCTAACTTTAATAATCTATTTGAATAACTTAAGCATGGTTTCGATTTCTCCCTGCTCAA
Organism: Halanaerobium saccharolyticum; assembly: GCF_003053565.1. Lineage (GTDB taxonomy): Bacteria > Bacillota > Halanaerobiia > Halanaerobiales > Halanaerobiaceae > Halanaerobium > Halanaerobium saccharolyticum_B. The sequence goes on along the minus strand of NZ_QAXS01000010.1, from coordinate 21,457 downwards.
ACAAATAAGCTCTACCGGGCAGCCCATCACTTTCTGCAATTTTTAGGAGAGAAAGCAGCAGGATATAGTCACCTGCCGGTACTTCATTTAAACGCAGGCCCTCTAAAATCATAATTTTCTCTCGCAGCAGTTTTTTGTGAGTTGGATGCTCGGATTGAGCTCTTTCTATGCCGTTGGTATCAATTCCGACTCCCTTTATTTTTTTGTCAATCAGGTACTCGGCTCCACTTTCGGCTAAGTATATAAATTTTTCTGGAGTTTTTTCCAGAAATCCGGGTTGAGAGTTTTTGGTTTTTAAAATTAAAAATGAATTTTCTTCAATATTATATTCTTTTAAATCTTCAGCAGTGATTTTTTCCTCCAGCTCAGTCAGATCTATCAGCTGAGCTCTGTAAAATGGATTCTCAGCAAAAAAGAGATTGGCATTTTCACCGTCTTCCAGCATGTGCAGAGGAGCGTCCACATGAGTCCCGGTGTGGACATTCATCTGCAGCTCGGATTCGTGGGCGTCTCCTTGAGAGAAATCCCTAACAGTACTCAACCTGGGCCTGATCTCATCTTTACCTTTATAAACTAACATATTTTTTCTGATTGTCATTGAGATATCATACATAAAAATCCCCCTTAGATTAGTGGAATTAATTTTATTGAAAATGTCTTAATTATTTGTCAAACTTATTCGTTATCCAGCCAGCTTCGACCATCTGCCTCCAGGAGTCTGTCAGCTGCATCAGGCCCTTCACTTAAAGCTGGATATTGATGCAATTCAATATTTTCATCTACACATTTCTGCTGGATTTTATCGATAAACTTCCAGGAGTAAGATACCTCTTTCCAGCTGGTAAAGAGTGTTTTGTCCCCGGCTATCATATCATAGATTAAGCCCTCATAATTTTCAGGTGAGTTGAAAAACTGCTGACAGCTCTGACAGAATTCCATTTCAACCGGAATAATCTTATTATTACTGGCCGGTTTGCGGGTGTTAAATCTTAAAGAAACACCTTCCTCAGGCTGAATTTTAATCAGCAGCAGATTACTGTCCAGGTTCTGGTTCTGCAGATAGGAAGAGTGAAAATTATCTTTAAATTCGACTGCGATTGCAGCTTCTTTTTTACTTAATCTTTTACCAGATTTAAGGTAAATTGGGACATCACGCCAGCGCTCATTATTTAAAAATAATTTAAGTGCCATAAAGGTAGCTGTCTGAGAGTTAGGATCAATTTGATCTTCTTCGCGGTAGGCTTTGATCTTTTCATTATTGACGGTGTTTGAGTCATACTGTCCCCGAACAATGTGTTTATCTATATCACTTAAATCATTGTCAGCAAGTTCTTTAAAAACTTCAACCTTTTTCGCAGAGATTTCTTCAGCACTTAGATTTTCCGGTTCTTCCATTGCTATTAATGATAAAACCTGGAGGATATGATTTTGAAACATATCTTTGATTACTCCGGTATCATCATAGTATTTTCCGCGATCTTTAACACCTTCTGATTCATTTAGATAAATCTGAATATTGTCGATGTGGTCCTTATTCCAGAGTGCTCTAAAAATTGGATTGCTTAATCTGATAACCATGATATTCTGAATCATTTCTTTGCCCAGATAGTGGTCAATTCTAAAGATGTTTTTCTCAGAGAAAATATTGCTGAGAGTATTATTTAATTTTTGAGCTGACTCGAAATCGTGCCCAAAGGGCTTTTCAATTACCAGTCTGGAATCACTGTGCTCAAAACCAGCATTTAAAAGATTATATTCCTTTAAATTTTCTGCAATTTCTGAGAAGAATTTCGGTGCAGTCGCCAGATAGAAAATACGGTTAGAGATTTTCTCTCTTTTAGATTTTTCTAAAAGTCTCTGGCGGAGCCTTTCAAAGTCATCTGGTTCTTTAAAAGAGAGCTGAAAATATTCGATATGATCTGTAAGTGACTGCCAGATCCGGTTATCAATTTTTTCTTTTTTATTTTCAAGTGAAGCATATAAATTATTAAGATATTCATTTTTGTTGTCATAACGGCGGCCGGTAGCTATTATTGTGTAATGATCCGGCAGTATATCTTTGGCTGCTAAATTATAAAAAGCAGGAATGATTTTATTATGTGCCAGATCACCTGTACCACCAAATAATATAAATTGAAAATTATCTTCGATATTTTTATCGTCTGGATTATTATAAAGTTTATCTATTGTTTGATTCATAAAGAACACCTCCCATAACTATACTAAATTTAACACAATTACTCAGTTATTACTGTAAATAGATTAACATTCTAAAATCCCAGTTCTTCGCCAACCAGAATAACTTTAATTCTGTCATCCTGGCGGGAACGGCGGGTAATAACAGTCTGGCAGCAGATTGTATCATCTATCTGACAGCTGTTACAGTAACCGGTTTTAGCACAGGGAGTTTTTTGGTCCAGTCGAACAGAATTGGCAGGAGCTGCCTGGTTGCGGACTCTTTTAACTGCACTCTCCTGATCAACTGTAACTTTATTCATTCCAGCTACAATAATCACATTTTTGGGACCATAAATTAATGCTGCCAGTCGATTGCCGTTACCATCAACATTTACCAGTTCTCCAGCCTGAGTAATTGCATTTGAACTCATTAAGTAGTAATCAGCACTTAAAGCCTGATGATAAATTTTTTCTTTTTCGGCTGAATTTTTAGCTTCTGCCCGATCAAGCAGCTTATAATCACCAGCTTTTAACTTATCAAAAATTCCAATTTCAGCTAGAGTCATTGAGCCTCCCCAGGAGACTGATGTTCTTTCTTTGATTAGCTCAAGCACTTTTGCTGTGGCTGCTTTTGAATCTTCTACATAAAAACCTTCAATATTTCTTTTCTCAAAATTTCTAATTAAATTTTCCGCTTTAATTCTGTAGTATTCTTTTTTTGCACTCATAAAAATTCTCCTTTCAATATTTATTCCTCACTAATAATAATTGTACAAAAGTACTCAAATTACCTGCTTTATTTAATTAATTACTCAAAATAGTGGAAAAAAAGCCTGAAATCTGCTATTATTAAAATACTGATTAGTTTAATTAAGATTAATTCTCAAGGGAGTTGATATAATGAGCAGTATAAATGCTGCAATGCAGAATCAGATAGCAAGTGTTCAGCAGGCTTTGAGTATTTCTGGAATGAGGCAGGCAATGGGTCAGAGTGCTGATCAGGTCTCTAAACTTGTTGAAGGTATGCAAGAAACCTCCCAGGCTGTGCAGCAGGCTAGAGCTGCCGGACCGGGCAGAGGCCAAAATATTAATCTGATGGCATAGAACGCGTTAACTTAAAGATAAAAGGCCTTTATCGGGCCTTTTTTTATGTGCTGTTTAAATTTTTGAAATTTTGTGATAGCTAAGAAATAAGCGGGGTGAAAAATTTGTTTGCTCAAAAAAACAGGCTTTTATTTGTATTAATTGTAATTATAATTTTGCCAGCGCTTTTGACTTCTGCAGCTGGAGCAGAAAATATTCAGGCAAATGAAAATGATGAAGAAATTACTATTGCTTATGTTCCGCGGTCACTTGACAATCCAATTTTTTTAGATGCTTTTGAACATGCCCAGGAAAAAGCCATTGACCTGGGAATTAATATTGAGTGGGTTGCTCCTTTTGTCTACAATGAAGAAGCACAGATAAAAATAATTGAGAGTTTGATTGCCAGAAAAGTGGATGGAATGGTGGTAAGTGTTAATAATACACCTGAATATATAGATGTAATTAACAGAGCTATAGAGGCAGGAATTGCAGTAGCAACATTTGATGCTGACGCTCCTGACAGTAGAAGGCTTTTTCATATTGGAATCAATAATTATGAGGCGGGAAAAGTTACTGCAGAAGGTTTACTTACAGTTTTAGAAAACAGAAATATTGATTACAACCAGCAGGAGAAAAAACTGGATACTATGATTATGACAGGTGTCCGGGGTGCGCTTAATCTCGACAGTCGGATTGAAGGTTTTCTGGACACTGTTGAAGCTACAAATATTAGAGTGCAGGATATAGTTGAGAATCAGGATAGTGTTAATCTTTCGGTGGAACTGCTGGAACAGTATTTACAGCAAAATCCTGAGATTGATATTATATTTTTTGTAGGCGGCTGGCCCTTTTATGTACCGGCAGAGGCTCTGCCTAATTTTCAGCAGTGGTCGAAAAACGGAGGAGTTGCTGTAGGTATAGATATCTTTTATGATGCGCTCTTACTACAGGAAAGGGGACTACTGCAGTATTTGGTTGGTCAGGATATGGCCACAATGGGTTCTAAAGGTCTTTCTACATTATATAACTATATAAAATATGGAGCTGAACCGAGAGAATATATTGAAACGGGCGTAGAAGTTGCTGATGATGATAATTTAGAGCGGCTTTTGCAAACTCATCGACCCTGGAGGGTTAAATAAGGTGGAAATTTAATGTTTAATAATCTTTTTAAAAAATTATTTAATAAAATAGAGATTCATACGATCAGAACAAAATTGATTATTTCTTTTCTGATAATTGGTCTGCTGCCAATTTTATTATCCGGGCTGCTTTCTTTTAATATTTATCGGGGGGCAATTAATGATCGAATCAGTGCTTACTCACAGGAAATGGTAAATAGAATGGAAAGAGATCTGGAAGACTATATTAGTGAGATTGAAACTTTTTTAAGCCGGGAGCAGGATTTTTATATTAATCAATTTATAAAATTAACCCAGGCCAATGATTTTAGAAATAACAGGAAGTATGCTTTTAGAATCTGGGAGGATTTTAATAATCTAAAACAGATGAAGCCCGGACTGGAGGATATTGCAATAACCTTTCAGGATGGACGCAGAATCAGCAGTTATGGGACTTATAATATTGATTTGGAAAATTTTAGAGCCAGGATGTATTCTGATTCAAGTGGAGACATATCTTTTACTTCTCCCTATACAAATTATTTGCAGCAGGAAGTAATTACTATTGTCAGTTCATATTATCCCGAAATTGCCGAGGAAAATGTTTTGATTTCTGCAGATATTGATCTGGATGTACTGGCAAATTTAACCGATTTTAATCTGGGAGAAAAAAGTTACTTTTTAATTGCTGATCAAAATGGTGATATTATTTATCACCCCAACCAGGAACTGATAGGTGAGAGGAGCCTCTTATATAATGCTGGTTTTCCAGACCGCAAGCTTAATCTAAATGGAGAACAGTATATTTTGACTTCTACTTTTTCCTATGCAACTGGCTGGTATATAATCAGTATGGCCTCGGCAGATGAGGTAGAAGCAGAGTTGAATTATATAACTGATATTACATTATATATGACTTTAGTGGTACTCTTAATTATTATTTTGCTGACCATTTATTTATCATCCTCACTTTCAAGGCCAATCCAGAAGCTGCAGGAGTTAACTCACCGGGCTTCCGAAAATGACCTGTCAGTTAAAATTGATACGAGTGGTAATGATGAAATAGCTGAGCTGGGTCAGAGTTTCAATAAGATGATCAGGCGGATTAATAAATTGATGGAACAAAATGTTAGAGAACAGAAGCTGCTTAGGAAACTGGAGATGGAGAGTCTTGATAACCAGATTAAGCCTCACTTTATTTATAATACTCTTGACCTAATAATTGGACTTTTGGAAAACAAAGATTTTGACAGAGCAACTCATATGGTTGAGGCTCTTGGTAAGTTCTTTCGCCTCAGTTTAAGCCACGGTAAAGAAATGGTCTTAATTAGAAATGAAATTAAACATGTAAAAAATTATCTTTTTATTCAGCAGTTTCGGCATGGAGAAGAATATGAATATATAATTGATGTTGAAGATCATGAAATTATGGATAAGCATATTCCAAAATTAATACTGCAGCCGATTGTTGAAAATGCTATTTACCACGGTTTGCTGCCGTCTGAGAAAAAAGGACTGGTTATTGTAAAAGGCTACCGGGAAAATAAGAATATATATTTTAAAATTGCAGATAATGGAGTTGGTATTCCAGCTGCAAAGGTAGAAGAGATAAATAAGATTTTAACTGGCAGGCTGAAAACTGATGATCAGCAGAAATATTTTGGCCTGCGCAATGTGGACCAGCGCTTAAAATTAATGTACGGAGGCAGTTCTGGCCTGAGGGTTGAAAGTGTTGAAGGTGAGAAAACTACTGTGATTATTAGGATTGATCAGAGAGGAGGAAATTGATTTGAACTTTAATTTACTGCTTGTTGATGATGAAAAACCAATTCGAGAAAAATTAATTAATAATACTGACTGGGAAAAGGAAGGTTATCAGATCTTTGCTGCTGCAAATGGAGAAGAAGCTTTAAGATTTGTTAGAGAAAATGGAATCGATATTCTGGTAACTGATATCCAGATGCCCAAATTGAGTGGTATGAATTTGATAGAAAAAGCCCGCAAAAATGGGAATCATTTAAAGGTAATTGTGATTTCTGGTTTTGCAGAATTCGAATATGCTCAAAAATCAATTCGTTTTGGTGTTAATGATTATTTATTAAAACCCTTTCGCTCAGAGAAACTGCTGGAAGTTGTCAATAAAGCCAGGGATGAGCTGGTTAGGGAGAAAAATAATGAACAGAGACTGGCGGCATTAAGAGGGGAAATATCCAATTATATTAATGAAAACAAACTGAATACAATTTATAATTGGTTAATAGATGATCAATTTTTTCAGCATCAGTCTTTGATAATGGATAGAATTGATTTAAATGCTGTTTTAAAAAGAGGCAGTAAAGAGGATGTTTTGCAGACAGTAAATAAAATTATTGAAGAATTAAAAGCGGTAGAACTCAATAAAGAAAAATTATTTGTTGTCCTGAATAATCTAATCTTAGAAAGTTTTAAGATTATCAAGGATTTAGACTATCAAGCAGAAGATTTAATGGAAATAATTGATAAAGAGCGCATAGAAAATTTAAACTATGGGGAAATAAAGGAAGTTGAGATTATACTCAAGGAATTTCTGCTGAGGCTGCATGATTTAATTTCCTTTACTCCTGGTGAAAAGAATGCTGAAATAATCAGTGAAATGAAGGCCTATATTGCAGAAAATTATCAGGATGGAATTACTTTAAGTGAGCTGGCCCGTAAATTTAATTTAAGTACGGGTCATTTAAGCAACCTTTTTCACGAAGAAAGTGGAGAAAGTTTTAGTGACTACCTTAATATGATCAGATTAAATAAGGCAAAAGAGCTGTTAAAAACTACTGATGATAAAATTTATCAGATTGCTGACCAGCTTGGTTTTAATGATGCCTATTATTTCAGTTCCTGGTTTAAAAAACTGGTCGGAGCTTCTCCCACAACTTATAGAGATAATATAAATCTTTTGTAGAATGATTGAAATTTCCAGTAAAATAGAAATCAACCAAACGGCTAAGCCTTTAAATACTGAAGGTTTAGCCGTTTTTTGATCGAAGAAGTTAATTTTTGACAATGAGTGAAGCAGGACGCGGTTGAATAATCTCTCCCAATTTTTGCTAAGTTCTTGAAAGTTTTTGTATTAATGAATTATTAAACAAAATAATTTTTTTCAAAGCTATTATCTTTTTGGATGACTCTAGAAATTAACTGTAGTCAAGGATGGCGGAAGTTAATTTCTCTGACAGTAAACGGAGCAGGAGGCGGAGTGAACGACAAAGGAAAAAAGATAATAGCTTTGAAAAACTTATAAAAAAGATATAATTCATTAACACAAAAAATATTCAAGGGTTTAAAAAAATATTCTATGGTTAATCCTCAGATAATTAAGCGAATTTCATAAAAATAAGCCTTGATATAACAAAGAATTTAATGATATAAAAAGGGCTTCACCCCAATCTTGTCGAATTTAATAGTAGCACCCAAAAAACTCGAAAGAAGGTGAAGCCCTATTAATAATATTCGACAAGAGTGTCTCTTTCCCTTTGAAGAATTAGTAAATTTATCGGAAACAGACAAATTAATTTGTATTTTAGATCCTATTGATCTTAAACCTGTTGTTGAAAAGATAAAACCTAAGTCTAATAAAGGTCCTACTGGATACAATCCAGAAGCTATTTTAAGAGCTTTTCTGGTCCAACAGATCGAAAAGATTCCTACTAGAGCAGACTTAGTAAGCAAAATTGATAGAAGTCCATACCTCAGATATGTTTGTGGTTTTTCTACCACTGGCAGGGTGCCCAGCGAGTCAACTTTTAGCCGATATTACAGCAAATTATCTGAGACTGATGAACTGGAAATACTGATGAATAATCTTTTGGATCAATGTATAGATTTTGACTTATTGGACACTGAGACAATGGCTATTGATGCTTCAAAACTGGAAGCTTATGAACGAGCTAAGCCAAGGTCAAAGATAGATAAGGAAAATTCTTTTACCCCTGATTGGGGTACTAAATTTGACTCCCATAAAAATCAGATAACCTGGTATGGCTGGAAGATACATGCTGCAGTTGAAACTAAATCAGAATTACCAATTGCTTTAACTTTAACTCCAGCTAATCATGCAGATAAAACTCAGGCAATACCATTAGTTGAAAAAGTCAATGACTTTTTAGCTAAAAGAGATTTAACTAAACCTAAATACTGGACAATGGATTCAGGCTATGATTATACTGATATCTATGAACATATTCTCTTTGAGCAGGAGTCTCAGGCTATTATCCCAATTAACAAGCGTAATGCTAAACAGCCACCAGCTGGATTCTATGATTTTAAAGGAACACCAGTCTGCAGTGGAGGCCACAAAATGTATTACTGGGGTCATTACAAGGGAGTCAACAAATTTAGATGCCCACATGTATGTGGTAAAGTTGATTGTATTCATGGTACTAAGTGGTGTTCTAACAGCAACTATGGTCGAGTAACTAAAACCAGACCAAAAGAGAACCCAAGATATATTTCAACTCCACATAGAGATTCTAGAACCTGGAGAAAGATCTACAACAAAAGAACCAGTGTTGAAAGAACTTTTTCCAGACTAAAAGAGCATTTAAATTTAGAAAACTTAACTGTAATGGGAACTAAAAAAGTTAAAACTCATCTGCTATTAAGTTCTATCAGTTTGATAGCTGCAAGAATTGCAGCCGAGAAAATCAAACTCCAAAATCAAGTTTTAGCTGCTTAAATATCTTTTTAAAACATGATTTTAAGATACCCAAGCTAAGTGCGTCTAAATTTAGCAGTAAATCTATGGTAAATCATTAAAACCTATAATTTCAAGTTAAAAGGCTTATTTTTATGATTCGTAGACAATATTTTTTTGAATTAAACTAAATTAAGCGTATTATGAAATTCGCTTAATTATATACAATTTAGATAAATCAAATAACTCTTTGAGGATTATAAGCGATTATAAGTTAATAATGGTTCGCATTGAGAAAACTATTAGGGGGTAAATAATGAAAAAGTTAAGTATTTTGTTGGTAGTAGTTTTACTCGTTTCCTCAATGTCCATGACAGTTTTTGCTCAGGACGGCGGCTGGTTAGACAATCTCTTAGGAGATAATGAAAGAGAAGATGATGGAGTAATCAAGGTAGGTTTTCTGTTAAAGACAATGCAGGAAGAAAGATATAAGACAGATAGAGATGCTTTTATAGAAAAAGCAGAAGAATTAGGTGCTGATGAGGTTATCTTTGATGCAGCTAATAATGATGAAAATGAACAGCTTTCTAAATTTGAAAATATGTTAACCCAGGGTGCTGATGTAATTGTATTACAGCCAGTTAACACAGGTACTGCAAGTAATATGGTTAGAAAAGCACATGATTCCGGGGTTGCTGTAGTAAATTATGATTCATTAATTATGAACAGTGATGTAGATCTATTCTTAACTCAGGATAGCTGGGCAGTTGGAGAACTTCAGGGAGAAGCTATGGTTGAATGGTTTAAAGAAAACCGCGGTGAAGTTAAAGGTAATGTAGTTCTTTTAAGAGGACAGCCTGGTGACTCCAACGCCAATGCATTTTCTCAGGGAGTTTTAGATACAGTTGCAGAATATGAAGGCTTAGAATTAGTAGTGGATCAGAGTCACGAAGGCTGGTCACCTGACTTAGCTATGGAAACTACAGAGAATGCATTAACCAGATATGATAATAAAATTGATGCTGTAGTAGCTAACAACAGTGGTATGGCTTCCGGTGCAGTTAGAGCTTTAGAAGCTCAGGGTATGGCAGACACAGATAAGGTATTTGTTGCCGGTTCTGATGCTGATTTAATTAATATGAGATATATTGCTCAGGGTAAGCAGACAATTGATATCTTTAAGAAAGTTAAACCTCTAGCATATGAAGCTGCAAGAGCTGCAGTAGCACTTGCTAAAAACCCAGACAGACCAATCGATGAAATTGTAGATATTACACGTTATGTAGACAATGGTCAGGTTGAAGTTCCTACTGTAGTAACCGAAATTGTAGTAGTTAATCAGGATAATATTATGGATACTGTTGTTGCTGATGGTTATCACGAAGCAACAGATATTTTTAGCGAAGAGTAAATATAAGCTTATAAGCAATAAAATTACAGGCAGTCCCATCCAATTGGATGGGATTGCTCTATCAATAATCAATTCTGGAGGTAAAATAGATGGCTGAAGAAATTCTGGAAATGAAAAATATTATTAAAGATTTCCCCGGTGTTAGAGCTCTTGATCATGTTAATTTTGCTCTAGAAAAAGGAGAAATTTTAGCGCTGGTTGGAGAAAATGGTGCTGGAAAATCAACATTAATGAAAGTTTTAAGTGGTGTCTGGCCCTATCCTACTTATGAAGGAGACATTTATCTTGATGACATGCTTGTTCGCTTTGAAAATACAAGAGAAGCCGAAGAAGCAGGGATTGGAATTATTCATCAGGAATTGAATTTGCTGCCTGACCTATCTGTTGCCGAAAATATATTTTTAGATAGACAACCTTTGAATAAATTTGGTGGAATTAAATGGGAAGAATTATATCACAATGCCGAAAAAGTTTTAGCACGTTTAAATATGAATATTGATCCAAGAACTGAACTTGGAGATCTAACAGTTGGTAAACAGCAGATGGTTGAGATTGCAAAAGCTCTTTCCTTAGATACCAGAATTTTAGTTTTTGATGAGCCAACTTCTGCCCTAACTGAATCGGAAGTAAATGAATTATTTACAGTAATTAATGAATTAAGAGCCAGTGGAGTTTCTATTATTTATATTTCTCACAAGATGGAAGAAATCGAAGAAATAGCAGATTCGGTTGTTGTTTTAAGAGATGGAGCAACTATTGGCGAAAAAATTAATATTGATCAGGTTACTTTAGATGAAATTATTACCAGAATGGTTGGAAGAGATATTAATGACCTTTTTCCAAAAAAAGATTTTCAGCGAGGAGAAAAAACGCTGGAAGTAAAAAATATTTCTGTACCTGATCCATTTAGTCCTGACAAAAAATTAGTTGATAATGTCTCATTTTCAGCTTATAAGGGAGAAATTCTTGGTATTTCAGGTCTGATGGGAGCTGGAAGAACAGAGCTGGTTAACGCAATCTTTGGAGTTTATGGCAAAAAACGTGAGGGTGAAATTTACCTAAATGGTCAAAAATTGAAGATTAAATCTCCTGCTGATGCAATAAAAAATGGAATAGCTTTAGTTACTGAGGATAGAAAAGAATTAGGACTGCTGCTTGATAAAAATTTAGTGATGAATATGACTCTGCCGTCAATTAAAAAATTCAGTTCCAAAATGGCCATGGATAACCATGCAGAGCGAACTGTGGCTGAAAAGTATGTAGATGAGTTGAATATAAAAACCCCTTCCCTTGATGTCTTTGTAGAAAAACTAAGTGGAGGTAATCAGCAGAAAGTTGTTATTGGTAAATGGCTGATCACAGATTCTGATGTATTGATTTTAGATGAGCCAACCCGAGGGATTGACGTTGGTGCCAAAACAGAAGTTTACAGACTGATGAACCAGCTGGTTGAAGAAGGAGTAACTGTAATCATGATTTCTTCTGAACTGCCAGAAATAATGGGAATGAGTGACCGAATAGTTGTTATGTCAGAAGGAAAGAAAACTGCTGAGCTGGATCGTTCTGAAGCAGATCAGGAAACTATAATGAAATATGCAACCGGTAATAAAGGAGTTGAATAATTTTGAAGAAGTTTATCAAAAATAATGGTACATTTATAGCTTTAATTGTTTTAGTAATTATTTTAAGTATTGCTTCACCTTCATTTTTAAGTTCAAGAAATCTGACCAACCTGATTCGCCAGGTTACAATTAATGGTATTATTGCGGTTGGAATGACAATGGTAATCCTTTTGGCCGGGATTGATCTTTCGGTTGGTTCAGTTGTAGGATTATCAGCTGTAACCGTAACTTTATTAATGCAGGCTGGCCTCGGAATCTGGCTGGCAATTTTAATCACCTTAGTTGGTGTTGGTGGAGTTATTGGATTTTTCAATGGGTTTATGAGTGCGAAATTTGATATTCATCCCTTTATTATCACTTTAGGAATAATGACCATTGCCAGAGGTTTAAGTCTGGTTTTAACCCAGGGAGTATCAATACCGGTAACAAATATGACCTTTGCTGTAATTGGCAGTGGCTACATACCCAAATTACCTTCTCTGATAATTCTGGTAATTGCGCTGGCACTTGGTATTTTCGCTGTCTTTAAAACAAGTGTTGAGATTAGAAAAGGCGAAAAGGTTAGAAATAAGGCAAAATTAACAGTAGGTATAATTTTAATTGTGGTTGGATTTATCGCTGGTTTTTATGCTTTTATCGGCTATCAGGGGATCCCAATTCCGGTGGCTATTTTTGCAGTAGTTGTAATGGCAGGAGCTTATACTTTGCGTAAAACTCGCTTTGGCCGTAAACTATATGCAATCGGTGGTAACGAAGAAGTAGCCTGGTTATCAGGGATTAATATCTTGAAATCTAAAACCATGGTTTTTGTAATCACAGGTGTTTTAAGTGCTGCTTCAGGTATTCTGCTTGCCTCCCGTCTAAATGGAGCTTCCCCTAACTTAGGTGATGGTTTTGAGCTTGACGCTATTGCCTCAGTAATTATTGGTGGAACAAGTTTTATGGGTGGTGTTGGTACTGTTACAGGAACAGTAATTGGTGCTATTATCATTGGTGTAATTAATAATGGTATGAGTCTTCTTGGAATCAATTCATTTTACCAGATGATAGTCAAAGGCTTTATTATAATTCTGGCTGTAATGATTGATGTCCTAAATAGAAGAGAGACTGCCTAGTCTAAATTTAATAAATAGATATTTAAGACAGCTGAGCTATCACTTTTCAGCTGTCTCTTTTTCTTTTCAGACAGCTTTTTATATGATAGAATAATAAAAAAGCAGCAGATACTGCTCTGGAGAGGTTGTTATAATGAAGAAAAATAATGCTCATTATAGAGAGGCAATGAATTTAATCAAAAATAATAATGTGTCAGATGCAATTGATGAATTAAAATTGTGCTTAAAATTTAATTCGAAAAGTGTATCTGCTCTTAACCTGCTTGGGCTGGCCTATTATCTTAAATGCAGATTTGATAAGGCGGAAAAGACCTGGCGTAAAAGTCTCTCACTACAGAAGGATAAAAATAAGGCTCGCGATTATTTAGAGTTAATTACCAAACAGGATTTTAAAGAGATTCGAAAAGAATATAGAAATATCCTTTTTAGTGATGAAGCAGAAAAAAGTCAAAAGATAAAATTTTTAAAAAAATTGATTGAAGAATATGATGAATTAATTGAACCTTATGTGATTCTTGGTCTTTTATATAAAAAAGAGGAGAACTACGAAGAAGCTTTAAAATATTTCTATCAGGCATATGAATTAGACAGCGGTAATCAGAACATTAAAAATTATATTATGCAGTGTGAAGAGGAAGATAAGGAAAGCAGTGCTTTTAACTTTCAGTCAAAGACGAATAAACAGAGTGCTTTAATAGCTGGAGTGATTGCAGTAGTTCTGTTTGCAGTTTTTCTAAATTTAAGTGGAGTTAGTCCTTTAAGCTGGATTGAAAGTAATATTCGGGGATTTGAGTTTTCTGAGCCTGCAGACAGGGAAAATTCTGAAGAGACTACTGATAATTTGACTTCAAATCAAACTGCTGACCCAGTTGCTTCCGAAGGCGGTCAGCTTGAAGCAGGAGCGAATAGCCCCCAAACCGATGAAGCTGGCGATGATTTTGCAGAAAAGAATAAAAATAAAGAGGATAAAACACAGGGGAGCAGTTCAGAAATTTTAAATGAGATGAACTTACTCGAATATCAGAACAGTTCAGCTTTGATTTCAATTGAAGAGCTGAGAGAAATTAAAGCACGGGAAAGAGAAAAGGATAAACTGGAAGAAGCAAATACTTTTTTAGAGGAAGGTACCGAACAGCAGTTATTTAATCTGGGAATGGATTATTTTTCTCGTCAGGATTATCAGGATGCTGCCGACATTTTTAACAGTATATATAGTCTAACAGAAACGGATTATTTGAGGCGGGAGAGCTTATTTCTGCTTGCCAGAAGTCACGAGAAAATGGATAACTATCAGTCAGCAGAGCATTTTTATCGAATTTATTTAAATGAATATAATGAGAGCAACTATTATGATGAAGCCCTTTATAATCTCGGCCTGATGCTCAATGAAGCAGGAGAAGAAGAAAAGAGCAGGGAAGTCTTAAAAAGATTAAGAGAAGAAAACCCATACAGTGAATATAATAATTCTCATGTTTATGATATTTTAAACCAGTGATTAGAGCATAATCAAACCCTTAGGAAATTTTTCAGCAAACACTTTCCTAAGGGTTTTCTATTTTTAATCAGCAAATTCAATCCTGTACATTTTAGGCCATAACTTTCCTGTTACCAGAAAGTTTTGAGCCTGAGGATCATAAGCAATTCCATTTAAGACATCGATTTCTCCTTGATAGTCTGTACTTAAAATCCCACTCAAATCAAGATAGGCTGCAGTGGCGCCACTTTGAGCATCAATTTTTATAATATAATCTGTCTGCCAGATGTTGGCATAAATAAACCCTTCCTGATACTCCAGTTCATTAAGATTTTTAACCGGCTGCTTATTATTTTTAACGCTGATTTTTTTGAGCACTTCAAATGTTTCCGGGTCCCGATAATAAAGATACTGACTGCCGTCACTCATTATTATCTGCTCTCCATTATTAGTCAGGCCCCAGCCTTCTCCCTGATAACTGAATTTTTTTAGTAAATTAAAATCAAGGTCGTAAACAAAGGCTGTATTCTCTTTCCAGCTTAACTGATAAATTTTGTTATTTAAGATAGTTATGCCTTCACCAAAATATTCGGACTCCAGCTTGATTTTATTTAAGACTCTGCCGCTCTGAATATCAACTTTTCTTAAACTTGATCTCCCATAAAGTCCGGTTCCTTCATATAAATAGTTTTCATGAATTTCTAAGCCCTGGGTAAAAGCTTTGGGGTCATGGTTGTAACTATCCAGAACTTTATATTCCAGTTCTGCTAAGGATTCAGTGTCCAAAGCTGAAACAGTACCTGTCAAAAATCCAATCAATAAAATAGCTATTAAAATTATACTTTTATTTTTCATAATTCATCACCTCAAATTTTTAATTGCCTAACTTAAATATTCTTCATTAATATTTTAAAACCTTTTTTAAATAATGATAAGCAGCAGTAAATTGAAGAATGCTCTATTTAAACTGATTTAAAGATATCTAAAAGCAGATAATTGGATTTAATATTTTAGCAGTCTTTGACGATAATTATTTGTAGAGAGGATGTGATCTAATGCTGCAGAACCTGGATTTGCAGATTGACAGTTATCCATCCAGAAAAGCAATGGGTTTTTACAACTTAAAAGACAGTACAGGTAATTATGCAAAAAAAGCTGTGGAGACAGCACAGAAGGCAGCCGCTTTTTATGCATCAACTGGAGATAAATTGAGTGATTTTGAAAATTATAAAGTATCTGATCTGGGTGCGGAAATAATGTACAGTGAAGAAAGAGAACTGGTTATAGCCTATAAACCGGGTCCCAGTATAGATTTTAAAGCTTAAAATTTTAATAAATAAAAATTTGGAGGGATTTAAATGGAAATAATGACCCGTGATTTTGGTAGATTAGAAATAAAAAAATCAGATATAATTTCTTTCAAATCAGGCCTGCCTGGCTTTGAAAGTTTAAAGGATTTTGTTTTACTGCCCCTGGGGGAGGATTCACCATTTATTGTTATGCAGTCGGTTGATGATCCGGATATAGCATTTGTAACAGTAGAACCGGGGAATTTGATTCAGAATTATGAATTTGAAATTAATGATAAAACTGAAAAAGAGTTAGAAATTGAAAAAATTTCGGATCTTTTGATCTTAAATATAATCACACTTAAAGACGAAATCAAAAAGAGCACAGCCAACTTATCAGCTCCAATAGTAATTAATATCGAGGATAAACTTGGGAAACAGGTAATACTTGATGATCAGCGTTATCAGGTGAGATATAAAATTTTTGCTCCTGTAGAAGAGGTGGCAGAATAATGCTGGTACTGACGAGAAAATTAAATGAAAAAATAGTTATTGATGGGCAGATAGAAGTCACTGTTGTTGGAATAGAAAATGGAAAAGTCCAGCTTGGAATTGAAGCACCTCAGGAAATTGAAATTATGCGAAAAGAACTGCTGGAAGATGTAAAAGAAGAAAATAAAAAGGCAGTTAAAAACAAAAAACTGCTGGAAGAATTAAATAATATTAAATTTGAGCTCTAGTTTTATTGCTATTTTAAGCAAAAAAATATAAAATATGTTTAGGAGGTAATTATTATGCAGGGAAGAAGCGCTGATCAGTACAAGCAGATGCAGATAAAAACAGCAAGTCCAGGCAAACTTTTACTGATGCTTTATCAGGGTGCGGTTAAGTTTATGAAGCTGGCTAAAAAGAATATAAAAGAAGGAAAAATTGAAGAAAGTCATAAAAATATAATTAAGGCTCAAAATATTATCTTAGAGCTGCAGAGTACTTTAAACAAGGAACAGGGTGGACAAATTGCTGTTCAATTAGAAAGTCTCTATGATTTTATTTACAGAGAGCTAATCCAGGCCAACCTTAACAAAAACACAAAACATCTTGATAATGTAATTCCTCTGGTAGAAGAATTATTTGTAACCTATAAAGAAATAATAATCAATCAAAATTCTGGAGAAGAAAAAAGAGTAAATGTTGGAGTTTAGTCTGGAGGTTGATAATGAAAGATCTTTTTAAACTATACCAAAAATTAAAATCACTGACTGAAGCAGAAAGAAATCTGATTGAAGCTGGTGATTTTGACATTTTAAAAGAAAAATTGGCCCAGAAAAATGAGATAATGGCAGAAATTGATAAGGTTGAGCAGCAGGATTATTTTGCTCAGCTTGCTTTTTCTTTAAACAGAGATGAGCTGCAGGATAAAAAAGATGAGCTATATAAACTGATGCAGGAGATAAGCAAACTGCAGGCTCAAAATATGCAGGCTCTGGAAGATAAAAAGAAAGAAAATAAAGAAAAAATGATTTCTCTTTACAGCCGTGAAAAAAGTATTAAAGGCTATCTCAATTCTGATAAATATGAGGCCAAATTTTTTGATGAAAAAAGCTAATAATTAAACTCAGGGGGGAAGTTAATGCAGGACAATGGTTATTTAGATATGTTTTTTGATGAGGCAAAAGAATATGTTGAAACTCTGAACAACGGTATCTTAACCCTCGAAAATAATCCAGGGGATAAAGAAACCATAGATGCAGTATTTAGGGCAGCTCATTCGCTTAAAGGAATGGCTGCAACAATGGGCTTTGAAAACTTAACTGAACTAACTCATAAGATGGAAAATATGCTTGATCGAGTTAGAGAAGGTAAACTTGAAGTTAGAACAGATTTTATTGATCTGCTGCTGCAGGGGCTGGATAATATTCAGTTTTTAGTAGAAAAAATTAGAGAAAATGAGGGAGAAGAACCTGCCGATGTAAATTTAGCAGGTTTTATTAAAGAGCTGGCTAATTATGGTCAACAAGCTGCTGCTAAAATGGATAATAATCAGGATGATTTAGAAGCTAAAGAAGCTGACTTCAGCCTGCAGCTTAGTCAGGTTGAAAAAGAAGAGCTGGAAAAAAGAAAGAAAGATAAGGAAAGAATTTATCATTTAAAAGTTGTTCTAGATGAGCAGGATTTTCAGAGTGTAAGGGCCTTTATGGTTCTTAAGAAGATAGAAGAGATTGGAACTCTGTTTAAATCTGTGCCGGCAAAAGAAGAAATCGAAAATTCGGAGGAACCAATTTCCGAACTTGATATTTATGCTTTAAGCTGGCTGCCTGCTGAAGAGTTTAAAGAGGAAGTAGCAGAGGTATCAGGAGCAGATGTTCCTAATTTTAATGAAATAGAAAACCTGGAACTGGAAGAAGAAAGTTCCGAAAGTGATGAGGGAAGTCTGCACGCAGAACATAAAGTTAATTCTTTCCAGAGTAGTTCGACTGTTCGGGTTGATATTTCAAAACTTGATACTTTAATGAATATGGTGGGAGAATTATTAATCAATAAAACCCGACTCCAGTCACTAGACATTCAAAAATCAAAATTTAATGAGATAATTCCCCAGTTAGATCGGGTGACAATGGAATTACATCATATTGTAATGCAGATTAGAATGGTACCGGTGGGAGTAATGTTCAGCAGATTTCCCAGGATGATCAGAGATCTTTCTAATAAAATGGATAAAGAGATTGATTTTATTATGGAAGGCCAGGAAACTGAGCTGGACCGCTCAATTATTGATGAATTATCTGATCCGCTCACTCATCTGCTCAGAAATGCCATTGATCATGGAATAGAGAGTCCGGAAGCCAGAAAGGCCAAGGGTAAGGATGAGGAAGGCAGAATAGAACTTAGAGCCTACCAGAAGGGTAGTGAAATCATCATAGAGGTTAAGGATGATGGTGCCGGTATTGATGCCGATAAAATCGGTCGCAAAGCAGTAGAAAAGGGGATTGTCGGAGAAGAAGAACTTGAGCAGCTGGAGAGAAGAGATATTCTTGATTTTGTTTTCCATCCCGGTTTTAGTACTGCCTCCGAAGTTACCGATGTATCGGGCCGAGGAGTTGGAATGGATATAGTTCGGAATGTAGTTAAAAAACTTGATGGTCAGATCAGTATTGAATCTGAGCTAGGAAAGGGCAGCACTTTTACTATTTCACTGCCGCTAACTCTGGCCATAACTCAAGCACTGATGATTACAGTCGATGGAGATACATTTGCAATTCCTCTCAATGCTGTAAGTGAAACCCTTACTATCAGTCCTGAAAATATCAAAAAGGTAAGAGGAAAAGATGTAATTGTTTTAAGGAAAAATACAATTCCACTTGTTTCTGCTTCCGAAATTTTCGGCAGTAAAAACATTGATTCATTTAAAAAGTCAGAAGAGGATCTCTCAGTTGTTATTTTAAAGAGTGGAGATCGTTTTATTGGCTTGATAGTAGAGGAACTTCTAAATCAGCAGGAGATTGTAATCAAATCTCTCGGTAATTATCTGCAGGACACTGAATATATCAGTGGTGCAACAATTATTGGTGATGGTGATGTTGCTCTGATTATTGATGTAAGGGATATTGTAGCTTAAATAAAAAATATATAATAGGGGAGATAAAAAGATGGACCTAAGCATCGACAAAATAAACTGGCAGAGTATTAGAACGAAATTAATTATAATTATTAGTATCTTAGTTTTAGCTTTAATTTTACTTTCTTCAGTTTTTACATATTTTCAATCAAGAAGTATTTTAGAGGAAAGTATTTATCAGGCAGCCTTAGATAAGGTGCAGAATAATGCCAGGCAGCTTGATATGGTTATTGATCAGAGCATCAGTTCAGTTAGAAACTTAGATCACAGCTGGTTTGATACCCGAACAACTCTGGATACCGAACTGGCAAGAGAGCTTTATTTTAATATGGGTAATAATGAACATTTTGCTACCATAGTAGAAGAACATCCTTATCTTTCTTCACTTTTTATAGTTGATTTAAATGGAAAGATGGGTACAACCTATACAGAAGATGAAGTAGATATCTCAGAAACAGAAGTTTTTCAGCGTGCGTTAGAAAGTAAAGAAATTTTTCTCAGTGACCCGGTTAAGACTCCCGGTGGAGAAGAAGATGCAGTTTTAATAATGGAACCTTACTATGTAGGGGATCAGCTGGCAATGATCTTTGGTGGTTCAATTCCGCTGGCTGTATTCAATCAGCTGAGTACCTCAATGGATATTAATGGTGAAGGATCAGGTTTTATAATTAATGAAAATAATTACGTGATTGCCCATGAGAATCCTGAATACCAGGGTAATCAATCTCTGCTGGCAGCAGGGGGAGCTCAAATGGAAGCTTTATTTGAAAAAATGAAATCAGATGTCAGCGAGATTGAGTTCTATGATTTGCTCGGTGCTGAGCGCGGAGTAGCCTTTGCCCCTTTAGAATCTGTTGACTGGCAGCTTGCAATCCAGGCAAATAATGCTAATGTGATGGCACCAATTACTACCATGAGGTATATGAGTATTTTGATTGGGATCATTGCTGTTATTATAGGGATGGTTGTTGCCTATTATATTGCCGGTTATATTTCAAAACCAATTTTAAAGTTGCGCGATTCAGCTAATGTCATAGCCGGTGGTGACCTAACAGAAAAAGTTGAGATTGAAAATAAAGATGAAATTGGAGAACTTGCAGATGCCTTTAATCAGATGGTAGATAATATTAAAAAGCTGGTTGTAAATATCAATGATTCAGCTTTAAGAACTGATAAAACTGGAGAAGAACTTAAGGACACTGCAGCTCAGACATCCAGATCTATTGATAATGTTGCTGCTTCAGTAGAGGAATTTTCTGCTTCAATTGAAGAGGTAGCTGCTTCAGCCGAAGAATTTGCTTCTTCTAGCACAGAGATTAACGAAAATGTTCAGGGGATTACTAATTATACAGATCAGGTTAACGAACTTGCAGTAAGTGGTCTGGAAGAAATGCAGAAAACAGAAAACGAAATGGAAGAAGTAATGGATGTATCTGCTGAATCTATTGATAAAATTAACAATTTAAATGAGTCTGCTGGAAAAATTAACGGTATAGTTAATATGATTTCTGCTATTGCTGAACAGACTAATCTGCTTGCCTTAAATGCTGCTATCGAAGCTGCTCGGGCTGGAGATGCCGGTAGAGGTTTTGCAGTCGTAGCAGATGAAATCAGAGAATTAGCTGAAGAAACAAAGGGCTCAACCGATGAAATTAGAAATCTGGTAGATGATCTGCAGGATGAAATTAAAGATACTGTTGGAGTTATTAATAATACCAATGAACAGATTAAAACCGGAGCTGCCTCAGTATCTGAAACGGGTAAGACCTTTAATAATATAACTCAACTTTCGGCGTTAGGTTTTAGTAATAAAACCTTGATAAACATAGGAAGAAGCTCAAAAAAGTAGTCATAAAAAATACAAAAACACCCCTAT
>NZ_QAXS01000009.1 GCF_003053565.1 Halanaerobium saccharolyticum | reverse complement strand
CAAATAATTAATTCAACGGAGCCAGGCAGATGCCTTTTTTTATTTAGATATTTTTAGATTTACATTTTTTTCTTCACAACATTAATTATACAACCTTCAGTTTCCAGTTTTTTTATTGTTTTGTTAAAATACTTATATTGGTTATTATAGATTTTATGAATGGTTTTAGAGATCTCATTAAATAATTCTTTTGGTCTGTAACCGGATTTATCTGCCTCATTAAAACCAGATTCAATATCATCTTTGATCCTGGAAACTCTCACCATAAAAAACTCATCCAGATTTGTAGCAGTAATTGCTAGATATTTTAATTTTTCTAAAAGAGGTGTTTCCTCTTCATCAGAATTTGCCTCTTCTAAAACTCTAATATTAAATTTTAACCAGCTCAGCTGTTTGTTAAAATAAAATTGTGGATCATCAAAATTCATTATTTCACGGCTCCTTAAAGTAAAGTATTCTTTTTGTTTAATGAAACGTCAATGCCAAATATCTCTTTGAAGATTCTTGATTTATTACTGAAGGCCCATTTTTCCAAAAAGATATCTTTTTCTGTATTAATTATTAATTCAAGTTCATTTTCTTCAAGATTTATTTCAAGCTCAGAAAATGGCTCTTTGTGGCTTTTATCGAGAGAATCTGCAATTTTTAAAATTGCAGTTAATTTGGCAATTAGAACTCTATCCGAGTGATTTTTAAGGGTATTATCCTTGATTTTGAGGTTTGTAGTAGAACTCTGACTGTGATTTAAGGATATATGAGCAATAATATTTTTATCATAAGAATTTAAGTCTGCAATATCACTATTCCTTATTAAATAATAGGAGTGTTCATAGTGTTTTTTTAGATTCATATACTTACCAATATCATGGAGTATCACAGCTGCCTGAAGCAGAACTCTTTCTTTTTCTGAGAGCTGAAAACGCTCTTTTAAAGCATCAAAGATATCTAAAGCTATTTTTTCTATAGTTTCTGCATGTTCCTGATTATAATTATATTTTTTAGCTACTGAACGTGATGAAGCTATAATATTTTTAAAGCTCTGTTTTTTTAATTCTCTGTGCCGACCATCAAAAAGCATATTTCTAATCACTTCTGTTTCTATAGTTACAGTACTGCCAATTATTTGGCTGCTCTGAGTTAAATTCATCAGGTTTTTATAAATTGTCATTGAAGGCAGAAGTGTTTCAGCTGCAGCTTCATCCAGATCGTATTTTTCCAGCAGTTGTTTGGGAGTTTTACTTTTTACATCATTGTAGAGCCGATAAAAAGAAGCTCTAGAAATATTAAAATTATTTGATTTTCTAGTAATTCCAGCAAGTTTTGCTATCAATTCTATTTCTTTTCCAGAAGCATAAAAGTTATTTATATTAAGTTTTTTGATAAAGAGATCAAGATTGTAAATATAACCACTTAAATATCCATCGATTACAATGTGAAATTCATCAGTTTTGTGCTGGAGCCCTTTTAAGATCTCATTTATTTTTAGAGAACCCAAAGTAATGCTCTGACTTTTAACTATATAATTTTGATTAGTGACTGCAGTACCAAGGCTGCCGGTTCCGATATAGGCAAAAAGGTTATCACCTTTGAGGATTTTGTTTGTATTTCTGATTCCCTGATAAATTAGCTGATGTTCTTCAACATTACTAAAAATTTCTATATTTAGGTTATTATTGTTTTTAATTTGATAGATGATATAATCTTTATTAAGGGCTTCTCTTAAGGCAGCTGTTGCAAAAACCTTTATTTTTTCTACCTGATATTCTCCGGCAATTTTTTTAAAATTATTAATAGCCTGATTTAATTTCTTTATTTTTTCAAAAGTAACAGCAGAACTGGAAAATGTATCATGGCCCAGATTTATTGGATAAAATAACTCTTCTAAGATCATTACTTCTTTTTCTTTTTTCTCAGCAATTTTCATAATAATGTCACTGGAAGCAATATAAATAGTTGCAACTCGATTAAACATTCTTAACCACCCTATTTTAAATTTATGTAAATTTTCTTAAAACTGCTTTACTATACTTTAATTTTAGCATATGATAAAAAAAAAGGACATAGATTTTACCTAAAATTAATCTAAAATTTACATAGTGGTGTTTAAAATCATAAAGCTGGAGGTAACTAAATGAATAAATTAGCAATAATGGATATTGGCTCTAACTCAATTAAGATGATTTTAGTTGACTATAGAGGGGATAAGTCATTTCGAATAATAGATGAATTGAAAGAAACAGTGCGTCTTGGAGAGGGAATGCATAAGAATTCTTATTTGAAAGAGGATAGAATTCAGAAAGCCCTGCAGACTTTAACTTTGTTTAAAAATTTATGTGATGCTGTTGAAGTTGATGAGATAATTGCAGTAGCTACGGCAGCTGTGAGAGAAGCAGTTAACCAGCAGAAGTTTTTAGATCGGGTATATAAACAGACTGGACTTGAAATAAGAGTACTTGCTGGTAAAGAGGAAGCTTATTATGATTACAAAGGTGTTGTTAATAGTTTTGATTTAGACTCAGGATTGATAATGGATGTTGGTGGTGGTAGTGTAGAACTTGTTTTAATGGAAGATAGAATGGTTAAGAAAAGTGTCAGCCTTCCTTTTGGTGCTTTAACTATCACAGAGAAGTTTGAGCTTTATGATGAAAACAATAGAGACAAAGATATTAAAAAACATCTACATCAGGAATTTTCTAAGCTTGAATGGCTGAAGAATCTAAAAAACATTCCTCTAATAGGTGTTGGTGGTACTATCAGAAATATAGCTAAGATCTGGCAGAGAAAAAATAATTATTCTTTAGAAATTCTGCACTATTATAATCTTAATGCAGAAAATGTTAACTCAGTCTATAAAAAAGTCTCGAAAAAAAGTATTGAAGAAAGAAAAGAAATATCAGGTCTTTCCAGTAAAAGAGCGGATATATTTATTGGAGCCAGTGCGCTGGTGAATTATTTGATGGATTTTACAGGGATTGAGAATTTAATTATTAGTGGTAAAGGAATTAGAGAAGGTCTGGTATATGATTTTTTACTTGAGGATAAGTTACCTGTTGCTGATGTTTTAGACTACTCAATTAAAAATTTGCTTCATAATTTTGACTTAAATGAAAAGCACGCTGCCAGGGTAAATGAACTTAATAAAAATATTTTTTACCAATTAGAATCTGAGTTTTCTTTCACCTTTGATGAATTTCCAGATCGAATCAGCAGAATAATTAAAACAGCAGCCTTACTGCATGATGTAGGTACTAATATAAACTACTATGATCACCATGAACATTCTTTTTATGTGATTTTAAATGCAGATTTATATGGATTAACACATAGAGAGCTTCTTTTAGCAGCTTATATTTCCGCCTCTCACCGCCACAACAAATACAGTCTGCACAAATATAACTTAAACCGAAAAAGTTTTAAAGATATTATTAGCCGCAAGGGTAATGATAAAGAATTAATCCGTAAAAGTGGTATTATTTTAGAAATTTCTGAGAGTCTGGATCTTAATCGAAAAGGGCTGGTGCAGCGGGTCGAGGTAGAAAGCAAAGTGGATCATATTCTGTTTAAAGTTTATTCCAGCTATGATTTGCGCCTGGAAATTGAAGATGCGAGGGAGGCTGCAGATGGCTTTGAATCTTTATTTGGTAAAGAGCTGAAATTTAAATTGTTAGATGTGTAAAAAACTATTTATAAATGATGTGTCCACAAAAAGGGTGTTTGCGAAAAATGAGTTAGAGACGCAAATAACTAATGAGCTGTTTCTTTAACTTTCATTTTAGCAGCTGCTGATATATAATAAAATTAAGTATAAAGAAAAAGGAGGCTGCTCAAAATGTCCAGAATACCATATGGAGTCAGTAGTTTTTCTCGTCTACAAAAAGATAATTATATCTATATTGATAAAACAAAACACATTGAAACATTAGAGAGTTATGGTGAGCCATATATATTTTTTTTAAGGCCGAGGAGATTTGGAAAGACACTTTTTCTATCAACCTTAGAGCACTATTATGATATTCAGGAAAAAGAAAATTTTGCTGAGCTTTTTGGAGACTTATATATTGGCCAGAACAAAACTGAGCTTGCCAATAATTATTATATACTTAAATTTGATTTTTCTGGGGTTGAAACTTCAGAGCCAGAAAAGATATATGATAACTTTAACCATTTAATTCTGGAAGCAATCAGTACTTTTATTAATAAATATCAAATTGAAGTTGAATATCGAGAGGCACCGGGGAGTGCAATAGCTACCCTATCAAGTTTTTTAGAAGCAGTACAATATGAAATTGACAATAAAATATATCTTTTAATAGATGAGTACGATCATTTTGCCAATGAAATTTTAAGTTTTACCTCAATAGATAGATTTGAAGATACAGTTAGCAAACAGGGATTTTTACGTAAATTTTTTGAGGTCATTAAAAAGAAAACAGGTTCAATAATTGATCGTCTTTTTGTTACCGGTGTCAGTCCAATTACCTTAGACAGTATGACCAGCGGTTTTAACATAGCTAAAAATAAGACTATGGACAGCAATTTAAATACAATGATGGGCTTTACTGAAAAAGAAGCTCGCTATTTGATTAAACAGACTCTGCCTGATTATGATCTTGATTCAATGCTGGAGAAGTTAAAGGAATACTATGACGGCTATTTATTTACTCCCCGGGCTAGTGAACGGGTTTTTAATACAGATATGCTTTTATATTATGTCAGCGAATATCTAATTGATAATACTGAGCCTTCAGATTTGATTGACAGCAATATTTCGAGTGATTATTCCAAACTGCAGAATCTTTTCAGTCTTAAAGATAAAAAACAAAATTATGAAATCTTAGAAGATATTCTGGCCGGAAATGATCAGAGGGGAAAGGTAACAGTGGAATTTAACCTGCAGCGGAGATTTACCAAAAAGGATTTTTTATCTTTATTGTTTTATCTAGGGTTTTTAACCATTGATCGAGAAGAGGATGGATTTATTTATTTTAGAGTTCCCAATTATGCGGTTAAAGAGATCTATTTTGATTATTTTAATTCTATAATCAGCGAAGAAACTTCATTTGATTCCCTGGAGATTGAAGCGTCAGTGGTAGAAATTCTAAAAAATGGAGAGATTAATCCGTTTATTGAGAAAGTTGAAGCCACTCTGGCTGCACTTTCTAACAGGGACTATATTAAATTTGATGAGAAATATATTAAAGTTTTAATTTTTTCCTATCTTAATCTAACCCAGCTTTCGATAGTTAAAAGTGAGTATGAGGTAGCAGAAGGATATCTGGATTTAGCTTTACTGAGAAGAAATAAGGAAAAAGGTAATTATGATGCTTTAATAGAGCTTAAATATATTAAAGCTGCTGATTATAAAGAAAAAGGAGAAGCTTTAGTTGAGCAAAAACTCAAAGAAGCTTCTGCACAGCTGGAGCGTTACGGCAGAGCAGCTGAGTTTAAAAATAGAAAAGATTTAAAGAAATGGGCACTGGTCTTTGCCGGTACAGATGCAGCTGCGGTAGAAGAAATTAAATAAAAAATTAAGCCTTCTTTTAGTTATTTTAACACATTAATTTATGTTAAATAACTTCAAAGAAGGCTTTTTAGATATTAAAGTACATTATCCGCAAAATATTCAACGGCCTGAATCACGGCCATTTTTTTAACTTTATTATCGTTGATTTTTTCTGATTTATAAAGTCCCAGTGCACAGTAGAGACCGGTATAGTAATGTGGATTCCAACTGGGGTTATAATATTCGGCAAATAAGCGGTGGAGATAATTGACAGTTTCCTTATAATTCTGATCCAAGTTATAAAAAAGAAAATCTAGCTTATCCTTATAATTTGCTGGAGAAAAATTATCTTTAAACTGCTGATAACTTTCTGCGATTTGAGTTTTTTCTTTATAGCCACTGCTGTCTGCTTCTAGATTAATAAAATGTCTTTCAGATAATCCAAGCACTACAACCCCTGCAATTTCCAGTTCTGATTCTCTGCTAAAATAATTCTTTTGCGAAAGTTCTCTCAGAAAAAGACTCATTTTTACAAAGTGAAAAGATCCGTAGCGCAGGCTGCATTCCATCAGCATTAATGATAGTAAATCTTCAATTAATGAGGCCAGCGAAAAACTGTTGTCAGTTTCTAACTTTTTGAGATATTCTTTGATCTTTTCCTGCTGGTGATTAATCACTGCTTTTTTGAGTTGGGAATCCATTGTTTGTTCACTCCTTATAATAATTAGTTTTTGACTTTATACTTATATTTTATCATATCTAATACAGAGATAAAATTCCCAACTCTCTAAGCAATATCTCTTTAGCTGTCATTAAAATTTACATCTAATTGTAATTTGTAGTTATTCTTCTAGCTTGAATCTCAAAATCTGATCATCATTCTCGCGCGGTCTGCCTCGGCCATCACGATTATTGGTTAAAAAGTAAAGATAACCATCAGGGCCCACAACTGCTTTTCTAATCCGACCATAAGCTGCATTACCACTGCCGTCATTGAAGAGATGTTCAATACTTTCCACATTATATTCATCGCTGTTTCTATTAAGACCAATTCTGACCAGCGATTCGCTGCGCAGGGTTCCCACATATAAATTACCCTGATAAAAGCTCATTCCAGAAGGAGGAACAGCATTTTCCCACATAATGAGTGGATTTGCATATTCTCCATCTTCAAAATAACCAATTTTATCAGGCCAGCCGAAATTACTCCCTGCTTCAACAACTTTAATTCTATCTTTTGCTCTTAGGCCATCTTCACCGGAAGGACCGTGGTCAGAAATAAAGAGATCTCCTGTTTCTGGATGCCAGGCAATTCCCTGTGGATTGCGGTGACCTAAACTGTAAACAGGCGAGTTTCCAAATGGATTATCATCAGGAATATTTCCCTCAGGTGTAAGGCGTAGAATTTTTCCTCCCAGATTGTCTAAATCCTGTGCAATTTTTCGGGTAAAAGTTTCTCCAGTTGTAATATAGAGCATTCCATCCGGTCCAAAGGCAATGCGTCCTCCATTATGGTTGTTCCCGGCAGGAATTTGATCAATGATAATTTCTTCTTCAACTGCCTGGTTCCCCTGATCGGTAAATCTAGAAACTCTGTTATATAACTGGCCGTTACTGCTGGTGTAGGTATACATCAGATAAATATATGGTGTTTCTGGAAAATCTGGATGATGGACCATTCCCATTAAGCCACCTTCTCCTCGAGAATCAATATCTAATTCTAAATAATTTTCTTTTTCATATCTATTACCTCCAGATTTAGGAATTAAAAATCAAATTTTTTCTGTCTTAATTGTACTATTTATAGGAGCTAATTTCTAAAAACCGTTTAACATTTTCAGAAAATTATTTACAGACTGTTAATTTCTAATTTACACTATCGTAATAATAAGGTGATATGATTTAATTAATAAGAAAAAAAGTAGGTGATATTAATGAAATCAATAAAAATAGGAGATATTTGTAGTGAGAATAGAGTAGTAACAGTGCCGGTTTCTACTAAGACAAAAACATTGGTCGATATTTTTAACCGCAATAATATTCAGAGTATAGTTGTACTCAAAGAAGAGCAGACAGCCGGTCTAGTTATGCGGGATAAGCTTTTTTATCGTCTGGGCAGCAGATTTGGTTATAACCTTTATATGCAGAAAAATGTGGAGGCAGTAATGGATTCAGAGCCGCTAATTATAGATTTTGAAGAGTCTATTTTAAAAGTTTCAAAAATAGCGATGAAACGTCCACAGGAAAAGATATATGATTCAATAATAATTACTAAAAATGATAAATATTACGGCATTTTATCGATCAAAGATCTGTTAATAGAAGTGTCAGAATTAAAGATAGAAACTGCTAAAAATGCCAACCCCTTAACTGGATTACCTGGCAATTTAAGCATTGAATCCGAAATTAAAGAAAGAATTAGAAGAGAAGAAAAATTTTCTGTTCTTTATCTGGATCTTGATAATTTTAAAGCCTATAATGACAGCTATGGTTATCGTAAAGGTGATCAGGTAATTAATTACACAGCAGAAGTGCTTAATAATTGTGCTCAAAAAATGGTGACAAACACATTTGTTGGCCATATTGGCGGAGATGATTTTGTAATTATCACTGCTGCCGAAGATGATCAATACCTGGCAGAAGTGATTATAGAAGAATTTGACAGGGGGATTCGTAATTTTTTTAAAAACAAAGATTTACTAAGGGGTTATATAGTTTGTCTTGATCGGCAGCATCAGATAGTTAATACTCCTCTGACTTCAATTTCAATTGCAATAGTTTCGAATAGTGATAGAAAGTTAAAAAATCATCTAGAAATTAGCGACCGAGCTGCAGAATTAAAGAAAAAAGTAAAAGAAATGCCGGGGAGTAATTTTATTAAAGACAGGAGGATGGAAAAGTCGAATGGAAAATTTGAGTTATGCTAAAAATTTAAAATTTGATTACAGTTATTCTAGTCTTTTGAAAAAGATGATTAAGGAGGCTGATTATAATACATATTTGCACAGTCAGCGTTTAAAAGCACCAGCTTTGTTACTGGGGGAAGAACTAGAGCTTGAAAATGACAAGCTGGGGGATCTAATGCTGCTGGCTGAGCTTCATGACCTGGGAAAAATAATTATTTCGAATGATATTCTGGTTAATGATGGTCCTTTAAATGAAAGTGAGTGGCAGCAGATTAAAGAACATCCGGTGACAGGTTTTCAGATTGCCTATACTTCTTTAGATATGGTCGATGTAGCAGAAGGAATATTAACTCATCATGAATGGTGGGATGGGAGTGGTTATCCTCTGGCTTTAAAAGGAGAAGATATACCTCTGGCAGCCAGGATAATTGCCGTAGTTGATGCCTATGATGTAATGAAATATGGACGAAATTACAAACCAGCAATGAGTGATCAAGAAATTATTGAAGAGCTAACGGTAAGTTCTGGTATTCAATTTGATCCACTTTTAGTGAAAATATTTATTGATTTAAATTTCAACTGATTCTATTAAAAAAAAATAGAAAAAGATATAAACTTAAGACAGTTTCTATTTTTAGATGCAGCTGTTTTTTTGTTATTGATAAACTAACAGCCGATATTTTTACTAATTGAAAGTTGACCCTGATAAGCAAAAAATAATATTAATTTAATTAATCCACCTTAGTCCTTTTTATGAAAGGATTTATTTGATATAATTAAGTTAAGAAATCAGAGAAAGGATGAAACTAAATCTAAACCCCAAAAGCTTTTAGAAGATGCAAAGATTCTTTATAATATAGCTTTTCTGGTTCAAAACTTTAATTATTTTTTAATTAAAGTTATTTATTTAGGCTTTTTGGGACCAAACCAACTAAAATAAATGGAGGAGAAAATAATGGACAAAAAGCAAATTGATTTAATGAAAAATGGCAGAGGTTTTATTGCGGCAATGGATCAGAGCGGTGGTAGTACCCCAGGAGCTTTAGCAGATTATGGTATTAAAGAGACTGAATATGAAACTAAAGCAGAAATGTTTGAGCTTGTTCAGGCAATGAGGACCAGGGTCATCACAAGTCCTTCTTTTAGTTCAGATTATATTTTAGGGGCAATCTTATTCAAACATACCATGAATAACAAAATGGAGGGCAAATATACTGCTGAATATCTCTGGCAGGAAAAAGGAATACTGCCGATACTTAAAGTTGATCAGGGTACAGAAGAAAAAGAAAATGGAGTTCAGCTGATGAAGCCAATGACTGAACTGGATAATCTGCTCGAGGAAGCAAAGAAGCATAATATTTTTGGAACTAAAATGAGATCTGTGATTCATAGTGCAAATCCCAAAGGAATTAAAGAAATTGCAGCACAGCAGTTTGAATATGGTAAAAAGATCTATGAAGCCGGATTTATCCCAATTTTAGAACCAGAAGTAAATATAGAAAGTGATGATAAGCTTGAATCTGAGAAAATTTTAAAAGAGGAAATCTTAAAGCTGCTTGAAACCTTAGATTATGAGCAGTATATATTCAAACTTTCAATTCCAAGTCAGCCAGATTTTTATAAGGAAATTATTGAACATCCAAATGTAGTTAGGTTGGTAGCTTTATCTGGTGGTTATAGTCAGAAGGAAGCTGTAGATAAGCTTTCTAAAAATCATAATATGATTGCAAGTTTTTCCAGAGCTCTACTTCAGGACCTGAAAGTTGATCAGTCAGACGAAAAATTTAATCAGGTGCTTAAAGATGCAGTATCTAAAATCTATCAGGCTTCAATAACTTAAGCGGAGTTTAAAAACGCTTGTTTGCGACATAAAGCTGATAAAAAATAACGCCGGGAAACCGGCGATTTAAATTTGTCTAATCTTCATATTTCAATTCTATTTATTTTATTAGAAAGTTTCTTTCCTAATTTAGAAAATTTTTTTAAATTCTTCTTGAAGTGCTGGATGACGAGGATATTTTTCAAGAATATTTTGGATATAATCTTCCCATTTTGATGAAGATTTTAGAATTTTTGTATATATTTCTTTTATAATTAAAGCAATTTGGGCACCGCTTTGGTAACTAGAACGGTTTTTGTTATTTATATAACCTTGTACTTTCTGACTATAGTAATCTATCATTTCGTGTGGGAATTTATTGATTAGTAATTCACTGAAATTATCAGGATATATTTTGTTGGCCATTACTAATTTTAGTATTTCTTCGTAATTTTTTTGAGATTCATATATTAAAGCAAGCTCATTATTATATCTGGAATATTTACTTTCTTTTAAATAACTTATTAAATCATTTTTTATCTGTTTTTTATCATCTTTTTTGCAGTTATCCAAAACAGATAGATATTTTTCAAATGAGGGGGACTCTTTATATTCTTTGATTAGATATTCCAGAGTTTTCTGGTAATTATTTTGTTTCTGATAATATTTTTTCAGGAAAGTAATATTATCTATAATGCGTCCTTCTCCCTCTTTTTCACCTTTTAAGGCAATTTGAACTGCTTTTTCTTCCTGGTCAATATCTTGATAATAGCAAGCTAACTTATAATAATCCATTCCATATTTAAGTTGTTTTTTTCTGAGTTTTAAATATTTTTCTTCATTATGTAATTTATTCAAATATATTTTCATTATTAATTCCTGATCATATCTACTACCAGATTTTTTTAGATGCTGAATTATTAATTCCCAGTCATCTTTGTTCCGGGCTGTACTATATACAATATCAAGGGTCGGGTCATCTAAGCCAGAATTACCTATTAAATATTCTCCCATAAATTCATTGATAATTTCATGTCGTAAAGAAGAAGGGATATCTAATTTGTTAATTAATTTCTCCATTTCATTAATAAACTCAAAAAAATTATTTTCTTCGTTGATAGGACCTCCACCATATTGATTGAACTCCATTAGAATAGCAAATGCCTGGTTTTTTAAACTTTTAAGCTTTTCAAGGTATAATTCATTACTCATTTTACCCTTATCCTGAATAAAATTTAAAACTTTAGATTTAGAATTATCATTTTCATAAACAAATTCACCAAGCAGTTCTGTTAGCTCTTCTCTAGTTAAAGACTTAAAAAGCTGATCCAGTTCATTTTTTAATTTGGCTTTTTCTTTTTTAACTTTCCGGAAAGCTTCTTTATCATTGCACCAGTATAACCCAAGGGCAACCAGGTGCTTGCAAATTCCACCCCAATCATAAGGACAGCTGCAGTGATTACTGGAAGGATCATCAATATTAATTTCAACATCATATAAAGAAAAACTGCTTCCTGATACTTCAGCTTTAATAGTGTTTCCGTCAATAAGTGGATTATTAACTAGATTCATTTGGTAATAGTTTATTCCTTTTTGAAAAGACTGCTCTGCTGCCATTTTTTCTAAATCTTCTATCGAAAGACTCATATAAATCACCTCTGTTATATTATATAAAATTAGATTTATATCAGCAAGTTATATTTTGCTTATCAGTCTGTTTAACTTTCATTTAAGTTGTTGATAATATATAATTGAGTTAGGTATTAAAGAGATTGAATATCTCTGGCAGAAAAAGGAATACTGTCGATACTTAAAGTTGATCAGCAAGAGATAAAGTCTGAGCTTGAACGTTATTTTTAATATATCAAAAAAATAATTTGGAGGGTTAATTTTTATGAAAGGCAAATGCAAAATTTGTGCAAATGAATATACTCAATCAGGAATGTCCAGACACTTAAAATTATGTCTAAATAAGAATTATGAAAAGATAATTGAAGAAGGTCAGTCTCAGGAAATCAAATATTATCATATTTATGTCAAGGGTACAAATTGGTCAGACTACTGGCTGCAGCTGCAGGTTAAAGCAGACGCTAAGTTAAGTGATTTTGACAAGTTTTTGCGTGATATCTGGCTCGAATGCTGTAATCATCTGAGTGAATTTGAAATTAATGAGCAGCACTTTACATTCAGTGGACTTAATATGAATCATAAAATCAAAGATGTTTTAAGAGAAAAAACTAAATTTTCATATATCTATGATTTTGGTTCTTATACTAAATTGGATTTGAATGTAGTTAATGTATTTAAAGCAGAGGAAAGAGAAGAAAAGATCAGTGTTCTGGCAAGGAATCACCAGCCTGAGATTAAGTGCAGTCACTGTGATAATCTTGCTGAATTTGTCTGTTCAAGTTGTTATAATGGTGGTTGGTACTGCAGTGACTGTCTTGATAAACATGAAGAAAATGACTGTATGAGAGGAACTGATAATCTACTGCCGGTTGTTAATTCTCCCCGAGTTGGAGTCTGTGCTTATTCTGGAAGTTAAATATTATTTCTCAAGGATTTTGCAAAGGAGTTAAAAAAGATAGCTAGAGAAATCTTCAAAAAATATAACAGCTATAACATGGAAAATCATTTTGATTATTTTCAAGAATAGAGGTGTTAAAAAATGAAACTTAAAGTTGATTTAGAGGATGTATTAGAAGCTTTAGAACTTAGAACCAGAGAGAGCAATTATTTTTATTATAAAAAAACTGGTGAAGTTTTCATGATAATGGATGATGAATTAAGAGCTGGAGAGGAAGATCCTGACCTTGATAAATTTCCAGAATGGCAGCGGGAGAATATTAAGGCTGCAGTTGATATTATCTCAACTGATGACTATATAAGACTTCCGGATGACTATGAAATTGATGACTATAGTATTATGGAAGATTTTTGCTATTCAATCGAAGATGAAGAACTAAGAGAGGAACTTCTTTATGCTATTCGAGGAAATGGTGCCTTTAGAATGTTTAAAGATAAGATTTATCAGTATGATATAGAAGATCAGTGGTATGATTATAAAGATCAGAGATATAAGGATATAGCAATTGAGTGGTGTGAAGAAAATAATATTGAGTTTCGAGAAAATTAATTATGATATTAAGGTGATAAAATGGCTGCTAAAAAGATAGATTTGATCACAGTTAAAAATGATAAACTTTCTTTAAACATCAAGGGTAAACCTCTGCATCCTGATCACGAAAAAGAATTTCCGGAGGCAAATAAAGCTCAGGCTGTCTGCAGCTTCAGCTCAACTTTAAAAGAGAACTTTGATTTTAAATATCACGATCCAGAAATAGATCAGCTCAAGTTGAGCCCTTATAATTCTATTAAAAGCTATCCCCTCTTTTTTGAATATCAAAACTATGATTTTTATCTGGAAGCCGAAATGCCGATTGAGATCTACCATCCCAATCGCGAGATCAGAGAATCTCTGTCACATCCTAATGATAATCCCAATGTGCTTTACGGCAGCATCAACTTCGGCAGTGATATCGGTTATTCTGAGTTTGAAATTCGCAGTAACTCTCAGGTGGTTTTAACTTTCAAACTGGAAGTTTTTCCGAGTAAAATTGACTACCAAAAGGACTACAATCAGCTTTTAGAGGAAGTCAATAAGGAAGTATATAATTTGGCTTATGATTTTTTGAGAAAGACCTACCAGCAGATGAAAATTTCCGAAAAGCAGAATATCACCGAAGCTGAATTTTTTGTAATTATTGAAAATATTTTTGAAGATTTATTTAAAGCACTTAAAAGAGTAGAAGAGTCACCACACCACAGGATTATTCGAAAGCGTAATGTTAGGCCTGCCGCGAGAGTCAAAAAAGTGGGTCGACAAAGCCTCAAGTGGTTGAATAAAAACAGCCGCCATTATGACCAGGAGCTCAAGCTGCCGGAAAAGATGCTGGCAGTTGAGAAAAAGCTGAGCTATGATAATTTTGAAAATAAGTTTATCAAATGGAGTTTCTCAGAGCTGATCAAAAGGCTTAAACATTTTAAAGTAAATTACCGCAGTTCCAAGCTTAATCCGGATCAGGATTTGATTGCTGAAATCGATAAGATGATCAGAAAGCTTAAATTAAAACTCAAGCATTCATTCTTGGCTGAGGTGGGTGAGCTGCAGAAGATTGATTCGATTTCTTTGGTGCTGCAGATGGCGCCCGGCTACAAGGAATTATATAAATATTATCTGATGCTTTTAAAGGGGCTTTCTCTCAACGGAGATATCTTCAGGCTTTCAATTAAGGAGCTCTGGCAGCTCTATGAATACTGGACCTTTCTTAAGTTAAACAGCCTGCTCCAGGATAAATATAAGCTGGTCAAAAATAATATCATTGACTTGGATTACAGCGGGATCAATGTCACCCTCTCACAGGGAGCCTCAGCAGAGGTCGAATATCAGAACCCAATTACTGGCGAGAAATTTACCTTAAGTTACAATACATCCAGTGGAGATGGGATTACCACCAATCAGAAGCCGGATAATATTTTATCCTTAAGCAAAAATGATTCTGAGCATCAGTATAAATTTATCTTTGATGCTAAATACAGGCTCAATAATGCAGAAGAGGGCACCAGATATGGAGAGAGATATGATCATATTCCTGGCCCGGAAGAATCAGATATCAATACCATGCACCGCTACCGGGATGCAGTGGCCGCAGAGATGGGAGAAGATTACCGGCGAACCATGGTTGGAGCATATGTACTCTTTCCCTACCATGATCAGGAAAAATTTAAAGAACATAAATTCTACCAGAGCATCGACCGGGTTAATATTGGAGCCTTTCCCTTTTTACCCGGCAGTACAGAACTGCTGGCCGATTTTTTAGAGAATATTATTGACGAATCAGCTCAGAGCAACTTTAAGCGCAATCTGCTGCCGGCTGCAGCAGATGAATTTAGACCTGAGGTAGAATTTAAGATTGACCTGCTCTTAGGATCACTGGGCAGTAAAAAGCAGCTGCAGTATCTGCTGGACAATAATTTATATTATCTACCACTGCAGCAGTCAGTTTTAAATTACAATTTAGAATACATAGCAATCTTTCAGAGTAAAAGAAAGTTTGGTAAAGAGAGTGGAGTCCGCTATTACGGCAGAATTAAGAACAGAAAAATTGTCAAAAGAGAAGAGATTGATTTTCCCTCCAGCAGCAGAAAAACTGATCGGAACTATCTGCTCTTTGAAGTTGAAAGCTGGCAGCAGCTCGGCAAAAAAATTAATGCAGAGGGCTATGGAGTCAGCGGCAGTCACATTTATTCCAACCTGATGCTGCTCAAAAAAGCTGATACCCTGCCTGAATTGAGCATCCGCTCCTTAAAAGAGTGGCGGCTCTGGCTGGAGTTAAAGCGGCTCAAAAAAGAGATTAGGCTAAATTTAGAAAACAATAATCTTGATCAGAATCAAGAAATTGCAGGTTTTAAGGTAGGAGAAGTTGAGATTAAGTTTAAAAGTAATAAACTGATAGCTGAAATGAAAGATGAGCAGTTTGAATTCTTTCAATCAGAGTTTCTGCAGAATCCAAGAGCTGTTTTAAATAAGATTATGGGACTTTTTGAGGCAGAAGAAAATAGTTAAGAGCTGAAATATTTGACTTTACTTTAATAATCTATTTTAAATTTTGGGGAGGTAATAGTTGGCTTATGAACAATTTGAAAATTAAAGAAGTAAGTATAGATGATTTAAAAGAGCTCAAGAATATCTGTGAAAAGACATTTTACCAGACTTTTTCTAACCAAAATACAGAAGAGGATATGGAAAATTATTTAAAAAATAATTTCTCCCTGCAAAAATTAGAATCTGAAATAAAAGATAATTATTCAAAATATTATTTAGTTCAGGTTGAAGGAGAAACAGCTGCCTATATGAAAGTTAATTTCGATCAGGCTCAGACAGAATCCGGCTATGAAAACACTCTTGAGATTCAGAGGATTTATGTGCTGCAAAAGTATCAGGGACAGCATATCGGCCAGCTGCTGATGGATAGAGCTCAAGAGACTGCTGAAACTAACAGTCTAGACTATCTCTGGCTTGGAGTCTGGGAGGAAAATGAGAAAGCGATAGGATTTTATGAGAAGCAGGGTTTTGAAAAATTTGACTCCCATATTTTCAAACTTGGAGAAGATGAACAGACTGATATTTTAATGAGATTGCCGCTGCATAATTAGTTCAGAATAAAAATTTGAATTCGGGTGTTTTTAAATGAATAAAACTAAACTTTCAAAAACCGTCTCTTATATCTTGCGCCACCATCCAGAAGACTTTGACTTAAAACTCAATCCAGATGCTTCAGTTAAAACTGATCAGCTTCTGCAGGCACTAAAAGGAAAGTTTAAAGATCTCACAAAAGCTGATTTAATTCAGCTGGTCAAAAATGATTCCAAAGGCCGCTTCAGCTTTTTAGAGGATAGAAAAAGAATCAGAGCCAACTACGGCCACAGTATTGAGGGAGTCAATCCTGACTATCAGGCAGTTAAACCACCGGAGATTCTCTACCACGGAACAACTCCTGAGGTCAAAGATAAGATACTGACCGCCGGGCTGAAGCCGATGGGCAGAAATTATGTTCACTTAAGTGTTGGAATTAAAGAGGCAAAAAAGGTTGCCTTAAGGAGAACAAAACAACCAGTGATCTTTAAAATAGAAGCTTTGAAAGCTTTTCGCGAAGGACAGAACTTTTATAAAACAGCAGAAGATATTTTTCTAACAGATCAGCTATCTACAGATTATCTATCATTATCAAAGAATAATTAAAAGATAGGAGTTATGATAATCAATGAAAGAGATTTTTGAAAGAAGAAGTATTAGAAAATATACATCTGAGAAAGTTGAAGCTGAAAAAATAAAAAAGATTGTTAAAGCTGGCTTTGCAGCACCTTCCTGTGGAAATCAGCGTATAAGCCATTTTATAATTATTAGAGATAAAGAAATACTAAACAGTATTGCTGATATTCATGGTTATGCGGAGGCCCTTAGAGAAGCAGATACTGCCATAGCAGTCTGTGCAAATTTAGAAGAAGAGCTTTATGAAGGTTTCTGGGTCCAGGACTGTGCTGCTGCAGCTGAAAATATTTTGACAGAAGCAGTTTATTTAGGTTTAGGAGCTGTCTGGCTTGGTGTTCATCCTAAAGAGAGAATTATCAAAGAGGTAAATTCTATCTTAGAACTTCCTGAAAAAGTAAAAACTCTTTCTCTAATCGCCCTCGGTTATCCAGCAGAAGAGAAAGAAGCTTCAGATAGGTATATAGAAGCTAAAGTACATTTTGATAAATGGTAGTGAGAATGACCTCAAAATTTATGCTTTAGATTTCCTTTGGTTTTAGAGAAGTAGAGAGGAAATGATAAAATGCCAAAAAATTTATTACTTTTACCAAATCAGCTTTTCAGTCAGATTAAAACTATGCAGCTAGAAAATATTATTCTCTATGAGGCAGAAGAGTATTTTACAAAATACAACTACAACCAGAAAAAGCTGCTGCTCCACCGGGCGTCAATGCAGAACTTTTATCAGGAGCTGAAAGAGGAAAGTAAAGCTGAACTCAGCTATTTTGAATACAAAGCTGACCTTAAAGAAATTATAACTGAGTTTGAGAGTCTGACAGTCTTTGATCCAGTCAATAAAGGGCTGAAAAGTAGAATTAAAGAGATTACAGCTGCCGCAGGAATTGAGCTCAAAGTTTTGGAAAGCCCCAACTTTTTGACTTCCAGAGAGCAGAATGCTGAATTTTTTAAGGACCATGATTTTTTCCAGCACCAGTACTATCAGATGCAGCGGAAGAGACTTAAGATCCTGCTCGATTCCAGTGGAAAACCGGAGGGCGGCAAATGGAGCTATGATTCTAAAAACAGAAAGAAGTTTCCTCAGGAGATTGAGATTCCTGCCCTGCCTGAATTTTATAACAGCGAGCTTAAGGCAGCTAAAAAATATGTTGAGCAAAATTTTGGCGATAACCCGGGAGACCTTAAGAATTTCTATTATCCGGTGAGCAGAAAAGGGGCAGAGGAACTTTTAGCTGATTTTATTCAGAATAAATTAAAGCACTTTGGTAAGTATCAGGATGCCTTTGAAAAAGATATTGTAGTTGGTTTTCATTCTTTGATTTCAGCGAGTTTAAATATCGGACTTTTAAATCCTAAGGAAGTTATAGAGGCTGTACTCGAATACTATCAAAATAGCGAAATAGAGCTTGCCTCAGTGGAAGGGTTTATCAGGCAGATAATCGGCTGGCGGGAATATGTGAGAGCACTTTATGATTTAGAGTCGGAAGCTATGGAAAAAAGTGACTTTTTTAAGCACCGGCGTGATTTTCCGGAGCAGTTTTATCAGGCTGAATCAGGAATTGAAGTCCTGGATGATTCAATTAAAAAAGCAGTGGATTATGCCTATACCCATCACATTGAGCGCTTAATGGTGCTCGGGAATTTCTTTCTGCTTTCTGAACTGGATCAGCATCAGGTTTTTAAGTGGTTTATGGAAATGTTTATCGATGCCTATGAATGGGTTATGTCTGCCAACATCTACGGTATGAGTCAGTATTCGTATCCCGAGATGATGACCAAACCCTATATTTCATCCAGCAATTATATTCAAAAAATGAGTCACTACAAAACCGGCAAGTGGGCGGAGATCTGGGCTGGGCTTTACTGGCGCTTTCTGGATAAAAACAGGGATAAATTTGCAGATAATCCGCGGATGTCATTGATGCTTTCAATTTTAGACAGAATGGATGCCGATAAACTGCAGAAGCACAGAGAAACGGCTGCAGAATATCTGACAGCTTTAAAATAGTTTTTCTCATGATTTTAATTAAGAGAGCCAGCAGCAAATTTATTAAATTTATAAATGATAAAAATAGAAAAATTTTTAGGAGTGTGTATAATTGATCTATTTACTTTTAGCCGTCTTATGTAGTTCTTCAATAGCCTTAATTTTTAAATTCAGTGAATCCAATAATCTAAACAGATACATAATCACCTCAGCCAATTATTTTACGGCGGCTGCAGTTTCTCTGGTTTTAATTTTTAATCAGGGAATTAAGTTTTTCGACTTTAATCAGAGTGACTTCAGTGCCAATTTCAGCCGGGTAATCTTTAAGGGACAGGGAATATTTTCTGCTCAGTCCAGCCAGCAGTGGGCAACAGTGGTTGGTTTGATTGCCGGAATCTTTTTCTTTACATCTTTTATCTACTATCAAAAGAGTGTGCGCGAAAATGGAGCCAGCCTGGCTGGAACCTTCGGCAAACTGGGAATTTTAATTCCGATGCTCTTTGCAATAATTATCTGGCAGGAGTACCCGGAGGACCTGCAGTGGCTTGGAATTCTGCTGGCCATTACTTCAATTGTTCTGGTCAATTTTCCCTTTAATAAAAACTGGAGGCAGGCGCTGAGACTGAATTTGATTTTTCTCTTTATCTATGGGGGAATTGCAGAGTTCAGCAATAAGATTTTTCAAAAATATGCCCTGGTCGACTACAAGGTCTTATTTTTATTCTGGGTTTTCTTTTCTGCCTTTTTGATCAGCTTTTTCTACAGTGTGAAGAAGGTTGGCCGCCTGCCCAAAAAGTCTGAACTGCTGACCGGATTTGCAGTCGGGATTCCCAATTTATTTTCTTCCTTCTTTTTGATCAGTGCCTTAAATTATCTTAAAACAGCAGTCGTCTTTCCTATTTTCAGTGCCGGAAGCATCGTCTTAATCACGGCAGCCGGTTACCTCTTTTTTGGGGAAAAATTAAAGACTAAAGAGTGGGCTTCGATTGTAATGACAGTGGTGGCACTAATCTTAATTAATATCTAAATTAAACTGAATCAAAATAAGATAATTTCTAAATTGAAGGAGTAAATATGGATAAATTTAAAAAGAGAACTTTTAATAGTTTCAGAGAA
Source organism: Halanaerobium saccharolyticum (assembly GCF_003053565.1). GTDB lineage: Bacteria > Bacillota > Halanaerobiia > Halanaerobiales > Halanaerobiaceae > Halanaerobium > Halanaerobium saccharolyticum_B. The sequence goes on along the minus strand of NZ_QAXS01000009.1, from coordinate 71,831 downwards.
TTTGTTGAGGAATTTAAATTTATTATAAAAAATAGAGATCGGATTAAAAAATTAGAAGCAGGAGAGCTAATTGATGCTGAATTCAGGCAGAGGTTGATGATGGCGGTGACTGAAGTCAACGGCTGCCGCTACTGCTCCTATTATCATTCAAAATTAGCATTAAAGGCTGGCATCAGTCAAAGCGAACTAGATTCTCTGCTTTCAGGTGAGCTGAATGACTGTCCGGAAGATCAGATTTTAGCCCTGGTTTATGCTCAGCACTGGACAGAAAATAAGGGTCAGCCAGACCAGGAAATGATAGATAGAGTTAAATCTGAATATGGAGCAGATCAATTTGCAGCTATAAACCTGGCGGTCAGAATGATTAACTTCGGAAATCTGTCAGGAAATAGTTTTGATTATTTTCTTTATAAATTTAGTTTTGGTCTGCTGGGTCTGAATTGATTTTTGATCATAAAATTATAGTTTCAGAATATAATGGTGAAAAATATTATCTGCGTAAATAGTAGTCGATCTTAAGGAAGTTGGAGTGGGACTGGAGCTTAATTATTAAAATAAAGTTGTTTGTGCTATAATTAAATTAATAGATATAAACAGAAGGGAGCGGGATAATGCTTAAATCAATATTCAACGCTTTTATTTCAAACAAAGCTGGCAAACTATATTTAGCCTCAATACTTATTTTGATCATTTCTAACATAATAATTAGTGCAAATAGTAATTTATATCTCATCGGCACAATTTCTGTACTTTTATATGTCACTGCACTGATCTACTATTCCAGGCAGATGGAAACAAATATCTGGGTAACTGTCCTCTTAGTTGCTTTAACTTTAGTGCCTTTTGGAATCTGGATGACTTTAATTTATTTTGCCCGCAAAAACTATTATCTAACTCAATCAGAGGATTGATATTATGCTGACAATCAAATGTGCTAAATGCAAAACCAAACTTTTTAAATATAAAAAAATTGGCCAGGGCAGAGTTCTCCGCTGCTGGAAATCAAAAATAACAAGGCTTTATGATGGAAAAGTTAAAGGGAAAAACTTTGTCTGTGAAAATTGCGGTAATATCATAGCAGAAATCAAAGATGACCGCCTGGAGATGAATAGTGATGCCTTTACTTACAGCGGCACAAAAATTAGAAAATAATTCTAATATTAGTTTTTAATTCAATAGTTTTAAAACCAGGCCGGGGATTTTCCCGGCCTTAATATTGTTTGCCTGGCATGAATATTTGCTAATCAGTGCAAGTCTGACGTGGGGGTTAATAGTGCCAACCACTAGCTGAAGACAAGGGTGTCCATCGCGAGGTGGAATCTGAAGGAAGTTGGAGGCAAAGCTTCGGTCTGAGGAATACGAACTGTATAGAAGGCATATTCTTGTGGGTGAGGTTGCAATTCAAATCAAAGCCCAAAACTATTCGAGACAGGAAGTGTAAATACAGCAGATATATGAAGTGAAAGTAAATATTCTTAACCAGGGAAGGTCTGACAGTAAATTGTGGTGATGAATTTCTGAGCAATAAACTCTGCAGTAATGTAAGAGCTGAACTGTCAGAATGCAGCAGAAGTCATAGTAGATTGGTGATATATACATCAATTGAAGGATGAAACATTAGGAGGTTTCTTAGATTTGAACAACTCGACGGAAACACATAGAAAGCAGACAACTTCATATGAAGGCTGCTCTCAGGAGAGAAGGCTGGAAGCTGGAAGTAATGAGAGAGTGCAGAGTGTTTCTGCGGCGTTGCCGAATGTAAGAAACGGTGAAAAGGCAGACTCCAGTAATCTAATGGAGAAAATTCTAGCGGCTCCTAATCTAAATAGAGCACATAAAAGAGTCGTAAAGAACAAAGGTAGCCATGGAATTGACGGGATGAGTGTAGATGAACTTCTACCCCACCTTAAAAGAAATGGTAACCAACTTTTGAAAGATGTACTGGAAGGTAACTACAAACCACAGGCAGTAAGAAGAGTAGAAATACCTAAGCCTGGTGGTGGAGTAAGGCTACTTGGTATCCCAACAGTAACAGATAGAATGATACAGCAGGCAATTACACAACAGCTGACACCAATATTTGACCCAGGATTTTCAGAATACAGCTATGGATTCAGACCTGGAAGGAATACACATCAGGCAGTAAATAAAGCTAAAGAATATATTAATGATGGTTATACATGGGTGGTCGACATTGACCTTGAAAAGTATTTTGATACTGTTCAACATGATAAACTGATGTCTTTAGTAGCCCGGAAAGTGCAGGATAAAAGGGTGTTGAAATTAATAAGAACTTATCTTAACTCAGGAGTAATGATTGATGGTTTAATTAAGAAAACAGATGAAGGATGCCCACAGGGCGGACCTTTAAGTCCATTGCTTAGTAACATTATGCTGGATGAACTGGATAAAGAACTGGAGAAACGCAATCATAAATTCTGTCGCTATGCTGATGATAGTCAGATCTATGTTAAAAGCAGGAAAGCGGCTAAAAGAGTTATGAAAAGCATAACTGTATTTATTGAAAAGAAACTGAAACTCAAAGTTAATACAACAAAAAGTGCAGTTGGCAGACCCTGGAGAAGAAAATTCTTGGGGTTTTCATTTTATCAAATGAATGGTGAAGTAAGGGTTAGAGTCCATCCGAAATCAATTAAGAAAATTAAGGCAAAAATAAGAGAGCTCACATCAAGAAGTAAAGCCTGGACAATGAAATATCGCTTTAAGAAACTAAAACAGACAATCACGGGTTGGGTCAGTTATTATAAAATAGCTGATATGAAAAGCAAGATGAGAGAGCTTGACCAGTGGGCAAGACGAAGAATAAGAATGTGCTACTGGAAACGATGGAAGAGAATCAAAACTCGCTTTAAGATGCTCAGAAAACTGGGCATTAAAGAGCCTAAAGCATGGGAATATGCTAACACAAGAAAAGGCTACTGGAGAATATCCAATAGCCCAATACTAACAAGAACCTTTACCAATCAGTTATTAAAGAAATTTGGATACTTTAGTTTTACAGAAAGATATGCACAAGTAATTAATTCTTAATGAACCGCCCAGTACCGAACGGTATGCTGTGGTGGTGTGAGAGGACGGGAAATAAATTAATTATTTCCCTCCTACTCGATTTTTACAGGGAAATTTAAATTAATCAAGAATTATATATAATAGAAATCAATAATTTTTAAAAGGAAGATTAGTGGGCTTCTCCATCTATATGCAGCTGAAGATGTTTAAAATCTTCCTCTTCCAGCCAGCCGTGATTTGCATCAGCTTTAGTATCTAAATCTTTCATATATGGTTTAATGTCTAAAAGAGGAGTGCCGTCAAAAGCATCAAGGCTGGAGATATAGATTCTGTTGGCTTCAATTTTAAGCAGCTCTACTACACTGAGGCCGATAGAATTGATTCTGTTGGGTGATCTGGTGGCAAAGAGCCCGATTTCTTTGTTTGACCAGGGAGTTTTTACAGTTAAATCAGTTTGCTCCTGACTCTGATCAAGATAGTAGAGCAGATAAATGTATTTAAGGGTTTCGAGATCTTTAAGACCTTCTAAATACTTTTCATCTAATTCTATAAAAAATTCTTTTCCCTCAGTATTTTGGGGAGGCTGAAATGGTGCATCATTGTTTTTATATGGGGTATGAATGGTACCTATAGATTTCAATTCCATAATTACATCCTTTCTTATTTATCCAAAATTTTTTAGAATAATACTACAAGCAAGTATATTATTAAAATGCTTTAAAGTCAAAAAGGAGAGTCATTACTTGAAATATTTTCAAAAGATATTAGAGGAAATTAGAAAATATAAGCCGGCCAGTCAGGCAGAGAAAAGATATAAAAGTCAGATTATAAATTTTTTAATCAATAATAAAGATAATTATTTGAGAACTAATCCAAAAGGACATTTAACAGCTTCTGCCTGGATAATCAATCAGCAGGGAGATAAAGTTTTACTCCACCATCACCAGAAACTGGAAAAATGGATTCAGCTCGGTGGACATTTAGAAAAAAGAGAATTAATTCAAGCAGCAGCTTTAAGAGAAGCTGCAGAAGAGTCAGGTTTAAATTCTCTTTCACTGGTCGATCAGAAAATATTTGATCTTGATGTTCACAAAATACCTGCTGCAAAAAATGAGGCTGAACATTTTCACTATGATCTAAGATTATTACTAAAAGCAGATGCTGAGGAAGAATTAGAAAAAAGCAGCGAATCTAAAAATTTAAAGTGGATTGATCTAAATCGAGTTGCTAATTATGTCAGGGAAGAATCTGTATTAAGAATGCTCAGAAAAACTGAAGAATTAAGGAGATGAAGATGGAAGTAAATAAAATAGCAGAAGTTAGAAGCAAATATAAAGAACCGGTCGGTCCGGATGAGATGAGAAAAACAAAAAGTGTTATTGAAGTTGAAGCAGAATATGTGGATGGTCTTGACAAAATAGAGGGTTATGAGTATCTGCAGATCCTTTTCTATTTTCATAAATCAGACGGCTATGATCTAATCAGCAAAAGAAGGAAGGGGCCGGAGAGAGGGCTTTTTACCTCCAGGAGTCCCCGCAGACCGAGCCCAATTGGAATTACTACAGTGGAATTACTAAAAAGAGAGGGCAATAAACTGCATGTTTATGGACTTGATGCGATAGACGGAACCCCAGTGATTGATATCAAACCCTATGCTTCTTTTATGGACCAGCCTACACTGTCTCTGCAGAAAAAGACACCGCGCTATCAGATTAATAAATTGATCAAATATCAGAATCTCAATGACCTGCTGCTTAAAGCGGGGGAACTGCACGGCCACTACTGTCCCTATCTTGCCCTGGGAGTAATGGCTGCTGCAGATGCATTAAAAAGACTTGGAGCGGATAATGATGGAATGGAGGATCTGCTGGCTGTGGTAGAAACCAACAGCTGCTTTAGTGACGGCATCCAATATACTGCCGGCACTACCTTTGGCAATAACTCACTTATCTATCGTGATTTTGGTAAAACAGCAGTCACCTTTGTCAAAAGAGGTGATTCAACTGATAATCTGAGATATTACCTCAAGGATTCTAATTTTATTGAGCGTGAATATCCTAAAGCAGCTGAATTATTTAAAAAAGTTATAGCAGATAGAAATGGAAGTCAGGCAGAAGAAAAAAAGATGAAGGAAGTCTGGCAGGAGATAGCTTTTGAGATAATTGAAGCTGATATTGATAAATTCTTTAAGATTGAAGAAAATCTAAAAATTGAGCTGCCTGATTATGCACCTATTTTTGCTGATGCTGAGTGCAGTAAATGTGGAGAGAAATTAATGGCTGCCAAAGCTGTTCAAAAAGATGACAAAGTTTTGTGTAGAGAATGTGCAGAGAGCAGTTATTATCAGCTTGACGGCAGCGGCATAGTGGAACAAATATAGAAATTATGAATGAATATGTAAAGATATTTTCAATTAATTATTAATTCTGGAGGGGTTATTTTGTCTGTATTAGGTAGGAATGATATTTGTCCATGCGGAAGTGGTGAAAAATACAAAAAGTGTTGTCTTGATAAAAAAGATAAATTTAATTTTGAAAATCCTAAGAAGAGTATTTTTCCAGAAGATGTGGAAAAATTAGATACTCAAACAATTATTTCAAGGCTAAAATTTTATGGTATTGATTTTGAAATCAAAAAATTCAAAGAAAATGCTAAAAATTATCATTCTGCTTCAAAATTGTCAGATGATTGGTATAATGAGTATCATATTAATGCTTCAGGTCGGGAAGGGGACTTTATCTGGGTAGCTGCCTGGATATTGTGGAATCGACTTATTGATAATAGAAAATGTGATGAGCAGTTGGATCAGAAAATTTATATAGGATATGAATTATTTAGGGAAAATAATTTTAAGGAAGGTTGTGATGTCTTACTTGAGGTTTGGGAGAGCTTCAAAAATAGAATAAAGAATAATAAATTCAACAAATTAAAAGATTTAGATAAGAATTTTAATAGTGATTTTTATCTTACAGAATTGGTAAATGAACTATTAATGAAGTTAGATATCTTATCTTATAAAGATAAAAATTATGCAAAAAAAGAAATTAAATTCTGTCAGGAATTTCTTGAATTATTACCCAAATCATTAGATGAACATCTCAAAGTAATTAGAAGGTCAGAAGCCTCAGCTTATATTAATCTTGGTCAAATTGAGAAGGGAGATGAATTATTTAAAAAGCTCATTGAAGATTATCCAGATTGGATTTGGAGCTATATTTACTGGGGAGATCAATATGATTTTGTTGATAATTCGCTCTCAAACAAAGAAAAGGCTAAGAAAATTTATAAGGAAGCTCTGGAAAAAGATATAAATGACCCAGTAGACAGGGAGGTCATAAAAGAAAGAATTAATTTGTTAGGAGGCTAATTATGACCTGCAAATGGTATCCGGTCTGTCCAATGAAAAGATTTTATGAAGCCGGTAAAATAGATAAAAAGTGGGTAGAAAACTACTGTCACGGAGATAACAAAAGCTGTCAGCGCTATCAGATGGAAGAAAGAGGAGAATACCATCCTAATAATATGCTGCCTGATGGCAGTATTGACCAGAGTTTATAAAACGCAGTAATCAATACTAATAAATAAAATACAGGGTGTTGAAATGAATAAAATTAAACTTAAAAATCAGGAATATAAATTTAAAATTATTCGCAGTAGTAGAAAAACAATTGGAATTATAGTTAATGCTGATCAGGAACTGCTGGTTAGATCTCCTAAGAGAACTTCGATCAGACAAATAAAATCTTTATTGACTCAAAAAGAAGACTGGATTATAAAAAAACTTGCTAAAATGTCAGAAATTAAAGCTCCACCAAAATCAAAGGATTTTATCAGTGGTGAGACTTTTCTTTATTTAGGCAAGGAATTCAAATTAAAACTTGCTGCTGAGGTAGATTTGAATGATATAAAAGTTATACTGGAACAGGATCGAATGGTAGTTTATTATCCAGCTGAGCTTGAAGAAAATAAGCAGAAAAGGAAAACAGCAGTCAGAGCGCAGTTAATCAGCTGGTACCGCAGTCAGGCAAAAATAAAAATTAATGAACTTATCAATATTCATAAAAACAACTTAGCTGTTGAACCAAATAGGATTGTTATCAAAAAGCAGAAAAAGCGCTGGGGAAGCTGCAGCAGCAAAAAGAATCTTAATTTCAACTGGAAAATTATAATGGCACCCATATTTGTAATTGAGTACTTAGTGGTGCACGAACTGGTGCATTTGATTCATCCCAACCACTCAAAAAAGTTCTGGCAGACTGTGGCTGAAATTATTCCAGATTATGAAGCTAAAAAAGAGTGGCTGAGGATAAATGGGAGAAGACTTACTATTTAATAGAAATAGGTGATAAAATTATGTCAGAGAAAAGTCTCAAAAACAAAACAGCCCTAATAACTGGGGCCAGCCGCCTGCAGGGTATTGGGGCAGCCATTGCCAGAAAATTAGCAACTGATGGTGCAGATATTTATTTTACCTACTATCTTGATTATGATCGAAAGATGCCCTGGGGAGTAGAAGAAAATGAACCAGATAAACTGCAGCAGACCATTCAAAATATGGGAGTTAAATGTTTTAAAAAAGAAATCAATCTGGCAGAGCCTGAAAACATAAAACTGCTGCTTAATGATGTTAAAGAAAAACTACAAACTCCAGATGTTTTGGTCAACAATGCCTGTTATTCAACAAATAATAACTATCAAAATATAGAGGCTGAAGAACTGGATAAACACTATCAGATTAATTTAAGGGCGACTCTTCTTTTAAGCTCCTATTTTGCCCGCAGCTTTGAAAAAGAAAGTGGAGGCCGGATAATTAATCTCAGCTCAGGTCAGTTTAAAGGCCCGATGGAAAATGAGATAGCCTATGCAGCTACTAAAGGAGCAGTGGATGCCTTAACTATCTCGTTGGCGGCTGAATTAGCTCCTAAAGGAATAACGGTTAATGCAGTTAATCCGGGTCCAACAGATACCGGCTGGATGGCCCAGAAGTTGAAAGGTGAATTGCTAAAAAAGTTTCCACAGGGGAGAATTGGTAAGCCTGAAGACACAGCAAGGCTGGTTAGTTTTCTGGCATCAAAAGAAGCTGAATGGATTACCGGAGAAATTATAAATTCTGAAGGTGGTTTTAAACGTTAAAATTTGTTGCAATTATTTTAATTTTGGAAGGTGATCGAATGTATCTTGTAAGTTCATGTCTGGCAGGTATCAACTGCCGTTATGACGGAAATAATAATTTAGATGAAAAAGTTGCTGAGTTAGTCAAAGCTGGAAAGGCGATTTTGGTCTGTCCTGAAGTTTTGGGAGGCCTGGCTACTCCGAGAGATCCCTCTGAAATTATTCTTGATGATGAGGGCAATAAAAAAGTTGTGACTGAGCAGGGTAAAGATGTGACAGCAGAATTTAAGCTGGGAGCAGAAAAAACTTTAGAAATAGCAAAAATTGTGGGAGCCAAAAAAGTAATACTGCAGCAGAGAAGCCCATCCTGCGGCGCTGGGAAGATCTATGATGGTACATTTAGCGGTAATTTAATTAAAGGTAATGGTCTAACAGCAGAGTTATTAATAAAAAATGGGATTGAGGTTTTAACAGAGGCAGATTTAGCTTAAAAATTTAGAGCTTTATTAGATTTTTTATATTTTACTTAATTTTTTTATTAAAAGATTATAAAATACAATGGAGGTAATTAAAAATGATTAAACATGTTGTGATGTGGGAATTCAAGGATCAGGCTGCAGGAAATAGTAAAGAAGAGAATATTGAATTAGCAGCAGAGAAGCTGCGCTCACTTAAAGATTTAGTTGAGCAGATTAAGTTTTTAGAAGTAGGTAAGAATATCAATCAGAGTGAGGCAGCTTATGAGCTGGTTTTAATTACTGAATTTGAAAGTCCTGCTGATCTTGATCAGTATCAAATTCACCCGGAACACGAAAAGGTTAAAACTTTTATAGGAGAAGTAGCAGCTAAAATAGTTTTAGTTGATTATGAAAAATAATTACCTGCAGTAGGCTGGATATATTATTTTCCTCCTGAAACTGAAGAAAAATCTTAGTCTTTAAAATTTAGTTTGAAATAAATGGCTATCAATAAGGAGCAGAAAAATGACTGATTTTAAACTGCAGCATTTAATTACAACTGGTGCCAGAGAAGCAGAGATGATAGAAGCTCTGCTTAATGATAATAATATAGAAGTCATTGTTCGTCATGATGAATTTGGCGGCTATAGCATGATCTATATGGGTTATTCTGCCTATAACATTGAGCTTTATGTTGCAGAAAAAGATTATGAGCAGGCCAGAGAACTCCTAAAAGATTTAAATTTAGATGCTGAAGCTGAAAGTACAGAAATAGAACAGGAGACAGAAGAAATAAAGAGCAGTGATCAGACTAAAAGTTTTTCTTTTTATCTGGCTCAGATCGCAAAAATAATAATAATTTTCTATCTGCTTTTAAATCTATTTACTCTAATTTTCTAATATGATTTTGGGTAGACAACTGGAGGTGTTTTCTGATGAAAACTATTTTAATCACCGGTTCAACTGATGGCATTGGCAGAGAAACTGCAAAAGAGCTGGCTGATAAAGGCCAGAGAATTATTATCCACGGCCGCAGTCAGAATAAGGCTCAAGAGGTTAAAGAAGAGCTGGATTCAATTAATCCTGAAGCAGAGCACAAAATTGTTATTGCTGATCTTAATTCTCAGCAGCAGGTTATAGATTTAAGTAATCAGTTGAAAGACGAGGAAGCTAAAATTGATGTTTTGATCAATAATGCAGGGATTTATCAAAATTCACTTGAATTTAGCGAAGATCAGATAGAAAAAACTATCGCTGTTAACTATCATTCCCACTTTATTTTAACTCTGCTGCTGATTCCGCTTTTAGAAGAGTCAACAGATCCAAGAATAATTAATTTTTCTTCCATGGTTCATGCTCACAATTTAAATGTTGATAATATCTGGGATCCAATTAACTTTAACGGCAGCCAGGCTTATTCGGATTCTAAGCTGGCAATGATTTTATTTACTTTTAAATTGGATAAAATATTAGATAATATAACTGTTAACTGTCTTCATCCGGGAGTGATTAACACCAAGCTGCTGCGGCAGGGCTGGGGAGCAGGAGGTTCTTCTGTAGAAAAAGGAGCAGAAACTCCAGTCTATCTTGCTTTATCAGATGAAGTTAGAAGAGAAAGCGGCAGCTATTATGTAAAAAAAAGAAAAAAGAAGCCCACATCAGCTGCTTTAAGGCAGGAACTGCAGGATCAGCTCTGGAATAAAAGTATTGAGATGATCAAGTATCAGGAAATATTAAATAAGATTCCTGATCACTTTTTAGAAGTATAAACTTAAAAAGAAAAGAGTGATAGATATGTTTTACTTATTATTAATAGTTACATTTCTGGTGGCCCTTTTGGTCTGCTATATTGTCAGCAGATTGTTCAATGATTCGATTTACAAAATCTTAAACTTAATTGTGCCGGAGGCTATCAATCAGGCCTGGCTTAAATATATTAAGTTTGCAATCTATGTTGTCGGTATTTCCGGAGGTGTTAGAGTCTGGGACTTAGAAAAATATATTACTTCTAGATATGATAATAGAGAAATCGTTGAGCTGACAGCTGAGCGCTGGACCTTAGAAATTTACAGAACTTTGATAGGCTCTCTGCAGAGCATTGCTACAGTCTTACTTATCTTTTTTATCTTTACTTTAATTGCCTATGTTGTTTTAAAAATCTTTTCTGCCAGAAATGAAAAAAGCTAATTTTTCTCCTCTAAATAAGTAACTAAGAGATTGGATAGCGGCATCAGCAGCGGGAAAAAGGCATAGGGAAAATATTCTATTGTACTGACTCCTAAGACTGCTGTCATCATTAGGGCATTAACATTCCAGGGGATTAAAGGTGAAAAAACGAGTCCGGAATCGCCCAGGGCCCTGGCCAGATCTTTTCTCTCTAAATTCATCTGGTCATAATTTTTAGCAAGCATTTTAGCTGGTAAAAAAACAGCCAGAAATTGATTGCAGCCTAAGGTAGCAGAAACTATCCCGGAAAAAATAGTGACAGCAATAAGATGTATTTTTTCCTTGATCAGGTGCAGAAATGGTTTTAAAAGGCTGTTTAAAACTCCCATTTTTTCTAAAAGTCCACCTAAAAGTACAGCAAAAATAATTAAGGAAATCAGTTCCAGCATGCTTGTTAAACCACCACGGGCCAGGATATTATCAATAAATACTGTTCCAGTTCTCTCATTAAATCCCCTAAACATAATATTTAAAAGTTCTGACCAGCTTCTTTCAGTTAAGTAGGAGCCCATTAATAGAGAAAAGAGAATGTTTAAAGCAATATTTATTATAGTAGGCAGTTTGAGAACTGCCAGCATAATTATTAAAATTGGCGGCAGCAGGAGCCAGAAAGAAACCTGAAAATGGCCGCTCAGCATTTGACTTAATGAATCTAAATCAGCAGCATCTTTAAGGCTGGAGAAATTGCTCAAGCCAATAAAAAGAAAGGCTGCAGCAGTAAATAAATATGGTAAGACAGCTGTTTTAAGCATATGGTAAATCATGTCCATTAGATTGGCTTCAGAGCTGTGAGCTGTGATAATCGCAATCGATGAAACTGGAGACATTCTATCACCAACATAGGAGCCGGAGATAATTGCTCCTGCAGCTAAGGGCAGATTAAGTCCCATTGTCTGAGCAATGCTGATAAGAGCCAGTCCAATTGTACTTGCAGTCCCCACAGCGGTTCCAACTGCCATGGAAACCAGCGAAGTCGAGATAAATGATAAAATAAAAAAGTATTTAGGACTGATTGTCTGTAAACCGTAGTAGATCATTGTCGGAACAGTTCCAACAGCAATCCAGAGACCAATCATCATTCCCAGTAAAAATAAGATTAAGATAACATTACCGATATTTTTAAAGCTGGAAAAAAGCATTTCTTCAATTTCCTGCCACTTATAACCCCAGCTCAAAGCTAAGGCAATAATAATCATTATTTCAAAAAATAGAGCAATCTGGATTGGTGCCTCCCAGAATAAAACCGATAGTAGTATTAAGACAGCCATTGTGACCACAGGTATAACTGCCTGTTTAAAGCTTAACATTTTGATTCCCCCAAAGTTTGTCTATTTAAAATCAAGAAGTCAATAACACTATATAATTAATTCTGAACATATGTCAACCTTTAATGTATAATAAAATAAAAATAATCTAATAGGGAGTGTTTTAAAAATGACTGTAAATCAAAAAAAGAAAAAATCACCGTCTATTGATCAGTGGCTTAAAGAAGCAAAAGCTGATCCAGAAGCATTAGAAGAGGGAATGTATTTAGTTCATAATGGTACTGTGCGCCAGACTCCGAGAAAAAAGGTTAGAGAAGGAATAGATGATGGTTCTCAGGTTAAGGGGATGGAATTTGATTATGATCAAAAAAAGGTTGAGCAGGCAGTAGCTGAAGCGAAGAAGATGGAAGGGATCTTTCACGTCAGAGTCTGGCTTAATCAGGGCCAGCTTGAAGTCGGAGATGATATTATGTATGTGCTGATTGGAGGAGATATCAGGCCCCATGTTATTGATGCCCTGCAGTCTCTGGTAGCTGAGATAAAAAACGAGTGTGTTAAAGAAATTGAGCAGAAAGTTTAGTAGCAAATATATAAATATAAAAATAAGGTGATACTAATGACAGATAAAAAAATGAGAATTAAAATTATTAAAGATGGTCCCTACTGTGTTTTTGCGTCGGTGCAGCTGAAAGAAAAAATTATAACTCCTGTTGGTAAGCACTATGAATATCGAGAAGGACGCAAACTACCTCAAAAAGAAACCTACAGTCTCTGCCGCTGCGGTAAAAGTAAAGACCATCCCTTTTGTGATGGCAGACATAAAGAGATTGACTTTGATGGTCAGGAAACTGCATCTAAGGAAAAATATGATGAGCGGGCAGAACTGCTGCCGGGAAAAGAGATCGATTTAATGGATGATGACCGCTGTGCTTTTTTACGCTTCTGCCATACCGAAAAGGGAAGCACCTGGGAATTGTTAGAGGAATCAGACAAAAAAGAAGAGCGTGAACTTGTGATTAAATCTGCTGGAGAATGTCTGGCAGGGAGGTTGACAGCTGTCAGTAAAGAGGGAGAAGTTTTAGAAGCAGATTTAGAACCTGAAATCTGGGTGCTTCAGGATCCAGAAAAAAAGGTCAGTTCAGCAATTATTGTAAAAGGCGGCATAGAAATCGAGTCGGCTGCTGGAGAAATTTATGAGCCAAGAAATTCTGTCGCCCTCTGCCGCTGTGGAGAATCGAAAAATAAACCATTTTGTGACTGCAATCATCTGCACACTAACTTTCAGGATGGTTATCAGAATAAGGAGTAAGTAGGTTTACAACTGCTGATTTTAATGGTACAATAAATTAACTTATTAAGAATAATTATGAATTTAGCTAATGAGAATTAGAGAAGTAGAGTAGAGAAAGGAATGATCATATGAATTTTGTATTTATATCACCATATTTTCCAAACAATTTTTATAATTTCTGTGTGGAGCTAAAAAATGCCGGGGTCAATGTGCTCGGAATTGGCGACATGGCCTATTCAGAAATGAGAAGTGAGCTGAGAGATTCTCTGACAGAATATTATAGAGTTGATAATATGGAGGACTATTCGCAGCTGCTTAAAGCCTGCGGATATTTTACCCATAAGTATGGAAAAATTGATCGGATTGAGTCAAATAATGAGCACTGGCTGGAGAAAGATGCCCGTTTGAGAACTGATTTTAATGTTCAGGGTTTAAAAATTGATGAGATTGAAGCGATGAAGTACAAATCAAAAATGAAAGAGGTCTTTAATCAGGCAGGGCTAAATACCGCTAGGGGTAGGGTTGTTAATAGTCTGCAGGAAGCAGAAGAATTTATTGCTGAGGTTGACTACCCGGTGGTTGTTAAACCTGACAGTGGTGTAGGAGCATCCGAAACTTTTAAAATTAACAATCACGATGAGCTGCTGAATTTTTTCAATAATAAACTGGATCTTGATTATATTATGGAAGAATATATCGAAGGTAAAATCCACACCTTTGATGGTCTGACAGATCAAAATGGAGAGATTGTGTTTTCCTCGTCGATGGTTTATAAGGGTGGAATTATGGAAACTGTTAATGAGGGGCTTGATATGTATTATTATATACCGCGTGAGCTGCCTGAAGATATAGTGGAGGCAGGTATGAAAACAGCTCAGGCTTTTAAAATTAAGGAAAGGTTTTTTCACTTTGAATATTTTAAGCTTGCTGACGGTAAAATTGTTGCTCTCGAGGTTAATATGCGTCCTCCGGGTGGCCTGACCCTTGATATGTTTAATTATGCTAATGATATCAATATTTATAAAGCCTATGCGGAGCTTGTCGTTCAGGGAAGTTTTAATGAAGATATCAGTCGAAAATATAACTGCTTTTATATCGGCCGCAAGAATTTTATCAATTACAAACATTCTTTAGAAGATATTTTAAACAATTATGGAGATTATATAGTTCTGCATGAGCCAATTTCTCCCATTTTAGCTCCGGCTATTGGAGATTACGGAATCATCTTGAGAACTAAAGATTTAGAGCAGGGTAAAAAAGTAGTTAAATATGCAGTAGATAAGTATTAATGATTTTTTGCAGAGAAAGTAGGGACTATGATGAAGATAGAATACAGAAGTTTTTACAGTTCAAATTTAAATAGAGAGATGCCATTTAAAATCTACGGTCACGGAGGAAAACCGATGCTTGTTTTTCCTTCATCCGGCGGCAGTTTTCATGAATATGAAGATTTTGGCATGATTGATGCCATCTGGCCTTTTATTGAAAATGGTGAAATAACAGTTTATGCAGCCAGCAGTGTTGATTCTGATTCCTGGCTTAATTATGGAATGCACTCCCATGATAAGGCAGTAATCCACAACAGCTATGATCAGTATATTGTGGATGAACTGCTGCCTCTGATTAAATACCACTCCAACTGGCAGGGAGGGGTAATTACCACCGGCTGCAGTATGGGAGCCTATCATGCAGTTAATTTTTACTTTAAGCACCCTGATGCCTTTGACACTGCTGTTGCCTTAAGCGGAATTTATGATGCCAGATTTTTTACCGGTGGTTATATGGATACTGAGGTTTATTTAAATTCCCCGGTTGATTATCTAAGAGAACTTGAAGATGACTGGTATCTCAACCACTATCGGAAAAATAAGTTAATTGTCTGTGCCGGTCAGGGCAGGTGGGAGGAAGATACTTTAAGGGACACCAGACTTTTAGATACAATTCTGGCTGAAAAAGATATTCCTGCCTGGTTTGATTACTGGGGTTATGATGTAGATCATGACTGGACAGGATGGAGAGAGCAGATGCCTTACTTTTTGGGGAAACTTAAAGAGGAAGGAATTATTTAATTGTCAATAATTTAAATGAATATTGGATTATGAAAACCAAAGAATTGATAATAATTGCTGGCAGAGGAGTTTGTGCATGCTAAAAGAAAAGATAGATATAAAAATAATTGAAGATTTTTATTCTGAGGTGCTGGCTAATGAGAGAAAGATAAGAATTTATTTACCGCCCTCTTACTCGACGCAGAAAAATAAAGATTACCCGGTCTTATATGTTCACGACGGCCAGAATGTTTTTCACGGCAAAGAATCTTTTTCTGGTGATTCCTGGCTGCTCCATCAGACTGCTGAAAAGTTAATTAAGGAAAATTTAATAGAAGAAATAATCATTGTGGCTGTCGATAATATGGGTGAAGAGAGGCTGAGTGAATACGCTCATCAGGACGGCTTTTATCAGGGAAAAAAAGTTAAAGCTCACGGTTTTGATTATGAGAAATTTTTAGTTAGGGAATTGATGCCTTTTATTGCTGAACATTATAGGATTAAAGAGGGGCCAGAAAACACAGCTTTAATGGGATCTTCAATGGGAGGTCTCGTTACTTTCAATATCGGTTTAAGAAGAACTGATCTCTTTTCAAAGCTCGCCGTTATGTCACCATCTTTCTGGTGGGGAAAAACTTCTCCTATTGAAAAGATTAACTCCTATAAATATCAGAACCTTAATTCTAAAATCTGGCTGGATACAGGTGAGGCAGAAGGAAGGTTTATGTCTTTTACTGAGAAGGTAATTTCTGAACTAAAACATTTAAAAACCGATTTAAATCTCGATTTAATCTACTATCAGGTGCCTGGAGCTAAACACAGCGAAAAAGCCTGGGCGGCCAGGGTCCACTGCCCCTTACTCTATTTTTACGGAGATATTGGAGAAATTAAAAAAATTGAACTGATTGGCAGTAAAAAGATAACTCTTAAGGGCGCTAAAAAAAGAATCAACCCAATTGTAACTTTTGACAGCAGTTTTAAGATGACAGCCCTGGAGGGAGAATTTAAATCACTCAAGCCAGAGGTCTTAAAAATTAATGGAAATGGAGTTCTAACTCCCAGAAAAACTGGCAGAGCAGAAGTGGAGTTCAAATTTTTTGGTTACAGAGCTCGTAAAAAAATTAAAATAGTGAAAAAATAATGCAAACTCTCTAATCAATATATTGAAACTGTTGTGAAGTATATTTTAAATATTGGAGAAGAAATTTCTTTAAACGAGTTGGATCAAAAGTCCAAAAAGATTTCAGCTGAAGGGAGTGCTGTAATTATGACTATAGCAGAGAAAATTTATCATGATGGAAAAGAAGAAGGAAGAGAAGAAGGAAAAATAGAAAGTATGCATGAGATGATTGAGTTTGCACTTGAGTTGAAATTTGGATTATCCACTAAAAAAATTGTACAGGATATAAAAAAAATAGATGATTATGATAAACTAAAAGAAATTAAATCAGCTATAAGAAATTATGATTCTTTAGAAGAACTAACCGATAGCTTAAATTTCTGATTCGATATATTTAGAATTTATTTTGTATATAGAAATTAACATGAACTAAAAAATTAACTATTAAAAGAGGCTGCTAAATATGCAGCCTCTTTTTTTCTGATGTTATTTTATTGAAGATTAAATTTAAACTAATAATTTAAGCTAATTTCTTAATTATCTTTTCTAAATAGCGTGACTTAAGCTGTCGGCTGGCCATTGCCTGTTTAATTGGAGGCAGTTTTAAGATAGCTGAGACTACAGCTGCCATTGCCCGGTGGCTGCCGAAAGCCTGATTATCAAAAATTAGATTGGCAAGTTTTCCTCTTTCAATTGCCATCATAACAGTTCTGTGGACTGAATTTACAGGAGTTATAATTTCTTCCTCACGCCGCTGCAGACTTAAGGAGCTGTTGGGACAGGATCTAACACAGACACCACAGCCCAGACAGATGTCATTATCAATCACAATTTTTTCACCTTCTCTGGAGATTGCATCGATTGGACAGGCCTCAATACATTTGCCGCAGTCAAGACAGCTTTGATAATTAATCTGAGGCAGATAATGAGTTGTCTGCACAGGGTGTAAATTTCCGAACTTTTTAGCTGCCAGGAGAGCCTCACAGCAGCAGCCGCAGCAGTTGCAGATAAAAGTAGGGCTCTCACGCACATTTTCTCCACACTGAACGAGCCCGTGCTCATAAGCCTGATGGAGGAGCTCCAGACACTCAGAACTGTCAACACGACGTGCATGATCATGTCTGATTAAAGAATCAGCAGTATTATTAAAAGTCATGCAGATATCAAGTGGAGCATCACAGGCCTGATCAAGGTGGTGCATTTTATGCCGGCAGTAACAGGTACTAATACCTATATCTTCAGCACTTTCTATAATGTGGCTTGCCTTTTCAAAATCCAGAATATGGACCATATTATCTTTTAATAATACTTCTTCATTAACATAGACCCGGCCCAGTTTGGTTTCACTGGCTAAAAATAGGTCTTTAATAAAATCTTCTTCCACATTTAAATATTGATGATATAATTCTGCCAGCAGTTTTTGATTAATATCCTGTCTGGTTCTCATCATTGAAAATTCGAAAAAACCAGCCATTGGTGGCGGCAGAATATATTTTTTAACACCCTGATCTTTAGAATCAAGCAGGATTGCCCTCCCTGCCAGTTCATCCAGAATATTTTCTGTTTTTACCTGATCCATCTTTAAAATTTTAGCTGCTTTTTCAACAGTAAAGGGTTTTACCGGCAGCTGGGCTACTATTTCTGCCTCTTTTTCACTGAAAAGTATTGATAAAATTTTGTATAAAGTTTTAGATGGTGGTGCTCCCTGAGGAAATTGATTTAATCGTTCTTCAAGATTTTTATAGGCTGATTTTGCTGTTTTATGTGACAAAATATTCACCTGCTTTCTTAATATATAATTAAACAATGGTGAAAGATTTCCCTTTATTTATTTGAAATTGCTTTAAATTTTAAATTGACTGTTATTGTGATATAATTCAAATCAGAGCTTACTTAATTGTTAAAGCACCCAGGAATTAATATTTGAAAGAGAAAGGAAGGGATAATTTGAAGCAGGAAATTGAAAATTCAATTCAAAACTTTATAGCTAACTATCAGCAGAAAGATGATATAGAGAGCAGTTGGAAAGAGCCGGTAATTAAATATGCAGCTGCGGCTGATCCAATGTTTAATCAACTAAAAAAGGTTGTTTCAGAGGATCACTTAATGCCTGAAGATATAATGACTGATGCCAGAACAGTGATCGCGTATTTTATTCCTTTCGCTGAAGAAATTGCTAACTCAAATATTGAAGGAAAATACAGCTCACATCAGTGGGCAAAAGCATATATAGAAACAAATCAGCTGATCGCAGAATTAAATCAGCATTTAAAAGACGAGCTGTCAGAAAAGGGCTATCAGGCAAGTCTCATCGCAGCCACCAATAATTTTGATAAGGAAAGGTTAATCAGTGACTGGTCTCACCGGCATGCCGCTTATGTAGCAGGACTTGGAACTTTTGGACTGAATAACATGTTGATCACCGAAAAGGGCTGTGCAGGTCGAATAGGAACTATAGTTACTGATTTGAAACTTGCAGCCTCAGAGCGGAGAGAAGAGGAAAGATGCCTCAATAAGGCTGGTTTTAACTGCAGTCAATGTGTTGACCGCTGTGTCAATGGCTCACTGCAGGCTGATTCATTTGACCGCCATTTATGTTATGAACTGCTTTCAGAAAATGATGAAATTCATCCTGAGTCAGTTCTGACTGATGTCTGCGGTAAATGTTCGGTTGCTTTACCCTGTTCTTTTAGCTCTCCAGTTTAATAGCCTTTTTATCCTCACCAAAGTCTGATTATATTAATGGAAGTTCTATAGTTGTTGACGGAGGAGCAGGCAGCTCAAACTTATAAGCGGGCATATATGCAGTCCTCAACTATTTCTATCTCATTTTCGGCTGCATAATCTCTAATTTCCTGGCTCCTGGTTCCCGGCTGCAGCCAGACATATTTAATTCCCAGTTTATTAATTTCTTTGATAACTTTAATCCCAAGTTTTGGATTGACAACCATATCAACAACATCAATTTGAGTTTCTATCGAGCTCAGGTCAGGATAACATTTTAGACCGTCAACTTCTTCAAACTTAGGGTTAACTGGGAAGACATTATAATCATTTTTATTCAGTTTTTTAACAATTTTGTGGCCGTATCTATTTTTCTTTGTGGTGGCACCAACCACTGCCCAATTTTTCATCTTCATAGTCTTTTCAATTAGACTCATAATATCAGCTCCTTAAATTGTGATAATTATTAGTTCTTTAATCAAGTTTATCAGATTTAATTCCTGATTTAAAGCATTTTCAGTTTTCAGCTTTCCTTTAAAATTAAAATAGAAGACCGTCTTTTTAAGCAGGAATATTTATTCTTAAAATCAAATATAGTAATAGTAAGTTTAAATTAACTTTATTTTAAATCAGCAAAGAGAAGAAAGAGGAGGATCATAAAGATGAATAAAAAATTAAAAGTATCAATTGTTTCTGGTGCACTGCTGGGAGTGATCTGCATTATCGGTGGAGGAATTAGAATGGGCTTCAGCGGCAATGAGCTTTATCTATTTGCCCTCTGGTATAACAGGTTAATTATGGGTATTTTAATTGGTCTAACTAAAATGAAACCCGGACTTGAAGGGCTAATTAAAGGTGGAAATCTGGGCTTAATGGTTTCTCTTGCTTTCTATCTTTCCACAGGTATGACTGATCGGATTTCATTTTTTGCTGGTATTATTTACGGAGTGATTATTGTAGCAGTGGCCAGAAAATATGAATAGATTAAAAAGCGCAGCAGATATAATTTGGGGTGATTAAAATTAAGCTAATTGATTTTGAAAAATATTTAAAAGAATATGAAGAGACAACAGGACTTTATCCAGAAGAGTTAATGCAGATTGGGGAGAAATATCATCAAAAAGAATACTTAACTAAAGAGGAATTATACCAGCTGGCTCATTTGAATTCCACCCGCAGTTCCTACCATGTAAAAAAGAATCCTGCCAATCGGGTGGAAAAAGTTACTGAGGCAGCCTATCAGCTCTATGATGATTTCTGCCGTCTGGCCCTTTATACAAGTTTAATGGGAATTGGTACTCCAACCGCTTCAGCAATTTTAACTTCTCTAAACCCTGAAAAGCACTGTGTAATTGACACCAGGGTCTGGGCCAGCCTCTATAATCTAGGTTATTTTGAAAAGGAAAAAGAAAGTTTTAAGCCAGACGACTACCTTAAAATAATAAAAATTGTGCGGGAGATGGCTGCAGATGGAGAATTTACAACTGCAGAAATCGGCTACGCCTTATTTGCTTATGATGTAGTCCACCGTGAAGGAAATTTACATTAGAAATTAAAGCAGTCCACCGACTGGAAGATTTAATTAACAGAGGACAAAGATTATAAAATTACAACTTAGGAGGATTTTATGAATAAAGCAATGCTCTGTAGGGTAAAGAGAAAACAAGAGGAGAAAATTATTTTAATCATAAAAAATAAAATTGAGCCAGAGACTGAGGGGCTTAAAGTTGATTATCAGTATGAAGATAGTGATCCAGCTGTCCAGCAGCTGATTAGCTCTCAGGTCGGTCAAAAGCTCGAGCTGGATTTTTTAGCGGGAGAAGATAGCTGGCAGTTAAGCAGTAAAAAAATGTTTATTTCAAATTTTGATTATGCCTATGATTTATCGAGTTTAACTGATTTTATTGATTCATTAATTACATTTAAAGCCAATGACCGCGAAATTGACCGCGAAATAATTCAGATGCTGAAAGATGATATTTTTTCTGCGGCCGTTTTCTGGGAGAACGACACCATAGATCAGGATTTAACAGCAGAACTGATATTAAAATACTGGGATTTAGATGCAGTTCAGAACTATCCGGATAATGATTATTATAAAAAGCTAATGCAGTTTGCTGACAGTAAGCTGGATACAATTGACCAAGAAACTGCTGATTTCTGGTTTGATATTCCTGCAGCAGTCAGATCTAAAATAAAGGAAGAGGTTGAATCAGGCAAAATCAGTTATGAAAATTGTTCAGTTTATCTTAAAACAGCAGTTAATAGAATTGTTAATACCATTCTCCTAAATTTTATCAGCGAAGCAGCAGGTGAAAGCCAGGAAAGTATTAATAATCTCTTTGAAAAGTTTCACTACCAGTTGATAGATGAACTGACAAAAATGGCGCTAGAAGAAAATAAAAAATTAAATTTAAGGCCGATTATTCCCCACGCTGATTCTGAAAGAAAGGATTTAAGCCTGCAGCCTGACCTTAAAATCACGGAATATTCTCTCCTTGAAATATTTGATCATTATTCAATTGCAGTCGACTTTGAAGCTTTAAACTTATTTTCTGAATCCTCTTTTAAAACACTTTCTGACTATCTTAGTAACTTAATTATCCATCTTGATTACTTAAATCAAATGAGAGAAAAAATAAAATGTGAAAGCTGTGGCCAAAAGCTTGATTATGAACTGAAGTATTCAAGCAAATATGCCGTCTATAAAGTTGATTCTGCCCGCTGTACTAATCTGGACTGCCAAAAATTTGATCAGGAAATTAAATTTGATTAACTTTTAAAAATTGCTAAAAAATGCTATAATAAAAGGACATCTTGATAGATAAATTTGATCAAAAAATGGAAAGGAAGTTTTTTTAAAGCTGGTATGAAAAAATTAGAAGAAAACTTGAACTTTTATCGAAAAATATTAATATTGACCGCAGCAGCCTATCTTATTTTTGCTGTTGTTTATAAATTT
This sequence comes from Halanaerobium saccharolyticum, assembly GCF_003053565.1. Classification (GTDB taxonomy): domain Bacteria; phylum Bacillota; class Halanaerobiia; order Halanaerobiales; family Halanaerobiaceae; genus Halanaerobium; species Halanaerobium saccharolyticum_B. The sequence goes on along the minus strand of NZ_QAXS01000009.1, from coordinate 49,595 downwards.
ACAGCTGGAGTTAGTGATCCCATGTCTTCAGCAGAGAGGCTGATTTCAACTCTGGTTTTTCTCTCAACATTCGCCCTTTCGTATAAATCTGAATGGCTTAGAAAAAATATTGAAGGCTTTACTTTTTTTCTTTCACTGCTTGCTATTTTTCAGCTTTTTTATTATACCTACTTTCAGAATTTTACGGTAGAACTGGCAATTTTAATTATTTTTGTCACGGCAGTTTTTAATCTGATTTTCAACTTAAATCTGCTTAAATTTATGAGTGATCTGCTTTTAGTTTTGGTGATGATTTTCAGCCTTTATTTTTCTGATTCGGGCCAGATTATTGTCCCACTTTATTTCAGCTCCTATCTTATGATAACGGCACTCAGCTTTTATGTCAGCTACAGTATCGAACAGTCACAGAGCAGGATCGCAAAAAATGTTGAAGAATTAAGAGAACAGTATCAATTTCAAAAAACCCTGGCAGATGTTTCTTCCAGACTGGTTAATCTGGGGCTTGATAACTTTAACTTTAAAATTAATGAGTCCCTAAAGGTTTTGGGAGAATTTTTTGGGATAGACCGCAGTTATATCTTTAAAATTTCTGAAGATAAAAAGACAATGTCCAATAAATTTGAATGGACTGCTCCTGGGATTAAATCTCAGAAGGACCGCCTCCAGAACCTGAGCACTGAAAAATTCAACTGGTGGTTTGAAAGATTGAATAACAGAGAGACCATAGTTATTGAAAGTGTTGAGGAGTTGGAAGCTGAAGCAGCTCCTGAAAAAGAAATTCTCAGAGAACAGGATGTAAGTTCTTTAGTTGTAATGCCAATTTTAATTGGTGAAGATCTTTATGGTTTTTTTGGATTTGATCTTGTTGATTCTGAACTTAACTTCAGTCAGCCGGTACTTAATCAGCTTAAGATTTTTACCGATGTGATTACAACAGCAATTTCCAAACATCTAGATAATTTAAAAATTAGAGAATTGAGCTATTATGACAGTCTGACAGGACTTTATAACCGCAGATTTTTTGAGGTTGAATTAGAAAGACTGGACAGTAAAAGGCAGCTTCCTATTTCAATTCTGATGGCTGACTTAAATGGCTTAAAGATTATCAATGACAGCTACGGCCATAAAATGGGAGATCAGATGCTTAAAAAAGCTGCTGAAATTTTAAAAAGTTCATTAAGAGAAGAGGATATTTTGGCCCGTCAGGGTGGAGATGAATTTATTATCCTCCTGCCCCAGACCGATCAAAAAACAAGTGCGGAGATTATTCAGCGGATTAAAGAGAAAACAGGTAAAATAGATGGACTGGAGCTGCCGCTTTCGATTGCAGTCGGTCAGGCAACTAAATTTAGTCCGGAAGAGGATATAGGAGAGGTTATCAAAGCGGCGGATAATCAGATGTATGAGAACAAACTTTCTGAAAGCCGAAGCAGCAAGAGCAATATTGTTCAGGGCTTAATTAATGTACTTGATACTAAAAGCAGTGAAACCAAAGAACACGCACTGAGAATGACCAAACTTGCCTTTGATTTTGGAGAAAAACTTGGGCTGACAGAATCAGATCAGAACCGACTTTCTCTGCTGGCAACCCTGCACGATATTGGTAAAATTAACATCAGCGAAAGTATTTTAAATAAAGTAGATAAATTGACAGATCAGGAATGGGAAGTCATGAAAAAACATACAGAGCAGGGTTATAAAATTGCCTCCTCCTCGGAGGAATTTGCTTCTGTAGCTGAAGAAATATTTTCCCATCATGAAAACTGGGATGGCAGTGGTTATCCCCGTCAACTGCAGCAAAAAGAGATTCCATATCTAGCGAGAATTATCTCTCTGGTTGATGCTTATGATGTAATGACCCACGAGCGGCCATACAGTAAGGCAATGTCTAAAGAAGAGGCTATTAAAGAAATCAAAAAATGTTCGGGAACTCAGTTTGATCCTGAGCTGGCAGCTAAATTTATTGAAATGCTGCAGTGATGCCCATTTGAACCAGGTCCAAATCGTACGATTTGGACCTGGTTCAAAAGAATTGATTCACAAAGTTGAGGAGGTTAATAATGAGCTTAAAAATTATGCATACAGGAGATCTGCACCTGGGGATGAAATTTAATCAGTACCCAAATATCAGCTCCGAACTGGAAAATGCCCGCTATCAGGCGCTGGAAAATGTAGTTGTCGAAGCTAATCAGAGAGGAGCTAATCTGCTGGTTATTGCAGGTGATCTCTTTGATCGAGCCAGTATTAAAAATGTTAAGATCAAAAAAGCAGTTGAAATTTTAAATAAATTTGCGGGCGAGGCAATTTTAATTCTGCCTGGAAATCACGACTACAGTGATGGAGTCAGCAGCCTCTGGTCTCAATTTAAAAAAGAAATTAAGGGAAGAATGCTGATTTTGGACCAGGAAAAAGCCTACCTGCTCAATGAATTTGGTTTAAATGCAGCTGTTTACCCGGCTCCCTGTGACAGGAAACTTTCGAGTCAAAATAAATTGGGCTGGATTAAGAATTTAGATGAGAAGCCGGATGCTGATTATCATCTTGTTCTGGCTCATGGAGCCCTGGCAGGTTTTTCACCTGATTTAAATGACGATTATTTTAAAATGACAGAAACAGAACTTTTAAATTTAGAAATGGACCTCTATCTTTTAGGCCATTCCCATCTTCCCTATCCCAAAAAGGAAAGTGTGAGCGGCCATAAAATTTTTAACAATGGAACTCCAGAACCTGATGGTATGGACTGCAGCCATCACGGCACGGCCTGGTATGTAGAATTAAATGAAAATAAGGAAGTTGAGGCAGAACAAATAAAAACGGGTAATTATCATTTCGCTGATCTGCAGGCAGAGCTAAACTCTTTATCTGAGCTGGAAAATTTAATTAGTGATATTTTAGCTTCTGAAGCTGAGACTAAAATTTTGCGCCTGCAGCTTAAGGGAGAGCTGCCGCGGGAGGAATTTGCTGAAAAAGATAATGAGTTTGCCCGCCTGAGGGATAAATGTTTTTATGTAAAGATAGATCAGAATGATTTAACTATCAGAATTGATCAGGATCTAATAGCTGAAGAATTTGCCGAAAATTCTTTTCCCTATCAATTATTAAAAGAACTGGAAGCTGATCACCAGGCCCAACATCTGGCCTATAAGATGCTGAAGGAGGTACAGGAGTGAAAATAAAAAATTTCAGTACCGAAATTTTTGCAGGAATCAATAACAGAGAATATCAATTTGAGGATGGTTTAAATATTCTATTAGGAGATAATGAGGCCGGCAAGAGTACAGTGATCAATGCTATTTATGCCTCTTTATTTATCAGCCCGCAGCTGAAACTAAATACCACTGAGGGGAAGGAGTTTAAAGCAAGATTTCTGCCCTATCCGGATGGAGATTTTGCCGAGGCAGAGCTCGAATTTGAAGCCGAAACTGAGACTTATAAATTTTATAAAAAGTGGAGCAACAGCAATTACCAGGGCTTCTTAGAGCTCCCTGACGGCCGCAGAATTGAAAAGTCAGGTAAAATTAAAGAATATAAAAATCAGATCTTTCCCTATGGTAAAAGCACCTATAATAACATAGTTTTCAGCAGTCAGCAGGATATAAAGACGACTTTAAAAAGAATTAGTGCTGAGGAAAATCCGGAATTGATCGATACTATTAATTCATTTTTGCGCAGGGCGGTAATGGAACTGGACGGGATTTCCATTGATAAATTCCGCAGTAAAATTGATAATCAGCTGGAGGAACTGACAAAAAAGTGGAATCTTAAGGCAGATGCAGTCAGCAACAGCAGCCGCGGAGTTAATAATCCCTATAAGGTTGGAACCGGAGAAATTTATGATGCCTATATTGACAGGGAACAGCTTAGAGCCAGGATTAAGCAGGCAGAGGTAAATGAGCGTCAATATGAAGAACTTGGACTGGAAATTAAAAAGTTAAAGCAAAAGGAAGCTCAAATTATTGCTGAGATTAAGGAGCTTTCTGAAATAGAGTCGGAAATAAATCAGCGGGCAGCAGTTGAACTGGAAATAGACAGTCTGGCTGAAAAAACCAAAAAAATGAAGCAGGTTGCTCAAAAGTGGCCAAAACTCAAGGCAGAACTGCAAAAATTAGAGCAGAAGCAGGAGACAAAGTCAGCAAAGCTTGCAGAATTAAAGGCTGAAATTGAGCGGGCTGAAAAGTTGAAAAAAGAGCAGGAAATAAAAAGTAGGCTTGCTGAGATTAGAACAGCAGAAAAAAAGCTTGCCGAACTGAAAGAATTAAAGGCTGAGATTTCTGCCACACCGGAGCAGGTGGAAAAGCTCGAAGCATATAAAAATAAAATAGCAGCAGCAAAAGCAAGCCTTAAAGCTGCAAAGTTAAAAGCAAAACTCAATTTTTCTGCAGCAGAATCGATTAAAATTTCAGCCGGGGTTGAGGGTGAAAAAACTGTTGCTGAGGGTGAAATTATTGAGGCTGATGGTTATTTAAGAATTAAAACTGAAGAGCTGGATATTGAAATTGAATCAGCAGAAATAGATTTTAAGAGTTTAAAAAAGGAATTTGAAGAAAATCAACAGAAATTTGAAGAATTGAAAACAGTAATGAAAGTTAAAGACCTCGCTCAGGCAAGGAAGAAGCTGCAGGAGCTGGCTGAACTGAAGCGAAAAATTGAAGCCAATAGAGATAAGATTAAGGAACTGCTGGCAGGCGAAAAAATAGAAGCTCTGGAAGCTGATTTGTCTGAATTAACAGGATTAGAATCGGCGCGGGAGACTGAGCTGGTCAGAAAAGAAATTGATTCTCTGACTTCCGAGCTGGCAGAGCTGAATACAGAAATCAAACTTAAAGAAACTAAAATTGAGGAATTTAAAGCGGATTATCAGTCTTTAGAAGCTCTCAAAGATGAGCTGCAGCAAAAAGAAAAGAAGATAGAAACTCTGCAGCAGAGACTGGAAGAACTTGCTTCTCTTCCAGAAGAATATGATACTACAGCTGAGTTTATCAGTGATCTAAAGGCTAAAAGAGAAAAGCGAGAAGAAATTAATCAGAACTTAAGGGAGAAGACAGCTAAGCAGCAGCAGTTAGAAAATTCACTGCCGGAAGCTTCGACGAGAGAGATGGAAGCTGAATTTAAGGAGCTGGAGCAGAAATTAGCCAAGCTTAAAAAGCAGGCTCAAAATTTGCTGCAGATTAAAGAAGTTTTCGAAGAAAAATTAGAAGAGATGGATCAGAATTCATTTCAGCCGTTAGTCGATAGTTTCAGCAGGAATTTAGAAGTTTTAACTGCAGGTAAATATCAGGCGGGAATGATTGACAGCGATTTTTCAATTAAAATTAAGTCAGCTGAAAGTAGAGAACTGCCCGGAAAATTTGAACTGCTTTCTTATGGGACCTATGATGCAGCTGCACTTGCTCTGAGGTTTGCGATTTTTGACAACCTCTTTCAGGACTACGGAGGTTTTATTATTCTTGATGACTGTCTGGTTAATTTTGACCCGGAGCGCAGAAAAAATGCAGTCAGGCTGATTCAGGAATATCAGAAAAAATACCAGATAATTTATACAACCTGTGATCCAGAGCGTGCGGCTGAGTTTGAGGCTAATATCATAAAAGTATAACAATTAAATATAAAAGGTGATTTGATGTTAAAAGATTTAAGTATCGAAACAGTACTCAATAATTTAACAATGGGTATAGCAATTTTGGATGAAAATAGAGATTTTATCTATATCAATGATTTGACTACTAAAATAACCGGTTACTCAATCAGTGAAATTAAAAATCTTGAGCAGTGGTTTAAATTTGCTTTTCCTGATCCTGTTCAAAGAGAAAAAATTCATTCAGCATTTAAAGAAAAACTGGCAGAGAGGGAACACTACAACAGGGTTTCTGAGATAAAAACCAAGTCGGGTAAAAATAAATTTGTAGAATTTAGAGTCAATCCAATTGGTGAGGATTATCTGCTTGTAAACCTGGTTGATGTCAGCAGAAGAATAGAGCGGGAAAAAGAAATAAAATATTTATCCTATCATGATGAACTGACAGATTTATATAACCGCCGCTATTTTGAAGAAGAGATGAAGCGCCTGGATGATTCTCGGCGTTATCCAATCAGTATTATAATTGGAGACCTGGATAATTTAAAAACTGTTAATGATAATTATGGTCATCTGCTGGGTGATGAATATCTGCGCAAAGCAGCCGATATTTTAAAAGAGCTGCTGCGGGCGGAAGATGTTGTAGCCCGAATAGGTGGGGATGAATATGCAGTGCTGCTTTCAAAGACAGATAAAAAAGATTGTATTCAGATCTGTGAGCGGATAATCAAAAAATTTGAAGCTCAAAACTCTGAAAATAATTTTCCAGTTGATTTTAAAATTTCACTGGGCTGTGCGACAGCAAGCAGAAGCGGCAAAAAATTAACTGATATCTACAATCAGGCTGATAAAAATATGTATAAAAATAAGGGAAGGCGTTAATTAAAACTGCTGTAAACAGGAATTCAATAAAAATAGGCATAAAAAAATCAAGGTTCTGACGAATCTTCTTCGATTTCCTGTTTACAGTTTGTTTTTTTACTTTTCTTATTCTTTCGTTTTATTTTCGATTTAGTCCTCCATTACTATCTTTGATTTGCTCAAAGACTATTATTAAAGAAGGCTATCCCTTAATAATTTCTTTTTGCTTACCATTAATAGTAACTTCTTCGGAATTGATCTTAATTAACCTTGATCAATTTCAATCAACAATCTCACTTCTAAATCTCAAATAATCTTACTTGAATAAGAATTTCAAAATACTACTTGTAAACATTCAATCTTAGGACTTCCTCAGAACCTTGTAACTACATTATAGACCTCTACCCTTAAAAACGCAAGGTCGAATAATGTCGATTAAAGCAAAATATCGTTTAATATATTCCATTTTTAAACAAATTCTTAAGCTAGCATCATTTTTCAGAATTTAAACTAAATTAAAATATCTTTTTGAGAACTGGATCGGCTGCGGAATAATAAAATACTTGATAATCAGCAGCACTACCTGTATTATTTAAATTAAGCCAGATAGATAATTAATTGTCAGTGAGGAGAATAAAAATGAATTCAGTTAAACTAATTGAAGATTTATCAAATGCAAATGGGATTTCAGGTTTTGAAGATGAAGTTTTAGCTGTAGTTAGAGCTCGGGCCGAGAAAAACTTAAAAATTGAAGAGGATTCGATGCGCAACCTCTATCTTTATCCCCAAAATTATGATCCCCAAAAACCTGTCTTAATGCTTGACAGTCATTCTGATGAAGTTGGATTTATGGTCAAATCAATTAATAAAAACGGCAGCCTCAAGTTTATTACAGTTGGAGGCTGGTCTCCTCAGAATATTCCCGCTCACAAGGTTAGAATAAAAAACCGGGAGGGTAAATATATCAAGGGGATTGTTGCTTCTAAGCCGCCGCATTTTATGGAGGCAGACGAGAAAGATAAGCTGGTTAAAGTCAGTGAGATGATCATTGATATCGGAGCAGCTTCTAAAAGAGAGGCAGTAGAAAATTATAAAATAGAGGTGGGGGCACCGATTATTCCTGATGTTGAATTTGAATATGACGAGGCCAATCAAATTATGATGGGTAAGGCTTTTGACAACCGCCTGGGAACAGCACTTGTTGTTGAACTGCTCTTAAAATTTTCTGAGCAGGAGTTAGATTTTAACCTTGTCGGCAGTCTCTCTGCTCAAGAAGAAGTTGGTACCCGCGGAGCTGAAGTGACAGCCAGAAAAATTAAACCGGACCTGGCAGTTGCTTTTGAAGGGACTCCAGCAGATGATAATTTTAGAGATGAATTTGATGCTCAATCTGCTTTAAATAAAGGTGGGCAGATTAGACACTGTGATGTTTCGATAATTTCCAACCCTCGTTTTGTCCGCTTTGCCAGAGATTGTGCTCTAGCAAAGAATATTCCCTTTCAGGATGCGGTTCGAACTGGGGGCGGTAATGATGGCGCCAAAATAACTTTAAGTAATAATGCTGTACCTACTATTGTAATTGGAGTTCCCGTCCGCTATGCCCACACCCACTATGGAATTTCTTCCCTGGAGGATTATCAAAATACTCTCAGCTGGGCAGAGGAGATTATAAAAAATCTAAGTCAGGCAAGAATTGAGCAATTTTAACTATAAGCAGGGAGGCAGATTAAGGTGACTGCTCAAAATAATTATTTTTTAGTTGAGGGAAAATACAATACCGCAAGAGTCTTTTCGCAAAAAAGAGATGAGACTGCTGTGGAGCAGATTGCTGCTATCTGCAGTAATGCAGCCTATAAAAATTCTCAGATTAGGATCATGCCGGATTATCACCCCGGACTGGGTAGTGTGATTGGATTTACAGCCACTCTCGAAAATAGAATTATTCCCAATACAGTCGGAGTTGATATCAACTGCGGTATGCACTGCAGCAGATTGGGGAAAGTTGAGATTAATTTCAGGCTGCTGGATCAGTTTATCCGCAGCAGTATTCCCCATGGTTTTAAGCATAATCAGAAGATTAGCCCCAGGATTCCCTCAGACATTAAAGAAGAGATAGTCCGAGTATCTAAAAAGCTGGGCCTTGGTGCTGATAATCAGCTGAAAGGAATCGGCAGCCTGGGAGGCGGCAATCATTTTATTGAAATCAATCAGGCAGAAAATGGAGATAAATATCTGGTAATTCACAGCGGCTCCCGCAACTTTGGCCTGCAGATCTGCAATTATCATCAAAAACAGGCCTATCAGTACTGCCGCCAGCAGTATAAAAAGGCTGCTGATTTAGAATTGAAAGTAGAGTATGATTTAAATAAGTCTAACTCTTTTCTGGAGGGGAAACTGGCAGCTGAATACTACCAGGATATGAAAGTAGCCCAAAAATATGCTGACTTAAATCGAAAAATAATGGCTGAGCGAATTCTTGAGTTTCTGGAACTTGAGGCTCTCGCTAGTTTTCAGACCAGACACAATTACATTAATTTTGAAGATCATATTATCCGCAAGGGGGCTGTTTCTGCTCACCAGGATGAAAAAATACTGATTCCTTTAAATATGAGGGACGGTAGCATCTTAGCCAGGGGGCTGGGAAATCCAGAGTGGAATTATTCTGCTCCCCACGGAGCGGGCAGACTTTTATCAAGGACCCAGGCTAAAAAGGAAATCAGCTTTAAAGAGTTTAAAAAGTCAATGCGAGATGTCTATTCAAGTTCAGTCAAAAAAAGTACAATTGACGAAGCTCCTTCTGCCTATAAATCGGCGGAGGAAATTCTGCTGGCGGTTAAGAAAAGCATTGAAGTAATTGAAGTATTAAAACCTTTATACAATTTTAAAGCAAGTTAAAGAAGATAATTATGAGGAGGCACTAAGATGAAAACAATAGGATTGATCGGTGGTATGAGCTGGGAATCTACAGTTGATTATTATAAAATTATAAATAGAGAAGTAAAAAAGAAGCTGGGTAGTCCCCATTCAGCAGAAATCATTATGTACTCAGTCGATTTTGCAGAGATAGAGAGACTGCAGGCGGCAGGTGAGTGGGATCAGCTAAGTGAAAAGATGATAGAAATAGCCGATAAACTGGAGAGAGCTGGAGCAGATATGATTTTAATCTGTGCCAATACGATGCACCAGATGGCACCAAAAGTTCAGGCAGAACTTGGGATTCCACTGCTCCACATTGCAGATGCGGCAGCTGAAAAAATTAAGGCTGAAGGCTTAAAAAAAGTTGGTCTTCTGGGAACAAAGTATACGATGGAAGGCGATTTTTACAGAAAAAGAATAGAAGAAAATTATCAAATTGAGGTTCTAATTCCTGAGGCTGAAGAGCGGGATTATATCCATCAGGCTATTTATCAGGAACTGGTTAACGGAGTCTTAAAAGATCAAACTAGAGAAAAGTTTCAGAGAGTTATTGCTGGTTTAAAAAATCAGGGAGCAGAGGGAATTATCCTGGGCTGTACAGAAATACCATTACTGATTAAAAAAGAGGACAGCAGTCTGCCGGTTTTTAATACCACTGAGCTGCATGCTAAAAAAGCTGTTAAACTCGCTTTAAAATAATTTTTGTTTTAAAAGCTTATATTATGTTTATCAGCACTGGATTGAATAAATAAGAATTATAAATAGAGGTGAAATCTAATGTTTGCCAATAAACTAATCGCAAGAGCAATGGAATATGCCGCCCAGGCACATCAGGGTGATACCCGTAAAGGGGGAGAGGTTCCCTATATTGTTCATCCCTTTGAAGTGGCAATGATCTTAAAAGAAAATGCTTTTGCAGATAAAATTGTGGCCGCCGGACTCCTGCACGACCTGCTTGAAGATACTGAAGTTGGAAGAGAAGATTTAAAAAGAGAATTTGGAGTAGAAATTCTGGAACTGGTGCTGGCGGCTTCCGAAAAACTGGAAGGAAGAGATGAAAGAAGCTGGGATAAAAGGAAAAACCAGACCATTAAATATTTAAAAGAGGAGGCTGCTTTTATTAATAAGGCAGTGGCCTGTGCTGATAAGTTGAGCAATGCCCGCAGTATCTTAAGAGATTTAGAAGCTGAGCCAGAAGATTTCTGGCAGCGCTTTAGTGCTCCTAAAAGCAAACAGAAGTGGTATTATCAATCTCTGGTGGAGAGTCTTAAAGAACTTGAGGGTCTAAAAATGTATGCTGAATTTAAAGAAGTTGTAGCTGAGATTTTCAAATAAGATAATAAAGCTAAAATAATTAAAACCCGGTTTAGAAACTCCTTTTTAAAATAGTGAGTTTCTGCCGGGTTTTATAATTAAACTTTACAAATAAACAATGTAGACAAGCAGACCGTGGCCTGCAGCTAAAATAAGAGTAATATAAGCAAATATTTTATGCAGTTTTAAATTTAAGCGGGGATTGAGATTAAAGACCTTTCTAAAAAATCTGATTCCCAGTAAAAAAGTAATTAAAAGTGATGTCAGAGCACTAATACCCATTGGAATAATCCACTGCCCCATATTGACCTCCTCTGCAAACTACAGACTCCTTATTAATAATAAATTACTCTAAAGACTATTATTCTACAGTTAATTCAATTTCTCTGCTGCCAAACTTGTTGCATTCTGCATTCAGACGAATTGTATCGCCAGCCTTTGCTCCTGGAATCATATAGTGCAAATACTGAACTTCATTATCAGTCTGCATTATAAAATTTTGCTCGATGTGCAGACTATCATTTAAATAAACTTTTACATTATTGATAAAGTGGTCACTATTATCATTTGAGTTGTGAGGGATTGTCACTTCAAGCATCTTATTTTCAGTATTGAAAGACATCTCTATATCTCCGGGGGGATGTGCATAAACGCTGAGAGTTAGACTGAGAACCAGAGCAATGGTAAAAAAGAGAACTCTTTTCATAATTATAAACCCCTTTCTAAATTGTAATAGCTTTGTTTATATAATTTGTCATTAAAACTATTATTCCTGCTTTTTTTAAATTATTTTTTTCTGGATCTGTAAAATGCTATACTTGACTTTGACTGTTGAGGATATATAATAAATATGCGTTTTAAAAAACCTAAAAATTATATAAGCAAATAAGAAGGGATGATTATGATGAAAGAAATAATGAAAAAAACTGCCGAAGCTGGAGTTGCAGTAGGAGCTGTTACAGCTTACAGTGCTTTTTTACTCCATATGTGGACTTAATTGAATCTTATATTTGGCCTGGCAGAGTTCTGTCAGGTTAATTTTTGAGCTCGAATGAAAATGATTATCAATTAAATGCGATTTATTGTTGACATATGTTCAATATTATATTATAATTTATATCGCAATTACTAAATATAATTAGCTGGAGGGATATTTTTGCAGAAATATGATATTTTAATTATTGGTGGAGGACCTGCTGGAATTACGCTGACAAAGAATATAAAAAATAAAAGAGAAATTGGAATTATGAGACCGGAAGATCATTCGATGATCTACTGTGCGATGCCTTATGTTATAGAAGATCTGCTTCCTTATGAGAAAACTTTAAAAACTGATGCGATTGTTACTGAGACAGGGGCAGATTTAATTAGAGATCGGGCTCTAGAAATTGATTTTGAAAATAAAGTAGTTAAAACTGAAAAAAATGAAGAGTATCAGTACAATGAATTAATTATTGCTACCGGAGCTGATCCTATTTTACCTCCAATTGAGGGCCGAGACCTTGATGGAGTAATGACTTTTAAAAGTGAAAATGACTTAAAGCAAATCCTGTCTACTCTTGACGACGGGGTGAAAAATGTTTCGGTTGTTGGAGCCGGGGCGATAGGAATAGAGCTGGCTCAGGCTTTAAATGAAAAAGGAATCAATACAAATTTAATTGATATGATGCCTTCAATCTTACCAAATATGCTTGATACTGATATTTCAAAGCAGGCTGAAGAGGAGCTGAAAGAACTGGGCATCAATTTATATTTAGATCAGAGAGTTGTAAAATTAGATGGTGACTCAAGTTTAAGCTCAATTGTGCTTGACAGTCAGCAGGAGATTGAAAGTGATCTGGTTATTTTTGCTGTGGGAATGCAGCCCAATGTTGAATTTCTAAGAGATACTGCTTTAGAAATTGGCAGAGATGGTATTCTGGTAAATGAAAAAATGGAGACAAATCTGGAAGCTGTATATGCAGCGGGAGACTGTGTTCAGTTTGAAAGTGGAATAACTGGTGAGGTTATTTCAGGTAAGCTGGCTACAAATGCTGTTGCAATGGGAAGAGTTCTGGCAGCAAATCTGCTCGGCAGTGAGAGGAAATATACTGGTTTTTATAATGGAGCGGCAACCAAGGTTGGTGATTATTTTGTCGGCGGTACCGGTCTGACAGAAAAAATTGCAGCTGAAAACTACGATATTATAACTGCTGAGGCTGAGTTTACAACTGCTTTTCCAATTATGCCTTTTGCTAAAGATGTAAGACTTAAATTGATTGTTAATCAGGCTGACCGAAAAGTTTTAGGTGGTCAGATAATAAGTGGAGAGCCTGTTACAGATAAAGTGGACAAAATAACTATGGCAGTTCAGTATGGTCTGAATGTGGACCAGCTGTTAGACTTTAATTATTCTTCTCAGCCATATCAGTCCTTTTATCCTGCCCACAATCTGCTGGTCAAAGCGGCAGAAAATGCGGTAAAAATTTTGGATAATTAATAAAATGGCTAACAGTAGCGAATAAATATAGCATAATAGATTTGATTTTAAGCCTCGTTTTCTTAACTGAAAGCGAGGATTTTTCTATTTAAAAAGGATTTTTCCCCCGAATGCTGAATTATATTTAAAGAACTAATTTAAATATTTAATTAAGTTTTGAGCTTATAAAACCAATAAAAGGGGAGAATTTAAAGTGTGGACAAGAAGTGAACTTAAAGAGAATGCAAAAGGGAAATTAAAAGGTTTTTACTGGCAGGCGTTTTTAGTCAGTTTAATTTTGGTAATTACAGGGGGCAGCCACAACCGTCTTGACCTCGGCAGCTCCGGCAGCAGTACCGGTACAGCTAATGGAGGTGGCAGTGAATTTGCTCTGGAGATAGCCCTGATCGCAGTGGTGGGAGTCTTAGTTTTTTTAGCCCTGAGAATATTTCTGGGCTATATTCTGGAAGTTGGCGGCAGAAAGTATTTTATTCAGTTGAGCAGAGGTGAATCGGAGATTTCCTATCTGCTTAAGTTTTTTGACAAAAGATATTATAAAAATATTATTACTGCACTTTTATTTAGGGGAATCTATATTTTTCTCTGGTCACTGCTTTTAATCATTCCAGGAATAATAAAAATGTATGAATACCGCTTTGTTCCCTATATTATGGCAGAAAAGCCGGATTTAGATCATAATCGTGCTCTTAATTTAAGCCGGGAAATGACAGCAGGCCAGAAAATGGATATTTTCATTCTTGATCTTTCTTTTCTGGGCTGGTTTTTTCTGGGAGCATTATTTTTTGGAATCGGAATCTTATTTGTCCAGCCATACTATGACGCAGTTAATGCTGAACTTTATCAGAGAGTTAAAGCCCGAGCTTAAATTTTATTAAATACTTTTTTAACCATTAAGATTTCAATTTTTAATTTATATATAAATTATATTTTGCAGTCAATTGGAGGATATTATTATGGCCAGTAGAAAAAAAGTTAATCAGGCAGTTTTATGGTATGAAAGTCAGAGAAATAAATTCAGAGATTTAAGAGCTGAAGTGGAAGTGATTTTAAGAGAAGCTTTAAATGAAAACGAGATAATATTTCACAGCATAGAAAGCAGAGTTAAGTCAGTAGAAAGCTTTCGCGAAAAAGCGAGCCGGGAAAAATACAGTAAACCAGTAGAGGAAATAACAGATTTATGTGGAATTCGAGTTATTACACTTTTCGAAAAGGAAATCCATCAGATCAGTGATATTATTAAAGAATTATTTGAAATTGACTACAGGCGGAGTGAAGATAAGTCCGATCTACTGGCAGCTGATAAGATGGGTTATAAATCAATTCATTATATTGCTGAATTGAGTGCTGATAAAATCGCCAGGACAGAACTTGAAAGTTTTGCCGGCCTTAAATTTGAAATCCAGATTAGAAGTATTCTGCAGCACGCCTGGGCTGAAATTGAGCATGACCGCAATTATAAATTTAAGGGTGAGCTTCCAAAGAATTTACAGCGCCGCTTTTATGCTCTGGCCGGGATGCTCGAAATTGCAGACAGAGAATTTAATACACTGTCGGAAGAGGTAGAAAAGTATCGACAACAAAATAATTAAAAAAGAGAGGTAATATAAAATGTATAGAAAAGTAAAAACATATTTTGAAGGAAGAGAAACTCAGGATGGAGCAGGAGTTAAACTCAGACGCTGTTTTGGTTATCATCAGATTCCAGATTTTGATCCTTTTTTGATGATGGACTTTTTTGATTCAACTGATCCCTCAGATTACAACCGCGGATTTCCCTGGCATCCCCACCGCGGGATTGAAACAGTGACCTATTTGATTAAGGGAGAAATTGAGCACGGGGACAGTATCGGTAATAGTGGAGTAATTAGAGATGGTCAGTGTCAGTGGATGACAGCAGGTTCTGGGATCCTGCACCAGGAATTACCCCAGCCTTCAGCAGAAATGCTGGGAGTTCAGGTCTGGCTGAATCTGGCCGCTGATAATAAGATGACTGAGCCGCAGTATGGTGATATTACTGAAGAGATGATCCCTCTTTACGAGGATGACGAGAAAAAGGTACACATTATTGCTGGAGAATATGAGGGCCTGAGTGGTGAAATTCAGAGAGCTGATACCAGACCTACTTTTTTTGATGTGGAGTTAGAGTCTGAAAGTGAATTTATTTTTGAGCTGCCGGCAGATTTTAATGCTTATGCTTTTTTAATCAGAGGTGAGGCCAATTTTGAACCGGAAAAAGAGGATTTAAGGAAATATCCACAGGGAGTTCTCTACCAGAGCGGCAGTAAGATTAAGATTAATACAGCTGAAAATGAAGCCCGTTTCTTATTTCTGGCAGGCAAAAAATTAGAAGAACCGATTGCCTGGGGTGGTCCGATTGTAATGAACAGTCGCGAAGAACTGGCACTGGCTTCCCGGGAACTGGATAATGGTACCTTTATTAAAAATAAAAAAGAGAAAAATGTCAGTCAGATTAATAAATTTTATCAGGAAGATTAAAGAAAAAGCAGGTTAATACCTGCTTTTTAAAATGCTTTTCAAAATTTTTAATGTTCAACTTCAACTTCTTCTATTTTTGAATCTGCTGCATTTTTTTTGACTGATTCAATTCCATGGAGACAGCTTTCTTTAGTTTTGTAAGACTGACCGGTAGCAATTATCTGTCCGTTTGAAGCTTTAAGTCTGAATCTGTAGGCACCTTTTTTATCCTGATAGACTTCAAATTTTCCTGACATTAATATTACCCCCTTTTTAAAGACTTTTTTGATATATTTATTATATTACACAGAACTAGAAAAAATATCTAAAAATGAAAACTACTATTATTAAAATTTGATTTTTTTAAAAAAATAGGAGGCAGAATAAAAGATGAGTGGAAAAGTAGTTCTAATTACTGGTGCCTCAAGTGGAATTGGGAAGGCAGCCGCAGTAAGATTTCTGAAGCAGGATTACACCGTTTATGGTGCTGCCAGAACTGAGGCAGATCTTGAATACTTAAGTGATTATCCAAATGGCCATTACATTTTAATGGATATTACTGAGGCAGAAATGAGAAAAAATTGTGTGAATCAGATACTGAAAAATGAAGCCGGACTTGATATTCTGGTGAATAATGCTGGTTATGGAGCCTATGGAGCAGTGGAGGAGGTGCCGCTTCAAGATGCTAAAAAGCAGTTTGAAGTCAATTTATTTGGCCTGTCTGAACTAACTAAACTTGTAATTCCTGGGATGAGGGAAAAGGGCAGCGGCCGAATTATTAATATTTCATCAATTGCCGGCAAAATCTGGACCCCACTTGGCGGCTGGTATCATGCCAGTAAATTTGCCTTAGAAGGCTTAAGTGACTGCCTGCGCAACGAACTGCGGCAATTTGGAATAGATGTAATTTTAATTGAGCCAGGAGCAATTGAAACCAACTGGGCCGAGACTGCGGGAGACAACTTATTAGAAAGCTCTGGTGAAGGCATTTATCAAAAACAGGCTGAGCGGAAGGCTAATAAATATAAGCAGATGTATGGAGAAGGTGGTATGGCAGCTTCACCAGAAGTTGTGGCTGAAGCAATCTTTAAGGCTGCAGAAACTGATAAGCCAAAAGCTAGATATGCAGTTCCAGCTCATGCGAAACTAATATTATTTTTCCGCTGGCTGCTGCCGGACAGTCTTTATGACTTTTTTACCAATAAATTTTTTTGATAATTCTTTCATAAGTGATATAATAGATAAGTGAGAGAATTTTAAGAAGGAGCTGTTTTTATGGACGAAGACAATATTCAAAGACTTGAGTATGATGGTAAAGAAATAATATTAATTCCAACTGCTCATATTTCCAAAAAGAGTGCAGAACAGGTTAAAGAAGTAATTGAAACTGAAGAACCTGACAGTGTTTGTGTAGAGCTGGATGAGGAAAGATACAGCTCAATTAATGATGAAGATAAGTGGAGTGAAATGAATATTTTTCAGGTGATTAAGCAGAAAAAATCACTGTTGCTGCTGGTTAATTTAATCATCAGTTCTTTTCAGAGCCGGATGGCAGAAAAGTTAGGGATCAACGCTGGAGAGGAAATGAGGCAGGGAATTAAATCTGCTGAGGAAATTGGAGCAGAACTGGTTCTTGCTGACCGCAATATTCAGATTACCTTTAAAAGAGTCTGGCGTGGGCTCGGCCTCTGGGAAAAAATGAAGCTTATTTTTCAGATCATTTCTATGCTTTTTGTAGATGAAGAAATTACCGAAGAGGAGATGGATCAACTTAAGAGTGGTGATGCCTTAAATATGATGCTGGAGGAGATGGGTAAATCTTTTCCCGGGATTAAAAAGCATCTGCTTGACGAGCGAGATCAGTATCTGGCCAATAAGATAAAAAATGCTCCTGGGGATAAGATTGTAGCAGTTTTAGGTGCTGCCCATGTTCCGGGAGTTAAAAAGGAAATTTATAAAGAACAGAATTTGAGTGCAATTACCAAACTGCCTCCTAAACCCAAATGGGGAAAGCTATTTTCCTGGGGAATTCCGGCAGTAATTTTAATAATTATTATTTCAAGTTTTATCAATAATATCAGTACAGGAATCGAGGTTACTAAGGCCTGGTTTATCTGGAATGGATCACTTTCAGCTCTGGGGGTTGTTTTAGGCAGAGGTCATATTTTAACTGTGCTGACTGCATTTGTTGTAGCACCCTTAAGCTCACTGAATCCAACTCTAGCAGCAGGATGGTTTGCTGGCCTGGCTGAAGCCTATCTCAAAAAACCACAGGTTAAGGATTTCCAGAAACTTTCGGAAGGAATTTCGATTAAGGAAATTTACACAAATAAGGTGACTCATATCCTTTTAATAGTTATTCTTGCTAATTTGGGCAGTGTAATTGGAACTGCTGTTGGTGGAGCCAGTGTAATCAGGACTTTTCTGGAGTTTTTCAGTTTTTAGATTAAAATAATATATTAGCAAAAAAAGCTCTTCTTATCACTGCTGTTGCTGTGTAGGAAGAGCTTTTTATTTATCAAATTTTTTGATAAATTTATATTTATTTAGATTTATGGTTATTAATTAAGGGACTAAAACAGTATCGATTACATGAATGACACCATTGCTGGCTTCAATATCTGTTGTAGTAACCTGGGCATCATTGATATAAACCATACCATCTTTAATTGAGATTTCAATTTCCTCACCGAATAGAGTTTCTACCATCGCTCCATCCATTGTTACAACATCTTCAGCCATTACTTTACCGGAAACTACATGATAGAGGAGAATATTTGCCAGCTGTTCTTGATCAGCCAGTAAGCTGTCTAGAGTACCTTCTGGTAGAGCTGCAAAGGCTGCATCTGTCGGTGCAAAAACTGTAAATGGTCCATCACCTTTTAATGCTCCAACAAGATCTGCTTCAATAACTGCAGTTACAAGAGTATTAAAATCATCAGCTTCCAGAGCTACATCCAGCACATCAGGTCCACTTTTGAAATGTCCATCCGCCAGAACCGCTGCATTCAGAGAAAACATTAAAGCCAGAACCAGAACTAAAGACACCATCATTGTTTTTGAATTACTTAAAGCTTTTTTCATTTTTATTTCCTCCTTGATTAGTTGTGTACAATTCAATTTTGTTAAATATAATATACCACCACTTTTTATCTTTGTCAATAGTAATTATTATTAATTTTTAAAAGTGTATCAGAGGCAACAAATTAACTTAAAAAATGAAGGTTAAATAAACTGGATAGAGAACTATATAGTATAAATAATTATAATAAAGAAGGTGAATTTATGTTTTTAACCAGACTAGCTTTTAAAAATTTAGTCCGCCACAAAAATAGAACTCTGATTACTGCTGTTATTATCGCCTTTGCTATTTTCTTTTATCTGATTATGGATTCCTTGATTGGTGGGATGACCGAAATGTCATTTGACACAATAATTGATTATGAGGCAGGTCATCTGCAGGTGGCTGATCAAAATTACTGGGAGGAAAAGGATGAACTGCCGCTGGAGAATTTAATCAGCGAAGAAGATAAACTATTTAAAATTATTCGAGACCACCCTCAGCATCAGCTTGATTTAAGAGAACTAAATTTTTCAGCCAGATTAAATAATGGGATAAATGAACTGCCGATAGTGGCCAAGGGGGTTAAAGGAGCTGAGCTGCTTAGTATTTTTGACTTAAAAAATAGTTTTGTGGAAGGAACTATTTTTACTGAAAATAGCTATCAGGCAGTAATGGGTAAAAGGCTGGCTGATCTAATGAAACTAAAGGAGGGAGATTACTTTACTCTGCTGGTTAAAGATAAATATGAAACTTTCAATACTATAGATTTAGAAATAGTGGGTCTGCTGCACACAATTAATCCCAATTTAAACAGCAATTATGTCTATCTGCCCCTTCAAATAGCTCAGAAATCTTTAAATGTAGACAACAGTATTTCTAATCTAATCATTGAGCTGAATGATAAAAATACTGCTGAGAAGACCGCAGTCCAGCTAGAAAATAGTTTAAATCAGGAATATCCCACACTTGAAGGCTATCCCTGGCAGCAGCTGGACGCCGTTACAGTTGCCAGTGCCAAACAGGCAGGAATTCAGCTGGTGATGGTGATAATTTTATTGATAGCGGCCATTGCAATTATTAATACTGTAATTTTGGCTGCTTTAGAAAGAATGGAAGAAATCGGGATGATGCTTTCCCTTGGTTTAAAAAAATCTGAGATTATCTATATTTTTATTATTGAGTCAACAGGAATTGGAATTTTAGGAGGACTCATTGGTCTAATTTTGGGCTTTTTTGGAGTTTTAGCTATGACCAGGATTGGTATCAATTTTGATCTGATTACTGGGATAGAATTATCTAAGTTTGGAGTTCCTATAATTGGTGAAATGTATGGAAGCTGGAACCCCAGATCATTTATTTTAGTCTTTGCTTATGGAGTAACTGTTTCATTTCTGGCAAGTATTTTACCAGCATACTGGGCAGCAGCAAAAGATCCAGTAGAAGCGCTTCATTATGAATAGGGGGGAGAAAAATGCTTTTTTATCTTAATTTAGCCCTTAAAAACTTATTTAGACACAAATTAAGAACTTTTGTATCTATTCTTGCTGTTGCCTTTGCTGTAGCAGTAGTTGTTTTTGCCCGCGGTTATATAACAGGATTGATTAATTTATCTTTTGCCGATCACATTCAGTATAATTCAGGCCACATAAAGATAATTGACCGGGAATACTACGATCAGGAGAGAGTAATGCCTTTAAATTATAATGTTGATGGTTTTGAGGACAAATCTTTAGCTCAGATGAAATCTGAACTGCAGAATCTGGACGGAGTAGAGCTTTTAATTTCGCGTTTAAAGTTTGGTGCAGTTGTCAGCACCGGTAATGAACTGATTAATATGATGGGCTGGGGAGTTGAAAAAGAAAATGAAATAGAGTTTACAAATATAGAAGATCAGCTGGTCGAAGGCAGAATGATCGAAAACGGCAAATTAGAAGTGGTGATGGGAACTGAACTTTTAAGAAAGCTGGATAAAAAGGTGGGAGATAGTTTAACTATAGTAGCTAATACATCTTTTAATTCTGTAACCGGTTTTACGGTAACAGTGGTTGGACGAATCAACAGCAGTTTAAAAGCTTTAAATGAACAGGCATTTTTTATACCGCTGGCAGCCGTGCAGCCTTTACTGTATATGGAAGATCAGCAGAGTGAAATTTTATTAGTTACTCCAGAGAGAGAAATGACAGCTGAGGTTCTGCCACGGGTCAAAGAATATCTTAATTCTCAAGCGGGTGGAAATAAATATCTGGCGCTCAGTTATCAGGAAACAAGTGATCTTCTGCCCTACATGGAAATTGCACAATTAATATATAATCAGGTCTATATATTTATTGTTCTCTTATCTTCAATTGTTGTGATTAATACAATGATTATGATTATTAAAGAAAGAACCAGAGAAATTGGCATGATGTCTGCTCTGGGAATGAAAAGCGGAGGTATTTTAAAGCTTTTTATTTTAGAAGGGGCGGTAATGGGAATTATCGGCAGTTTTTTTGGCTCAATTATTGGTTCAATTATCAATAATTATTTTGCTGTGAATGGAATTGATTTTACAGCTGCTTTATCTGGTTTTGATTCTGAGATCATGATCAGTTCAATTATCTATACTCAGTCTTCGATCTTCAACTCGGTTTTTGCCTTTTTAATTGGGGCAGTTGTAGTGACCTTAAGCTGTATTTTACCGGCTCGCAGGGCAGCGAAATTAGAGCCAACTGCAGCCATGAAGGAAAGATGATTTGTTGAAATTATTAATAATTCTTAAATTTAAAGCATAAATTTTCTCAGAAAGTCGACAAGTTAATAACTCCTTGATATAATATTTAATAATAGAGAAGTTAGAAGCAAGCAATATAAGATTACAGGAGGTTATAATTTTGCTTAAGATAGGAATTTTAGGACTTGGTACAGTTGGTAGTGGAGTAGTTAAGATTTTGGAGAAGAATGCTGAAAATATTAAAAATAAGGTTGGAACTGAGGTTAGAATAGAAAAAATCCTGGTCAACAGCCTGGAAAAGGAAAGAGATATTGAAATTAACCGGGAATTATTAACTGATCAGGTTGAAGATATCATTAATAATCCGGATATAGATATTGTTGTCGAATTAATTGGGGGAGAGCAGCCGGCCTATGACTACATAATTAGGGCTATTGAAAATGGGAAGAGTATTGTTACTGCCAATAAACTGGTGATTGCAAAATATGGAAAGCGGATCTTTAGAAAAGCAGATGAAAATGATGTTCAGGTCTGTTATGAGGGAAGTGTTGCCGGTGGTCTGCCGATAATCAGACCGCTGCAGAATTCTCTGGCCGCCAATAGAATTGAAAAAATATATGGTATTTTAAATGGAACCACCAATTATATTTTAACTGATATGAGCAAGGAGAAAAAAGATTTTGCTGAATCTCTAAAAAATGCTCAGGAGCTGGGCTTTGCTGAGGCAGATCCTTCTTCAGATATTGAAGGTGATGATGCAGCCTATAAAATCACTATTCTTTCCTCACTGGCTTTTGAGCGCTTTGTTGATGTTAGAGAGGTTTATGTAGAAGGAATTAAAGATGTTGCTATTGAAGATATTGAGCTGGCCCACGAAATGGGTTATGTAATTAAGCTTTTAGCAATAGCCAAAAACTCACCTGAAGGACTTGATGTCAGAGTTCATCCAGCCTTTGTGCCTGAAGATCACCCGCTGGCTATGATTAATGGCACCTATAACTGTGTTTACCTGCATGGTGATGCTGTTGGTCAGGTGATGTCTACAGCCCGGGGAGCAGGACAGATGCCTACTGGTAGTGCTGTAACTGCAGATATCATCCAGGTGGCTAAAGATATTAACCACAATCAGCGGGAAGTACAGCGGATGGACTCCTTTTTAGAAAGTAATGTAATTAAAATTGATGAAATTGAGAACAGCTTTTATCTGCGCTTTGAAGTTAAGGATGAGCCGGGCGTGATGGCCCATATCGCCAAAATATTTGGGGATAATAATGTCAGTCTGGCTTCAGTACTGCAGAAGCAGAAGGACAATCCGGTTGTACCACTGGTATTTATCACTCACTCAGTTAGGGAAAAAGATTTAAATAAATCTCTGGCTCAAATTAAAGAACTTGATGATGTGATAGAGGTTAAAAGTGTGATTAGAGTTGAAAGTAATATTTAATTTAAAATCAGGATAGATCCCGTTTGTAAAAGCGGGTTTTATCTTTTACACTTATTGTGATATATTTATCATGTAAATTTTAAATACTTTAATTATTGTGGAGGGAATATCATTTATGAAAAAAATATTTTTGCTCAGCTTAATTTTTTTATTCATCTTTATTAACACTGGGACAGCAGCAGAAATCACGGAAATGGAATGGCGGCAAGATCTAAATTATTTAGAAAAAGAGCTGCCTGCCCGGCATAAAAATTTGTTTTTTCAGCTGGAAGAGGAAGAATTTAAGCAGGAAATGAGTCAACTAAAAAGTGATCTGCCTGAACTTTCTGATCTCGAAATCAGTCTAAGGATGGCAGAAATCTTTGCTGAAATTGGTGACACCCACACTGCTATTGACAATACCCGCTTTTTAAGTGAATATTACCCACTATTTCTGCGCAGATTTGAAGATGGTTATCGAGTAATGACAACTACTGAGCAGCATAAAGAGATTCTGGGGGCAGAACTGATTTCAATTAATGGTTATTCAGTGGAAGAATTAAAAAATAAATTCAGCCGCATTATTACAGCTGATAATCAGGTATCCCTTGATTACCGGCTGAGCTCATTTCTTAAACTAAATGAACTTCTCAGCTATTTGGAGATAGCTGAATCTGAGAATCAATTTATTTTTGAACAAAATGAAGAGGAGATTAGCATTAGTTTTGAGCCTTTAAAAATTGAAAACATGGCAGCAGACAGAAATAATTTTGTGTCCCTGAATTATCAGCCTGGTTATGTGCTGGAAAATGCCAATCAACTTTTCTGGTCAGATTATATTGCTGCTGAAAAAATTTTATATTTTCAGTATAACAGCTGCTGGAGCAGGGAACTGGCTGATAAACACGGCCAGCCTAATCCGGAACTGCCTTCCTTTGCAGCAGAAAAGTTGGAAATATTAGATTTAATAAAAAATGAAGAAATAAATAAACTTGTAATTGACCTGCGCTTCAATTCCGGAGGTGATTCAAGCCAGGGGACCAACTTTGCAGAGGAATTAAGAGAGTATAAAGATCAATTTGAAACCTATGTTATTATAGGTCCTGATACCTTCTCATCAGCAATTATAAATGCCCTTGATTTTAAAGAAGAGTTGAATGGGTATTTGATTGGTACTCCTACTATGGGTAAACCGAATCACTATGGTGAGGTAAGAACCTTTAACCTTCCAAATTCTGGTTTGCGAGTAAGCTATTCTACTAAATATTTTACTCTGCTTGAAGATAGTGATCCCGATTCACTTTATCCAGAGATTACTGTTGAAACAAGATTTGAAGATTTTTTAAACGGCAGGGATACAATTTTAGAGATGATAAAAAATATTGACTGAATAGATAGGACTCTAATAGTTTAAATACTTTTAGAGTCTTTTTATATCTTATTGTGTTATTGTTAAATTAGAGGTGAACTAATATGAAAAATAATAAACTTTATCTTCCCCAAAAATTAGACTTCAGCTTCAACAGATTAAATCCTATAATTTATTTAAAATGGATAGAGCCAAATATTTATTACTTTAACAACTGTAATCTTTTTAAAAATATATTTGATAGTGACAGCCATTTCAAAATAGGAAGGCCGGCAGAAATAGACTGGGTGGAATTCTGGCAGTCTTTAGACCAATTAAATGTCTGGGACTGGGATAGTGAATATAACTATAGAGGTCTTAGATTCTATGAAGGCTCAAACTGGCATTTATATATTGTTCATCAAGATAAGATAATTAAAACTGTTGGCAGCAATTCATTTCCACCAGCGGCTTTAAACCGGCCTTCAGAAATTTTTATTGAATTATTAAATGCGGTAATTAAACTGGGGAATTCTATCACCTGATTTTTTCTGAAGATTAAATCAATTGTATAAATGCTCAATATTTTGTTATAATAATATAAGAACTAAAATTTAATTTATTTTTTTAAATATCATTAACTATTTGAGCAGAGAATTGAGGAGTGAGAATGTGGAAACAAAAGACTGGTTGATTAGGGATTTAAAAGATAACTGGCTTGAAGACAGAGCCGCAAAGGTGGAACGGGTTAATAAGATTGATAAAGAATATTACAGACAGTATGATATTAAGCAGGGTTTGAGAAATTCTGATGGTACTGGTGTAGTAGTTGGTTTTACTAAGATTGGTTCTGTGCATGGTTATACCTACTGTGATGGAGTTAAAACTCCGATTGAAGGTAAATTATTCTATAGAGATATAGAAATTGATGAGCTGGTAAAAAATACTGGTGAATTTGGTTTTGAAAGTATTGTCTACCTCTTATTATTTGGGGAGCTGCCGGGAGAGGAAGAGTTAAGAAAATTTAATGCAATTTTAGATGGCTTTAGAAAACTGCCAACTCATTTTACTGAAAATACAATTTTGAAAAGTCCAAGTCGCGATGTAATGAATAAGCTGCAGCGGGCGATTCTGGTGCTTTACTCTTATGATGAAAAACCGGATTCACTTGCTATTGACCGGATTTTAGTCCAGAGTTTAAAATTAATTGCCAGATTTCCTACCATTATTTCCTATGGTTTTCAGGCTAAAGCTCATTATTTTGACGATCAGAGCCTTTATCTTCATAACCCGAAAGAAGGTCTGGGGACAGCGGCAAATATTTTACATATGATCAGAGCCAATAATGATTATACTCAGCTGGAAAAAGATACGCTTGATTTATTACTGATCCTGCACGCTGAACATGGTGGAGGTAATAACTCGGCTTTTACAACCCATGTGGTTTCATCCAGTGGAACAGATACTTATTCTGCCGTGGGAGCAGCTGTCGGAAGTCTTAAGGGACCCAAGCACGGGGGAGCTAACTTAAGAGTTAAAGCAATGGTCGATGATATCAAAGAAAACCTTGCTGACTATTCTGATAGAGCAGAGCTGAAGAAATATCTGAAGCAGATTTTAAAAGGGGAAGTCTTTGATCAAAAGGGCCTAATTTATGGAATGGGGCATGCTGTTTATACCAAAAGTGATCCCCGGGCTGTAATTTTAAAGAAAAAGTCAAAAGAGCTGGCAGCAGCCAAAGACAGACTCAAAGAATTTGAGCTCTATGATAATATTGAAAGTCTGACCAAAGAAATATTTAAAGAAGAGCGGGGAGAGGATGTAGAAATCTGTGCTAATGTGGATTTATACTCCGGTTTTGTCTATCAGCTGTTAAATATTCCGGAAGAGTTATTTACCCCATTATTTGCTACAGCCAGAGTTGCCAGCTGGTGTGCTCACAGAATTGAGCAGCTGGTTAGTGACCACAAAATTATTCGTCCCGCCTACAAGGCACTTAAAAATGAAGAAAAGTGTACAATTAGGTAACAGGGTAATAGTCTGACAATAAAAACATAACTGTTTAAGATTAAGATAAAATTAAGCTTTTACTATAAATATTAAGTTTTAGATTAAAAAGGGAGGATTTACAAAATGAACAGACAAATAATCGATCAGCCCAAGTTGGATAAATTCAAAAAGAAGTTTAAGGCCAGAGAAAATAGTGAGATCATTGCCAATGCAGTTATTAAAAATGGAATCAATGATACTGCCTTAAATAATGAGTCGGTCAAAAAGATGCACTATGATTTTTCCGAAGAGATTGATGTAGGAAAGGTAACCAATCAGGTAAAAAGCGGCCGCTGCTGGATGTTTGCTGCTTTAAATAATATCCGCTACAGTATTTCGAAAGATTTAAATATCAAAGATCACGATTTTGAGTTATCTCAGGCCTACACGATGTTCTGGGATAAGCTGGAAAAAGCAAATTATTTTCTGGAAAATATTATTTCCACTGTTGAACTGGACTTAGACAGCCGCCGGGTAATGTGGCTTTTAAATGAGCCGACAAATGATGGTGGTCAGTGGGATATGTTTACTGCCCTAATTGAGAAGTACGGGATTGTACCTAAATATGTGATGCCTGAGAGCTATCACAGCAGCAATTCCCGCTATCTGAATAAGATTTTAAGTTTAAAATTAAGAGATCTGGCCCAAACTTTACGGGAAGATTTTAAACTGGGAGCAGATAAAGAAAGCTTAAGAGAAGAAAAAGAAGATATGCTGGCTGAAATTTATTCAATTCTTGCTTATTTTCTGGGTGAGCCGCCTCAGAACTTCGATTTTGAATACAGAAATAAAGATGGGGAGTTCTATCGAGATAGTGAGCTGACTCCTCAGGAATTTTATAATAAATATTCTAAAGTCAAGATGACAGATTATGTAAGTATTATCAATGCTCCAACTGATGATAAACCTTTTGATCAAACCTATACAGTCGAATTTTTAGGTAATGTCAAAGAAGGTCAGCAGATTCATTACTTAAA
The DNA here is from genome assembly GCF_003053565.1 of Halanaerobium saccharolyticum. GTDB lineage: Bacteria > Bacillota > Halanaerobiia > Halanaerobiales > Halanaerobiaceae > Halanaerobium > Halanaerobium saccharolyticum_B. The sequence goes on along the minus strand of NZ_QAXS01000009.1, from coordinate 22,404 downwards.
TCTGCCGATTGAGAAGCTGATTGCTTATACAAAAGAGCAGCTAAAAGATGGTGAACCTGTCTGGTTTGGCTGTGATGTTGGTCAGTGGTCTGATCGCGAGCTAGGAATTATGGATACTGAATTATTTAACTATGGCGATGTGCTGGATACAAAATTTTCTCTGGATAAGGGGCAGCGCCTGCAGTATGGTGAAAGTATTTTAACTCATGCTATGGCCTTTACCGGTGTCAACTTAAAAGACGAAGAGCCTTTAAGCTGGAAGGTTCAGAACAGCTGGGGAGAAAAAGTTGGAGAAGATGGATTTTTCATTATGAGTAATGACTGGTTTAAGGAATTTAACTATGAGGTAGTTATTAATAAAAAATATTTAGCTGAAGCCGATCTGAAATCATATCAAAAAGATCCGGTTGTCTTAAAACCATGGGATCCAATGGGATCTCTGGCAGCAAAATAAAATTATATAACTTAAAGTTCAGGCTGCTGTAAATATCTGCAGCAGCCTAAGCTTTTTTAAGTTAAATCAAGGATAATTATTAGTCGGCCTGGAAATAAAAGATAAAGGGATGAGTTTAAATGAAAATTAGAGAATTTTCAAATAAATTTAATTTAAGCTATGATACCATTCGTTATTACATGAAATTGAAACTGATTAACCCGCAGAAAGTGGGAGGACATTACGAATTTGATCAGGAAGACCAGAATGATATGGAAGAGATCTTAAAACTAAAAGAAATGGAGTTTTCCCTGGATGAAATAAAAGAAATCTTAAATTTTAAAAGAATAGGCAGACTGAGCAACTACCAGCGGAACAGCTATTATCAGAATCTTTATCAAAATAAATTAAAAAGCTTAAATAAGAGAATAACTGAGCTGAAAAAGGCCAAAGATGGTTTAAAAAGCCACCTAAAAAAACTAAAAGAAGAAAGTAATGAAAAGCAGAATGACCTCAGCTTAAATTTAAATCTTTTAGATCTCTTTGCCTGTCCGGCCTGCGGCTCAGACTTAAGCTTATCTGCAGAAAAAATTGAAAATAATAGAATTCATCAGGGCAGCCTCAACTGCAGCTGTGGAGAAAAGATTTTAATTAAGGATGGAATCCTCTATACAAAAGAAATTTACAATCAGGAGACTCAGGCGGAGGTATTCGAAACAGATCCGCTTTTTCATGTAACTGACTATATTAAGCAGACTGATTCTGAATTTATGGATCATTCCTATCAGAGTCTTGAGTGGCTGAAGAATAAAATTAATTTCAGTAATTTAAAGAATAAAGTGATTTTAGAACCCGGTTCCGGTTACGGACTTTTATTAAGAAATATCTATGATCAGCTGTCCTCAGACATCACTTATATTTGTGTAGAACATAATCCTGAACTTAATAGATATCTCAAGTCATTACTTGAATTATCACCTGCCGGTCCTGAAATTATTTTTCTAACTGCAGAACTACCTACCCTACCTCTTAAAGAAAAGTCACTTGATTACTTACTTGATTTTTCTGGAATTTCTAACTTTTCTTTTCATAATCAGGGCTTTTTACCGGAGCTGCTGCTTCAATATTTTAAAGAGAATTTTATTTTAACTGCAGTTTTTATAATCTATCATAAGTTTGGGGAGAAAAACATAGTTGCCAGAAAATATCGTGACTACTTTATCTATTCAAATATCAGATTAAAACTACAGGAGATGGGTTTTGAGTTTTTAGAAGAAGATAAGTCAGAACTTAAAAAAATTGAAAATTCTTTCGGCAAATACGAAGAATTTGCTCAGATTGGTGATCAAATCTATTCCTATCAGCTGCAGGCCAGAAAATAAAAGTAGAGTTAACTCCAGTTTTTTAAAAAATAGGCTAAAAAAAATTTTTTGAGCCTCTTGCAGTAGTCCTACCTCCACTCTTTATAATTAAATTAGAAAGAAGAGGAGGTAATTAAAAATGTTAAATTATCAGGAAGAAAAAATTGAAAATAAACTGGAGCATAAAAGTGATCGAAGAGAAAATTTAAATCTGCTCTTATTTTTATCAGGTAAAACTATTTCTTTATTTGGCTCTGCAATCTATGCTTTTGTGGTTGGACTTTATCTATTGAGGTCAACTTCTTCTGCACTTTCTTTTGCCCTTAATCTTGCTTTATATACTTTACCTGTTGTTTTATTTAATCCAATTGCCGGTGTAATAGCGGATAAATTCAACAAAAAGATTCTAGTGGTTGGTGCTGATCTGATTAATGGTATCTTTCTTTTTCTGATCTATCTTTTTATAACTAATTTTACCTTTAATGTTTATATTCTATATTTCAGCACCTTTGTAATGACAAGCTTAACAGTGTTTTTTGATATTGCTCTAGAATCAGCCAAACCAGCTCTGGTCAGGAAATCAGCTCTGGTAAAAATTAATTCTCAGGCCAGGGTAATTGAATCTTTATCCCATATTTTAGGCCCGCTAATGGGGGGAGTAATTTATGGATTTATTAATCTGGAAGGTTTTATCTTAATTAATGCTTTTTCTTTTATGATTTCGGCACTGATAGAGTATTTTATCGATTATCAGTATAATCAGCAGTTAGCAGAGGGAAGAGGGAGCAGCAGCGAATTAGATACTTTTATTTTTAGATTAAAAGAAGGGTTTCATTATATTTTCAGTTCAAAAAGTTTAAAAGCTCTGGTCTATATCTTTGCTGCCTTAAATTTCTTTTTCAATTTCACTTTAATTGTACCGCTGCCCTATCTATTAAATACAATCTGGAAAATTGATCCGGGTAAATATGGAATTATTCAGGCAGCGTTTCCGGTTGGGATGATAACCGGTGCCTTATTAACTGAAAAGATTATGAATAAAATCAGCTATAATATTTTAATCAAAAATATTACATTTATTTCTGCAGTGGGGGCAGCAGCATTTGCCTTACCGATCTTTATATTTCAGAATACTCCAGCTTCAAATTTCATTTTAACTTATTACAGTTTGCTGATGTTTTTGAGCGGGATTTCAGTTGCCTGGATAGATGTGCCGGCAAATGTGATTATTCAAAAAATTGTTCCTCAAAAGCTACTGGGTAGAGTTTTGAGTGTTAAAATGAGCATTATTAAAATAATTGTACCGATTTCACTTTTGATTTCTTCTTTTACAATCAAACTGATCGATGTAAAATATGTTATTTTTATTGGTGCTGCTGTATTTTTAAGTTTTAACATCATATTTTTCAGCTCTACCACCGGTAAAAAATTTATTCAGGAAAAGATTAATTCTTAATATTTATGAATTATAAATAAAACAATTTAAAAATACCTTGACTTTATGAACAACATTCATTATAATTTATTATAGTGAACATGATTCATAAAGTCTTTTTTTATGGTTTAATGAACATAATTCATATAAAAAATGGAGGTAGAAAAATGTATAAAGATGAAAAGACTAGAAAACTGGCAGAAATGCCGATTCCTAAATTATTGACAGAAATGTCTATTCCTGCAATAATTGGGATGCTGGTAACTGCTGTTTATAATATTGTGGATACAATTTTTGTGGGAAGAATTGGGACTGAAGCAATTGGGGCGGTAACTATTGCTTTTCCTTTGTTTATGGTGATTTCGGCTATTGGTTTAACTTTTGGTATTGGTTCTGCTTCTTTTATTTCCAGGCTGCTGGGAGAAAATAATAAAGAAATGGCCAATCGTGTTTCCACAACTTCAATTATCACAACTTTTATTTTAGGAATTATAATGGCTGCTGGGGGACTATATTATCTTAGACCCTTGCTCAGACTATTTGGAGCTACAGATGTGATTATGCCTTATGCGGTTAATTATACCGCGATTATAATTATTGGATCTATTTTTACAATGAGTAACATGAATATGAATAATATGGTTAGAGCAGAGGGCAGTGCTAAAATGAGTATGATTGCTTTAAGCACAGGTGCTCTTTTAAATATTATCTTAGATCCGATTTTAATCTTTACTTTTGGCATGGGAATTGCCGGTGCTTCAACAGCAACTGTAATTGCTCAGGCCGTTTCTACAGTAATGCTGATCGCTTTTTATAAATCTGAGAAGAGTGTACTTGATTTTAAACTGCGAGAATTCAGCCCCTCACTTTCAATATATACTGAAATTATGAAAATAGGTGTACCAACACTAATCAGACAGCTTTTAAGCAGTGTAGCGATGACAGTTTTAAACAATATGGCAGCAGTTTATGGTGCTTCGGTAGTGGCCTCAGTCGGAATAATTAACCGGGTATTTTCCTTTGGCTTTTTTGTAATTGCCGGTTTTACTCAGGGTTTTCAGCCGGTTGCTGGTTTTAATTTTGGTGCCCGTCAGATTGAGAGGCTTAAAGATTCAATTAAGGTGACAATCAAAAGGACAACATTTTTTGGGGTTGCTTTATTTGTGGTATTTTTCTTCTTTAATCAGCAGGTGATCAGCTTTTTCAGTCAGGACCCGGAAGTCATTCAAATAGCTTCGACTGGTTTAAAACTCTATGCCCTTGTTTTACCACTGCTAGGTTTTGCGATTACAATTAATACCTTATTCCAGGCATTAGGACACGGGGTACCGGCAACCATTTTATCACTATCGAGACAGGGGTTTTTCTTTATCCCGGCAATCATCATGCTCTCCAGGTCATTTGGAATCCAGGGTTTATTTATGGCTCAACCGGTTGCTGATGGACTTACCTTTCTGCTGACAGTGATTTTATTTACCTTTGTTTACAGAGAGATTAAGGAGCTGGAAGGAGAGGCAGGAATCCGAAATCCTAATCTAGAATATAATAAAGAGAGTGCTTAAATTATTATCACTGTATTTTGTAGTATTTTAGTTAAAGGAGTATAATATGCCTAAAATAATTGAAAATCTGGAAGAAGAGATCGCAAAAACCTCTTTAAAATTGTTCAAAGAAAATCCCTATCAGAATGTAAGTATGCGAAAAATTGCCTCAGAAGTCGGAATAGCCGTCGGGACTCTCTACAACTATTATCCAAATAAATGGAAATTATATATTGGAGTTTTTGAGGAAAGCTGGAAAGAAACATATCAGATTTTAAAAATGAACTGCAAAAAAAATGAAGCAGATTATTTAAAAAACTATATAGAAGTACTTTATTCTGAAATGAAGAAGAAAAAATCAATTGTGAGAGAGCTTTATCGATATATTATGAATGATCTTGAAATGGATGAGGCAGAGCAGAAAGAAAAATTTAAAAGAATCAGATTTCCAAGAGTGGTAATTAATCAAATATATGAACTTTTTATTATGATTCTGGAGAAAGAATTTGAAATCAAATTAGAAAAGGATAATCAGGATTTGTACCGACTTTTTGCTGTGCTGCAGACAAATATTCCGCTGCTGCACCAGAATTTTGAAGAAGAGGAGCAGAACATTGATTTTCTCTATGATCTGCTTAATTCCTACTTTGAAAAGAAAATATTAAAATAAAAAAAGGGCTGACCTACTCCCGTTTGAGAGTGGATCAGCCTTTAATTATTTATGCCTCATATGCTCAATTTAATTATTTAAATATCCTCTTAATTCTTTACTTCTGGTGGGATGTCTTAGTTTTCTTAAAGCTTTTGCCTGAATCTGTCTGATTCTTTCTCTGGTAACTCCAAACTGACTTCCTACTTCTTTTAAAGTTCTCTGACGTCCGTCTTCGAGCCCAAATCTTAATTTAATAATTCTTTTTTCTCTGTCTGTTAAAGTATCGAGTACTGTTTCTAACTGATCCTTTAAAAGTTCAGAAGAGGCAAGCATTTCAGGTGCTGGTGCATCCTGATCTTCAATAAAGTCCTTTAAATGGCTGTCTTTTTCTTCACCGATAGGAGTATCTAAAGAAGTTGGCTGCTGATTCATAGCCAGTTTCTGAATTTCTAATACCTTTTCCGGCTCCATATTCATTTCTTCACCGATTTCCTCTAAAGTGGGTTCTCTTTCTAAATCTTTTTTAAGTCTTTTTTCAATTCTTCTTAATTTGTTCATAGTCTCTACCATATGCACTGGAATCCTAATTGTTCTTGCCTGGTCAGCAAGTGCTCTGGTAATAGACTGTCTGATCCACCAGGTAGCATAGGTGCTGAATTTGTACCCCTTAGTGTAATCAAATTTTTCCACTGCTTTCATTAAACCTTTATTACCTTCCTGAATTAAATCCAGAAATGACATACCCTGTCCTATATATTTTTTGGCAATACTGACAACAAGTCTTAAGTTGGCTTCAGTCAGCTTTTCGCGCGCTTCCTGATCACCCTGTTCAATTCTTTTTGCAAGTTCCACTTCTTCTTCCTTGTCAAGCAGATCAACTTTTCCCATTTCTTTCAAATAAACACGTACGGAATCATCAATACCGGCTCCATCAGGTATGGAAAGATCGAGATCATTTTCTTCTTCTTCAGTACTGTCATTCTGGTTATCATTATTTTCATTATTAGCTTTTTTAACCATTTAAATTCCTCCTCAATGCATAATGCCTGACACAATCATTAATTGTAGCACAAATTAGACTAAATTTAAAGCTTTCAGCAGAATTAATTCAAAAAATCGACAAATTTCATGCTTTCAAAACTGTCCTTTTCCAGTTCTTTAATCCTTTTATACAGAGACTGCATTTCCTCATCTTTAAAAATATTTTTGATTTCAAATTTTTCATCAAGAAAATTAGTTTGATAACTTTCCCAGATAGATAATTTACTGGCTTCATCCAGCGGCAGATATTTACCATCTTCAGTTTCGGCAATGATATTTTTTTCTTTTAAGTTTTCCAGTTCAGCTTCGATATCTTCAGCCGGAAGATTAATTTTTCCAATTAGCTCTGCAAAGGAAAGAGGGTGCTTATTTTCGGCTTTAAAATTTTTGTAAAGCGCTAACAAAATAGCAGTTGGAATTAAATCTCTTAAACCCTGATTAATCTTTTTTCTGTTGAGCATATATTTAAGGCTTGAGCGGTGCTGGAAAACATAAGAAATCACTGCACCTAAAAGAGCAATTAGCCAGATTAAATAGAGCCAGAGCAAAAAGATTGGGATGATTGATAATGGTCCATAAATCTGATTGTAAGTAATGATATTGGCTGTATAGATACTGTAAATATTTTTAGAAAAAATAAACAGAACACCACTAAACAGTCCGGCAAAAAGTGCAGCTGCTGGTTTTACTTCTGTGTTGGGCACAAAATAATAAGCGGTGATAAAGATTAGAAAATTAAAAGAAAATAGAATATAGCTGAAAATACTGCTCTCACTAATTTGATCTCCACTCAACCACAAACCAAGATATCTTTCGGCAAATAAGAGGCTTAGGGTCAAAAGAAGTGTTATTGTAAAAGTCCCAAGAGTAATAAAGGTCCAAAAAGAAACAAATCTTTTAAATAAGTCGCGGTGTTCCTTAACATTCCAGATCTTATTAAAGGTCATTTCGACGCGGGCCAGCATAAAAACAATAATGAAAATCAAAGATATAAAACTGATTATTCCCAGCTGCTCAATGTCAACATTCACAATATATACTTCCAGATATTCAATCAAATTTTCACCGGTGCCGGCAGCGAGATTATTTAAAATTAGGGCTTTGATTTCGTCGACAATGGTATCAATCTTACCAAAAAAATTAAAAAGAGTCATAATATAAAAAGAAAAGATTAAAAAGGGGACAATCGAAAGGGTGGTTATATAAACCATACCCATCGCATGAATGAAAATATCATTTTCTTTAGCTTTCTGATAGACTCTTTTTATAAATAAGACTATCAGATCAAAAGAGATCAGCGTCTTAAAGTCATTTAAAAGATTCTCTCTCTTTTTCATTTTCGCCACCTCTTATGAATTTTTATTTATCTCTTATATATTATATTCTTTAAATTAAAAAAATCTCCTTCACTTAATTAAAATAAAAGTGAGTTGAAAAATTTGCTGTCTAAAATATTTCTGTTATAATTAAGTTATAAAATATACAAATGGAGGTTTTAGAATGGATAAAAAGAAGCTTGGAATTTTATTAATTACAATTGGTATCTTTATTTTACTAAACACCTTAAATTTAATCAGTGATGATATTTTCCTTTATCTTTTAAGTGGCGGCTTTATTTTTACTTATTTTATTTTGGGAGCCAGAAAACATTACAGAAATATTGGTTTTTTGATCCCTGGTGCTATTTTGCTGGCCATTGCCCTATTTTCAGACCTGGAGAGAATAGATTTTATTGAAAGTCTTGGTGGGGGATTTTTCTTTATCATGCTGGGGCTGGCTTTTTTAGCTATTTTAATTCACACCAGTGCTTTTAAAAAATGGGACTGGCCGATATATCCTGCTGCTGCCCTAATTCTTTTTGGATTATTTGTGATATTCGTGGATAATAATGATTTTATACAAAATCTTGAATACTTAAATTATATTACACCTGTAGTATTAATCGGGCTGGGTGGATTTTTCCTCTATCAGAACAGGCAAAATAAATAATTATTCAAAAAATTTTTAATACAGTCTCTGATTAGATATTATTCATTAATTATGGTATACTGAAGAGGAATATAAATAAATATGAGAGTTTAAACAGTTTTTGCGCATTTGTTTTTGCCGCTGATAATACTTTATTAATAACTTCTACCTGATTTTTCGGGTAGAATTTTATTAAATATAAATACTTTACACTATTAAAGAGTTAAAGAAGGGAGATTTAGAGTATGCCGAAAAAGTTTAAGAGAGTTTTAGTGGCCAATCGTGGAGAAATAGCAATTCGAGTAATTAGAGCCTGTAAGGAGTTGGGCATTAGAACTGTAGCAATTTATTCTGAGGAGGACAGAACCGCTCTTTTCAGAACTAAAGCAGATGAGGCCTATCAAATTGGAAATAACAAAGGACCAATTGAGGCTTATCTGGCTATCGACGAAATTATTGACTTAGCACTTAAAAAGGATGTAGATGCAATTCATCCTGGTTATGGATTTTTATCAGAAAATCCGGAATTTGTCCGTCAGTGTGAGGAAGCCGGGATTAAGTTTATTGGACCTAATGCAGAAGTAATGGAGAAATTAGGAGATAAGATTAAGTCCAAGATTCTGGCTCAGGAATTTGATGTGCCTACTATCCCTGGTTTAGAAAAACCGATTAAAAAAGAAGATGAGATCAAAAAATTCGCTGAAAAACATGGTTATCCTCTGATGCTTAAAGCAGCTGCCGGTGGTGGTGGCCGTGGAATGAGAATTGTTCGTTCTGATGACGAATTAATTGCTCAATATAGAGATGCCAAAGAAGAAGCCCGTAAGGCTTTTGGGGTTGACGATATTTTTGTAGAAAGATATCTGGAGAATCCGAAACATATTGAGGTTCAAATTTTAGGTGATGAACACGGCAATCTTGTTCATTTATTTGAACGTGACTGCTCAATCCAGCGCCGCCATCAGAAAATAGTTGAGTTTACACCCGCTGTTGCCTTAAGTGATGAAAAGAGACAGGCAATTTTGGATGATGCTTTAAAACTCTGCCGTGGTGCAGGTTATAAAAATGCAGGTACAGTAGAATTTTTAGTTGATAAATATAATAATCATTATTTTATCGAGGTTAATCCGAGAATTCAGGTTGAACATACAGTCAGTGAAATGGTAACTGGAATTGATATTGTTCAGAGTCAGGTTCTGGTGGCTGAAGGCTACCAACTTGATTCAGAAGAAATTAATATTCCTTCACAGGAGTCAATTAAAATGAATGGTTATTCCATTCAGTGTCGGGTTACAACTGAGGATCCTTCCAACAACTTTATTCCTGACACCGGCCGTCTTGATCATTATCGGACTGGCTCCGGTTATGGTATCAGACTTGATGGTGGAAATGGTTATACAGGGGCAATTATCAATCCCTATTATGACAGTCTGCTGGTTAAGACTATTTCCTGGTCGAGAAGTTTTCCTGATGCAATTAGGAAAGTAATGCGCTCAGTTGAAGAAATGAAGGTCCGTGGAGTTAAAACTAATGCCTCATTTTTAATCAATGTTTTAAACCATGAAGACTTTAAAAATGGAACCTGTGACACTGGCTTTATTGCCAATAATCCTGAATTGCTGGATATTGTGCCCGGTTCTGATCAGGAGCAGAAAATTTTAAGTTATCTCGGAGAAAAAATTGTCAATGAAACCCGTGGTAATAAGCCTGATTTTGATGTACCCAAGGTTCCTGAATTTGAAAAAATCGACAGCCTGGAAGGTACAAAACAAATTTTAGATCAGGGTGGACCGGAAGCTGTAGTTAAGTGGATAAAGGATAAGGAAGAAATTCTTTTAACAGATACAACTTATAGAGATGCCCATCAGTCACTGATGGCAACCAGAATGAGAACTGTGGATATGGAAAAAATAGCTGAAGCAACTTCTCATCTGGCTAAAGATTTATTCTCACTTGAAATGTGGGGAGGAGCGACTTTTGATGTTTCCTACAGATTCTTAAAGGAATCACCCTGGGAAAGAATTGAGCGCCTGCGTGATAGAATACCCAATATTTTATTCCAGATGCTATTAAGAGGTTCAAATGGAGTAGGATATAAAAACTATCCTGACAATGTAATCCGCAGTCTGGTAGTCGAAGCAGCTGAAGCTGGAATTGATGTCTTCAGAATCTTTGACTCACTAAACTGGCTGCCGGGAATGGAAGTTTCAGTGGATGAGGTTGTTAAACAGGGTAAAATAGCTGAGGTATCAATGTGCTATACAGGTGATATCTTAGATGATGAAAGAGATAAATATGACTTGGACTATTATCTGGAATTAGCAAAGGGAATTGAAGAAATGGGGGCTCATATCTTAGGAATTAAGGATATGGCAGGTCTTTTAAAACCTTATGCAGCCTATGAATTGATTAAAGCCTTAAAGGCAGAAATCTCAATTCCAATTCATCTTCATACTCACGATACAAGCGGAAATGGTGCGGCCACTTTACTGATGGCTGCTGAGGCAGGTGTTGATATTGTGGATACTGCCTTTAATACAATGGCAGGCCTGACAAGTCAGCCACCTCTAAACTCAATTGTTGCAGCGCTGACAAATACCTATCGTGATCCAGAGATGGATATTGAAAATATTCAGAAGATCTCAAACTACTGGGGAGCAGTAAGGCCTGTTTATTCTCAGTTTGAATCTGAACTTAAATCTGGAACAGCAGAAATCTATAAATATGAAATTCCTGGAGGTCAGTATTCTAACTTAAAACCACAGGTAGAAAGTGTTGGTCTCGGCCACCGCTTTAAGGAGTTTAAGGAAATGTACCGCAAAGTTAACTTTATGCTCGGTGATATTCCTAAGGTTACACCATCTTCTAAAGTGGTAGGAGATCTGGCAATCTTTATGGTGAAAAATGACCTGACACCTGATAATATCTGTGAAGAAGCCAAAAATATGGCCTTCCCGGATTCAGTAGAAGCCTACTTTAAAGGTATGCTCGGTCAGCCTCCTGGAGGTTTTCCTAAAGAGCTGCAGCAGCTGGTCTTAAAAGGCGAGGAGCCAATAACTGTTAGACCTGGAACTCTGCTGGAAGATTATGATTTTGAAAAAGCTGAAGCTGAGTTAAAAGCGGAATTTGATTTTGAACCGACTCAAAAGGATCTCTTAGCTTATGCCCTTTACCCTAAGGTTTATACAGATTATCTTGATTATCTGGAAGAACACGGAGACTTAAGCCATATGGGTAGTGATGTTTACTTCCACGCTCTGCGTGAGGGAGAAACCAGTGAAATCAAAGTTGAAGAAGGTAAAACTCTGGTGGTTAAACTCTTAGAAATCGGTAAGGTTGATGATCAGGGGTACCGCAGATTAGCCTTTGAAGTTAACGGTTTTAGAAGAGAGATAAAAATATATGATGAAGCAAGTACAGCTGCTTCTGATTCTGCCTCCAAACAGATGGCTGATCCGAAAAATGAAATGGAAATTGGAGCCAGCCTGCCGGGGAATATTGTTGAAATCCTGGTCGAAGAAGGAGAAGAAGTTAAAGAAAATCAGAGCCTGGTAATTATGGAAGCCATGAAGATGGAGACCAATATTACTGCTCCTGCTGATGGTACTGTAGCTGCAATTCATGCTGCAGCCGGACAGCAGCTCGAATCAGGAGAACTAATTTTAGAATTAGAATAGCTCTAAATTTAATATCAGAATACAGACCGCCTCTAAAATTTAGCCAGAGCCGGTTTTTTTCTCTATTTAAAGTACTTTTTAATTTTGAGATTTTATGTTAAAATAAAGATATAAGAAATCAATCAATTTTCTGACAATAAAACTATAGAAAAAAGGGGGGAGAGAGATATTATCTAGCAGTTGAGTTAAAAGATAATTATCTCAAATATTATGTATCATAAAAAAACCAGTCTCGGCCTGGATGAAAATGTGGAAGCCATTCTGGCTTATGCAGGCATCTGGATTACAGGTTTGATTTTTCTTTTTATAGAAAAAGACAATAATCATGTTCGCTTTCATGCGATGCAGTCACTGATCACCTTTTTTTCTTTATTTATTGCTTCGTCTTTAGTGCTTGTGATTCCGGTCTTTGGAATCCTGCTTTCTTCTTTAATTACCTTTGTGGGAACAGTTCTCTGGTTTTTATTAATGTATAAGGCTTATAATGGTGAGCTGTTTAAACTGCCTTATGTCGGCGATCTGGCTGAGGAACTAACTTTTGGAGAGAGTTTTGAAGAAAATGATAAGTAAGCTCGATTATAATTTTAAATAATTAACTATTAATTAAAAAAAGCCTGTAGAATTAAAACTCTACAGGCTGCTTTGCTTTTTGGATACTCCTTTACATAAATAATTATATTCCTACTATTAATATTAGTCAATGGATTTTATGCAAAATTTAAAACTAATTTACAGGATTTAATTCTTTAATATAGAAATATTATTAAGAGGTTAAAATTACTATCAAACTAAAACTAGTAGAAAAAGGGGAATAAGATGCTAAAACCGTCTAAAAGATTTGTCTATTTTACAATTCGTTTTATCCTGGTCCATGTTATAACTTATATTTTTATCGGTGTAGTTTTTATGAACCTGCAGAACTATGCCAGTGCCTTTGTCACCATGGATGCATTTGCTAATTTTCGTTCACTGGATTCCACTATTGTCAGGATGGCTCCAGTTTTTCAAATTTTTAGGGGAGCTTTTTTCGCCTTTATTTTATATCCTTTCTATAATACTCTGATTAAAAGTGATTATGCCTGGGTAAAAATGTTTTTTTTGATCTGGGGATTTTCGCTGATTGGATCTGTAGCACCAATTCCTGGCTCAATTGAAGGAATTATCTATACTAAGATGTCTCTGGCTGAGCATCTGATAGGAATCCCGGAAGTTACTGTCCAAATTTTTGTTTTCAGCTGGTTTTTTGTAAAGTGGGAAAATAGAACTGAGAGAGATTACAGCTAAGACTGGAGGAAATTAATGTCGAAGCCAATTAAATTTATTCATACAGCAGATATTCACCTCGGCAGAGAATTAAGTGTTAATGGTCTAAATCATTCGGAAAATGAAAATTTGTTTAGAACTGCAGGTAAAAGAGCCTTTGAAAACTTAGTTAAACTTGCTGTCAGCAGAGAAGTTGATTTTATCTTAATTGCCGGTGACCTTTATGATCGGGAAGCAAGATCAGTTAAGGCCAGCCGCTTTTTTTTAGAAAAGGCAGAAGAGCTGCAGGAAAAAGATATTGATCTATTTTTGATCTCCGGCAACCATGATCCCGCGGGAGTTGAAAATGAGATTTTTGAACTCCCGGCAAATGTCCATTACTTTTCCAGTGAAGAGGTCGAAACTTTTGAGTATCAGAAAGCAGGCAGGCTTGCAGCCAGAATTATCGGGCAGTCCTACAGACAGAAATTTGAATCACGAACCATGTATAATTATTACACTGCAGCTGATAATTCTGTTTTTAATATTGGTCTGCTCCACACAGCTCTGACTAAAGATAATAGCCGCTATGTTCCGGTTAACAAAGGAGAGCTCCTGAGCAAAAAAGAAATTGATTACTGGGCACTCGGGCATATCCATCAGTTTGAACAGCTCAATAAAAAGCCAGCTGTTTATTTTTCTGGAACCCTGCAGGCCCATAACATTAGTGAAGAGGGGCAGAAAGGAGCAATTCTGGTTGAGGTTGACAGCAATTTAAAGAGCATTGAAGAATTTATTCCGCTGGCTCCAGTTATCTACCGGCAGTTAGAAATTGATTTGACAGCAGAAGATTTAAATAATATTAGTCAACTGCAGAGTTTGCTTCAGCAGAGAATTGAAGAGCTGAGAGATAAAATAAACAGACAGAATAAAAAACAGGAGTTTGCGGCTGAAGCGGTAATAATTCGCCTGCTGCTCAAAGGTAGAACTGAACTGCACCGGCATGTTGAAAACAACAGCGAAGAACTGGAAGAGACTCTGCTGGCAGAATTTCGCCGATCTAATTTTAATCAAAGTCCAGGCTGCTGGCTGCATTCAATTATTTTTAGAACAGCAAAATCCCTACCAGAACTGGCTGAATTGAGAAATAGCAACCCACTATATAAGAATCTAGAAGCTTTAATTAGTGATATTTTAGCTGAGGAAGAATTAAATCAGGAGCTGCTGGCAGAATGGGGAGAGATCTGGCAGGGAACTCAGGATCCAGAGGATAGAGAGAACCACAAATTTTATCCTGATCAAAAGCTGCAGCAGGAAATTATGGCAGAAGCAAAAAGAATTATAATTTCTGAATTAATTGAGGATGGAGATTAAATGCATTATAAGAAAATATACATTCGTGATTTTGGAATTTTCAACAATCAGAATTTAGATGATATTTCAAATAAGCTGGTGGTTATTGGCGGTAAAAATAGAGCCGGCAAAAGCAGTTTTTTAAAGCTTCTCCGCTACTTACCCTACGGCCTGCCGCAGGATAACTCTATTCCACCTGCTGCCAGCAATTATTATATAGAAGCTGAGCTGGAAAAAGAAAATACCAGTTATAATCTTTCTTTGGAAGGTTTTTCTAAGCCCCGGGTCTTAGATGAAAAACAGAGAGAACATTCTGCAGTTGAACTTTTTAATCAGCTGGACCAGTTAACTTATCAGCACTTATTTAGTATCAGTCTGGATGAACTGCAGCATTTATCTAAAATTGCCGGCGGTAAAAAGAAAGAAAAACGGCTTTATTCAATACTGCTTGGGGCTGGTTTTTCAGAGCTGGTCAGAGTGCCGGAACTTGCAGATAAATATTATAATAGAGCTGTAGATACGGGTGGTAAGCGCGGTGACCCCTCTGTGGCAGATTTTAAACCTTACTATAATCAGATAAGAGAGGCTGAAGATGACCGGGACGAGGCACTTTTAGAGGTTAAAGAGTTTTCTAATAAGAGAGAAGAGTTATTAAAAAAACAGAGCAGCCTGCAGAAGCTTAACGAAAAAATTGAGTCTGTTGAAAATGAATACATCTTAATTGACCTCTTAAAAAATAACTATTCTGAACTTCAGGAAATAGAAGCGGTTGAGCAGAAGTTGAAAAGAGCCGTCTCTGGTATTTCTTCCAGCAGATCTGTGGAGCCAGATCAAGCAGAAACTAAGACGGAAAATCTTAATCAGCAGAAAAAATTAAATGAACTGATAAGTTTTTTTGAACAAAATAAATTAATTAACAAATTTAAGCAGAAAGAAGAAGCATTAAAAGAGAGAATTAAAAATTATCAATTACAAAAAGAAAAATTAGCTGGTGTAAGACAGCAGCTGCTTTTGGAACTGGAAAGTTTAAATTCCAGCTGGGAGGGAGGTCTGCAGCAGCTCAATAATATTGAACTTGACCTGATAAAAGAGCAGAAATTAAATCTTAAACTCAAAGATTATGAAAATTTAAATTCAGATCTTGAAAAAATCGAATCACAAATAAAGAGGCTTAAAAATGATGAGCGGGATCTCAGCCAGGAGCTGGAAGCAGTTGAATTTAGAAAACCTGGAACTGTTTTGAAACAGAGCTATTTAATTTTAGCTGTTTCAATTTTAACTTTAGGCTCTTCATTTTTAATTAATCTCAATCAGCTGCGATATTTATCGCTGATTATAGCTCTGGCTGCATTTTTCTACTACAGCTCCAGTTATAAGACATCCCAGTTAGAAAAAGAAAAAGCTGATAAATTAAAAAAAGAAAAAGAGCTTAAGCAGCGTGAACTTGCTCAACTGGAGCAGAATTTAGCTAAAAAAACAGAGCTTTTAGAGGAGCTTGAAAAAGAATTGGGCAGTTATGCTCAAATATTAGGAATAAAGGAAGATGAATATCGGTCATTTTTGGCTTCCTACTACAGAGAAATTAGAGATAAGCAGAGAAGGTATCAGGAACTTAAAAATGAGGAAAAAGTTCACTTCTCAAATAAAGCAGAGCTGCTTAAAACTCTGCAGGAATTAAAAACAATAATTAAAAATACAGCACAAAACTGTGATTTGGAGTTTAGTGCTGCCGCAGAAGTTGATTTAATCAAAAATCAGCAGGATCTCTTTGGAGATTTTGAATTAATTAAAGATTTAAAGGCACTGACTGATCAATATCTTACTAAAAAAAATCAACTTAAACACACTCTTAAAGCTTCTGAGAAAATAAAAAATGCACTCACTGAAATTAATCAAGAACAGAGTTATTATCAGATATTTATTAATTTTTATCAGCAATTTCCCACAGCTGCAGCAGTAGAAGCAGAAAAAGAGTCGCTTTCTCTAGAGTTGAGTAATTTAAAAGCTGAAAAGGGAAAGCTGGAAGAAAATATCACAACTTTAAAAAATAGAATTAATGAATTATCTACTTCTACTAGAATCGAAAAAGCTCAGCAGAAAATTGATCTGGCACAGACAAAACTGGAAAAAAAGGCTCAGGACTACGCTCTGAATCAAAGTGTTAGTTTTATTTTAAAAAAACTGCGCGCAAAGATGATTGAAAAAGCAGAAGAGGAATTACTAAAACCGGCTTCCAAAATCATGAAGAGAATCAGCAGCGGTCATTACAGCCAGCTCAAAACAGCTTCTGATCTTGAACAGAGAGATTTTAGAATAATTACAGCAAAAAATAAAGAAGAAAAACAGACTAAGGAGCTGAGTCAGGGGAGCTTAGAACAGCTGTTTCTGGCAGTTAGATTAAGCAGAATAAAAGAGATTAATCCTCCACTGCCGCTTGTTCTGGATGATTCGCTGGTTAATTTTGATCGAAGCCACCTTTATAACACAGCCGAGCTGCTTGCTGAACTTGCCGGGAGCCATCAGATATTTATTTTAAGCTGTCATCCACATTTAATTTCATTCATCAGCAGGCTAACAGATTCTGCTCAGTACTGGAAGCTCGATTCGGGCCGTTTTGAATTGAGCAGTGCTCAGCAATTAATTGCTCACCTGAACAATTAATTTTATTTTCAATCACTTTTAACTGACTCTATTTATTGTTATAATGAGGAGTAGAATTTAAGCTTAATTTTATTAGTGGGGTGATTAGATGGAAGAAAAAATTGATAACATTAAAAATGATATTAATAAATATTTAACTGAAGAAAAAAACATTAAAGAAGAATGGATAGAAGATAATCATCCAGTTGATATTGCAGAAGCTCTTTCTGAACTTGATGCTTCAGAAATAAATAACTTTACCAAATTGCTGGAAACTGAAGACCTGGCAGACATCTTTGAAGAATCAGAAAAAGAGCTGCAGATTGACATTTTAAAGTGCAAAAGTTCCGAAGAAATAATTGAGATTTTCTCTCATATGGCAGCTGATGATATTACTGATATCCTGGGTTTACTGCCAATTCAAAAAAGAAAAGAACTGCTGCGTCATATGAAGCAGGATGATGCACTGGTAGTAAAAAATCTGCTGGGATATGACAGAGAATCTGCCGGTGGTATTATGACCACCGAATATCTTTTATTAAATAAAAATTTAAAAACTACAGAGGCCCTGCAGAAATTAAAGAATATCGCTCCTGATACAGAAATCATTGATACAATTTTTGTTTCTGATGAAAGCAAAAAACTGGTGGGCAGTGTTGACTTGAGGGATATTTTGAGTTCAGATGATGATAAAAAGTTAGAAGAGTTAATGGATGACAACATTATTAAAGTAACCGCTGATGTAGACCAGGAAATTGTTGCCCAGCAGGTTGCTAAGTATGACCTGACAGTAATTCCAGTAATTAATAAAAGTGGAATTTTAATTGGGATTATTACAGTTGATGATATTATTGACGTTATTGAAGCAGAAAACACCGAGGATTTATATAAGATGCACGGGGTGGATGAAGAAGAAAGTTCAGATACAAGCTTACTGCAGTCGATTAAAAGCAGGATGCCCTGGATGTTTATAAATCTGGCGACAGCTTTTCTGGCCACTTTTACGGTTGCCATGTTTGAAGATGTGATTGCTCAGGTTGCTGCTCTAGCTGCGGCAATGCCGATAGTAGCTGGAATGGGTGGAAATGCAGGTACTCAGACTCTTTCTATAGTTATTAGAGGAATCGCCCTGGGAGAAATTGATTTTAAAGATAACTGGAAACTTTTGTTTAAGGAAGCAGCTGTTGGAATAATTAATGGTGCAGCCACCGGACTGGTTACCGGTTTTATTCTCTATTTAATGTACGGTAATTATTATCTAGGACTTATTATCTTTCTGGCAATGATTTTAAACCTCTTAATAGCTGGTATGTTTGGATTTTTAATTCCACTTTCACTGCAGTCACTGGGGATTGATCCTGCACTGGCTTCAGCTATATTTTTAACTACAGTAACTGATGTCTTCGGATTTTTCGTTTTTCTGGGACTGGCCAGAAGTTTTTTGGTTTATTTAATTTAAGCAGTTATTTTATTAATTGGCAGAATATATCAATGTGTGAATATAGATAATATATAAACTTTCATTAATTACTGTCGTAAAAGAGGATATTTATCTTAAATCTTGAAATAATATTAGGAGATAAGAAAATAATATATAAATGAGGTGCTAAAACAAAAGTGGAAGAACAAAAGATCACTAAGATACCATTTGGGCAACTGGGAATTATTGTACATGACAGCTGTAAAGAGCTTGGTAAAAAAGTAGATGACTATATTGTTAAGCGCAGAAGAGAAGAATTTGCCAGCAGCTGCAGTGAATATCATGTAGATGAAATTAAAGATTCATACATTATTGACAGTGAGATAGTTCGCTTTGCTAATGGGGAAGCAAAGGGTCAGCTTAAAGAGTCAATTAGAGGAAAAGATATTTATATTTTAGCCGATATTGGCAATTATAATGTAACTTATAATATGTTCGGACATGAAAATAGGATGAGTCCTGATGATCATTTTCAGGATGTTAAGCGCTTAATTTCTGCGATTGCGGGTAAAGCGAGAAGAATTCATGTGATTATGCCGCTTTTATATGAGAGCCGTCAGGATAAAAGAAACAGTAGAGAATCTTTAGACTGTGCAATGGCCCTGCAGGAACTGGAGAATATGGGTGTGGAAAACATCTTTACCTTTGATGCTCACGAGACAAGAGTGCAGAACGCTATTCCACAGACCGGTTTTGAAAGTTTACATTCTACCTATCAGATCATTAAAGCAATGCACAGAGTTGATGATCAGATCTGCTTTGATAAGGATGCGATGATGGTTATTTCTCCTGACACAGGGGCAATGGATAGAGCAATCTATTATGCCAGTGTTTTAGGCCTTGATGTGGGGCTATTTTATAAACGCAGAGACTACAAAAAAATTGTAGACGGCAGAAATCCAATTATTCAGCATGAGTATATGGGAGCAGAAGTAGCAGGTAAAGATATTTTAATTGTTGATGATATGATTGCCTCAGGTGGTTCAGTTTTTGATATTGCCAGAGAACTTAAAAAGAAAAATGCCCGTAATGTCTATGTTGCAGTTTCTTTTACTTTCTTTACCAATGGTATTGAAAAGATGAATGAGTACTATGAAAAGGGATATATCACAAAATTATTCTCAACCAATATGACCTATATTCCACAGAAATTTAAAGATGCTGAGTGGTTTGAAGAGGTAGATATGTCTAAATTAATTTCACTGCTGATTGATACTGTCAACTATGATGATTCGGTCAGTCCACTTTTAGATGCTACAAATAAAATTAAAAAGATTTTGGGTAAATAGTTTTTAAAGAGAATAATCAGCTGATTATTCTCTTTTTTTAAGGGTATAAAATTTATGAGAGGGTGAAGATTATGGCTCAAACCCCATCTGATAATCAAAGATTGATGCGAGAAATTGAAATAAAGAGAAAAGACAAGGCTGCTGGAGCTTTTATTGGACTTCTGGTTGGAGATGCTCTGGGAGCTGCAGTAGAATTTAAAAAGCGGGATACATTCAAAGAAGTTACAGAGATGAGGGGCGGAGGTCCGCATGGTCTAGAGGCAGGATACTGGACTGATGACAGCTCAATGGCTCTCTGTCTTGCTGAAAGTTTAAGTGAGAAGGGTTATGACCCTAAAGACCAGCTTCTAAGATATTTAGACTGGTACCGAAATGGTTATTTGAGTTCTACAGGCCGCTGTTTTGATATTGGAGCCAATACAGCCCGTTCTCTTGAGTATTTTGAAGAAAACAGAGAGCTGCCGCCGGAAAAAGATAGGGCAGCAGGTAATGGTTCTCTAATGCGGCTGGCACCAGTTCCTATTTATTTTAGGGATGATTTTCAAAAAGCTGTTAAATATTCCGGTGAGAGCTCACTCACAACCCACAATAACCAGATGGCAGTTGACAGCTGCCGCTATTTTGGCGGTTTGCTGCAGCAGTTTATCAATGCTCGGATTGAGATGGATGCTTTTAAAAAGAAAGTGCTTAAGGATACTGCTGTGGACCTTGATTTAGATGAGCGGGTAATTATGGCAGTCAATGGTGCTTTTAAAAGAGAAAGAAGTGAAATTAAATCTGATGGTTTTGTGATCAATACTCTGGAAGCCAGCCTCTGGGCTTTTTTAAATAGTAATTCATTCAAAGAAGCAGTACTGCTGGCAGCAAACCTGGGAGATGATGCAGATACAGTAGCAGCAGTAACCGGACAGCTTGCAGGTGCCTATTATGGTTTTGATCAGATCCCTGAGCAGTGGGTAAATGAGCTGGCAAAACTTGAGCTTTTAAATACAAGCTTCGAAAAATTATATAATAGTTAAGAAAAAGTCCCGCATCATATCAATCATGATGGGGGACTTTGCGATTAATAGCTTATTCTTCTACAATCCGGTCGATCCTTTTTTCTCTGACATTTACTACATCTAAATCCTTCCATTTACCGGATAAGAAACGCCAGATTATGAGCATCGATCTAAAGGTGATGTCAATTCCCATTGCAATCCAGAAACCATTTAAACCAATTCCCATTCTTAAACCTAAGATATAACTTAAAACCAGGCGGACACCCCAGTTACCAGCTATGGTAAAATACATAACCCACTTTGTATCTCCAGCACCTTTTAAAGCACCGGCCAGAACCATAAAGAGTCCTAAAAGCGGCTGGAAGAGGATAAATATTTTTAGAGCAGAGACTGCCATATTGACAACTGCCGGGTCATCAGTATATAAATTTACAATTGGTTCTACAAAAATGTACATCAAAATCGAAGCAGCCACCATTAAGACTAAAGTTAAATAAGTCGACTGTTTGGAATAATTTTCAGCCAGCTTTTTCTTTTTTGCTCCCAGGCTCTGACCGACAAGAGTAGTTGCGGCCATTCCAAAACCAAAACCGGGCATAAAAGAAAGTGAAGAAACATTCATAGTTACTGCATTGGCTGCAATGGTAGCTGTTCCAAGGCCGGCAACCATAGCTGTGTAAATGATCTGGCTGCTCTGACGGGCAAACTGTTCCACTGCAGCTGGAATACCGATAATTAAGATATCTTTAATTATTTCAAAATCTACTTTAAGTTCAATTACATCTAAATCTAATTTAATCCCTTTTTCACCTTTGATTAAAATTGCTATTCCAATTAAAAAACCGACAAAACGCCCCAGCCCACTTCCCAGAGCAGCTCCTGCCACTCCCATTGCCGGGAAAATTCCGATACCAAAGATCAAAAGATAGTTAAATAAAACATTTACAACATTACTGATAAACATAATAAAAAGAGGAGTTTTCATATCTCCAATTCCCTGCAGAATAGCATTAACTACCATCATCGGCAGACCAAAAAGCATTGAGGCCAGCACAATATTTAAATATGTACTACCCTGATTTAAAATAAAGGGATCACTTTCTTCCATTAAAAAAGTCATTGCTCCCATTAGTTCTCGCGAAAAGATTATTCCAACTCTATAATTAAATTTACAATATATAAATATTATATGATATCACTAGCATTGCATAAAAATATTTAAGCATTGTCAAATTTAAGTTATTGAGAACATATACTATCTACAGAATATTCAGTCACTACCTTATCCTTT
>NZ_QAXS01000008.1 GCF_003053565.1 Halanaerobium saccharolyticum | reverse complement strand
TAGGTAAAGTATACCATAATTGGATATGAAAATGAATTAATTCAGCTATATTAAATAAAAGAACAATAAAAACCCACACTAAATAGCGAAGAGGCTAAATTAAAAGCTCTTTTCCCGTATCGATCAGATTATAAAAATCTCCCCCGAGTTTATTTGCCGGTTGAAAATAGACCTGATAATCAAGTTTAGCTATTTGCGGCAGCTTTTTAGGAAGAAACTGCTGGTGCAGTCGTCTTCCTTTTTCAAATTCCGCTTCCAGCCTGGAATAAAGATCATTTATCTTTTGATTAGAGAGCTCCAAAGTTTTTTCATAATTTTTTCTGGCTGTAATATCACGGTAACTCTGAATTATTCCCTTTAATTTACCCTGATGATCTCTATAAGGAACAATGGTCACAATAAAGTAGTGATTTTCACCTGCAAGTTTAACTGCAGTATCCTCCTGGATAAATTCTCTGCCGGCCAGAATCTGTTTTAGAGAACAATTTTCAGTTCCACAATTTTCTGTACAGAAAGCATTGGAACAATTCCTTCTCTGACTGAAGAAAAAATCCTCGCCCAGATTATCTTTTTTATACAGTCTATTTAATTCTTTATAACGCTGATTGCTTTTTATAATCTGATAATTTAAATCCACATAGCGAATTGCTTCTGTGGATAGATCTAAAATATCATTTAGCATTTTTTCTTTTTCTTCCAGCTGATCTTTCTTTTCTAAAAGCTCTCTTTCCATCTGCTTGCGCTGGCTGATATCCTTTTTCACAGCTACATAGCTGCTTATTTCACCCTGCCGGTCGATAATTGGAGTAATTGATGCCTGCTCCCAGAATTTTTCCCCACTTTTTTTGAGATTCAAAAATTCTCCACTCCACTTCTGACCACTACTGATTGTCTGCCAGAGATTTTGATAAAACTCTTTTTGATGACAACCGCTTTTTAAAATCCGCGGATTCTCACCTAATACCTCCTCTCTGCTGTAGCCGGTTAGTTCAACAAAGCGGGGATTGACATATTCTATACAGCCCTCAGGATCAGTTATCACAACTGTTTCCGGGCTCTGCTCAACTGCCTGAATTAATCTCGAACTATCTAATTCAGTTTCAAAACTAAATTTACCCAACTTTTTCTCCAAAGCAAAGCTCCTCTCTCAAAACTGATCCCATCTATCAACAACTGAGCCCCTATAAATAAGATAAATTACTATTACTATACTTTATATTATTTGACATAACTGTGCAAAACCCTGCTTTTTTTCGACAAAAAACCCCTAAATTTAACAAATTGCAATTAATTTGAAATTTAGGGGTTAAATCTCTATTCAATTTAAAAATAACTGTAAATCTGCTGCCAGAGTAAAAGCACAGTTAGAAAAATCGGAATCCATAAGAGCTGGATTGTAAAATCCTGATAGACAAAATTATGCAGTCTCTGAGAAGCATTAAAGATTGCATTGTAGAAAAATGTTTCAAATATTTTTTCCGTATCAAAGCGGACACTCCTGCGGCTCAAACCATAGAAGAAATTTAGAAATAACTGCAGATAATTTTCCAGAGACAGATTACCCCGGGCCTCAACTTTAAAGCCGCTGTGGTTATAAAAGAGATAAGCTGCAATTCCTAGATAGATTGTGGTGTCCCGGAAACCGACCAAAAGATGAAAGTCTTTTTCAACCAGAGCAGCCAGAACATTACCCGGCATCTCAGGCCAGAAACCGACAACAATAATCCCCAGCATCCCAATTAAAAGTGCCAGAACATCATGGCTGTAGATCTGATAATGATTAAAACCCTGTTTTAGATCTTCGAAAAAACTGCTGTAATCCTGATCCTTAATAAAAATCCAGTAAAGAACTCTGCCGGCATAAAGAAAACTTAAGAGACCGAGCAGAAAAAAGACAATAGTTGAAAGCAGACCTGCTGTCTGAGCCGATTTAATTAAATATTTACTGTTATAACCAGCAGTAAAGACCACAGCTCCGAGAGAAGCATAACTCAAGATTGTGGCTGCAGCTGTAATCGGTCTCCTGCTTAAAGCATCTTTGAATTCATAAATAATCCGGGAACCATATTCCTTCTGCCAGATACCACTGCTGATAAATAAAGTTGTCTTGGCAAAACCGTGAGCTATAATCTGAAGTACAGCCCCATAAAAGGCATATTTGCCGCCGGTACCAATAGCCAGGGCAATTAAACCCAGCTGGCTGACCGTCGAATAGGCAAGCATAATCTTTAAATCAGCAGAGCGCAGTGCCTGCCAGCCTGCATAAACAATCATCGCCAGCCCGAGCAGAAAAAGAAAGGTATTTCCGGTTTCCACTGGAATAATCTTTAATAAAAATATGTAACCGAGCTTAACAACCCAGCCGGATAAAATAGCACTTACCGGTGCCGGTGCTTCAGAATGAATTGGGGGCAGCCAGAAGTGGAATAAAAAGAGACCACTCTTCATTCCAATCCCCATAATTAAGATAAACTGCAGGGGCACAGAATCAATTACCCCAATCTTTGAATAACCAAAGGCATTGGCCGCCAGGGCACCAAAAAGCAGAATACTGCTGCCGCTGAACTGAATTACAAAATACTGTCTGACCAGCTTCCAGTCACTCCAGGCCAGCATAAAGGTTGTGGCCAGAGTTACCATCTCCCAGGCAAAAAGGAAGAAAAACCAGTCATTGGTAAGAATAACAATCAGAGTACTTAGCAGATATACAAGAGTTAAAATGTAATACCAAAATTTATTTTCTTTTATGTAATTCCAGGCTGCCAGAGCTGTCATCAGAGTTAAGATAACTCCTACTTCAGCCAGCAGAGGAAAATAACTATCAAATTGAAAACTCGACAGAAACTGCTGCCAGATAACAGCCATAATTTAACCTCCCAGTACTAATTCTATATATCTTTCTACATTCATTAAACTTTCGATCGACATTCTTAACGGCAGATCAAAAAATCTAAAACCAAGTCCAAAGCCAACAATAATTGCTGTATAGGCATAGGTAATAAAGCTGACAATTTTCTCCCGGTATAAAACAGATAAAAGCGGACGACTGTAAATTTCTTCTTTCAGGTCATCTTCGGTCAGCTTAACTTCTTCAAAACCCTTAGCAATATAGCGCAGGTAATAAATTACCGCTGTCAGACTGCCAAAAATCACAATAAAGGCTCCAAAATAACTGCGGGCCTCTAAAAAGGCCATCAGCACATACCATTTGCTGGCAAAGCCCAGCAGTGGCGGCATTCCAATCATACTTAAAAGCAGAGCAATAAAGGCAATAAAAACAGAGCGGTTTCTGATTCCCACTCCCTTAAAATCGCGGTAGGCATGGGAGCGGGTGTACTGCAGCAGGTAACCGCAGGCTACAAATAAGCCGGCCTTCATAAACATGTGGCTGATAATATGCAGCAGACCTCCGTAAAAACCTGCTTCAGTATTGAGCATTATTACTGCTGTGATCATTCCGATATGTCCGATACTTGAATAACCCAAAAGACGCTTAATATTATTTGACTGCAGGGCAAAGACATGCCCAAAAAATGAAGATAAAAGGGCCAGATCCAAAAGCAGCACATTTAAATTCAAAGCTTCCAGGGTTTCAAAACCAATTACAGTCCAGAAAATCCTGATAAAAATATATATATAAACTTTTGAGAGAACTCCTGATAAAACCGCAGTCACCGGTGAGGGTGCTGTATCATAACTTTTGGGCAGCCAGAATAAAAACGGAAAAATTCCCATCTTAATTAAAATCGCTGTTAGGAAAATAGCTGAAATAAAAAGCTGAATTCCGCTCTCCAGACTGGCGAAGTTCTGAGAGATATCCGCCATATTCAATGTTCCCAGATTGAAATAAATAATCAGTACACCGAGGAAAAAGAGCAGTCCTGCTAAAACATTGTAGATTAAGTATTTAATTGCAGCAGCACTGGCCTCCTGAGTCCTTTTAAAACCAATTAGAGCTCCGGAGGTAATGGTCAGCATTTCGATAAAAACATAAATATTAAACATATCGGCAGTTAAAATAGCTCCCATCGAAGCTGCGGCAATCAAAAAGTAAAGTACATAATATTTACCCTCATGGTGGCCAATATAACCTATAGAATAAATAACTATCAGAAATAGGCTTAAGGCAGTAATTACTGCAAAAACAAGACTTAAAGCATCCATGGCCAGAGTAATCCCCAGCGGTGGGTGCCAGCCCCCGAGGTAATACTGCAAAAAGAACTCACCATTTTTAAGCTGCTGAAAATTATTTATTATAATACTAATAATTAAATATGATTCCAGTAAAATTCCGAGCAGCACAAAAAAGCGCCTTAATTTCGCATTTATTAGATCAATAAAAGGAATTAAAAAGGCCGTGCCCAGAGGAACTAAAATCAATAATAAAATTCTAATATCCATTAATCAACCTCCCAGAACAAGCTCAATATATTTCTGTGGATTTAATAATTCAAAAATTGCTGTATTGACCGGGATTTCAAAAAGCTGATAACCCAGCCCGAAAAAAATAATCAGCAGAGTAAATGTATAAATCACACTTTTCATGGTATTTGTTGATTTAAAAAATGCCTTCAGTGAGATAAGCTCTTCTTTTAAAGAAGGGCTCTCCGATTTTACTGTCTCATAGGCCTGAGAAATATAACGCAGATAATAAATTAGGGCAATGATACTGCCGGCAGCCACTACAAAAGCCCCAAAAAAATGTCTGGCCTTTAAAAAGGCAAGCAGCACATACCATTTGCTGACAAAACCAATCAGGGGCGGCATACCAATAGTTCCCAGACAGACAGTAATAAAAGCAATAAAGACCAGCCTGTTTTTATGGCCAATTCCTTTTAAGTCATCTATGTGGTGAGAAAGAGTGGTCTGCAGCAGGTAGCCGCTGCTTAAAAAGAGTCCTGATTTCATCATCAGGTGGGCAATAATATGCAGCATACCTCCATAAAAAGCAGCCTCTGTATTCAGCATCAGTACAGCCAGAATCATCCCAATATGGCCGATACTTGAGTAAGCAAGCATTTTCTTTAAGTTGTCAGCCTGGAGCGCAAAAACATGGCCGATTAAACTGGAGACCAAAGCCAGATCCAGCACAAAAGCACTCAAATGCAGCTCAACTAAGAAATCAAAGGCAATCATGGTCCAGAATAAACGCATAAATATGTAAAGATAAACTTTTAAGAGCACCCCGGAAAGCAGAGCACTGATTGGAGCCGGACAGGCACTGTGAGCCCGCGGCAGCCAGAAATGAATGGGGAAAATCCCGAGTTTAATAAGTAGAGCCAGCAGAAAGAAAATAATAATTGTCAGCTGCATCGGAGTTGAGATTAAAGCAAAAGATTCAGCCACTGCTGCCATTTTTAAGGTTCCCAGGTTAAAGTAGATTAAGATAATCGAAATAAAGAAAAATACTCCCCCGGTAATTCCATAAAATAAATACTGCATTGCTGCCCTTGTTGTTTCCTCAGTTTTCTTAAAAGAAATTAGAGGAGTTGTAAAAATAGTAATTGCTTCAATAAATAGATAAAGGGTAAAAAGATCAGCAGTCAGGATAGTTCCCTGAATTGAGGCCAGGACCAGAAAAAAGAGGCCAAAATACCTGTTCTCTTTATCCTTAATATACTGGGTTGAAAAGATAACAATTAAAAACACAGCTCCAGTCACTATTAGAGAAAAAAGCAGGCTCAAATTGTCCATCGCAAAATTAATTACAAAAGGAGTATCCTGATAGCCGATAGTGTACTGCAGAAAAAAATTGGAATTTTTGACCTGATCAAAATTATAAATAAAGAGCGAGACTATTAAGTAAAGTTCAGCTCCAGCCCCAGAAACTGCTAAAAAATTGCGGACCCGCTGATTGAAGTCCCGGCTGAAATACATCAGCACTGCAGTCAGAGCAGGCAGGGTGATTAATAAAATTAATTCGATATTCATCCAGCTCATCAGTCATTCAACCCCTCTAATTGATCCCGGTCGATTGTCCCACTAAATTTATTTAACTCAATAATTAAGGTTAAAAGCAGAGCTGCTGTACTGGCGCCAATAACTATTCCAGTTAGGGTTAAAGCCTGGGGTACAGGATCATTGAACTTTGTCACTTCTTCGCCCATTTTATGAATAGCGACTTCGCCACCAATATCCGAAAAAGCAATAACCCAGAAAAAAACAGCTGCCTCCATTAAATTTAAACCGATTACATTTTTAATTAAATTTGTTTTCATGATCAGAGCATAAAAGCCCAGCATAAAGAGGATAATAAATATTAAATTATTAAACATTAAAAATCCTCCTCAAAAGTTTTTTGAATCATACTGTAAAAAATTATCGCCAGTCCCGCCCCCACTTTAAAACCAACACCAATATTGATATAGGGAATACTGCCGGCAGAAATTAGAGTCCCAGTTTCTGCAGTTAAAAAGCCTAAGTTCTGTAAAAAGGCACCTTCCATTAAAATTCCGGCCAGTCCGAGTCCCAGAAAGGTCAGCGCCCCACCAGTCTCAAAAAGAGTTTTAGTTTGAGGACTGTAACGGCGGTAATCAAAGGCACTACCATAGACAATACTAAAAATAATTGAAATTGCAGCCAGAATTACTCCCCCCTGAAAACCTCCACCTGGAGTCAGGTGGCCGTGGGTAATTACATAAAAGCCAAAAAGAGCGATAAAGGGAGTCATAATCCCCAGGGCTCTTTTGACAATAAAAGAAAGTCCCTTAGAAGAAACAGGCAGCATCTTACGGGATAAAATAAGAACAATCCCACTGACTGCTCCAAAGATAACAGTACTCTCCCCCAGCGAGTCAAAGGCCCGGTAATCATAAAGCACAGCAGTGATTAGATTAAGTGAACCTGTATCATTAAGCCCGGATTTGATAATATAATTAGAAAGCCCCTCATTTAAGCCCTGATATTCGGGCATCAGCGAAAAATTTTGATATAAAGCAAAGGCAACTCCGGTCAGCACTACTGAAATCATTATTTTTTTCATCAATTTATTCAAAATTTACACCTCCGGCTGAGTTTCAGTCGGAATCTCCGTGTCTTATCTGACTGATTGCACTCATAAAAATTGCTGTATTTAAACCAGCACCAATCACAGCTTCTGCCAGAGCAACATCGGCAGCCTTATGCAGCAGATATAATGCTGTTAAAACTAAAGAAAATATAGAGAGAAAAATTATAGAAATCAGTTCTTCATCAAAATAAACAGCCATCAGTGCCGAAAAGACTAAAAATATGACCAGAATAATCTCCAGCACAGCCATTAAGCATCTCTCCCTAAATAATCAGAATAAGCATCAATCTCATATTCTTCCGGCAGGGCAATCTGGCGCTTATAAGAAGCCCGGGCAATGGCATGGGTGGCCATCGGATTAGAAAAAAGAAAAAAGATTCCGATTAAAACTATCTTTGCACTCAAAAAGAGATCCCAGACATAAATTGCAGTTCCCATAGTTACCAGTACCGCAGAAATAGTCAGCACCACCGCCCCGGCATGAATTCTGGTATAGACATCAGGAAATCTGAGCAGACCTAAAACTGTAACAATAGCAAAGGCGGAGCCGGTTATCATTAAAAAGTAGGAAATAATTAATCTTAGAGTCATTATTTATACAGCTCCCCGTGTTCAAAGTATTTAGCATAAATCAACATATCAATAAAAAGCAGGACTGCATAGGCAAGTACTATATCGACCAGCAGTGCTAAGTCATATTCTAAAGCAATCATCAGCATCACCAGTGACATAAAAATCCCTATTGTATCAGCGCCAATCAGCCTGTCAGTAATTGTAGGCCCGATCACCACCCGGTAAGATACAATAATTGAAAGTATAGTGAAAAAAATAGCAAGTCCCATAATCATCTAAAGATCACTCCTACCCAGCGCTCAAAACGAGCAATTATTTTCTTTTTCAACTCGGCCTCTTCCACTGTTTCCACGTCAATCCAGTGGATATAATAGGCCTTTTCGCTTCTATCATAGTCGAGAGTTAATGTTCCTGGAGTCAGTGTAATGAGATTGGCCAGCAGACTCAAACCAGTGATATCAGTAAGTTCAGTCTTAACTTTAACAATTCCAGGATTAAAGGAAGGATTTTTTTCAAAAACATGTTTGGAAACTTTTAAAGCAGCTGTTATCGCTTCATAAAAAAATACAGGAATAAACAATAATAAAAGTGCCAGCTTACGCAGATAGTGATACCAGGGAAGTTTACGGTGAACTTCCCTGAATAACATATCACTAAAAAATAGTGTTACCAGAAGTGAAGCTGCACTGCCTATTATTAAAACATCTACCGTTATTTTTCCTGCAAAGATAAACCAGACAATTAATAAAAAGATAAAGGCAGAAAATTTCTGCAGCATTTAGGCACCTCCAGCCATTATTTTAGTGCACTCTTATATATATTTAAGACATCTTCTGTATCTAAATTGACAAAGTTACCGATCGGTCCATTTTCAGTTGCTTTCTGTGCCATTTCTTCCAGTCTGTCGGCTGGAATATCAAGTTCCTCCAGAGTAACCGGCATTCCAATCGAGCTAAAGAATTCTTTTGTCCTTTTAATTCCCTGGCGGGCTGTCCATTCTAAATCCTTAAAGTCAGGATCTACACCCCAGACTCTGACGGCAAACTGAGCAAAACGCTCTAAATCATGCTGATAAACATAGTTCATCCAGGCCGGGAAAACAACTGCCAGACCGGCACCGTGAGCAACATCGTAAATACCGCTCAGCTCATGCTCAATCCCGTGGGAGGACCAGTCTTCTTCTCTACCGGTTCCCAGTAAATTGTTGTGGGCAATTGTTCCAGTCCACATAACTTCAGCTCTGGCCGCATAATCTTCGTTATCCTCAAGTACAACCGGGACATTCTTAATAATTGTTTTTAAAGCCTGTTCTGATAATCTATCGGTCAATTCTACATTTTCTGTATTGGTAAAGTATCTCTCCATTATGTGAGCCATAATATCTACTGCACCACAGGCAGTCTGATAATTTGGGAGAGTAAAGGTAATCTCAGGGTTCATAATTGCAAACTGAGGTCTGATTAGCTCAGAGCCAATATCTCTTTTGTACATTCCCTCCATTTTTGTAACTACAGCACTGTCACTGGATTCACTTCCGGCAGCAGGAATAGTTAAAACTACCCCAATTGGCAGCGCCTCTGTAATTTCGGCCTCTCTGGTAAAGAAATCCCAGACATCTCCATCATAAAAATAACCAACGGAAATTGCCTTGGCTGAATCAATTACACTTCCTCCACCAACTGCCAGGATAAAGTCTACATTTTCCTCCTGAGCCAGTTCAATTCCTTCTTTAACTAGTGAAAGTTTTGGGTTAGGCTCAACTCCACCCAGTTCAACATATTCAACCCCTGCTTTTTCCAGAGATTTAACTACTTTATCATAAGTTCCATACTTTTTGATACTGCCGCCACCGTAGTGCAGCAGCACCTTAGATCCGTGTTTGGCTGTATATTCACCGACTTCTTCTTCAGTACCCTTACCAAAAACTATCTTAGTTGTGTTCTGAAAAGTAAAATTCTGCATAAATTGACCCTCCTAATTTTAGAATAAATAAAATTCATTATTCAGCTTTAACAAATTGCTAAAATTTACTTTGAAAATGTTTTCAAATTATAAATATCGATTATTTAAATTATATCATAAACTTTTTAGATAATTCCATTAAATATGGAAATTAATTATTATTTTTTTCCTCATTAGAGTCCTGCTCACTTTCTTGCTCATCATTTTCGAGGATTTCATCACCAAACTCACCCACATTTTCCCCAAATTCCTGAACTCTGTCATAAAAATTGGCCAGCATTTCAGGTCGATCTGTAATATAGCCATCAGCGCTGAACCAGGAAAATATCTTCAACTGCCAGGAACGGTTAATCACATAGGGAAAAACAAATAAGCCTCTTTTGTGAGCAGCCCCTATATACCAGGGAAAACTAACATGACCCTTGGGACCAATGCCGTCGGCAACTTCTTCTGTTATATCAAGCCAGCCCTGCCAGCGCCTGGGCGAAACAAAATTCCTCCTGGTCAAAAGTATCCGCGGTGAATCAGGCCGCAGTTCTGAGAGCCTTTTTAGACTTGCCGGTGAAAAGGACAGAAAAAATACCCTGGGAGGCTCAGACTCTTTTTCATCAATCTTCTGCTCTTCCAGTTGATTAACAATTTCTTCTTCAATTCCCTCATACAGATAGGGACTCTTTAATTCCAGGGCCAGTCCAATCCCTGTATTAACAGGATCAACAAATTCTAATACCTCCTGCAGGGTCATAATAGTTAGTTCACTGAAGGAATCTTTAGCCCGCTCAGAATAGCTTATATTAAACCAGGCTCCATAATTTAACTGTCTCAATTCCGCCAGGGTGAAATTCTGCAGCTCATAGCTCTTTTTTCCCGGAAATACCTGACTGGCATCAGTCAGCCGCAGAAGATTGGTATCGTGAAATATAACCAGTTCTCCGTCTTTGGTCCGCTGAACATCAAGTTCAATATAATCAACACCGCTCTCCAGAGCCATTTTGACAGCAGGAAGAGTGGACTCAGGAGCATTATATGATGCACCTCTGTGAGCTACCAGAACCGGGTAGTCAAAATTATATTTTTTGATAATTTCTTTACCCAGGCGGGAAGGTCGAATTAAATAATAGAATTCAAAATATATTACTGCAAATATTAAAATTAATGCGGTAATTATTATAAAATATTTAATTATTCCACCTCCCTGAAAATTTCTCCCTGATTGATAATAAAGAGATCACGCATATAATTTATAATCTCAGTCAGTTCCTCAATCTTCTGCTCTGAGAATTTCAGTTCCTTCTCCTGATCGGTTAGGTGTCCAACTTTAATCAGCTCATCCAGTTCTTTAATAAAAAGCTGGCCATCCTTTAAAACATGGGGTGTCTCATGCAGAAATAAAATTGGATCATTCTGCTCCAGAAATAGCGACCTCCCCACAAACTGCTCGGGAAGTTCTTTAAAGCCTAGTAAATCTAAAACCGTAGGCGCTATATCTGTAGTTGTTCCCTCCCGCTCAAAACTTTTATTCTCCAGCTGCGGGTGTTTGATAAATAAAGGAATATGATAGGGAATTTTTACATTGCGCCAGAGAGTAAAATCTCGGCCTGATTCATATTCCATCGTCTTAATTTCAGATTCATGGTCAGAATAAATGACAAGCAGTGTATTCTCCATCACCCCGGCTACTTCCAGTTTAGAAACGAAATTTCCAAGTGAGCTGTCCAGAAAGTTAATAGATTTAAAATAGTTATGGACAAGATTATTATTGACTTCATCAAAATCTTCTACAGCTGTTTTGGGATAAAAATTAAAAGGAGTATGGCTGGTCAGCGAAATTAAATAGGCAAAAAACGGCTCTTCCCGCTGGTCAGCTTCCGTAATTATTTCTGCTGCCGAGTTGAAAAAGTCATAATCATTTATCCCGAGGCCTCTATCTTCAGGCACCGGATAAATTTCCTCTTTAAATGCCCGCTGGCTGTAAAAATGATCAAAACCAAGATCAGGATAGGCCTCCGCGCGATTAAAAAAGTTGCGGTCATTATTATGAAATGCCAGGGTCTGATAATTTTTTTCTTTTAAAAGCAGGGGCAGTGATTGAAATTCACCCAGATCTATGTCTCTAAAAACATAACTTCGGTTAACCGGATATAAAGAAGTCAGAGTTGATAAATCTGCATCAAAGCTCCCATTTACCTTCTGTGCATAAAAATTTTCAAAATAATAACTCTGCTCCTTAAGCTGATTTAGAAATGGGGTAACTTCTTTTCCCTGCTGACGGTAATCAATAATTGCCGCATCAAGTGATTCCACCTGAATTAAAATTACATTAGTATTTTGGGGCAGAGATTTAATCCCGCTGAGCTGAGTCTGCTTCCTGTAATAAGGAACATTTTTTAGCTCAGGGCGCGGTTTCTCCTCTTCCCGGGTAAAATAACTGTAAGCTTCGATTGTATACAGAGGTAAAATTCCGTAAACAGAAGCGAGATAGGATGTTCCAGACTGATAGAGCTCACTTGGACTTTCTCCCCCCATAATATAGCTGCCTGCCACAACCTGAACTAATAACAGCACAAAAATTAGAGCAAAAGCTGTTGTGTTTTTGAGCGGCAGCCGGGAAAGAGATCTCTTCCAGAAACCCCAGTCATAGGTTATTTTCAAATCAGGAAGCGAATTAAAGCCCCACAGTCCAAGCAGTGCCATATCTAAAATAATAACAATATCTCTAAATCTAAAGATCTGAGTAAATAAGACCTGGTACATCGAAAAGTCTCCGGTTCCCTCACCAGAAAAAATATCGCTGACACTCAAAAAGTTGCCAAAATACTGATTATACCAGTAGTTAGCTATAAAGAAAAAACTGAAGAAAAAGAGCATGAAAAACAACCTCTGTCTTATCTTTTTAGAAATAAGCAGAGGTTCAATAAATTTTAAATAAAAAATTGCAAAAAATAAGTTGCGGATGATTAAAGCTGTCAGAGATGGAGCATAAAATATCTGCAGCATTAAATAATTATATTTTATAATAAAGCTGAAAAAAAGAATCAGAGAAAAGTATCTGAGACGCCTCTCCAGTTCAAAGTTACTTAACAATTAAAGTCCTCCTGAATGTTAAAGTTATCTTAACCTCTATTCGCTTTAATCATATCAGAAATTTAAGTTTATGAAAAGTAATTTTTTAACACCGAGATATTTATACTGATATATTTGATATATTTGAACCAGGTCCAAAACGACCGTTTTGGACCTGGTTATAGTGAAAAAAAGAACAATATTATAGATTAAAATTAAACCAGACAGCAATTTTAAAACTGTCTGGTAATTGTTAGCTTCACTGTCTTACTATTACTGAAACACCATCGGGAATTGCTGTTATTGTCGGACTTTCTGCTTTAAGCATTCCTTCAGCTTTTTTAACTGCCGCTTTTAGATCCTGAGCCCAGTCCATTCCCATATCCTCTACTATCTGTCTCTGGGTAGGGTCAGTAATCATAATTACCTTAAATTTGAGCATAATACGGGCCAGAATCTGAGTCTCCCACTGATCAGGAACTGTCTCCTTGCGGCCGCGGGCTAAAATATCATCCATAATTTCCTGAACACTATCTGTATCGCGGAAAGTCTGATAAAATTCCTCTCCACCGTGCCCGTCAGAACATTCGGCAGCAATAATGATTACTCCACCTTCTTTACAGGTAGCCTCAGCTGCTGTCATCCCCTTAACTGCCTGATAAATATTTTGATCAAGTGGATATCCCCCATTAGTTGTCACAACAATATCGGCCGGTTTAGCGTCAACTCCAGCCAGCGAATCAACAAATTCTGTACCTTTTAAATGAGCTTTTTCGCGGTGACCGGCAAAAGCATTGATCACTTTTTTCTCCGCGTCAATAACTACATTTAAAATAAAAGCCAGGCCGGCTGACTTGGCTGCATAGAGCATATCTTTATGCATTGGGTTTCCCTCTAAATTACCTGTTCTGGCATTGGGGCTGTCGATAAATTCTGCACAGTGGTTGGCTAAAACTGTAGTTTTACTTGCCACCCCGGGCAGCACACTCTTGCGCCCACCGGAAAAACCGGCAAAAAAGTGCGGCTCAATAAAACCTTCTGCTACTAAAAGGTCAGCCTCAACTGCAGTTTTATTTAAGAGCATATCTCCACCGGAGGGGAGCTGCCCCAGATTAACCATTTGTTCTTCATCCCGGCTGTCGTGCATTTCGATATTAACACTGTCAACTATTTCGTCCCCGTATTTGTCTCTCAGTTCTTCATCTGTTGAAGCACGGTGGAAGCCGGTTGCTACTAAAATTGTGATTTCGGCCTCAGGTGCAGTTTTTCTAATTTCTTCTAAAAGAATGGGCATTGTAATATGGCTGGGGACCGGTCGGGTGTGGTCACTGGAGATAATTACAATCTCTTTTTTACCCCGGGCCAGCTCTGAAAGCTTTTTGCTGGCAATAGGATTCTCCATCGCTTCTTTGACAATTTCTGTTTCAGATTTTTCTGCCTCAAATTTATGAGCCTGAGATAAAAGGACTCCTCTGAGCCTCTCCTCTTCTACCTCAAGTTCTAACTCCTTTCTGCCGAAAGGAAATTTAATCTGCTTCATTTAAAATTCACTTCCTTTTTATGTGGTACCGTAATTATTTGTACCGGGTACAAAAACGTGTTATTGTACCCGGTACAAGTGAAATTTATCTTAAACTAATCAACCATGTCAAAAATCTTGCCTGGGTTCATAATATTGTTCGGGTCAAAGGCCTTTTTGATGCCGCGCATTAAGTTGAGTTCAGCCGGGCTCATCATCATTTCCATATACTTTTTACGCTTGGAGCCGATTCCGTGCTCTCCACTTAAAGTACCGCCGAGATCTCTGGTCGCTTCGTATAATTCTACTAAAGCCTCTTCTTCAATCTTATACCATTCTTCCATTGAATGGTCAGGGTTTTTAACCAGGGTAGCGTGTAAATTACCATCACCAGCATGACCATAGCATGGAATCTGGATATCATATTTTTTAGAAATCTGATCAAGATAGGGCATTAGTTTAGGTATATTGGCAGTCGGCACCACAATATCCTCTAAACTCTGATGAGGACTGACAACTTTGAAAGCCTCAGCAATATTCCGGCGCACACTCCAGATCCGCTCACGAGTTGTGTGGTTATCTGCCACATAAACTTCGATTGCATCATTGTCCAGACAGAGCTCACCGATTATCTCACTGTCACTATTGACCACATCTTCTTTAATCCCATCAACCTCTATTAAAAGCATAGCACCTGCGTCCTGATAGGGCAAATGCTCATTTAAATAGTCACAGGAAGTCTTAACAGAAAGTTTATCCATAAATTCAATACTGGTTGGAATAATTCCACCTTCTGTCATAATCTTTGGTACGGTAGAAATGGCTGTTTCCTCATCTTTAAAGAGGGCTAAAAGTCCAACCCGCTGAGTTGGCTTAGGCATTAACTTGATAGTAGCTTTAGTTACAATCCCCAAAGTACCCTCTGAGCCAACAATCAGCTGTTTAATATCATAACCGGTTACATCCTTAACCCGCTTACCGCCAAGCTGAACAATATCTCCAGTTGGAGTTACAAGCTCCAGCCCCATTATATAGCGGCCGGTAACACCATATTTTACAGCTTTACCTCCACCAGCATTTTCGGCAATATTACCACCGAGATAACAGGTTTCCACACTCATTGGATAACCGGCAAAAAAGAGGCCGCTCTCCTCGAGCATTTCATTAACACTGTTCATTACTACACCGGGTTCTAGAACCATCATCAGGTTATCATAGTCAATTTCTATAACTTCATCCATATTTTCTACTGAAACTACAATTCCACCGTGCTCTGGAATCGCTCCCCCGGAAAGTCCACTGCGGGCACCAGATGGAGTTACCGGAATCAGTTCTCTATTGGCAAGCTTCATTACTGCTGCAATTTCTTCGGCAGTATTTGGAGTCAGTACAACTTCCGGCATATGAGCATACTGCTCAGCCGGTGTTTCATCGTGAGAATATGCTTCTATTTTTTCTTCATCAGTTAGGACATTTTTCTCGCCCACAATTTCTCTTAGTTCTGCTAAAATTTCCTCAGTTACAGGATTATATTTCATTATTTTACCTCCTCAGCCAGCTGCTTGTTCAGTTCAGGTACAATTTCAAATAAATCGCCTACAATACCGAAGTCTGAGACCATAAAGATATCTGCATCAGGGTCTTCGTTAATTGCAATAATATTTTCCGAGGTCTTCATTCCGGCTAAGTGCTGAATTGCTCCCGAAATACCAATCGCAAAGTAGAGTTTAGGGGTAACTGTTTTACCACTTAAACCTACCTGATAGGGGTAGCTGATCCAGTCTCTATCAACTGCATCACGGGAAGCCCCAACAGCGCCGTCAAAGTAGCCGGCAAGCTCTCTGATCATGGCAAAGTTTTCACCTTTTTTCATTCCCTTACCTCCAGCTGCAATTACATCTGCATCCTGGATGTTAACCGCATCTCCTTCATTTTTGCGGAAGCCAAGCTTTTTAACTCTGCCGTCGAGGAGTGAACTGTCAAGCTTAAGATGGACTATCTCACCGGTGCGGCTTTCGTCTTTTTCGGCCGGTTTGGTTGAATGAGGTCTAACTGTTGCCATCTGTGGTCTGTGGTTTGGTGATTTAATTGTAGCTAAAATATTTCCACCGATAGCAGGTCTGGTCTGCAGTAAGTTACCTGTGTCTTCTTCGATATCTAATTCTGTACAGTCAGCTGTTAGGCCGGCATTAGTTTTAATCGCTATATAGGGCATAACTGTTCTACCCATTGAGGTTGCTGCTGCCAGAATAATCTCCGGCTTGTATTCTTTAATTAAATCTTCGATCACATTACTGTAATTTTCAGCAATAAAATCTTTTAGAGCAGGAGCGTTCATTAAATAGACCTTATCGGCTCCACTTTTAATCAATTCTTCTGCCTGCTCATCTGTAATTCCATCTCCAATGACTAATGAAACCAGCTCTTCGTCCAATTTATCTGCTAATTTGCGTCCTCTGCTTAATAACTCAAATGATACTTCTTTAATTTCTCCGTCTCTTGCTTCTCCAAGAGTCCATACACCATTATACTCCATTTATATAACCTCCTATACCAATTCTTTTGATTTTAAGTAGTCAATTAATTTAGCTACAGCTGCTTCTACATTGCCGTCTTCTCTGACATCGATAACTGTTCCACCTCTGGTAACTTTAGGGTGATCGATGTTGACCACTCTGGTCGGTGAACCCTGCAGTCCGAGGTAGTCTTCATCCAGATCAAGGTTTCCTAAATTCCACTGCGGAATTTCAATTTTGCGTGAGCGCTGCTTTCCTCTTAAAGTAGGCAGGCGCGGGAAAGAAATTTCTTTAACAACTGTCAGTAAAGCAGGCAGCGGCAGCTGAAGCTTTTCGTAGCCGTCTTCTACCATTCTCTCAACAATAATTGAATCCTGTTCAGTGGTGGTGTAATCAACTTCTTCGTCAACTAAATTAACATCGACTACCTTTGAGGTATAGGTCGAAAGGGTGAGGTCAAGCCAGGATGCTATACCGGGACCAACCTGTCCGGTATCACCATCTGTTGCTCTTTCTCCGGCCAGTATTAAATCGTAATCTCCAATCTCCTTGATAGCTTCCGATAAGGCGTAGGAGGTGGCCCAGGTGTCTGAACCGGCAAACTCTCTCCCGGAAAGTAAAATACCATCATCACAGCCCATCGCAATTGCTTCTTTTAAGGCTTTATCAGCACTTGGAGGACCCATTGTAATCACCGTAATTTTACCACCATATTCTTCTTTTAACTGAATACCTGTTTCAATTGCATAAAGGTCGAGCGGATTAATAATACTTTCTACCCCGTCGCGTTTCATTGTTCCTGTCTCTTCATCCATTTTTACATTACTTGTTTCTGGAACCTGTTTAATTGGAATAACTATATTCAATTTCTTTACCTCCCTGTAAAACTTTGATTTTGGTTTGATGGTCAGACCGTCTCTATTAGATCAATAAAAAATCATCTAAAAAATTTGAAATTGCGCAAAATTAAAATTTATCACACTACTGAAGAGTCAGTGACCCTCCAGCAGTGCTTTATTTTAGCTAAAATATACCCGGCATAAAGAAGATTGTGATTATCCAGGCTAAGGCCCCGGCAATTAAACCATAGAATAGTGCAACCGGTAAGTTTTTCCGGATAATAAGTCCCTCTTTTCCAACAAGACCAACTGTAGTCGCAGCTGCCACCACGTTGTGAATACAGATCATATTACCTGCCGCTCCACCAAGTGCCTGCAGAGCAAGTGTTGGGGTAACTGCTGTTCCCGAAGCCACTGCTGTTCCATACTGAAATGGACCAAACATAATATCAGAAGTTGTATTACTTCCTGAAATAAAGGCTCCTAAAATACCAACTAGGGGAGCTACCAGATACCAGATTGAGCCCAGAGTTGCTGCGGCAAATTCTGCCATCACCAGTAACATTGACTGTTCACCAGTTGCTCCACCGGAATTCATCATAATATAAACCATGCCTAATGCAAAGAATAAAGCGATTGCAGCCGGCTGAATCATCTTAAATGTTTCCTTCCAGGCTTCTTTAGTCTTGTTGCTGTCCAGTCCGTGTAAAGTTGGAATTAAGAGAGCAACAAAGATAAAGGGAAAGACTCCTGGATTATATAAAGGCTGAATTACTTTGCCAATACCTGTACCAAAAATATTTGTCCAGCCGATTGACCACTGTCTGAGTAGTGGAGTTAGGTTGAAAATTTCCAGGCGACCAACTAATAAAATCAGGCCGATTAAAGCATATGGTAACCAGGCTTTAAATGTACCTACTTCTTTTTGCGCTGCATCTACATCCTGCTCACCTGCTTTAATTTTACCTTCCCATTCTTCATGCCACTTGTCGTGGGAAGGGAAATCCCATTTTTCTTTTGGAACCAGAAAGCCTTTGGAAACCGCAAAGATAAAGACAGGCAGTGCTATTAAAGCTCCCAATAAAGAAGGAAGTTCTGGACCAACAAAATAAGCGATTCCGAATTCAAAGACTGTAAATACAAAGCCGCCAAATAAAGCTAAAGGTAAAACTTCAAAACCCTTTTTAAAAGATCCATCGACGATTTTGGTCATCAGTAAAACAATAACTAACGGTATAAAAGAACCAACTAAGAAATGTAAGAGTCCTGTAAAAGCACCGATATTGTGTAAAAACTGTGAAAATTCAATACTTACTCCCATTGACTGAACTGGAAATTCAATGATATTCTCTAAAGCTGCAAAGCCACCCCAGATAGGAACTCCAACCGCTCCAAAAGAAACAGCGGCACTATCTGCAATTAAAGCAGAAGTTGCTGCAATTAAAGGTGGAAAACCCATCCCAACTAATAACGGAGCTGCTACTGCTGCAGGTGTTCCAAATCCTGCTGCTCCTTCAAAAAATGAGCCCATTAACCAGGCAATAATTATTACCTGTACTCTTCTATCGACTGAAATTGAAGTCATAGAATGAGAAATGCCATATACTCCTCCACTTTTTTTCATTAACTGTAAAATAAGTAGAGCCCCAAAAACTATAAGTAAAATATCAAATGCATTGATTACTCCCCCAATTGTTGCCGCAGATAACCATTTAACAGGCATTCCCCAGCCCACGCCAGCAATAATTAAAGCACTGAGCCAGCCAAAGGGCATTGCCTTACTTGCAGGCCACATGTAACCAATCATTAAAATCCCAACAATAATAATAGGTAAAGCAGC
Source organism: Halanaerobium saccharolyticum (assembly GCF_003053565.1). Lineage (GTDB taxonomy): Bacteria > Bacillota > Halanaerobiia > Halanaerobiales > Halanaerobiaceae > Halanaerobium > Halanaerobium saccharolyticum_B. The sequence goes on along the minus strand of NZ_QAXS01000008.1, from coordinate 85,448 downwards.
TAAAAGTGCTAACATAAATTCCTCCTTATAATATTTGTCTATTTAAAATTTTCACCCCATATCAAAGAAGGATAACTAATAGAAATTGTCAACTACACGAATTTTCTCCACCTCCAAACTCCCCAGATAAATGATTATTTGATGGTCAGACCATCAGTACTCTATTATATTATTTCAACACTCAAAACATTATCCCTGCCTCTATTTCGGACTTTTTTTAATTGTCTGATAAGTAAAAAATTCACAATTATAAGCGTGCCTGCAGACAGGAGTTGGCACTATTCTAAATTGTCACAAAAATTGAAATAGTTTATAAAAAAGAGTTAAAGCTTAATTTGTAGATTTTTAATGAGCTAATACTATCTCATAGTCTTTAAATTAACTCACAAGCCTTAAATAATACTTTGATTTTTCAAAATTTAACAGATTAAGCTGATTAAATCTATTATTTCACATTTAAAGACAAAAAAACCCGCCTTTTACAGCGGATTTTTGAATTTAATTCTAATTTTATATTTTATTTACAATTTATACTAATTGTTTTTTTTTGCTTTCTGCGTCTTTTAGCCTTCGATTTCTTTATTGATTAGTTTTTCTACATAATCTAAATGATTTTTCATTTCTGCGGCAGCCTGTTCGGGATCATGTTCCTGGAGAGCCTTAAAAATTTGCTGATGCTGCCTGGCAAAATCTGTCATTGTCTCTTTCTTAGAAACTAGCTTGGTCCGGGTATTTTTGATGTGAAAGTCCATCGCTTCCGAAATCGACCGCATAAAAAACAATAATACCTTATTACCACTGGCCCTGGCAATAGTATAATGAAACATTTTATCTGCTTTAATGCTGTCCTCTTCATAACCTGAACTGGAAAGCAGATTCTCAATATATGAATGCAGTTCTTCAATTTCAGCTTCAGTTGCTCGCTCTGCTGCCAGTTTTACACAGTCAATCTCCAGCACTCTTCTCAACTCCAGCAGTTCTTCGGCTACATTATCATTTAAAAGTAAAATGAGTGAAAGAGGATTAAATATATCTTCATCAAAAGAATCCCTGATAAATGTTCCCTCTCCCGGCCTACTTTCAATCAGACCAATCATCTCCAGGGCGCTGAAGGCCTCCCTGATTGAAGCTCTACTCACACCCAGATCTTTTTTTAGCTGCCTTTCAGAAGGCAGTTTATCACCTTTTTTAAGTTCTCCTTCATAAATCAATTCTCTTATCTGTTCAATAATCTGTTCATAAACCTTATTATTTTTAATCTGTTTAAATTCCATTATCCTGCCTCCAGAAAATTAAAATTCAAATCTATCACCCACAGAAGCCAGCTTAACTCGCTCACCAAAGGCTTCTTTAAATTTCACAGCTGCCTCACGCCCGGTACAGTGCACTGGCGCCAGAAGCTCAAAATCAATTTCCTTAAAATAGTCGATCAAATCTGCTATACTTTCTCTGCTGGCACGCTTAAGATGCATTCCACCTAAAATGGCAGCAATTTTTCTATCTCCAATTTCAGCTTTAATTTCATTTATTATATTTTTTACACCCTTATGACTGCAGCCCAGCAGAATTACAATCCCACTTTCTGTTTCAATATATAAAGAAGTGTCATCATTAAAGGGATCAGTAATTTCTTTCCCTTCTCTTTTAACGACATATCTGGGATTAAGATAAGTCTTTCGTCTTGCTGGAATTTCGCCCGTATTATAAATACCAGCCGCTGCTGCAATTGCAGTTTCAGCTGCCTCAAAATTTTTGATTTCAGATTCTACAAGCTCTGTCCCAATAAACTCGAGCTCTGATTCTACCTTTTTATATTTCGGCAGAAAAATTTCGCTGTGAGCAAAAACCCTGACTTGAGAATTAATTTCCAGCAGTTTCTTTAAACCACCTGTATGGTCATCATGACCGTGACTTAAAAAAACTGTATCAATTTTTTCTAAATCTATTCCCATTTTTTTGGCATTTGAAAACAGGACCTTGCCCTGACCGGTATCAAAAAGATACTCTTTTCCGTTATATTTAAAATAAAATGAGAGGCCGTGTTCAGCCAGTAATTTTCTCTTTTCAACTGTATTTTCTGCTAAAATAGTAATCTCTAGATTTTTAGCCAACTTAATTCACCTCAATTTAAATCATTATTATCTACTTAGTATAAGTATACATTGCTTAAACGGCTTTTTCAATTGAGAAAAAAGGATTTTTAGTTAAAATCTAGAAATTATATTCTAAGAAAGCAATTTTATTGGAAAGGATTTTTAATATGTTTAATTTTAAACTCACTAAAAAGAAAACAGCACTGCTAATCTTAATTATTCTCTTTCTTACGCTCTTTAGCTTAAATTCTACGGCTCAAAATTTAAAGATTCATTTTATCGATGTCGGCCAGGGAGATGCGATCTTAATTGAAGCAGGCGGGGGAAAAAATATTCTGGTCGATGGTGGAGATCGAGCCAACAGCATAGCTGCCAGGATAATTGATTACCTTAAAAAACAGGAAGTTAAAAGGCTCGATTATATTATCAGCACCCACCCCCATGCCGATCACATTGGTGGCCTGGTAGATATTATTAACAGCTTTGAAGTTGGAATTGTGCTGGACAGCGGAAAAATCCACAGCTCTAAAACTTATGAGAATTATTTGATCAAAATTGATCAGGAAAATATTGATTTTAAAACACCCCGCCGGGGAGATGAGTTTGAAATCGGCAGCAGCAGAATTTCCTTTCTCCATCCCAAAGGGCCGGTAGATAATTATGACCTAAATAACTCTTCTCTTGTCTTTCTGCTTGAATATGGAGAGCAAAAGTTTCTTTTTACCGGAGATATTGAAAAAGAAGTAGAAAAAGATTTGCTGCAGGAAAATCCTGAGCTCAATGTTGCTCTGATCAAGGTTCCCCACCACGGCAGCAAAACTTCAAGTTCCAGCAGCTTTGTTAAAAGTTTAAGCCCCGAACTGGCCGTTATTCAGGTTGGAGCTGATAATCACTACGGTCATCCGGCTGCAGAAGTTACTAAACTTTATCAAAATCAGGGAGCCAGAGTTTACAGAAATGATTTAAATGGTAATATTGTAGTCACAGCTGATGGAAAAAATTACGCAGTTAAGGTGGACCAGAGTTGGGAGCAAAACCTTAATAGAACTGAATCAAAAACCAAGCCAGTCGAAGCAGCAGCCGCTAAAAAAAATAATAATCTAATTAATATCAATACTGCCAGCAAAGCTGATTTAGATCAGCTCTGGGGTATTGGCCCGGCAACAGCAGAAAAAATTATTGACTACCGTCAGAATAATGGCGGCTTTACTCAGATTGAAGAAATAAAAAATGTTGATGGAATTGATGACGGAAAATTTAACCGCTGGCAGGATAAGATTTCAGTTAAGTAAAATATATTTGAACCGGGTACAAGTGATTAAAATCACTTGTACCCGGTTCAAAAGAAAGGGTGATTTGATGAAGGTAACTGTTGATAAAATTGAAGCAGAAAAAGCAAGATTACTGATCAGGCCGGAAGAAAAAGTTGATTTTTATCTGCCGCTAAGTGAGCTGCCTGAGGGAACCTCAGAGGGAAGCATTTTAGAACTTAGTTTTGAGTTAAAAGAAAACGAAAAAAAGGCCGCAGAAAAGAGAGTTAGCAGCCTTTTAGATAAGCTAAAAAATAAAAAGAGCTGAAATTTTTCCCAGCTCTTTTTGCTTCTTATTTAAATTTAATATAAATAGGATTAATACTGTGTCTTAAATCAAGTTCTAAATTATTAACTGCAGCTCTAGAGTCAGGGTCAAGAATAAATTTCAAATCAAAAGTTAGCTTCTCGACTCCCCTGTCTCCACTAAATTTAGCAGTAGTAGAATTTAGATTCTGCCAGTCAGAATTATTCTGATCAGCTCTTCTGATCAAAACCTGTGTATTTAAATTTCTGTTATTTAAACGAAGATTCCAGTCGGTATTACTTAAAATTTCAATTTTTAGTCCAGACTCTACAATAATTTCTCTGCTGCCGTTGTAATTCGTCATCAAAAAAGTATAGTCAATATCTGCCTTCTCAAGCACCTCTACTCTTTGAAAAATAGGGATTCTGGCTTCTGCTGAAATACTTCTTTCAATTACTGTTTTTGACTTATCGGCAGCCTCAACTAAATCAGCAGTACCGAAAAAATTCAAAAATAGAATTAACAAAAGCAAAGTAAAACCACTGATCTTTTTAAAATTAAATTTCATCATTTCCTCCTTTTAGCAGCCGGCTATCTCTCCAAGAGACCCTCAGCTTTGTGTCCTTACCTCACGATAAGTTTACCTTTGTTAAAAAGAGCTCTTAACTCTTTATAGCATCTTTAAGTATATCAGGATTAGTAAATTTATGTCAAGTTATAATTTTCGACAGTTATTCAAATTATTTTTGAATAATTACTGCCCGATTGCTGCTGCCAGTTTGATTAATCAGAGCAGAATTGTTATTAGAAAACTGCTTGATTACCGCAGAATTACCAGCTCCTGTTTGAGTTATCAATGCCTCATTAAAATTACCATTTTGAACAGTTAAAGCATCATTGCCCCTGCCATTCTGTCTTGTAGCAGCTCTGTTATTCTTCCCTTCCTGGATTAATTCAGCTCTATTTTCTAAATTAGAATCCCATGAATTTTGCTTGAAATAATCTGATTCACCAAATACTTTTTCAAAATCCTTTCCCCAGCCCTCTTCAGCCTGAGCCACAACTGCTGAACTAACTCCAAAAATTAATAACAGTGCAATTACACAAACGAAACTTTTTCTCATTATCTTACCCCTCAGTTAAATTTTTAATTCTTTTTAAGTCTAAATCTAGACTCCGAATTATTTTAATTATAACAGAAGAGCATCAGAATATAAATATTTTTTCAGCTTAATTTATTCGAGATTCACAACAAAAAATGGCAGTAGGGCTTAACCCCACCACCATTTTTAAAGTATATTTAATTTAAACTATTGAATTTTATTTATAATTAACTATTTACGGTCTCATGGAATCAAAGAGCAGATCTGAGAATTCAGTGTTCTGCATCATGCCATTAAAGTTTTCAGCACCTTCACCATAGGCAAAGACTGGAACTGAATTAAGGGTGTGTCCACCTGTGGAAGAATTGGCTCTAATTTCTGTATTCACAACTCCTGCCTGATACTCATTAGCTATAATTGAACCAATTTCGTATCCTACAAGATAAGAATACTTGATATTGCCTTCTTCATCCAGGATTAACTCATTAAATCTGGCAACTTCTGCGTCAGTTAGAGAAATATCAGCGTATTCTTCAAATACAGACTTAACACTCTCTACAGTATAACCTTTACCATTTTCTTTTTCGGTCATCTGGCCCGCCATATACTCTGGAGAAACACCAATATTCATTAATGCTTCTTTTTCTATGGGCTCTGTTGCTGAAAAACCAAGAGTTTCATGGTCGGCAGTCACAATTACCAGGGTATCTCCATTTTTCTTAGCAAAATCCATTGCAACTTTAACACTTGCATCAAAATCAAGAGTCTCTGCAACTACACCAGGTACATCTGCTGCGTGGGCTGCATGGTCAATTCTTGCTCCCTCTGCCATTAAGAAGAATCCATCTTCGTCTTCAGAAAGTACTTCGATTGCCTTTTTAGTCATCGCTTCCATTGAAGGCTCATTAGATCCAAGATCATCCCGGTCATTAATATAGTTCATATAAGATTCATTAAAGAGACCAAGAAGCTTTCCATTCAGAGGTACAACTTTTTCTAACTGAGTTTTATCAGAAACATACTGATAACCGTTTGCTTTGGCCTTAGCAATTAAGTCTTCACCGGCCTCATCTTCCATAAAGTCTTCACGGCCACCACCAAGCATTACATCTACATTATTAGCAATCGCCTGCTTGGCAATTTTGCCGCCCATGCCTCTATCTTCAACTGAAGCAATAAAGGAAGCGGGAGTCGCATCAGTAACCATATTTGTACTGATTACACCAGTAGCTTTGTTTCTGACCTGAGCAAAGTCTAAAACAGAATCCAGTTCAGCACCATTTTTATTCATTGCAATTGCACCATTGTAAACCTTATGACCGGTTGCCATTGCAGTTCCTGCTGCCGCTGAATCCGTAACTCCTTCAGTTGAGCTTGTCATCATGATTCCTGTTTCAGGTAGTTTCATTAATTCTAGCTCGTGGTCTTTATCACCGGCAAGATAGCGAGTCATATCAATCTGGCCCATTCCCAGACCGTCACCAATTAATAGGATCACATTCTTAACTTCTGCCTGAGCTGCCGCTGTAAAGATAAGAGCAAAAACCATAAAGAGTGAAACAACCAACATTAATCTTTTTGACTTTTTAAGCATAAACTTAAAACCCTCCTAGTATTTTGTGATTTGTCAGACGACTGATGTCTGTCTATTAATATATATTCAATACCAGAAGTAGAGTTCCTGCTTTATTTTCAGATTTTTTTATTAATTCTGATTAATGAGTGTTTTGATCAGCAATTAATAGTTGTGAAAAATATTTCGATTTAATATTCTGAAAGCATTGACAGATTTTTAGTTCAGTGGTATAATGATATTGAGTTATGTGATATATATAACATAATTAGTTATTATTATCACTAATATTAATATTTTAAAATTACTTAGGGGGTAACAAAAAATGAAAAAAAGTTTAGTTGTTTCTTTGATCTTAGTTTTTGTTCTAACATTCTCAGGTCTGGCCTTTGCAACAACTCACACTCTTGATGTTGTTGGTGGCGGAGATAAGCAGGAAATTTCAACCGGTAGAACTGTAGAAGATTATGTAAATGCTTTAGTAGAGTTAGCTGATGCTGATGAAGCTGGTGACATCTTCTATCCAGAAAGAAATGAAGTAAAATATCCTTTTGTTCCTCTGCACAAAGATGGAGAACTTATTGGTTATGGTAGCTGGGTAAATACAATTATTTACTCCCATCCGGAAGATTTTATTGCAGTAATTGGTATGGCCAATAATTCTAAAACTGAAGAAAGTATGGCAGTAATTAAAAACTGGAAACCACTTGACGCCAATGATCATCATCCAGAAATGAAACAGGAAGAATTTTTAAGTAGATATTATGGTTTAAGCCTTAAGTCTTCTTTTGATCCGGAAGTAGATATTATTTCTGGTTCTACAATTTCCAGTCAGACTTTTTACTTTGAAATGAAAAACATGCTGCTGGTATTTGAAAACTATGGACCGGAAGCTGAATAAAGATATTAATTAACTCAACTAGCCCACTTCTTCAGGAAGTGGGTTTCATTTTTAAAAAAAGCAGGCAACCGAAACAGGCTGCCTGCTAATTAATAAGCTCTATTTAGAAAACAACTATTTAAGAACTAATTCCATAAGTTTCATCATCAAGGGTAATCATATAAACCCGCTTTTCGTGATCAATATTATCAATTGCTGCCATATCTTCTGCTTTAAGCTCCCAGTCAAATAACTCTAAGTTTTCCTTGATATGACCCTCGGACTTAGATTTTGGCAGAGGCACAATTCCCTTCTGCAGCTCCCACTTAAGTACAATCTGAGCCGGTGACTTATCATATTTATCTGCCAGCTCTAAAATAGTTTCATCACTTAAGACTTCAGTTCTGGCCAGTGGTGCTGAAGCTTCAATTACTACATCATTTTGATCACAGACTTCGAGCAGCTCTTTTTGATACAACCAGGGGTGGAATTCTACCTGATTAACTGTAATTGGCACCGGAGTAATCTTTAAAGCAACCTTTAATTGATAAACTGAAAAATTGCTGACACCGATATTTTTAACCAGTCCCTCGTCTACTAAGTACTTCATTGCCTGCAGGGTTTCTCTTAAAGAAATCGCAGGATTTGGCCAGTGAATTAAATAGAGATCAAGATAGTCGGTTCCCAGTTTTTCCAGGGAGCGCTTACAGGCCTTGATAACGCTTTCATAATTTAAATTTGAAGGCAATACTTTGGAAGTTATAAATAACTCGTCTCGGTCATAATCTTTTAAAACTTCTCCAATTCCCGCTTCATTGTGGTAGCCCTCCGCAGTATCAATGTGGTTATAACCTGCTTTTAGAGCAATTTCTACTTTTTCGCCTACATTTTCTTCGGCAATATCCCAGGTACCATAAGCAATAACAGGAATCTCATCACCAGTTTTTAATTTTCGTGTTGGAATCATCTTTATTCCTCCTTTAATTTTTGACTCAATTAATTTCTCTAGTTTTAAAAATTATCTTTCCTACTATATTATATTATAGATAGTAAACCGATTTCCTTTTTTAATTTTCAAATTTTTATTATTAATCTTTTCACTAAATCTGTGTTATAATTGTTTTACAAAGCTGCTGAAAGGAGGAGCGACTATCAAAAAAACACTAATTTATCTTTTAATTTTATTAAGTATCTTTATCGTCTCTTTTCAGCTGAAAGATCAACTATTGCGCAGTGATCGGGTTAAAATATTCATTTTAGATTCAGAAGTTGAAGCAGAATTTCTTAAAAGTCCTGCCCTAAAAATTCAACCTGAAAGCTCCCACGGCAGTCAGGTTGCAGCCATCATCCGCAGCCTGAGTCGAGCTGAAATAAGAGCTTTTTCGGCGGAAAATATTATTAAGCGGATTGATAAAAATGAGTATTTAAATTCCTTAAATGAAATTTATAATTATGCCAGACTACATCCAGAAGAAAAAATTGTGGTCAATATCAGCCTGGGTTTTGAAGAAAGTGAGTTTCAAAAAGAAATTATAGAAAAGATTTCAGAGCTTGAAAACATTGTTCTGATAGCAGCCGCTGGCAACAATAATCGGGAACGGCTCACCTATCCTGCTGCCTTTAGTGAGGTGACTGCTGTTGCTGCTCTGGCTGAGGCTCAGAAAATGCCCGCTTCAAATTACGGTAGTCAGGTAGATTTTTCAGCTCCCGGAGTTATAGAAATTACGCAGAGAGACTATCTACCTGCTTTAAATTACAGCCGCACTTATAAAATCAGTGGAACTTCCTTTGCCTCTCCCCAGCTTACCGCTCTACTGGCAAATATTTTAAGCTTGAAACCGGAAATTAGTATTGAAGATGGGTTAAAAATAATTAAAAATACTTCAGCTCAAATTAATGATCCTCTTTTTGCGGAAGGAAAACTTGGAGCCGGCAGAATTAATAACTTTAAAGCTTTAAGCCAGGCTAGCCGCCTTTATCTCTGGCTGCAGCTGAGTATTTACTTTTCTATAATTTCTGCTGCCCTATTATTTTTCTATCTCTGCTGGCAGAAGTATTCCTTGAGCGGTATTTTTATCTTTTTAATTAGCTCAGCCATTTTGTATTTATTCCAGCCTCTACTGCTGCTTTTCTACTATCAGTTTGGACTTTTAAAAATTATAATTTTTCTAATGAGCTTAGTTCTGCTCTATTATCTCCTTCTAAAAACCATCTCTTTTTATCTCAACAAGAGCCATAACTTTGCTCTAATTTTAAAACTGGCACCTTATTTAAATCAAAATTTACAAAAGCAGGCGAGAGCTCAATTAAACAGGCTTCTCAACCAGAAAAATCAGGCGCAGACTTTAAAAATTGAAAAAATAATTAAAAATCATTTGAGAAACTGCAGCTCCAGCAAAAAATGCACCATTTATTTAAAGCTGGTAGCTCTGAGCAATCAGCTTCCAATAGATTTGATTATTAAGAAAGCTGTTAGATTTAATCTCAATTCTACATTAATAGCGGAGGCACTGAAAAAGCAAGAAAACTATAAAAAGCAGAGGTTAATTATTAGTGCAGAGCTTTTAAGATTAATTATTGAGAAAGCTTATCCAGTCAGGAAAAAGGCGGCAGCAGTAGCGGCTGATTTAGCTGAACCGCTAGTATTAGTTCCCTTAAAAAATCTCCTGCTTAAAAGAAATCAGCTGGGACTCAGTTCTGAAGCTCAGTATTTTCTGCTTGATCTTTTAGCAAGCTTTGGTTCTGAGGCTGCCGATTTGGCTGAATTGCTGAAAAATATAATCTCCAAAAGCAGTGATCCCTGGCTTAAATATCATGCACTTAAAGCTTATACTCAAATTGCTGTTAAAAATGAAAGCTATCAGGAGTTTATAGCAGAAATGAAGGCAAAAGAAAAAGAGCCAGTTACCCTGGCTCTGGAATAAATTGCTTTATTAGATAATAGTAGAATTTAAAAAATATGTTATTTTACTTTGCGGAACAAGTAATTTCCAGCCATCTTTTCGTATTTCAGACCTTTCATTTTTTCTTTTAACTGCTTAATGTCAACTGGCTTTCCATTTGCCAATTTAAAGTATTTATCTAAGTTATCCTTTTTTATCTTATTATTTTCAATAACAGCAATAAGTTTATAATCCTGATCATGCTTTGCTAAACTTGCATCACCATGACTGTCATTACATAATAATATACCGCCAATTTTTAAGCTATCTTTTGCTGCCTGGCCGACAAAGCCAGCATACTGTGAGATAATAAGGTCCACTTCCTCTATCTCTAAAGGCTGATTATAGTCCTGTCCTAAAAAGTTGATTTCAGCGGGGGTAGAATACTCCTTATTTTCCTCTATATATTCTTTAATGCTGTCAAGCTGCTTAAAAAACTTAATTGCACCTTTAAAATTATCAATATAGATAACCTTAGGTATAAACATTGAGGGCGCGATATCTATATGACTACCAGGATAAATTGCAGTTTTAATATCATATTCATCTGCAACAGTTTTATATAGTTCTTTACGATTCCCGATTTTATTAATGTAATCTTGATATTCTTTGATAACTTTTTTATCCACTATCTTTTCTCCTCTGCAATTTATCTTTAAACTTATTATTTAAATAGTTTATTTAAGCTTAGATATTTCCTCAATCACCCAGTCTTTAAATTTCTGCTGGTCAATATCGACAGCCAGCTTAACATTCTTTTCTTCAGTATAACGGGAATAAAGGTCAGCAACAGTAGTTCCTGCAGCCGGGCCGTCGAGAGCAACTTCCAGGTGAGTTTTTTGATAATCAAAGATTTCTGGCTCCAATAGATAGCCGATTGTGCAGATATCGTGCATCATCAAACCCGTTCCATAAATATCTCCACCCCGATAGTGACTGAAAAGCGAATAAAGCATCTCACCGGCCCCTCCCAGCTCGCTAATTTCTTCAATGTCAGTTTTGCTCAAAAGCGCTCTGGTAGTCACCCGGAGGCCAAAAATAGTTATCGGCAGGCCGGAGTTAATAACCATCTGGGCTGCATGAGGGTCAACCTTAATATTAAATTCAGCTGCTGTATTGGTATTACCGCCAATGGTCGAGCCACCCATAATCACAATTTCCTCAATCTTATCTTTAACTTCTGGATACATGCTGAGCAGTAAAGCAGCATTGGTCAGCGGCCCAATTGTAACTAGAGTAACCTTTTTTTCACTGGCCAGAATCATTTCCTTCATTGCTACAGCCGAGTGCTAAGGCATAACTTTTCGCTCACTCACAGGAAAATCATAGCCGTTCATTCCTGTTTCTCCGTGAAACTGACTGGCATCCTCATATTCTCTGAGCAGAGGCAGAGAGTTGCCGCGGGCCAGCGGAGTATCCTTCTCAAAAAAATCTAAAATCTTTTTTGCATTCTCTGTTGTATAATCTAAATTAACATTGCCGGCAACTGTGCTCAGCATTAAAACTTCCAGCTCCGGGTTATTGAGAGCAATTGCCAGTGCTGCCGCATCATCTATGCCGGGATCTGTATCAATAATTATCTTTCTTTTCACTAAATCATCTCCTGTAACTATTCTATATTTTTATATTTAACATGAACTTTATCTTAAATTTCAACTGTTCCCAGATAATTATACCCCTCAACCACAGCAGGTGCCTGAGAATACTTTTTGAAATTAAAGTTATAATCATGTTCTACTGCTGCCAACCAGATATGAGCGAGAGTAATCCCCATATCAATTCTATTCATCTTTTCGTAGAAAAACTTTTTGATAAAATTTGGCTCATTCTGAAAGAGGTGAATTTGATCAGCTTCTACCTTAAAATACCAGGGCTGACCGTTGGTCGCAGATGGTGCCAGGCGAGCTGCCTCTAATAAATCATAATGATCATTACCTTCCTTGATTTCAGAAAGAGTTTTGCGATCAAAATCCTCAATTGAATCTCTGATATTTTCTTCTGCAGCCCGGCCAAAAACCAGGGTGATCACATATTCAAGCTCTGAATCGGCAATGATTTCTTTTTTGGGTTTCGCCATTCCAAACCAGCAGCTGCCCAAATTATTTGCTGCCAGAAAAAGGTCAAGCTGCTGCAGGATAAAGCCTGCATTTAAAAGATAATCTCCCTTTTCTTCTGAAAAAAACTGCAGGTAGTGAGGTGCCTTAATTGGAATCAGACTTTTTACCTGATCTGAGTCCACAATTTTGGTCTCAAATTTAATTTCTGGATCAATTACTTCTGCTGCCTGCAAAAAATCCCTAATCGCCTCCAGCTCCTCAACAGATAACTTCTGCTGCTGATATTTCCTGATTGATTTCCGCTTAAAAATCGTCTGATACAGTTCTTCTTTAGCAATAAGCTCTTCCATATTCTGCGCTCCTCATTAGTTTTATTTATAAAGCAGTTATTTATAGGCCAGTAAATCCTGAATATCTTCCCAGCTGATCGCCTTGATCGGATTTACATTATTCTCAATTACATTATCAAATAGATCCTGCTTGCGCTGCTGCAGTTTGAGCATTTTCTCTTCTACAGTACCCCGGGTAATCATTTTATATACCATCACCCGATTTTCCTGGCCGAGGCGGTGGGCGCGATCTGTGGCCTGTCTTTCGACCATCGGATTCCACCAGGGGTCAACATGAACCACCATATCGGCTGCAGTCAGATTTAAGCCAACTCCCCCCGCTTTAAGACTGATTAAAAAAACATCGATCTCCGGGTCATTGTTGAACTCCCTCACCTTATCCATTCGGTTGCGGGTCGAGCCGTCGAGATATCTGTAATTAATTCCCTGCTGGTCTAGATCATTTCTGATCAATTTTAGCATTTTTACAAACTGACTGAAGATGATCAACTTGTGGCCGCCACTTAGCGCATCACTGAGCAGCTCCCTTAGGGCCTCCAGTTTACCTGAATTATGAGCCGTACCTTCATCCCCGAGCACCAGTGAAGGATGATTGCAGATCTGTCTGAGTTTTGTCAGTGCTGCCAGCACATTAATCCGGGATCGATTAAAACCTTTTTCGGCAACTGTCTCTTCCAGCTCACCTCGTACTTCAGCAAGTACTGTCTGATAGCTGTCTTCCTGAAGTTGGGTCATACTGACCGGATGAACATTAATAATTTTTTCCGGCAGCTCTTTTAAAACCTCTTCTTTGCGCCGACGGAGAATAAAGGGAGCAACTCTTTCCTTTAATTCCTTTAACTTTTCTTTCTCATTATTTTTGCTGATCGGGGTGATAAAATTGTTTCTAAAATAGCTGTAGTTTCCGAGGTAGCCGGGCATCAAATAGTCAAAAATTGACCAGAGCTCTTCAATTGAATTCTCAAGTGGAGTTCCAGTCAGGGCCAGCCTTGATTCAGCCTCAATATTTTTAACAGCTTTTGCTCTTTTGGTGCGGTGATTTTTAATATGCTGAGCTTCATCTAAAATTGAAATCGAAAAAACTTTTCCCTCAGCGTTTAATTCCTCCACATCTCTACTGATCGTTGAATAGGAAGAAATAATCAGATCATAATCGCTGAAATCTTTACGCATCTCTACTCTTTCAGCCGGAGTTCCATAGTAAACAAGAGTTTTTAAATCAGCAAAAAACTTATCTGACTCTTCCTGCCAGTTATAGATTAAAGTCCGGGGACAGAGCACCAGAGCCGGCTTTTTAGGCTTTAAACTTTTTAGAAGGGTCAGCATCTGTAGAGTTTTACCAAGTCCCATGTCATCAGCCAGAATGCCGCCAAAGTGATATTTATGCAGAAAGCGCAGCCAGTGATAACCGTTTTTCTGATAATCACGCAGTTTATCCTCGACTTCAGTTGGAACCTCTCTTTTCTTAACCACATTAGTCCCGCTAATTTCTGATTCCAGCTCATTAAAAACTTTATTACCTTTGAAATGGATCCCACTTTTTTCGACCAAATTTTTATAATATAAGAGGTTGTGATAGGGAGCACGATAACCTTCATCTCGGGCTTCTGCATCATCAAGCATCTGCTCAACCTTTTCTTCTTCAGCCCCACTTTCTAAAATAAAGTACTGATTGTCGAGTTTAATATAGGCCTCTCCCTTTTTATTATAGGAGATCAGCTGCTGCAGCTCCTGGCGGCTGTAAGTTTTGCCTCCAAGATTATAGCTGATCGAAAAATCAAACCAATTTATCCCCTCACTGTCATCAATTTCGACAATCGGCTCCAGCTTGACTTCCTTAATCTCAATCTGATCAAAGCTCTCACTACTTTGAACATTCCAGTCCTCAGGCAGATGAGTCATCCCATCAGTGATGAACTCCTGAATATCGGCATTATCTTTGATGATAAAATGCTCGGGCCGAACCTTAAAATTATATTCATCCAGAAAGTCAATCACTTCTGCCAGGGCCTTATTGTCCCGCCCGTGCCAGAGCTGAGGATCATTTTCATCTTTTTTATAAATGTTTTTATCAGTATCCAGCCCTAAAAGCTCTGTGTTGCTGTATTTTTCGCCTGCAAATTCAACCTCCAGCTCACAGCTAATCTGCTGCTTTTTGTAATCAAGCTTTAAATTAACCAGAGGACCTTCTTTGATTAACTCATACTCCTGCAGTTCTTCTGCAGTCTCGAGTTTAAGATTTTTCTCCAGAGTCGGCAGGATTTCAAATAAAAATTCTCCCTGTTTCTGGGCAGGAATTAAAAAACTGGTCGGCAGTTCATCAAAATTATAGAAATCAACTTTATGAATTTTATTACCGATTAGAGTCCAGCGGCACTGGTCTTCACTACCCTGATAAATCGGAAAGTCATTATCCTTCAATTCAACTTTTATTTCTTCTAAATCACCACTGAGCTTAAGCTCCGGCTGCAGAGTTTTTCCTTTTTTAACTGTAACTCCATTTTCCTCCAGCTCCAATTTAAATTTCTGGCTTAGCTCCAGCAGAAAATTCAGGTTTTCTTGATTTTTATTTAATAAGAGCGAACTGCCCCGCCCTTTACTTTTTCTCAAAGCTGACAGTGCTTCTAAAAGCTTAAGTTCCTCACCGTAGAAATATTTCTGCAGCAGGCCATCACGATAATAAACATAATCGTAATCATCATTCAAGGAATTTACAACTTCCTCAAGCTGCTGCTGGCTGAGATAATTGGAATCAAAAATCAGCTTAAAGTTTTTCAGAGCCTGATTTAAAATCCCTTTAACACTGTATTCCAGCTTCGGCAGCTCACTCTGATCATAATTTTTAGTTATTTCCAGCAAATTATTAAAACTGCGGTCAGCAATTCGCTGCTCCACAATGTCAAAATCAGATTCTTGACTGGAAAATCTAAATTCCGATATTTCCTCTTCCTCAAACTGCGGCTCATAGCTGACCTTGGGCGAGCGAAAATCTTCTTCCATAAATTTAGTCAGCACTGCTACCTCATGTTTGCAGTATTCTTCCCAGTCGTAAGGACAGTCACAGCTGCTTTCCAATTCCAGGCTGTCTTCGTGCAGTCTGATTTCCGACTTTACTTGATAGCGCCTCGAGCCAGAAACCTGGGCAGAAATCTGATAGAGATTGGGCTCAAGTTTATTGATTCTGTACTGCAGAACTCGGCCCTGATTGTAATAATTTATGCCGCGTCTGTATATTTTATTGGATACTAAATTTTTAATAAAATCCCTGCTCATTCTTTCAGCTCCTGTATTGCTAATTATTTTCTGCCATTTTTTGAAGCATCTTTTGAGAAAAGTCTTTAATTTCCTCAATTTCATTCTCTATTATTGCCTCTACAATTTTCAAGTTCAACTTCTGGTATTCATGGACTGCAATATTTCTAAAACCGACCATAGCTTTCAATTTATCTGCCCTCTCTTCACTGATCAATTTATTTTGAGTCAGCAGATCAAAGGCCTCGCGACTATTTTGGGGCACTCCGAGATTCTTTTCTGCTACAATATGCATCGCAATATCAATTGCAGCTTCTGAGAGACGCTGAATATTTAAAATAATCGAATCCTGTTTTGTATAGTTTTCAAGATTTGTAGGATCACCCTGATATTCCTCATTAATCCTTTCAAGACAGCGCTTAACTGTTTGATTCTTATTAATCAAAATATCATCCATTCTCAGCACCTCTTTCAATTTTATCTATTATTTCTTTTCGCTCTTCATTTAAACGAGCATATTTTTTTAAAGTCAGCATCTCAAATTCCTGTTGCTGCTGCTTATCTTCAGCATAAAGCAACTTTCCCTGAATAATCTGCGCCTTAAAAACTGTAGAGGCCTTTTTCAGATCAATCAAATCAACCTCAATATTTAATTTGGAAGCCAGTTTTTGGGCTGTTAAAAAACGCTGATAATCATCTATCTCTTTGGAGCTTAAAAATGCCAGGTCCAGGTCACTATCCGGTCGCTCTTTGCCCTTTGCATATGAGCCAAAAAGATAAATCAATTCAGCCTGCAGCTCTTTTATTAAAAATGATTTTACTGCTTCGAAGTCAACTTTCATTTTTTCGGCCTCCAATTTAGGTCTATATTCCATTATATTATATTTAGTCGGGTAGAACAATGATAATCAGGAAAAATCCTGGGTTATTTTTCAAACCAGCGAAGCTTTTCTGGATCCCAGGTGGAGTTGATTTCTATTTCACTTAGGATAGAATTATAAATTGGTCTCAAAAACTTTTCTATATTATTAACAACAAAATCAAAAGATAAATTATCCTTTTTAATTCTTTTTAAAAATAACTGCCACTGTTTATTTTTTTGAGGATCATTTTTAAATCTCTCAGAAAAGACAAGCAAATCTGAATCTAATTTAGTATTTCTTTTTTTTAATGTTTCCTTAATGGATTTTTTCAAAACCTCTGACTCATATTTCTTCTTAAACATCAATTGAAAAATATCATAAAAATCTTTCATCCTTGAATTCAACAAAGCAAGGGAAATCATTGCATCAAATTTTTCTGCAATTACAGTTTCTAAAGAATAGGCAGTAATTTCTGGCCCATCAAAATCTAACAGCTCAGGATATTTTATTTTTACAGGTTCAGGTACAACTACATCTCCAAATCCTATATCTATTTGTAGATGCACTCTAGCATTTCCAATCAAAGCAACGATCTTAATCCTCTGACCCTTATAATCTGCTCCTTCAGTTATTGATTGACTCTTTATTTTATTAAGATCAAAAGAAATTCCGTCTTCAACTTCAATTTTTATAATCTTTTTTATGATCTTTTTAATATTGTTTGGATTATTATTCTGGTTTTTTAATAAAAAGTCTATGTCTTTTGTAGGTCTTCCCTTAAATTGATCCATCGAATAAAGCAATAAGCCACCTTTAAGCAAAAAATTATCTTTATATTCTGACTTCGAAAGCCTATATAGAAATCTTTCCTGTGCATATAACTGCATAGCCAGATTAAATGGTATATTCAATTCTTTTGAGATGTTTTTTAATCTTCCCATTACTGAAGCCGCAATATTTTTGCTCATACCAAAACCTCCAAATATTTTGTCAGTTTCTTTTCGGCTGAAGTCCCACTTGCATAATTCATCAATTTATTTATATTTTTATCTGAACGAGATAGATACTCTTTTAAACTTTCAATTAAAATGTCTTTAGGAATTTCATAACTATACCGAAAAGAATCAGAAAGACTTTTTTCAATATCATAAATCTTAATCTCATACTCATCTATTTTTTCTTCTTTAATACCATTCTGATAATACTTTTTAGAAAAATAATATAAATTAATCGGCGGATAACTTACACTTTTTATTTTTTTTTGATTGGGAATTGCTATCTGATATTCGAGCGGACTATAAGTTGTAAGCTCATAATACGAAAGAGCGGAGGCAAGACATACGACCCCATCAGGAATTATCATAGCTACATCGATCAATTCATTCAGAGAATTAAATTTCTCATCATTCCATTTATATAGGCCCCTTTTCAACTTTATAACTTCTTCATTTTCTAAAAGATCACTTAGATATTTTCGATGAATACCTTTTTCAGTTAAATCTTTAGCATGAAGATAACCTTTATTTTCATAAAAAAACTTCTTAATTCGGTATTTTGTTTCCGGATTCATTTTCTCACCTCCTTGAACTATTATACTGTATTATAAATAAAATTACAGTCGATTTGTTCATCTATGTTAATTATACTCCTTTTTAACCTGATTATCAACAAAATTTGCATCTCTTTGTAGGCTCAAAGCGGAATCAAGCCTACTTTTTAATGCAGTTGTCTGTCTATTTATTGACCTATCTTAAAACCTGTTTCAAATTGCGTTTAAAGACCTCATTTTCGGGCTCTCTTTCGATTGCTTTTTTGAAAAACTCTGCTGCCAGCTCTTTATTGCCCAGATTATTATTATAAATAGCACCGATCTGATTGAAGACATAGCCAGTTTTATCATAATATTCTACTGCTTTAACCAGCAGTTCAACTGCCTTTTTCCAGTTTTCCTGCTTCTGTTCTTCAATCGATTCCCTGAGCAGCTTAAAATATTTTAGATAATTTTCTTTAAGCTCTTCACTGCCGCAGATTACATCTTTTTTAGTCTGGTAAATTTTCTTTTCCGGCTCCAGCTTCAGCGCTTTTTTAATTGCCTTCTCAGCACTATCCCACTTCTGCTGCAGGATATTGACTTCAGCCAGGGTGGCCCAGAGATAATCCTGCTCAGCTTCAATCTCAATTGCTTTTTTTAAGTATTTTTCTCCCTTATTTAATTTATCCTGGCCAATTAGAGCTCCGGCCAGATTAAAATAGAGCATTTCCTGATTGAGATGGGGACTGTCCTTCAGCGGCAGTAAGATTTTTGATGCTTCTTTATAATAACCGTTATCCAATTTTTTAATTCCTGCTTTAAAAGCCTTTTTGTCCTTCATTTTTTGAAAAAATCCTTTGATTTTATTCAGCATTTTATCATCCTTTGTTTATTATTTTTGATTCATCTTTTTAATAAGTTCAAATAATCTTATATTTTTATAAATTTTTTCTCTGCCTAATTTTTCAGAGCTTAAAAACCCTTTACTTTCCAGGCTAGAAAGATAATTAGATGCAGTTTTACGAGTTACCCCCAGCCCCTGCTGGATATAGGATATTTTTGTATAAAATTCTATAAATAATAGATCTAAAAGTTCTCTAGAATAAATTTTGGGTGCTTTTTGCTGCATCTCAACAGCAGTTTCTTCAATTATAAGATTAATTTCTTTTAATACATTTAAACTTGCAATTGCTGTTTCTTCTAAAGCTTTCAAAAAATATATAATCCATTGATCCCAGCCCTTATTTTCTCTTACTTCTTGAAATAGAGAATAATATCTATTTTTGTTTTCAATAATATACTTGCTCAAATAAAGAATAGGGATGTTTAAAATATCTTTTAGTACCAAAAATAAAACATTGAGGATTCTACCTGTTCTGCCATTACCATCGTAAAAAGGATGGATTGATTCAAATTGATAATGAATAACTGCCATTTTAACCAGGGGATCAACTTCATCACTATCTTCATTAATATAATTTTCTAGATTACTTAGTAATTCTCTGATTCTTCTTTCTGATTCAGGAGGAGTGTAGATAACTTCTCCATTTTGAGGATTTTTAAGTACTGTTCCCGGAACTTTTCTAATCCCAGCATTATTTTTTTCGATAATACTCTGAATCTCTATAATCATATTTGTGGTTAAAAGCTGCTTTTCTTTTATTAGCTCAAATCCCCGCCAGAGCGCTCTTCTATAATTCACCACTTCTTTAGCAGCAGGATTTTTATAATTTTCTTTGCTCATTGCCCTAAATAATTCATCATGAGTAGTAATTATATTTTCAATTTCAGAACTATCTTTGGCTTCATTTATTATGACAGAGTTAATTAAAATATTCTTATTGGGTACTGTCTCTGAAAAGCCCTTCAATTCAGCCAGAGCCTTATGAGAACGAATTAATTGTTTTAAAATTTGACTCTGATCTGGATTTAGTTCTGGAGGCAGCATTTTTAAATTCTCTGCAGTCATATTCAACATCTCCTTGACTCAATTATACAGGTAATTAATACTTATTACAATAAAACATAGGTAAAAAAATAAAAAAATTACCCATATCTTAAGGACATGGGTAATGATTACAGATATTATTCAATTATTTCTTTAACTCTACCAACTTTGCCACTTTCCAACATAACCTTAATTCCATGCGGATGAGTTGCAGAATTAGTTAAAATTCTTTTGACAACTCCTTCAGTTAAATTTCCACTCCGCTGATCTTTTTTCTGCACAACCTTAACCTTTAAACCTTTTTTAATATCGGCTCTTTTATTTCCTGCCATAATTTTCACCCTTAATTGATTGGATTATTAAAACTATTAAACTTTGTGAAAAAACACACTTTAACCAGGTCCAAATAAGTGCTCGAGTTCAGCAGTATACTCAGCATAAACTTCTTCATTGATACAGTAACAGACTCGCGGGCCATCAATGCGGCCTTCTATCCAGCCCGTCTCCTTCAAAATTTTAAGATGCTGTGAAACTGTTGACTGAGCAATCGGCAGCTGATCGACTATACTGCTGACCATACACTGATTATCTGCAGGCAGTTCAGCCAGAATCTTAATGATTCTGAGTCGGTGGGGATGACTTAAACCCCTTGCCAGCTCAGCCAGCTGCTCAAGATTTTCACTTTTCTTTGCTCCGTTTTCTGATTTTTGATTCATCATATCCACTCCCGCCTGTCAGATTATACCTGTCAGATTACAGTAGTTAATTGTACACTAAATTGAAAGCATTTTAAAGAAAATGCACAAAGTTACTGCCCAATGGTGAAAATCACAGTGTTTTTGTTCATCCTACTTTTCTGCTCTAATGTAGGCAGAGTAAATATATTCATTGATATCAATCCCGGAAATCCAGTCTTCAACTATTTGATCACTGTGAGATTTTCTTTCGACCTCTATATTTTTAAATTCAAGTTCTTCTAGAATTGATAGTAATTCATCCCTTGCAATACTTCCGGTCACACAGCCGCTGTAGTTATCCAGATTGGCTTTGATAGCTGCCGGAAACTCCTCAGCTTTTAAAATATCAGAGATCGCCAGTCGGCCGCCAGGTTTTAATACTCTTTTTGCTTCAGTAAAGACTTTTTCCTTGGCCGGTGATAAATTGATTACACAGTTTGAGATAATTACATCAATACTGTTATCCTCTACAGGCAGATCCTCTATTTCTCCCAGGATAAATTCCACATTATTAACCTCATTTTTCTCAGCATTAGCTTTTGCTTTTTTGATCATTGCTTCAGTCATATCAATACCAATCACTTTTCCTTTATTTCCTACTTTACGGGCAGCTAAAAAGACATCAAAACCGGCTCCACAGCCTAAATCTAAAACAGTTTCTCCTGCTTTTAAATTAGCAATTGCACCCGGGTTGCCGCAGCCGAGACCATAATTTGCTTCTGCAAAAGCTGATTCCAGATCATCCTGACTGTAATCCATTTTTTCTGCCAGTTCTTTTGCCCGAGCCTCTTCCCTGGCTGAGCTTCCACAGCAGGAAGAGCTGCAGCAGCCACTGCTCTTATTCTCTTCTACTACCTGACTGTAATTTTCCTTTACCTTCTCTTTTATTTCTGCTTCTGATTTCTGCATCATTAATCCCTCCTGGGAAATAGTATAGCATAGTTATCGTTAATCGTAAATAGGCGATTAATTAATTAAAAATATATTGTGAAATTATATACTTTAACCAGGTCCAAAACGGCCGTTTTGGACCTGGTACCAAACTTATCTACCTGCAAAAACATTGATCAACTGAATGATCAGCATTGGCAGAATAATCGCTACAGCTGTCGGCAGCCACAACTCTGCTGGGATAGCCACTGTAGAAAGTATATTCTGCAGTGGTGCTAAATAAATTGCTGCCAGCTGAAATACTATTCCAACTCCTACCGCCAGCCAGAGATAATGATTTTCCAGAACAGTTTTATCAAAGGCCAAACCTGATTTGCGGCGGGCATTGAAAACATGGAACAGCTGAATAAAGGCCAGTGAGCTGAAACTTAGAGTCCGACTGATCTCCAGACTGTAGCTGCCATTTAAGGCCCAGAGGTATAAGAGCATCGGTCCTGCTGCCAGAATCAGACTGTGCAGGCCAACTTTTTTCTTAAAAGCCTTATCCATGATATTTCTTTCAGTTGTAGCCTCCCGCTCCATAATATTATCCTCTTCTTTTTCCCAGGCCAGTGAGAGGGCCGGGAAAACATCGATCACCACATTAATCCAGAGAATCTGCATTGCCAGAAGCGGCAGCGGCAGATTGAAGATGATACCTAAGAAAATATAAATTATCTTGCTCAAATTGTTGGAAAAGAGAAAGTAGATAAACTTCTGGATATTATCAAATATAACCCTGCCTTCGCGCACCGCAGTTACAATTGTGGCAAAATCATCATCCAAAAGTACCATATCCGAGGCCTCTCTGGCAACTGAGGTTCCCCTTTTGCCCATTGAAACCCCAATATCTGCCTTTTTAAGGGCTGGAGCATCGTTTACACCATCACCGGTCATGGCAGTAACTTCATTTTCTTCGTTTAAAGCTTCTATAATCTGCAGTTTATTCTTCGGGGTAACCCGCGAAAAAACAGAATTATTTTTAATCAGTTCTCTTAACTCACTAGCAGAAGCTTTAGAAATCTGCTGACCGCTGATTACATTATCACTGCCTGCAATCCCCACTTCTCTAGCAATAGCAGCAGCTGTATCCATCTGGTCACCGGTGATCATTTTTGTTTTGATTCCTGCTTTTTTAGTTTCTTTTATAGCTTCCTTTACTGACTCCCTTGGTGGGTCAATAATTGCTGTCAGGGCCAGAAAAGTGAGAGAGCTTTCAATCTCAGTCTGCAGTTTTTCTTCCGAATCTAAATTATTCCCTTCCTGATAGGCAACTCCCAGAATGCGGAGGCCTTCTTCCCCCAGCTTCTTATTTCTGGCTTGAATTTCATCAATTTTAGCCTCAGTTAATTCCTCTTTTTCACCGTTGATCATAATCGAATCACACATTTCAATCACCACATCCGGTGAACCTTTTAGATAAAGGTGTTCTCTGCCATCAGGCAGGGCATAGCTGACTGCCATATACATATAGTCTGAGTTAAAGGGAATTTCGGCCAGCTTCTGATAACCCTCTTCTTTTAAACTCTCCTTGGAAAAGTTAGCCTTCCTGCCGGCAGTTAAAAGAGCACCTTCTGTAGCCTCTCCGAGAACCTTATAATCACCATCTTCTTTAGTTAACTCAGCTGAAGTGCATAGCAGTGCTGCTTTTAATGTCAGCTCCAGACTCGCCTCAGCTCCCGGCTCAATCTTCTCATCCTCAAGCAGAAAATCACCTTCCGGCTGATAGCCGGTACCGCTAATTTCAATTAAGTGGTCATTTAGATAAATTTTCCGCAGTGTCATCTGATTTTCAGTGATTGTGCCTGTCTTATCGGTACAGATTGTAGTAACTGAACCCAGAGTTTCAACTGCCAGAAGTTCTCTGACCAGAGCCTGATGCTCGACCATCTTCTTCATCCCGATCGCAAGGGTTACAGTTGCAATTATCGGCAGGCCTTCGGGAACGGCAGCAATTGCCAGGGCAATTCCAGTCTTAACTGTATCATAGACCGGGCGTCCCATAACAATTCCGAGCACTGTCAGCACAGCAATTACCACCAGGGTAATTTTTATCAGGGATTTACCGAGCCTCTCCAGTCTTTTTTCAAGCGGAGTTTTCCCCTCCTTAGTTTCATCCAGCATGGCGCCAATTTTACCGATTTCTGTATCCTCTGCAGTTGCAGTAACCACTGCCTTTCCTTTTCCGCGGGCGGCTGTTGTTCCCATGTAGATCATATTATTTCTTTCAGCCAGTGTTTTTTCCGAATCAAACTCTGCCTCTGCCTCTTTGGCCACACTTTCGGATTCTCCGGTCAGCGAAGCTTCATTAATAGTTAAATTATTGGAGTCAATCAGTCTTGCATCTGCCGGTATCTGATCTCCTTCTTCGATAAAGATAATATCTCCCGGTACCAGATCAACAGCTTCGATTTCTTCCTTCTTGCCTTCCCGAATTACCATTGCCTTTTTGCTCAAAACATTTTTTAAAGAAGCGACTGCCTTCTGGGCCTGGTATTCAGTCACAAAGCCGATAATTGTGTTAAAGACAATGACTGCAAGAATTGCATAGCCTTCCAGAGTATCTCCGATCAAAAAGGCAAGTACAGCTGCAATAATTAAAATTATAATTATCAAATCTTTAAGCTGATTTAAAAGAATTTTCCAGAAAGAAACTCCCTCTGATTCCCGGAGCTTATTGGGCCCATGTTCTTCTTTCTTCTTTTTTAATTCCTCTGAACTAAGTCCACTTTCCGGGTCAGTATTGAAGTTTTTAATGATTGAATCAATTTTTTCCTGATAATATTCCTCTGCCAAAATCATCGCCCCTCTCTATTTATCTATTTTGCCAGCTAACAAATTTAATTGATATTTAGGCTGTTATTTTAATAATTCTTTATAATCTGGAAAATTCCTCTATCTAAAATTCATTCAAAAGAAAACCCTTCTGCTGATAAGAGCCAGAAGGGATTAGTAAAATTCTATTTGTGAATCATCGCACTTTAACCAGGTCCAAAACGGTCGTTTTGGACCTGGTTCAATAAAATATCATTTCTCCATTGAGTCATCAAAGGCCAGATCGGAGGGTTTAAAGTCAATCTCGCGGACAAAGTTGAGTGCCTCCCGGGCACCATAGATCCGGTCCATCCCGCTGTCTTCCCATTCTACTGAAAGGGGGCCAGTGTAATTCATTTCGTTAAGTTCGCGGATAATCTCATCAAAGTCGATGTCTCCGTGGCCGAGCGAACGGAAATCCCAGCCGCGGCGGCGGTCACCAAAGGGGAGATGAGATCCTAAAATACCTTCTCTGCCGTTTAGAGTTACTGCCGCATCCTTCATATGCACATGATAGATTCGCTCACTGAAATCCCGCAAAAAGAGATGGGGAGTCAGCCCCTGCCAGATTAAATGGCTCGGGTCAAAGTTGATTCCAAATTCAGGCCGCCAGTCAAACTTATCCAGCAGCTTTTCGGTTGTGTAAAAATCAAAGGCAATTTCTGTAGGGTGAACTTCGAGGGCAAATTTAACTCCATTTTCCTTAAAAACATCAAGAATTGGATTCCAGAGCTCAACTATCCGCTCAAAGCCCTCTTCGACCATCTCCTGCGTAGTCTGAGGAAAGGAGTAGAAAAACTTCCAGATTGGAGAGCCGGTAAAACCGGTAACTGTATCCACACCAAGGTTTTTGGCAGCCACCGCTGTCAGCTGCATCTCCTCTACAGCCCATTTTCTAATTTCAGCGGGTTTGCCTGCATACTTTTCCGGGGCAAAATTATCAAGGCGGGGATCATAGCGGTCACCCACACACTGACCGGCGAGATGGTTACCGATGGCCCAGACCCCGAGCTGATATTTATCCAGAATCTCCAGTTTCTTTTCTACATAGGAACTTTCCTCTGCCGCTTTCTGAACATCTAAATGATCTCCCCAGCAGGCAATTTCCAGACCATCATAACCGATTTCACTGACGGTCTGAGCTAAGTTCTCAAATTTCATATCTGCCCACTGACCGGTAAATAGCGTTACTTTGCGTCCCATAGTCAACACTTCCTTTCAATTGGCTATTTAAATTTTTGAAATTAATCAGTCAAATCAAGCTCAAAATTGCTTACAAATATTTGGCTAGTCTATTTCCACCCAGCTCTGCTCCCGACTGCTTTTTAAGATGGCTTCGGTAATCTTTACTTCCTGCTGGCCGTCAGCGAAAGTGGCAAAGTCATAATCAGCCGGATCCCCAGCAGCCAGGATGCAGTCATAAAAATCTTTAATTGAATTCTTTAAGCCTTCAGACCAGCCCTCAATATGACCGCCCGGGTAATAGCAGCGCTCGGCAGCCTTTCCCTCTAAAAGTGAAGGATCGCGAACTAAATCCTGATTGGCCTCTTCCCGATGACCAATAAAAAGATGGTTGGCCTTTTCCTGGGACCAGCTCAAGCTTTTTTTGCTGCCGCTGATCTCGATAAAAAGATCATTTTTGTGGCCGGCGTCAACCTGAGAAACAGTAAAATTACCGGCTGTGCCATCCTCGAGTTCAAAAAGCACAGAGGCATAATCTTCTGTCTCCACCTGGTAGCTTTCGTATTCTACTTCCTTTTCTGCCCGGGCAAAACTTTTCACTTCAGAAAGCGGTCTTTTCCGCTCCGGATGCACAATTTTTGTATTAGCAATTAAGCGCTTTATTTTCTTGCCGGTCAGATACTGCAAGAGATCACAGAAATGAGAGCCGATGTCAGCCACAACTCGCGATTTCCCACCTTTTTCTGGATCAACCCGCCAGCTGTAGTCGTTTTCAAAAAGCATCCAGTCCTGCAGGTAATGTCCCTGAATATGAAAGAGTTTTCCCAGCTCCTCCTGCACCTGATTCTGCATCTTTTTAACCAGAGGATAGTGGCGGTAATTATAATTCACTCCGGCATATATGTTTTTGTCTGCGATGATTTCTAAGAGCTCGCTGCCTTCTTTTGTATTCATCACCAGTGGTTTTTCGGCAAAAACATGGACTCCCGCCTCCAAAAAAGCCTTATTAACCGGAAAGTGAAGGTAGTTGGGTGTGCAGTTGTGGACTACATCCAGCTCTTCTTCTGCCAGCATTTCCTGATAATCAGCATAATATGCCGGAACATTCAACTTTTCTGCCGCCTTTTTTGAAGATTCGAGGCTGCTGGCTACAACTGCTCTGACTTCCACCTTACCGAGTCTCCTCAAAGCTTCAACATGGGCTGCTCCAACAAAACCTGTACCAATAATTCCAACTTTAAGCTTTGACATCAGATCACATCCTTTTCTGGTCGCTTAAATAAAAGATATTTTTAGAATAAAAATTATTTAAAAATTAAACTGTTTTCTGTTTTTTCTGCATTAAAACTGCTCCGATTAGAATTAGGCCCTTAAAAGCTTCGCGGAGAAATGGCGGTACCCCGAGCAGATTGAGCAGGTTATTCATAACAGCGATAATTAAAACACCAAGTAAGGTGCCGATAACCGTTCCCCGACCACCACTCATACTGGTTCCACCAACAACAGCCGCCGCGATAGCTTCCATCTCATAACCGCTGCCGGCATTGGCATAATCCATCGAACCGATCCGGGAAACCTGAATAATTGCCGCAAAGGAGACCAGCAGTCCAGTAATCGCATAAACCCGGCGCTTAACTTTTTTGACATTAACTCCAGACAGATTGGCCGAGCGCTCATTGGAGCCGACAGCAATTATCTGGCGGCCAAAGGTCGTCCGCTTGGACATAAAATATAGTACTGCTGCAATCAAAAGCCAGTAAATAATGGGCATCATGCGAAACCTGCCGATCTGAAAGTTTGAAATCGGCAAAAACTCAAGCGGCACCCGCGGGTTATAGCCCTGCATAAAGTGCTGGGTTACACTGCGGTAGAGCTTCATTGTAGCCAGAGTTACCACAAAGGGTGGTATTCCTCCCCTGGTAATTAAAATCCCATTTAAATTGCCCAGAAAATAGCCGAAGGCAAGTGAGACTAAAATTGCAATTAAAATTGCCGGAATCCCTTCGATTCCTAAATTTATTAAAATCCCATTGGGGCCTCTATCGATCAGCATCATCAAGGCTGCTCCAACTGCCACCATTGTCGAACCAACTGAAAGGTCAATCCCGGCTGACATGATAACAAAGGACATGCCTAGCGCTATCAGACCAACCCCGGCATTATTCCGCAGAATATTAATCCAGTTATTAGTCCAGGTGAAAAACCAGCTGCCAAAAGAATCATAATCAAAACCAAGACTCCAGGTCTGTAAAATAATCATCACTATCAGAGCAATCCCGGTGCTGAAAATTGGCTCAGTGGACCACTTTTTGATAAACCAATGCTTAAATCCCTGTTCTGAATTCTGTTTGTTATTTTTCTGCATCTTCTGCCCCCTCCTGCACTGAATTTAAACTGGCTCCTGTTGCCAGCCGCATAATCTCGTGTTCGCTCATCTCAGCCTGACTCAGCTCTCCCTGAATTACTCCGTGATACATCACCAGGGCCCGATCACAGATCCGAATAATCTCCTTGGCCTCACTGGATAAAATAACCACGGCGATTCCCTCTGCAGCCAGCTCCAAAATAATATCATAAATATCCTCTTTTGCCCCCACATCAACACCCTGAGTCGGGTTATCCAGAATAAATATTTCCGGGTTTGCAATTAACCATTTGGCAAGCACAATTTTCTGCTGATTACCTCCGGAGAGGCTATTGATGGAATCATTTTTTGCTCCCATCTTGATTCTAAGTCTTTCAACCTGCTCTTTAAATTCCTGCTCCTGTTTTTCCCGGTCAATAATTCCAAAGTTATCAAATAAAGGCCAGGTCACTATTGAAGCATTTTCAAAAATATCCATATCTTTGATAATTCCATTTTCTTTCCGGTCCCGCGGCAGATAGCCAATCCCCTTCTGCAGGGCATCGGTAGTATTTTTGATCTCTACTTGCTGATCATTTAAATAAAGTTCTCCGGCTTCAATCTGCCCACTGCCAAAAATAGCCTGGAAGAGTTCCTGTCTGCCGTCTCCTAAAAGACCGGTCACTCCGAGGATTTCTCCCTGATGTACACTGAAAGAAATATTTTTAAAATCATTATTATAGCTTAAATTTTCAGCCCGTAGCACTTCTCTGCCGGACTCGGTTTTTCGCTGCAGCGATTCAGTTCTCAGCTCATGCCCGACCATTGCTCTCGCCAGCTGGTCAACATTAACCTCGCTGACCATTCCCTCTGCCACCAGTTCACCATTTCTCAAAACCGAGTAGCGGTCACAGAATTCTATAACCTCATTTAGTTTATGAGAAATAAAAACTATTCCTACATTCTGTTTTTTTAGGGTCTTCATCATCTCAAAAACTCGCTCAATTTCCTGATCGGTAAGGGAAGTTGTCGGCTCATCCATAATGATAATCGAGGCATCCATCATAATTGCTCGCGAAATCTCAACAATCTGCTTATAGGAGGTATCAAGATCTCTGACCATCGTTTTAGGATCAAGGTCAATTTCCATCTGGTCAAAAACTTCCTTGGTTCTGGCAATCATTTTTTCTAAATCTAAGATTCTGCCTTTTTTCTTCAGCTCCCGCCCGATAAACATATTCTCATAAATAGGAAGATCATTGATCAAATTTAATTCCTGGTGAATAAAGGCAATTCCCGCATTCAGAGAATCTGCAGGTTTCTGAAAATTAACCTGCTGGCCGTCAATTAAGATTTCACCGCGGTCGGCAGGCAGCACTCCTCCCAGAATATTCATCAGAGTTGATTTGCCGGCACCATTTTCTCCAATTAGAGCACAGACTTCGCCTCCAGAAACTGAAAAAGAAACATCCTTGACTGCCTCAATGGCACCAAAAGCCTTATCGATATTTTTTATTTCTATTTTCATTTAATCACATCCCGTCAATTGAAATCAGAGGCTGTGGAATCCACAACCTCTGACTTACTTAGATATTTAACTTCTCTATCAAATTGCGATTAAATAGAGTCTGGTGAATTATACTAATTGATTTTAATAAGGAGAATCTGGATCTAAGAACTCTTTGTAATTTGTACGGTCAACTATAGTTGTTGGAATAATTTTTTCTTCTGGTACCTCTTCTCCTTCTAAAATATCGACTGCCATGTCAACAGCGTCTTTAACCATTGCAGGTGAATAAAGGGCTGACTGAATCCAGATATCTTCGTTTTCGGGCATCATTTCGAAGTATTCCTGCATACCGCCACCACCGGTGACTACTTTGATATCTTCGCGGCCGGCTTCTTCGATTGCCTTTAAAACACCAATTGAAGTTTCATCATCCATCGAATAAACAGCATCGATCTGGTCGTGTCTGATTAAAATATCTGACATATCACTTAAACCTGCTTCT
Organism: Halanaerobium saccharolyticum; assembly: GCF_003053565.1. Taxonomy (GTDB): domain Bacteria; phylum Bacillota; class Halanaerobiia; order Halanaerobiales; family Halanaerobiaceae; genus Halanaerobium; species Halanaerobium saccharolyticum_B. The sequence continues at coordinate 55,280 of NZ_QAXS01000008.1, read as the reverse complement.
CTGGTAAACTGAGTTGCATAGGTGTGAAGTTCATAATCAGCACCAATTTCATCCAGGGTATCTAAAAAACCTTCTTTGCGGAGCTCGGAAACTGAACCGGCTGTAGGTACTTCTAAAATCACAACTGTACCTTTATTTCCGATTTTATCTGAGATATAGTGAGCTCCCTGAACTCCCATATCATAGTTATCTCCAGCTACCCGATAAACTCCATCAACATCAATCTTGATGTCAAAGTTTACAACCTCAACTCCATCCTGAATAGCCATCTGAATTGGAACTTCCATTCCAGTCCACTGAGGGAAGGCAACTATTGCTTCTGCACCCCAGGTTTTTAGATCATCAAGCTGAGAGGTCATCTCGGAAGCATTGCTGCTGGTCTGAATCCGATATTCAATCTCGTCAGAAAGCTCTTCACAACGAGCTTCGGCATGATAGGCAACAGCAGCTACCCAGCCGTGAGTAACAGCAGGGGCTAAAATACCTATCTTATGCTTATCCTGAGCACTTACACTGCCAGCTAAAACAAGAGTTACCAAGAGAGAAAAAACAACCAAAAACACTAAAGCCTTTTTCATAATAAATTTCCTCCTTTTTAATTGAAAATCTCTATCAAATCCAGCAGCTAATACTGCTGTTAAAACCCCTGTCTGAATATCTTCTTTAACTGCTCAGAATACTATTAGAGCTCGGCTATATCTTCTAAAATTTCAACTGTGGTAATTAATTCCTCTTCTGTCATCCGATCAGTGGGAATACCCTTTTCCGCTGATTCAATAAAATGGGAAAGCTCATGGTAAAACATTGCAGTTGGCGGTAAATTAATTCCGGTTTCAATTTTTGGTTCCTGGGCTGTTTCAAATTCAACCGGCTCTCCCTCTGCAGGATAAAAAATCAGTTTTTCTTCGTTGACTAAAAGCCCTTTTTCAAAGTAGACACGCCAGCGGGCTGTAAAGGGGTAACTGGCATTGTACCAGGCCGCTTCTGCCCCCACATTTAGCTCACCAAAATTATAATTAAAGCGGTAGTGTTCCTTAAACTTACCGCCCCTGCTGCCGGCAGCATTAAAACTGTAGCTTTCCGGTCTGCCGAAAAGACTGATAATCAGATCAAGATCATGGATGTGCAGGTCAAAGGGCAGCAGACCACTCTTTTCTTTATCAAAGAGCCAGCCGCCAGCCGACCAGTCAGGAGCAGCAGTCAGGCGGGTAAAATAGGCATCCAGTACCCGGCCGTATTTTTTGCTTTTAACTGCTTCTTTTAGAATTTCTACTTCTCTGGTAAAATGAAGAACCTGACCGACATAAACCTGAGCATTTTTTTCAGCTGCCAGGGCAAAAATTCTATCTGCATCTTCCCGGTGCAGGGCAATCGGCTTTTCAATGATGACATTTTTCCCGGCATTTAAAGCCTGCAGAGCATACTCAACATGTAAAAAAGTCGGAGTACAGATGTCAACCAGATCGATCTTTTCTGCAGCCAGTAGCTTTTCTAAGTCCGAATAAATTTTGACTCCCCATTTTTGAGCCTGCTTTTTGTCAGCTTCCGAAGGACCGACAACTGCTTTAACTTCTGCCTTTTCTATCTGAGCGTAATTATTAAAATGAACTGTCCCCATCCCACCAACACCAACAATTACAACTTTTTGCATTCACTACCTCCCTTCCTCATTTGCTGCAGCTGATAATTTTGATTTTTGAGATAGAAACTTAAAATCAGAGTTTAAAACCAGCTTCTTTTAAAAATTGATAGGAATCTTTGACTGCCTGATTAACCTCTGCCAGATCTGCAGGGCCGTCCTCTCTAAATTCTATTTCAATACTGAAAGGTGAATTATTCTCACTTTCTTTTAATAGCTTAAATAGCGGCTTAAAGTCAATATTTCCTCTGCCCAGAGCGGGAAAATTCCACTCTTTTTGAGCACCCGCCTTATCTTTTAAGTGCAGATGGCCAACTTTGTCCAGGGCAAACTTCAAATCAGCTTTTAAATCAAGGTTTTCTTCTCCATAAAAAATTGCATTGGCCGTATCATAATTGACTACAACTCGCTCAGAGTCAATCAGGTCAACAATTTTTTTAAGCTGCTTTCCCGTTCCATGTTTGCCGTGATTTTCAAGACCTAAAATCAGACCGTAATCTTCGAGGTAGGGAATTAAAGTTTTAATATTTTCCGCAGTCTTCTGATCAGAAAGCTCAGCCTGATCTTCAAGATGGGCCTCTCCAATTGAAGAAATTATATATTTACAACCAAAAAAATGGGCCAGCCTGATATTGGCAATAAAATCATCAAGGCGATTATTGTCCATTAGATTGGTGTGGCCGCTTAAAGAAATTGGAGTTAAGCCGGCCTCAATCAGCTGCTCTTCGACCTCATATAATTCATTTAAAGACATGGTAGGAAAAACATGTTCTGTCCAGCCCTTGGTAGCAGTAAGTTCAATGTAGTTAAAGCCAGCTGCTTTGATCCCTGAAATAGCATCTTTAAGTGAAAATCCGTGGTAGGTATTTGAGTTTACAGCGATTATTCTTTTCAAAATCACACCTCCTTTGAGCTCATTTATTTGCTGCTGCCATCTAAATACATCATTTCAGTTACATTATCATGGGAATAAATTTCGTTGACCGCCATCGCAGCAGCTCCAATCACAGCAATCTCGTCATTTTTTTGTGATAATTCGATTCTTAAGTCCTGTACAGCAAGTGAAGTAGAACGGCGCAGCACCTCCTCTTTGATTGCAGAAATTAGATGATTCCCGATTTTAGCAACCCCTCCCCCGATAATTATTAAAGATGGATTGTAGAAGTTAACCAGTCTAGAAGCAACCTGGCCAATTTTTTGACCGCTGTTTTTGACTATATTAATGGCAGCCAGGTCATTTCTGCGGACTGCCTCTCCTACATCTTTAGCTGTTAGATCTCCTTTTTTATTTAAAATCTTTAATAGAATTTCACTTTCTCGATTTTTAGCGGCTGCTTTTGCTTTTTTGGCAATTGCCGGTCCGGCTGCTACTATTTCCAGACAGCCCCGGTTGCCGCAGGGACATAATTCTTCCTCACCTTCGATTCCAATATGACCAATATCTCCAGCACAACCTTTAGAGCCGCGGTAAAGTTTATCTTCACAGATTATGCCGGCCCCAATTCCGGTTCCAATTTTGATAAAAATAAAGTTGGAAACATCCTGAGCCAGACCTGCGTGTTTTTCTCCTACTGCCATCACATTAACATCATTATCGATAAAAGCGGGACATTTATATTTTTCCTGTAAAATCTGTTTTAAGGGGCTTAAGTGCCAGCCGGGCATAATTGGTGGTGATACCGGCAGACCCTTAGAAAATTCAACCGGACCCGGAACCCCCATTCCAATCCCAAAAATCTTTTTTTGCTCAAGCTGATTTGACTCCAGAAGTTCTTTTATCAGCTGGTCAATTTTATTCATAACTTTTTTGGGCCCGCTGTTGACTAAAATATCACTGACCTTCATTTCAATAATTTCAGCATCTAGATTACAGAGCGCTACATTTAAGCCTGTTGCCCCGAGATCAATAGCTATAATATAACCATTGTTTTTGGCAAATTTAAGCAGCTGCCGGTTTCTCCCCACACTGCCGGCTTTATCAGTTTTTTCTTTTTCCTTTTTGATCAGACCCATTTCCAGCAGTTTTTTGGTGTGAACACTGACAGTCGATTTTGATAAACCGGTCTGTTTTACTATCTCAGTTCTCGAAAGTGGTCCGATCTCTTTGATGATTCTAAAAATTGCTGCTCCTGCTGCCGGACCGGACCAGCCAAAAATTTTTTTGCTGTCTTTTGCTTCCATAGTAATTCCCTTCTTTAGAGATAATATATTTAATAGTTTTTATTTTCTGAATATTTTATTTAAAAAAATATTTTTACTTCAATTTGATTATAATTAATATTTGTTCGAAAGTCAAACAAATTAGTTTTATTTTTGTTTAATTTCTTTTCTTAGAGGAAATTTAGTTTTTGTAGATAAATAATAAAGTAGTACTTTTAACTATCTCAACAGGGAGTGATTTTAATGAATGATTCTACAATTATGGCAATTTTAATTGACAAGAGAACTGATGCCGCTCCGGAAGTTCAGAAAATCCTGACAGAACACGGCTGTATAATTAAAACCAGATTGGGAATGCACGAAAGCAGCAACTGTGCTGATGAAGGAATGATTATTTTGGATATTACTGCTGATAATACTGAAGTTGAGGCACTGGAGGCAGAATTGAAGTCAATTGGTGGGGTAAATGTTAAGAGTATGGTACTTGATTTTGAGTAAATAAGATTACAGTTTTTTATTAGAGGGCTGCTCCCTAAATCAGTAAGCTAATTCTGATTTATAAGAGCAGCCTTAATTTATTATCTTTATTTTATTGACTATTTTACAGAATCTCTTAAAATTACTTTTGGGGTAAATATAATGTCTTCTTTAAAAGCTGAACTCTGATTATTTATACAGTCCAGGATTATTCTGGCGGCTTTTTCACCGGCCAGCTCTTTAGGGTGGGCAACAGAAGAAATAGATATATTGTCCAGCTTGACTAGATTAGAATCATCATAACCAATTAAAGAAACATCTGCCGGAACCTGATAACCCATTTTCTCTAAAATTGACTTAACTCTAACAGCAAATTGATCATTAACACAGAAAATCGCTGAAGGAGGATTAGTACAGCCCATTATTTCAGTCACAGCGTTTTTGAGCTGATTTTCAAATTCTGTCACATCTTCTAACTCAGTATGTGAACATTCTTTTACATGATCTAAATAAATTGGAAGTCCCTCTTCTTCTAATGCTTTTTTATAGCCCTTAAATCTATCAATTAAAGGTAGATGCACCTTACTATAAATCATAGCAATATTTTTATGACCTAAATCAATTAAAGCCTTTGTTGCTAAATAACCTCCATTAACATCATCCAGACCGACATAATGAAAATTTTTATTATCAAACTTACTATCAAGAATAACTACTGGAATTTCACTATTAACAAATCTTTCTAAGATGCCAATGTTAGGATAACTGATTGCACTATGGGCAGGCTCAATAATCAGACCATCTACATTCTTTTTTAAAAGCTCTTCCAGAATAGTTTTTTCACGCTCCTGATCACTTTGAGAACTGGAAAGGAGAATTTGATATCCCTTGTCATGCAGAACAGTTTCGATACCATTAAAGATATCTGAAAAAATATAGTCATGCACATTGAGACTAATAAAGCCAATTAATTTTGTCTCTTTTTTTGAACTCTTGTTTAAAAAAGTTCCTAAACCTGCTTTCCTGGATACCAGTCCCTCATTAAGCAGAATATCCATTGCTTTCCTAACTGTATGCCGACTAATATCGAATTCAGAAGCTAATTCATTTTCGGTAGGCAATTTATCTCCAGGTTTATAGACTCCTCTATTTATTCTCTCAATTATTGTATTTTTTAGTTTTAAATACTTGGGTAAATCATTTGCTGATGCCATACTAATCTCTCCTAAAATAGTCATTACTGGACTCAGTTAATTTAATTATTGATCCATTTTTATTAATACTACTTCATACTTTTCTATTACTTTTTTTACCTTTTTTTCTGTAAGTAAATTTATATATTCTGAATCTAAATCAATTCTAACAGCTTGATCACTATAGTTTAATAATAAATAGTAAATTTTATCACCGGAAAGAAGTTTTACTACTTCTACTTCTTCTGGAATCTCACCGAATTTATGATGATTAAGATCATCTTTAAGCTTCTTAATTACTTTTCTCACACCATCTTTATTAAAGAATGATCCATAATAGATAACTTTTCCGGCTCCATAACTATTTTCACTTATAGCTGTCTGTTTATTATAATATCTATTTGTATAATTTGCAATCGATTGAGCAGTATCAGGTTCTATGACCTCCACAAATTGTTCTGGTTTTAATAGCTCCTGATCGAATTTTATGCCCTGTTCATATTCCTTTTCTGGAATAACTGTAAAATCTCTGATACTTATTCCGGCTAGCTCTCTTATTTTACCGGGGAATTCCTGGCGGTAATAATGGTTGTTCTTATCCTTTATACCACTGCGGGCAGTAAAAACAAGAGTCCCGCTGGCTTTAGCAAAAGCCTTTAATTTAGCAAGCATCGAATCATCTATAATCATCATTCGGGGACAAAAAACCAGCTGATAATTATCAATCAGTTCGATATCACTAATAATATCAACACTAATATTTTCTGCTCTCAGCCCCTGATAAATCTCATTTTCGTCACTTTTAATATAGGTTTCAATTTGATCATTCATTTTATTATCGAAATCACTTAAAATAGCAACATCTGCCTGGGTTTCTGCTTCCAAAAATATGTCACCAAATTTATTTAGTTCTGCCGCAAGCTGCTTTACCTCTTTTAAGCGGCGGTTATCCTGATTGTCATAGTCTAAAATTCCATGCCAGAGTTCTTCTGCACCATAAGGACAGGTTCGCCAGCGGAAATGTAGGATGCCAAAAGCACCGTGAGCTATTGATTGATAGGACCAGAGGCGCAGCTGTCCTGGTTCTGGGGTTGGTAATAAATAATCAACCTGGCCACCAGGTCCCGAAGCCTGTTCCATGACAATAAATTTATTATCATAGCCTCTAACTCTAGATAAATTTCTACTCCATTTTTTCCCGTCACCAACTTTATTTCGCTCGCCAAAATGAGGATAGGAATCATAGGATAAGAAATCCAGGCCTTCTTTAATATATTTATCATAATCAATCACATTAAAGAGTCCGTTATGGGTAATAAACTTATCAGGTGTTACTTCTCTTAAAATTTCAGTCTGCAGATTTGAAAATTCGATAGTCATATCTGAGTAAAAACGCCTGTAATCTAAAAGCAGACTCGGGTTTTCTTTAGTTGGAGTTGGCTTTGGAACTGAAACCTGTTCCCAGTCTGTAAACTCAAGACTCCAAAAAACATTTCCCCAGGCTTTATTTAAAGCTTTAAGGCTTCCATATTTATTTTTCAACCACTTTCTAAAGGCCTCAGCATCAGAATCAGCATAACTTAGTTCAAGCCCACAGTTTAATTCATTGTCTATCTGCCAGCCAATAACGTTATCATAATCTTTAAATTCCTCAGCCATTTTTCTAACTATTCTTTTTGATAATTCTCTAAGTTTTTTAGAAGTGTGATTAACATGCTGACGTGAACCATGATGCATAACCTTGCGGTCATAAGTAACTGCCAGAGATTCAGGATACTTTTTGGTTAACCAGGCAGGCGGCGTAGCTGTAGGAGTTCCTAAGATTACTTTCAGACCATACTTTGAAGCTAACTCAACAGCTGAGATTAAAAAATCAAAGTTAAATACTCCCTCTTCCACTTCATATTTTGACCAGGCAAACTCGCCCATTCTAATAACATTTAATCCGGCTTCTTTAATTCTCTTCAGGTCATCTTCTATAATTTCATCTTCCCAGTGCTCTGGATAATAACAGACTCCGTACAAAAATTCTTCAATATTTTTTTTCACTAAACTCATCTCCCTCAAAAATTTAATTTATTGTTTTACCGCTCCCGCTGTAATACCCGAAATAAAATACTGCTGCATAAACATAAAGACAACAAATAATGGAATGATACTGATCACTGATCCCGCCATAATTAAATTATAGGGTGTATAAATTACTCCCTGAAGATTTGTTAAAACCACGGGAATAGTCTGCAGTTCTATATCCTGCAGGATTATTAAAGGCCAGACAAAGGCATTCCAGGAGTTCATAAAAAAGATAATACCTAAAGTTGCTAAAGCTGGTTTGACAATTGGAACAATTATTTTAAGAAATATATAAAAATCAGAGCCTCCATCAATTCTGGCTGCTTCAATCAGACTGTCTGGAATAGAAGTCATATACTGCCTCATAAAAAAGATACCAAAAGCATTTGCCAGACCGGGAACAATCAGGGGATAAAACGTATTGACCCAGCCGATCCTTTTAAATACCAAAAATAAAGGAATCATAATACTCTGCGGTGGAATTAGCATGGAAGCAATCAAGACTAAAAACAGTTGATTTTTAAATTTGAAATCAAATTTGGCAAAACCAAAACCGCCAAGAGTACAAAAGAATAGAGAACCGGTGGTGGCTGTGACTGCGATAAAAGTGCTGTTAAAAATATTTCTGGCAAAAGGGTACTCAGCAAAAAGCTGAAGATAATTACTAAAAGAAAAATTATCCGGAATAATAGTTGGAGGATAACTAAAGATTTCTCTAATATCTTTAAAGGAAGCACTTATCATCCAGATAAAAGGTAAAATTGTTATGATAACTGTTAGAGTTAAAATCAAATACATGATAAATTTATTTAACCGCTTCAACTTTTTACCTCCTTTTCATTTAAAAGTTTCATCTGCACCATTGATAAAATAAGTGTAATCAGAATAATTAAATAAGTGATACTGGATGCATAGCCAAATTTGAACCAGTTAAAACCTGTATTATATAAATGGACTACAGGAGTTAAGGTAGAATTAGCCGGCCCTCCACCTGTTAAAATAAAAACCTCAGTAAACATTCTAAAAGTTCCAATTGTTGAGAGGACAAGGGTAAATAATAAAACTGGTTTCATTAAGGGAACAGTGATTCTGAAAAAACTTTGAACTTTACTGGCTCCATCAATAATTGCCGCCTCATACATTTCCTCCGGAATAGACTGCAGTCCGGCCAGCAAAATAATTGTATTATAACCAAGCCACCTCCAGATCATTAACATATCAATACTTAATCTGGCTCCAAGGGGGGTTCCCAGCCAGTTAATTGATGAAATTCCAAGATAGGATAAAAACATATTTAAAAGTCCATAATTTTTATCCAGTAATAGTTGAAAAGTAAAGGCCACCGCTACTAAGGAGGTGATGTTGGGCAGATAAACAGCTGCTCTAAAAAATCCTCTCCCTTTAATATTACTATTTAAAAACACAGCCAGGACTAAAGCTAAAAATAACATTACAGGTACATATGTAAAAAAGAAAAACAGGGCGTTAAACATAGACTTCCAGACAAGATCATCCCTAAATAAATTGATGTAGTTAGCCAGGCCAACCCATTCCATTTCTCCAACACCATTCCATTTATTAAAACTTAAATAAAAAGAAAAAAGAATTGGATAAACCATAAAAGTTAAAAAAAGTATATAAAATGGTGAAGTAAAGATTAATCCACTTTTATTTTTTTTCATCATTTTAGCTCCTCAGTTAAGATAATAAATAATATAAATTAAGTCAGGACAGTTTACTTAGAATACTGTCCTGACTATAATAACTGCTTTTTAGTCGCGTCCAGTTTCTCTTCTAGTTTTTTCAGCAGCGTCTTTAAATTCCTCTTCAACCTCTGCTCCAAGTGCTATTTCTTCAAAAGCATTTGACACATAAGTTGCTGCTTCATCAAAATCAGTAGTGAAATAGAAAGGAGTTATATCTTCTGCCAGTTCTGCAAAAGTTTGTCGCTGTTTTTGCCCACCAAAATATGGATCCGGTTTTTCAAATAAGTCTGCCTCATAAGTTGAAGTTAAGGATGGGAATAAATCCTGACTTTCATACATTGCCAGCTGTGGTTCATTGCGAGTTAATGCATATTCGATAAATTTAAAAGCATTATCTACATTTTCAGCCTGATTGGTAATATATAAGGATGAACCACCATTATTTGCAGTCCTTACTCCTTCTTCCCAGGCAGGCAGAGGAACTACTCCCCAGACTCCATCATGTTCTGGTGCAATCCAGCCTTTTAAAAATCCTCCGAGCCAGGAACCGGATACCACAGTAGCAATTTCGCCTGTTTCAATAGCTGCATACCAGCCGGTAGTCCATTCGGCTGCATCAAGTGCCAGATCATCTTCCCACAGTTGGTTAATATATTTAGCAGTTTCAATTACCTGAGGGTGATCAATTAGAACCTCTCCAGTCTCATCAAAGTAGCCAAGATTCTGCTGCTGCAGCATATTTTGGAACATTCGATTATCATAATTTGATTTTCCATAAGCCAGCATATATGTTCCAGTTTCTGATTTGATTTTCTCTGCAACCTCATAATATTTTTCCCAGGTAGAGAGCATTTCAGCAACTGCTTCCGGATCTGATTCCAAACCTGCTTCTTCAAAGAGATCTCTGCGATAAAATAAGCCTACAGGGCCGATATCCCAGGGCATTCCATAATACTTACCATTCATTTCGATTGGATCCCATTTAAATTCCAAAAATTTACCATAATGCTCTTCCACTCTATCTGTAATATCAACAAATCCTCCAGTATCTAAAAACCTTGGAGCCCAAAAATCTTCCATCAAAACTACATCTGCAGCTCCAGTACCTGCATTTAATGATAATAATAAGTTCTGTTTCATTGTGGCATTTTCAGTCTTTTTAAGTTCAACTTTGATACCAGTTTCCTCTTCAAAAGCTGGTATTATTTCAGCCAGACCGTCAGCAGCAATACTCCAGGCCTCAACAGTCACAACTTCCTGGGCCATCACAGTAAAATTAAGACTTAAAACTAAAAGAACAGCAATTATAAATGTCATCTTTCTCATTATTAATATCCTCCTTAAATTTTTTTGGAATGCAAAAATAAATTTAGTAACCCCCCCTTATATATATAAAATAATTGTTATAAATATAATTGTACTATTGTACGTACAAATAACACTATTATTAATATTCACCATCGATAAAATAAATCCTTTATTTTTAAAAATATTTTTAATTTTTATATTATTGTTCTGCCCAGGGCTGCTGTCTGGACTCTACAGTTCGATTTTTATCGATTGATTCTTTAATTAATAGAGAAAGATAATGATCCTGAGCAGCCTCTGCAAAACTATAAAATCTTTTTCCGCCTTCAACAAAAGAACTCATTTTTTTTAAACAACTGGCAATTGCTATCTCATCATCAGTTATTCTTCCAGGTATAAAAGGGTTTTTATAAATCCAATCTTTTCCTGCCAGTATCCCTTTTAAATAATAACCTTCTAAATTACCATCTTCGCCAGCGTTCATTCTTTTTAAATCAAATTCAACTGGTGTTTTAAAATCTTTTAAATATTTAACTCTCTTATTATTAATTTCTCCTCTTTCTCCCCTGATCAATAACCGCAAATCACGAATCCAAGAAAAATACTGATCATCACTAAAATCATATAAGGCCATTTTATCGCCAAAATCAAGGGTGGCTATAGTTTGCTCAGAAATTTTCTCTTGCTTAATTTCTGGATTTCCCTCAAAATCCGGGCCAGCAATCAGTGGAGTTTCAAATTTTTGAGCTGAAATTTTAACATTTTCAAATTTAATCCCTAAAAATTTCCTGATTAAACTTATAGCATGATAGTCATGACAGACTGAAATTTGGACCTGGTTAATCTGATCTCCCAGCAGACCTGAATCAACAATTCCAATCCTGACAGCATGCAGAGGCTGCAGATGATACTGTTCTGCTACCTGATATCTGGCTTCATATTCTTGCAGTAAGTTATATAACTCAATTAATCCCTCTAAATCAGGTGCCGGTGGAGTTTCTGATAAAATTGCTATCTTCCTTTTAGCCAATTCGATACTTATTTTCGGGGCAGCAGACCAGGAAACCGCAACCACTACAAAATCTGGGCTTTTTTCTTTTAACAGCTGATCAATATTTCGGTAAGTGCTTACTCCCCACTTATTTTCAATAATCTGTCCTTTGCTTTCATCCCTGACTACCATTCCACAAACCTTAAATTGAGCCGGTAAAGCTCTGGCAATTCTTAAATAAAATTTGCTCCGCCAGCCTCCACCAACAATAGCAAAATCAATCTGGCTCATATTAATTCTCCTCTTTTCTTATTTAATTGTACGTACAATTACTCTATTATATATTAGTCATCATAGAATAAATTCCTTTATTTTTTCCTAAAATATTTTAAAAATTATGAAAAAAATCAGAGTCCAGATATTAATAACAACAATGCTCCCTAAAATGAAGTTGTTTAGCACTCTTCACTCAGGGAGCATTTTTCCATTTAATATACAATATTTTATCTAAAGTGCATGGTCTGCAGCCATGTTTTCTCCAGACCAGATTTTTTTAGCAGACCAGGCTTCTGCTGGAGCTGACCAGAATTCTGAATTCTCAGGAAGGCCCAGAGCTAAAAAGACCTCAGTGGCCAGATAAAGACTGCCTGTATTAATATAGTGTTCACCTAAATCAGGCTGTTTACCATAAAGACCAATATTAAGCCAGCCATTTTGATCAAAGACATTATCTGTAGACATCACTTTTTTGATTACTGCAGTCAGAGCTGTTCTCACCTGTGCCTGATTTAAAGATTCAGGAAGTTCCTTATTTAGAGCCAGCTGTGATAATAACTGAAAGACTCCAAATCTGTAGGTAATAGAGCGGCCGAGCGGTGGATAACTGCCGTCAGCGGCAATCATTTTTTCTAAAATTTCCCCATAACGCCTGGCTCTGCTTAAAACTTCTGCTTCCAGCTCAGCAATTTCTGCATTCTTATCCTTCATCACCCTGATGATATCGAGCAGCATCGGCTGAATCACAAAACTGTTATAATAATCAAAGTGAAATTCCGGACCATCACCATAGACCCCATCCCCGAGATACCATTCCTGATGTTTTCTTACTGCATAATCTATTCGAACTGAATCATAATCTTCTCCCATAAAAGCCAGTGCTGTTTCTACCATCGCCGAAAAAAGAAGCCAGTTACAGTAATATGGTTTAATCTGGCGGCTGCTTTTTAAAGCTGTCACAAGATTTTCCTTAGTTTCAGAATCAAGTTTTTGCCAGAGTTCCTCAGGGGCTCTGATTATCGCCTGAGCCAGAAAAGCTGTATCAACTAGAGGCTGTCTGATTTGATCACTAAAAATCATATAATCTTTTGATTCCGGATCAACAGCATTTTTGATTGATTTTCTTGCAAGGTCACTATAATTTTCTAAATCTTTCTTTTCCTGCTGGTTTAAATCAATATTTTTAGAATTAAGTTCAAGCCAGGGAGCAATACCGCTTAAAGTGCGGCCAAAGGCTTCCAGATAGCTAAATTTAACTCTTTCAGTTTCACCTTCAACCGGCATCTTAACTTTCAATTTCTGCTGGCTTAAGTTTTCTAAAACTGGATCAATAATTTTGAGCATCGTTTTCAACCAGAACTTTCGATCTGTCATAAAAATCCCCTTATTTAAAATATTTACTCTAATTATAACAAAACTAAGAATATCTTTTAATACCAGATTTATTAAAAGATAGGTTAGTAATTTAATAATAACTTTATATCATAAGAGTTAGCAAATCATTAAGGTCAGCAGTTGCTAATGCTATAACAGTATCTGCAGCACCATAATAGATTTTAACTTCCTCATTGTCTTCTAATATCATTCCACAGGGAAAAATAACATTGTTTCTAAAACCATTTTTTATCTCATAATCTACTTCAGGAACCATCAGAGGTTTATCTAAAATACTTATTACTTTAGAAGGATCCTCCAGATCCAAAAGCATTAAACCGACAGTATATCGCTTTTTCCAGTTATCTTCCCAGCCATTCTTCCCTCTCCTGGCGTCATAATCAACTACATGGAATGTGGTTAACCAGCCTTTTTCAGTCTTAATCGGGGGAGCCGCCGGCCCGATTTTGCTATTACAGTAAGGTACTTCATCACTACCAAGTAATAAGCTCGAATTACCCCAGTATACTAAATCCGGTGATTCTGAAATCCAGATATCAAAAGCTTCTTCTTCCTTTTTACCGTATACAGGAAAAGGCCTTTCCAGACGCAAATATTTATTGTTTATTTTCTCGGGAAACAGTACCATATTGCGATTATCTGGGACAGACATACTTAAAACCTCAAAATTCTTAAAATCTTCAGTTACAGCTATACCTCCCCTAATTCCATGTAATGTATCCACTGCAAACGAAAGATAAAACAGGTCATCTATAGGAGTAATTCTTGGATCATAAACCCTGGTAATTTCATCATTCTTTAGACTAAAACAGGGATCAGGCATAACTTCCCAGTCAATTCCATTTTCACTAAAAGCCAGGCCAAGATTAGTACCATCAAAAATTTCTCCATCAAATTTTCCGTAGTCATTTCGAAATACCATTACATAGCCTTCTTTATACTTAGCTACACCAGGATTAAATAATAAAGTCGCTTCATAGGGGACCTGCTCAGCTGTCAAAATGGGATTTTTCCCATCTCGTTTTATCAGTGGTAATGTATTATATTGTTTATTTAGTTTCATTCAAATTGCCTCCAATATTTTAAAGTCATTTTTTTCAATTCTTATTCAGCTTTTAAAACCTCTAAATCACCTTCGAACTCTCCCCCAGGAATTTGAATATTTAGAATACCACCTTTAATAGCCTCATGTTTGATCAATTTACCATTCCAGAGAACATTATATTCATTACTTGAATTAAGCGAAACGGTAATATTTACACCATCATTATTACCAAATATTCTGAGCCTGGCTTCCAGAGAACTATTATCATTTTTAAATTCCTGATTAATAACCCAGGTATCAAAACCTACAGTCAATTTCCCTGCTGTGAAATAAGCAGCAAACCAGCTCATGACCGGGGTAGATAGCCCGCTGAAATGATGCCAGCCTGCCCCCCTTTTTGACTGCAGCAGAAAGTGTTCAAAACATGAATATGATTTATCTACTTCGTTCTGCCAGAGTTCAAGACCGGTAATAGCAATTTTATAGGCTAGGTCAGCTCTATTTAAATCAAGAAGAGTTTTCCAGATAAACCACTGGTGTGGCATCCAGACTGACCCGTTCCAATAGCCATCGTTTTTGTAATAAGGAGCGGTTTTATCTACTGTAGAAATTCCAATCTCTGTCCACATTCTTTCTTTAGAAAACAACTTATCGATTAATCTTTTTTCTTGATCCTGATTACAGATTCCAGCAACCAGTGGTGATACTCCATCAAGTCCCATATTATAATTTTTACCGGTATTATCTTTTAAAATATTCTTTGGCTTACCATTTTGATCATGAAGCACATATGAAAAATAACCGGATTCTTCATCCCAGGAGTGTTTTTGTAGAGCCTTAGTAAAAGTATCGATATCCTGATCAAATTCTTCTATATCTGATTTCAGACCGAGCTCCCAGGCAGCCATTTTTAATATTTTAGCAGTTCTTATTGCCTGAGCAGTATTTATTACAGGAGTCACTCTGTCTTCCAGATTCTGATCATGGACATAGACCTGGGCTGGATAATCATCCCAACCTCCAGAATTATAGAAATAATCCCAGGTTTTTAAAAGATTTGATTTTAAGTTTCTGGTAGTTGAACTACCCAGCCTACCGGCTAAAAACTGATGATATTGTTTTAAACGTGGATAAAAATACTCTAAAAATTCTTTAGACTGTAATCTGTTCCAGAGTTCTAAAAACAAATAAATTTGTACAGGAACCGGACTGCCGTGATGGATAAAAGCTGAGTGTTGATCACCCGGTTCAGTCAGATAGGCATTGAGGCATTCAATCGCCCGATCCTCATCAAGTTCGCTTAGACCGAGACCAATAAAACCAGAATCCCAGGTATATAATGAATCCCACCAGCGCCCTGGAGGATAATGTTTGATATACCCTTTTCTAATATAAGTTGGATAAACCACATTTGTCAATGTAGTAGCAGCCATCTTCTGTTGACTAAATTTATACTTATCACCTTCCAATTTCTGATTAAATTCAAAAGCATCTTCCCGAGCATTATTGTAGAGCTCATCCATATTTTCTTTATCTGATTTAAAGTGGCTAAGCTTACTTTCAACCTCCTGGCGGCTTCCATTACACACCATCCCATATATTAGCTGGCTCGAATTAGCTTCTATGGTTATTGGGCGCAAAAAGACATTTGTATAGTGCATTCCTGGCTTTCCATTTTCATCATCTACTAACTTTTTTGAAACATGATCATGAACCATTCTTTTCATAAAAGAATCCAAATTATTGCTTTCAAATTCTCTAATTTCAAAATCATTATAAAACCATTTTATTCCATAGTACTGATCAATATCTTCATATTTTAATATAAGAGAATTATCTCTTAATTTTTCTAACACTTCGGGAACTGGATTGTGTTCTTCTGCAGTAAAACTAACTTTATTCTTATCTTTTAAAGCTGTTACTAAAAAGCCATCAATTTTTATTTCAGCTCCACCGTTGTTAGATATTAATTTGATTTTGTGTTCGCCCGTAGGTAGATTGCCAAGCTGAATCATTTTAATTCCTACATTCTCAGCACTTGGAAACTCTATTTCTTTATCAATTATACCTTCTAAATTAAAAGAAAGTGCCTGCTCAGATTTATTTTGATATCTAATTAACAAAACAGCATCATCAATATCTTTTTCTAATTTTAACTCATAATTTACTCTATCATCCTTATCTTTGCCAAAATCACGCCCCAAACCTGTACCCTCAAAAAACTCTGGCTCATGGACTTCGCCCCTTAATAAACCATCAGGCATTAGATTGTCCTGTGGGCTTGGATTCGAGTATTTTAGCTCAGTATATTCTAAAGCATTTATCCAGACTGAATCAGCTGCAGCATTTATTTTTAATAATCTTTTTTTGGGTAAGTTGATATATCCCATAAAATGCATTACAATATTCTGAATCGAGTCTGTGTGATTAACACAATTACATCTAATCAATCTCGAATGATCATCAATTTCTGAATAAGAAATATCACAGTAAAGCTTATCTTTCCATTCCAGTTGATGGCGATTAGAATAATACTTTAAATCAGAGGCAGCTTCCCAGGGATGATAATCAGATTCCCAACTTACATTCGGAATTTTAACTTTTCTTCTGTAATAACCAGGGAAAACACTGAGATCAAAGCGAATCCCCCGCTTTTGATCGGCTATATGTGAGATACCCAAATATTTTTTTGTATAGGGTCCCCAAGTTGGCAGCTGCAGATCATAACTATTTTTTAACTTATCAATATTCATAATTATCACATCCTGATGTTTTTTACTATAGTCATTATATAATGTTAAGTGCTTAATTAAAAACCCTGTTCTTTTAACAATTTAAGAACAGGGCTTTCCAAGGAAGAAACAATTTATTCTTTATTCTCAGTAATTATCAAAAGTATTATTCTTTTAAAATGTTCCCTCAACATCCATAGTTTCAGCTTCTATATTTTCTTTAACAAAAGTAGAATTTTCAATTTTTTTATCCAGCTTTTCCTTAAATAAATTCTCATCAAGCGGCAGTTCAACCCAATCATCTGTCCAGGCAGAAAGGTGCATTGCATTAGAAATTGTTAAACCTTTGATTCCTTCTTCACCAGGAGCAATAAGTTCTGCCCCATTTAAAATTGCATCAATCCAGTTATTTAAAATCCCTAAATGCTCAGGATTATCTCCTGCAAGCGGTATTTTGCATTCCCAGCATTCTGGACTGCCAAATCCACCTTTAAAGTCATGATTAAATTCTCTCTCTGGAGTTCTTAGCCTCTTAAAATGAATCTCATTATTTTCAACAATTATCTTACCCTTATTCCCGCTAATCTCAAGCCTATTAGTTTCCGGGGCAATTCCGGTTGAAGTTACAAAAACACCTGTAGCTCCATTTTCATATTCTACATAAGCTGTAACATCATCTTCTACTTCTATATTATGATATTTACCGTTTTCAGCAAAGGCTCTAACTTTTTTCGGCATTCCACAGATCCACTGCCATAAATCAAGCTGATGTGGATCCTGATTTAATAAAACTCCACCACCTTCGCCTTCCCAGGTTGCCCGCCAGCCGCCATTGTTATAATAACTTTGAGGACGGTACCAGTCGATAATCCAGTTTGTTCTTTTAATTTCTCCCAGCTCACCCGAATCAATTAGTTCTTTAAGCTTCTGATAAATAGCTCTGGTTCGCTGATTATACATAATCCCAAAAACTTTATCTGTTTTTTGAGCAGTTTCGTTCATTTCTCGGACTGCTTTGGTATAAACTCCAGCTGGTTTTTCAATTAAAACATGGAGTTCATTTTTAAATGCCTCAACAGCCAGGGGAGGATGGTCATAATGGGGAGTAGCTATCAATACAGCCTCAATATCTGCCTCCTGGTAAAATCTTTGGGGATTAGTAAAGTACTCAATTTCTGAATCAAGATTATTCTTAGCCCATTTGATTCTGGCTGAATCAATATCACAGACAGCGGTTAATTTTGCATTTTTAACTTTATCTTTTACTATAGAGTTAGCATGGCTGCTGCCCATATTTCCAATACCAATAATTCCAATCTTAATTTCTATCATCTGCTAGCTAATCCTCCTCAACTTCTTTCTTGATCTCTTCCATTAACTGCATAAATCTTTTTCCATATTCCAGGTAAGTATTATACCTGGCATCATCCTGATTATTATCGCGCTCTTCATGATAAACAGCATCCATATGAGGTTCAATGGAAAAACCACCATCATAACCATCTGCCAGCAGATCCTTAACTATTTTTTTCACCTCACCATTACCATCTCCTGGATAACAGTAATCCATCTCTGGAAAAATACTATCTGTTTCTTTTACAAAAGTTCCATCTTTAATATGTACATAAGCAATTTCATCTTTTAATTGCTGATAGGCTTCCCAGCTTGTCTGTTTTCCATATGGAGGTTCCCCTATTCTATTATCAGCCATCAAAGGATTTCCAGTATCAAAAACAATTTTAAAATTAGGGGAATCAATTTTAGAAATTAATTTATCCATTTTCTCATAGGACTGAGAAAAGTAATTCATACAATTTTCATGTAAGTAAATAATTCCAGCATCCTCGCACATTTTAACCATTTTTTTTAAGTTATCAATAATTTTGTCTTCCAATTCAGGATTATCTGGAGAGAGTTCTTTCGGAATTCCATAACTCATGCCTCGAATCATTTTGGTACCCAGTCTCTGCATTCTGGGGATAGCTCGCTTAAGTTCTTCCATACTTTTTTTAAAAGATTCTTCATCTCTGGGATCTTTTCCCCAATTGGCAACTGCACTGCCAAAACAATTAACTTTAATTCCAGCCTCATTCAATTTTTCAGCTACCTCTTCAAATTTTTCATCACTAATATCGGTAAGATTTGTACCATCAATATTGCGGGATTCTATATATTCCCAGCCCAATTCCTTAGTAACTTGTATCTGCTTTTCTATCGAATCTGCCGCCTCATCAGCAAAGCCTGTATAATACATTTAATTCACCCTCATTATATATTAGTCATTTTTGACTTTTCTTTAATTTATTATAACTAGCTAAGTAAATCTCTCGATCTCTAATAACACAGCCTGAATTTCTACCAGCCGCTTTTAATTTTGCACACTTACTACAGGTAAGACAAACTTTATCAGGATCTAGTTTGTTTTTTTGAATTATATCCCTTGCAAAATCTGGATAGGCAAAGGCTAATCTTCCAAACCCCGCCACAGTAATCCACCCCTTTTCAATCATAGCTGCAATTACATCTGGTGCTAACTGTCTGAACCAACTGAAGCCAGTTCCAATTACTATCCCAGAAAAATTTTCTTGGGTAAATCTATTTAATTTCATTAAACGAACTATACCATTTATGGGTGATTCTGGTGGATTATATTTTCCTCTCTCAGAAGGTCTATTTATATGCGGTTTTAAATAAGGGGTACTTGCAGTAACATTAATTATCTCTACTCCAAGCTGATCGAGCTCGTTTAATAGTTTTTGAGAGTCACTTAATTTTTCTCTTCCCCTGCTGTCTGTCGACCAGCCATTTGGATAGGGAATGGCATCATAAATATTTAACCTTACCGCAAGGTCAATATCAACATTTTCGTTAATTAATTTAATAACATCCTTAAGAAACCTTGCTCGATTCTGATAGCTGCCTCCATATTTACCCTTTCTTTTATGAGCAGCCAGTAGTTCTGAAATTAAATAACGGTGACAGCTCTTAATATCTACAGCATCAAAACCAGCTTTTTTGGCCAGTCTGGCAGCCTTTAAATAATAACTCTTTATTTTATCTAATTCAGGATCTTTTAATTTATGAAAACCCTGTTTAATATATGCAGTACTATCAAGATACTCATCTCTGAATATAATATTTTTATTTTCTCCAAAACGGCCGGAATGGGTTAATTGAGCAATTAAATATGGATTTCTTTCAGCTTTTTTTGCCTCCGCTTTAATTGATTTATTTAAGTCTTTAAAATCAACTACAGTGTCTTCATTTAAAAATAACTGTTTTTTGTTTGCTCTACCATTTTTATTTACAGCAATTGCCTCCATCCAGATTAAACCAGCACCACCAGCTGCAAATCTTAGATATCTTCTTTTGGTTAAAATTCCAGGTGAACCATCTGGATTGGCATCTGCACCTTCCATTGGATGAATAGCCAGCCGGTTATCAATTTTTCTACCCTTGATTTCATAGCTCTGCTTTAAAGAATTATAATTTCCAGTTAATTTAATTTTAAAGTCATTATTTTTTAATAAACTTTCTAATTTATCAGACGAATTATAATCTATTTTTAAATTCATTTTAAACTCCTCAAGTAAATTTAAGAAAAAACATTAAATAAAAGGGCCAGTCATTTAATTATATTAAATTCCCAGCCACAGATTTTCATAATATATCTCTATTTTCCTAATTAATCAAAAATTAATTTATTCTAAAACTAAAGTTGTAGAATGATTTTGATCCAAATCAACACTCTCATTATTTATAATAATATTTCGCTCTTCAAATTCTGGGAAATAAATTTTAATTTCTTGATAAGGCAGCTTATAATTCCCCCTGGAAGTTAGCTGGAGCACTATTTTAGCTGGATCAGATTTCATCTCTATTTTTATTTTCTTATATTCACCATCTAAATAGTTATAACTCTCTCCATCATCTTCAAATAAAGTATATTCTTCTTTACCGGAATCAAGGAATGGATATATCATAAAAGCTCTTTTTTCTTTTTTATGATTAGCAAAGGATATCTCCTGATCCTGAATAGGTATAATGGCACCTTCCTTAATAAAGAGTGGAATCGTATCCAGGGAAACATCAACTATTATTTCTTCTCCTCCCTGGTAGATCTTATTTGTATTATACTCATACCAGCTTGTATCCCCCGGTAAATAAAGTTTTCTTTTTTCTGCACCCTTTTCAACCACATTAGCTACCAGCATATATTCTCCTAGCATAAATTCTAAATCCTGCTTATAAGCTTTATGTTCATCAAACTCGTAAAAGGTTGGTTTAATAATTGGGGTGTGATTTATATGAGACTCATATAAAAGATTGTATAAATAGGGTTTAATTTTTTCTCTAAATTTAATTGCCTTTCTAATAGAATCAACACTTTCCTGATACATCCAGGGTGTATTTACACTCTGATCATCATTCCAGGAATGAATAGTAAATCTGGGGTAAAAAACCCCATTCTGTACCCATCTAACAAGCAGTTCAGGCTCAGGAGCCGGGCCAGCAAAACCACCAACATCATGACCAAAGTTATAAACTCCAGACATAGTAAGCCCCAGACCCATTTTTATATTATATTTTAAAGTTTTCCAGCTGGTATAGTTATCTCCAGACCAGGTCTGAACATAGCGTTCCATTCCCGGACAGCCAGAGCGAGAAATCAAATAGGGTCTTTTGTTGGGAGCATGTTCCTTTTGAGCTTCAAATGATGACTTCATCATCAATAAAGACTGCAGAGGTCTAATTAAATTCATATTTATTTTGCTGCCAAAACCATTCGCATAGGCATCATCTGACCAGATCTCATATTCATTATTATCGTTCCAGGTAGAATCAATTCCGAATTCAAGCAGTTGGTTTTTCACATTATCTTTCCACCAGTCTACAGTATCTTGATTAGTAAAATCGAGATAAGAACCCAGGTTGTCCCAGAACTGTGAAACTTCTACCTCTCCCTTTTCATTTTTAATAAAAAGATTTTTTTCTTTTGCTTCCTCATATCTGGGATGATCTATTAATAAACATGGTTTAATATTGGCACAGAGTTTAATTCCATTTTTATTAAAAGTTGCTGACATTTTTTCTGGATCAGGTATTTTGGAGTAGTTCCAGTTAAAAACATATCTCTTATCATCAATTGAAGTATAACCTGATGATAATTGAAATGAGTCACAGGGAATATCATGGCGGTCACAGTCTGCAATAAATTTCATCAATTCCTCCTGAGCATTGGGAGAATCAGTATAAGTCATTGTTGAACCAGAATAGCCCAGACTCCATTTTGGTTCAAAAATATTTTCCCCACTTAACCAGGAAAACTTTCTGGTCACTGCTTTCATCTCAGGTCCCAAAATCATATAATAATCTAAATCTCCGCTTTCAGCAAAATAGTATCTATAATGACCGTGATAGTTGTCTTTTTCCCTGGCAAAGTCAAATACAGCTTCGCTCAAATTATCATAAAAAAGACCATAGGAAATTTCACTTTCAGTATTTCTGGTAATATAAAACGGTATGTATTTATAAAGTGGATCTGATTTTTCTGCATCATAACCCATGGCATCAATAGTAGTCATCCGGTAACGATTATCATTTTTTTCTATCTCTCCAGCTTTTTCACCCAGTCCATAATACTTATCATTTTCAGCTTTTTCTAAGTAATGATAAATTCCGCTACCAAAATGCTGATTTAGATTATAACTCTGAGTTTTCCTATCAGCTGCAATTTTAACCCAGTCATTCCCCTGTCTGGCATACCAGGTGACTTTAAACCCATCTAAATCTATTTTAGCTCTTAGACGCTCAGTTTCAACCACAAAAGAACCTTCCTTTTGATAATAATTATATTTAGGTAGAGAAAAAGGAGAAACATCAAATTTATTTCTACCCTGATAAGGGACATCTGCTAAGTTAGGTGCTACCATCCATGTTTTTTCCATAGTTAATTTATCTCTGATAAACATTACCCTTATAATATCTTTTTCAAGTACAAATACTTTAACTTTCAAGTTGTTTTTGTCTTTAAATTGATCTACAAATGTTATTATATTATCTTCAACTTTATCCAATTTAAATGGATATTCTTTTAAAATCATAACAAACCTCCAGACACCATTATTTACATTTTCATACCTGACATAGCAATACCTTTAACAAAATATCTCTGGAAAAAGAGGAATACTAATAATACAGGTATCATTGCCACAATATTCATTGCTAATAAACTATTCCAATCAACAGAAAACTGACCAACAAAATTTGCAATTGCTACCTGAATAGTATATTTGCTTTCAGTACTTAAGACTACAAAAGGCCAGAGAAAATCATTCCATCTCCACATAAATGAAAATATAGTTAGAGCAGTTAATACAGGTTTAGATAAGGGCAGAATTATCATTGAAAATATTCTCCATTCAGAAGCTCCATCAATTCTGGCTGACTCTAAAACCTCATCCGGAATTGTGGTCATATACTGTCTAACCAGAAAAACTCCTGTTGGTGTAGCAGCAGGTGGAATTATAATTCCCCAAAGTGAATTATACAGACCTAAATTTCTCAATACTATAAAAATTGGAACCATTATAACCTGCAGTGGGATCATTAAAGTTGCAATAAAAAGAAAGAAAATTACTTTATTGCCCTTGAAATCAAATTTGGCTAAAGCATAACCTGCCATTGAATTGATTAATAAAGTCAAAGCTGTTGCTGTTACAGCAACAAAAATACTGTTTTTAAAATAAGTAACAAAATTACCCTTACTGAAGGCAGTAATATAATTTGAAAAAGTTACTTCATTAGGTAAAATTGTTGGCGGCCAGGAAAAAATTTCATTACTGGTTTTCAAAGAAGATATAAAAATCCAGATTATAGGTAGAACAAATATTAAACTGAATGATAGTAAAATTACATACCACAGAATATTTTTAACTTTATTATTCATATGCATTACCCCCTCTATTAGATACTTTAAATTGTACTATTGTTAGTAAACCAAGGATTAAAAATAACATTACAGACATAGCAGAGGCGTAACCCATATCTCCAACCTGAAAGGCCTGCTGATAGATTTCTTGAACTAAATAAGTCGTACTATCTCCAGGGCCTCCTGTAGTCATAACTTTAATTAAACCAAACATTTTAAAAGCCTGAATAGTAGATAAAACTACAACTACCAGACTGGTTGGTTTTAATAAAGGGAAGGTGATATGCCTAAACTGCTGCCATTTACTGGCTCCATCTATTTTGGCAGCCTCATAATATACTCCCGGAATCCCCTGCAGTCCAGCAATAAACATTACCATAAAGTATCCAACTCGGGCCCAGACTGTGGCAAATATAACCATAATAGTTGCTGTAGTGGCATTTGTGAGCCAGTTAACTGGTGCCATTCCAGCTAAATCGAGTAAGTAATTTAAAATCCCAAAGTTATTTCCAAGTATCCAGCGCCAGGAAACACCAATAACTATGAATGATAACATGGTAGGTAAATAAAATATAGCTCTAAAAAAACCTTTTGCCTTAATATTTCTATCTAATATAATTGCTAAAACCATACTCAAGCCAAAGGTAATTGGTACTACAGAAAATACATAAATTAAAGTCCTGCTTAAAATAGTCCAAAATTCTGCACTCTGAAAAAGCTTAATAAAATTTCCAAGGCCAATAAATTCGGGAGAAGTAAGTACATCCCACTCTGTAAAAGAAACATAAAAACCAAATAAGGCCGGAAAAACTATAAATATTCCAAATATTATTAGGTTGGGTAATACAAATAAATAGGGTGCTATCTTCTTTTTCCACCTGTACATAAAATGCCTCCTTATTAATTATCCTGGCCTGTTTAAAAACAGGCCAGGAAATATAATCTATTTTAATTCTCCATATCTTCAATTTCTGATTCTGCTAATTCTTCAATATTTTCTACAGCTTCTTTTGGTGTTATTTCTTTTTGAATTGACTTTACAACATTTTGTCTGATGTCATCGTAAATTCTTGACATTGCTTCGTTATAAGCCCAATCAGAACCTGCTTCTGGAGGAGATACAGCTAATTCATTACTGAAGATCTCAAACATATCAGAACCAAATGAGTAATTAAGCTTACTGTTATCTGTTCTGGCACTTAAGAATAGAGATTCTTCACAGAACTTAGCATTTACTTTCTGCGAACTGAAGTATTTTAAGAAATCTACAGCAGCTTCTTTATTATCAGAATCTTTAAATCCTGCCACAAATTTACCGCCAACTACAGAAGATCTTATTTTGCCCTTAGGCATATAAGCTACTCCCCAGTCAAAGTTTTCAATATTATCACGATAATTTGTCAGCATCCAGTTTCCAGCAAAATGCATTGCTGTTAAACCTGAACGGAAAAGTGTATTAGGGTTTTCTCCACCCAGCCAGATAGATTCAGGAATTATGTTTCTATCATGTAATTCAACGAAAAATTCTACAGCTCGTTCACCTTCAGGTGAGTTAATTGTAACTTCGCTCCAGTCTTTAGAGAAGAAAGATCCGCCTGCCTGATAGAGTAATGTAGACCAGCGGTGGGGACTGTAATCATAAGCTAAACCGTAACGTGCATTGGATTCTTCAACAACTTTTTCTAGAGCATTAGCCCATTCTTCCCAGGTCCACAGATCATCTAATTCTTCTTCAGTGTCGGGAACATCAATTCCAGCAGCTTCAAAATAGTCTTTATTATAAATAATACCATTTGCTGTTACATCAATTGGTACAGCCAACATTTCTCCATCAACCATTACATAAGGGTGAGTAGATTCTACAAAGTTATCTAAATAATCCTGCCCAATACTATCATTAAGGTTTAATAAGGCAGATGATAATTCACCAGGGTTTGATACTCTGGCAAGATCTGGAGGGTTTCCACCAGCTACCATAGTCTTGATTTTAGTATTTAGTTCATTATATGGTACCTCAATAATGTTAAATTCAACGTCTGGATTTTCTTCTTGATAATCATCAATAATATCTTTTAATACTTCACCTTCTACTCCATCACTAAACCAGACAAAGTCTAAAACAGTTTCCTGAGCAAAAGCTGGAACAGCCATCAAACCAACTAAAAGCAAAGCAGTAATCGTAATAAACAAATTTTTTCTCATTAAATATAACCCCCTAAATTTTTTTAAGAAATAAAAGAACAACTAAAAATCTACCACCCCTTTCTCTAAAGAAATATTTATATTAAATGGTTTTAACCATTTAATTAGTAAAAAAAGTAAATAATTACAGTTTTTTATCTATAATTAACTTTCCGCCTGGATCTGTATGCTCTATTTCTATGGGCTCATCATTTAAAAGTAAATTATCTTTCCAGTTGAATTTAAATCTGCCATGTTTAGGATCATTAAAATTAATCTCCTGCTCCTTTATATCTAAAAAAGAATTAGATATCTCTTCAATAAAATTCTCAAATGAATTAAACTCATCCCTATTAGCTGCCCTGATAAGCCAACTGTTTTTTCTGCCAGCTGATTTTAATTCTCTATCCTGATTAATACCAGCTGCAGCTAAATTAAGCTTATTAGCTGCAGTTATGGCAAAAAATGCACTATCTTTACGGGCAAAATAATAGTTTTCTATTTCTAAATACTCATCATAAGCATAAGTGGGAAAATAGGCATGAGTAAAATCAACAGGATGCTCATCTGCAATATCAAAAAGCAGAAACTGAACATTTTTATACTGAGCAACTTTAGGGAGATAACCATTTCCAGCCCAGTAGGATGGTCTACCAAAACCTATTTTAACATTTTCACCGGGATGATTTACCCAGCACAATGCTTCAGCATCTATAGTTAGCTGGTTTATGTGTTCCTGATAACCTTTTTTTGCCGGTTTAAAGTCTAAGGCTGAAGTTATTAAATAATCTCTATTCTTATACAGATATAAATCTACAAAATTATTTTTACCCTGAGTATTTTTAAAGATCATACTTTCCGCTTTATCCCAGTCAACATATTTTTTAAGTTCAGGATTAGGTTTATAATCTGAAAGACAATAGAGTGCCTGAGCATTTGTTGCTTCATTTAAATATCCTACACCCCAGGAAACTCGACTCAGAGCATTTGTATAATTTACATATCTACCCTTAAGTTCTTTTTCATAACTCCGACCGTGAGAACAGGCCATTAAACCATGGTGACTGTTATAAGCAATTAATTCAAAAGTCATATCTATAGCTTTTTTCGCCAGTTTCTTTAAAGCTTTGTCATCTGCCAATTCATAAAGAGCAAAAAACCCTATCAAATCTATTGGAATATAAGCAGTTGAATTCCACTCCGAAAAACCCTCTGCAAAAAATCTTTGAAACCATTCTTCCAGCCGCTCTTTAGCTTTCAAATAATGAGCTTTTCCTTCAATACCTGCATTAGCAAATTCTTTCTCGGGAAATATTTGGCCAGCTAACAGTTCGGATACATGAAAGAGCAGAGCGTGATTTTCACTAAAGTACCACATAACATCATTGCCCTCTTCATCAATCCAGTACCTAAAATTTCTTATTACTTTTTCAGTATAATTCCAAAAATTTTGATCAAATACTTCACCTCTAAATTTAATCCATAACCATAAAATTGGTACTAAATAAAAATCACTACAGTCTTTTCTTTTCTCTATCCCTTCTAATTCATTGATTAATATTTTTTTAGCTTCCTTAAGCTCTTTTTTCTTAGCTACCATTGCAAGTGCCTTCTGAGCGATCGATTCTCCATGTTCTATAATAAAGTTTAAACTATTTTCTTTTCTTGTATCCAGATTATCTGCTGCTGGAAAAAGAAGTTCTTTTTGATAAACCTGCAAAGTTAAATGCTTACTCATTTTTAAGTCATTATTTATAAGAATTGATATCTTAATATGATTAAAGCCCATCGGATATTCATTAACATTTCCAATTTCAACTTCTTTTTTATCTTTAGGAAGAACTACTGTTTTTTTAGCTCCCTCTATAAAATCTATAAAGTCTCCACCAGCCTCAATTTTAAGTTTTAAAGTTTTAGAAAATGAATCTGAGAAATGCAGTTTGATTTCTCCTTTTTTGTATGTGTCCTCTTTAAAGTGAGCACTTTCCAAAAGATTTTCAATATCTTTTAACTTTGACAAATCGTTTTCCGTTTCAATAAGCTGTTTTATAGTAAGTTTATTTTTTGACTGCAGAGAAAAATAATATAAGGTATCTCTTTCTGCTAAATCATTAAAAAACACTTTAATTTTATGCTTTCCTTTATCCAATTTAATTGAAAATTTCTCTGTCTTTTCAATATTTCTGGTATAAGGTCTAAAGTCAATAACTTCTTTACCATTAACCCAGATTTTAACTCCTCCACAGGTTTTTAATTCAAATTCATATTCTCTACTTTTTGGAACTTTTAACTGAGATTCAGCCCAGCTCTCCAAATAAGTTGGAAGAAACCAAAACCATGACCTTTCAACTTTGGGATTTCCAAATGGAAAATAAATATCAGCCATTGATAAATCATTATTAAAATCAATTTCTTTTGTTTTATATTCAGATAAGAATTCTTTTCTGCAGGGATACTGATGAATAGAAAACCCTTCATCCAGCCAGGAATTATCTATTTTAGCTTCCATGGTATCTGGAGCTGACTTATAATTTTCCTCTTTCAATTTTGATATTTTCCAGTGATTTAAAAAATCATCTTTTTCAATTTTATATTCTAACAAGTTAATATATTCCCCTTTCCCTGAAACAATATATTATTAAAAATGATTTTCCTATTGACTACTTTAAATTCATTTTTAACTTCTTTATTCCAAATTATTCGAAAATTCATTCTGTAATTAATTATATAACAATAATTTTGTTGCCGCTTTGAGTTTTCTGCTTTAAATATTGCAATTCTTTAGGTATAATATAATTAAGCAAAAGAAAGTTGGTGAGATTAACATGAATGACAAAGATTGCTATTTAAGTAATAGCCTTTTAGAAGTAACTTATAAAAAATCAGAAGTGATATCTGACTCCGATAGATTTAATATGCATCTTCATGATTTTTATGAGCTATTTTATTTTTTGGAAGGTGACGTTACCTATTATATAGAGGGACATGCTTATGAATTAGAAAAAAACACTCTCTTAATAATGAATAATCGTGAACTCCACAAACCAATCTTCAATCAGGATATACCCTATAAGAGAATTGTTATCCACTTTTTTCCCTGGGTTTTATCAAAATATGATTCTTATGATTTCAATCTCCTTGAGTGTTTTGAAAATCGCAAAGAAGCACATCACAATAAAATCTATGACCGAGATCAAGAAATTTATAATTACTTTAAAAAAATAACCAAATATGCAGAACAGAAAACCGAGGAATCAGAAATAATGATTGAAACAATTTTTGTTCAGCTCTTAATCTTAATCAATAAGCTATTTACACAAAAAGAAAAAAATGAAAATAACACTATAAGATATAACGAAAGAATTTTAGATATTATTACTTATATCAATGAAAATATCAATAAATCTCTTTCTTTAGATTTTCTATCAGATAAATTCTTTTTAAATAAATCTTATTTATCACACATTTTCAAAAAACACACCGGGGTTTCAATTATTCATTATATCCACTACAAAAAAATCATGACAGCCAAAAGACTGCTGCTTGACAATAACAGCTGCAGTGAAGTCTGCTCCCAATTAAATTTTGGTGATTATTCAACTTTTTACAGAGCTTTTAAAAAAGAAGTCGGGGTTTCTCCTCAAGAATATCAAAAAGAAAGATCTTCAATAGAAAAATATCAGTTTTTTAATGACTAAAAATAATTATATAAAAAAACTCTTCTCAAAGGTTTTGATAACTTTAAGAAGAGTTGATTTTCTGTCTTGTATATAATATTTTACTTTGAATCACTTATGCAATCTCGGATCAAAAGCATCCCGAAAGCCATCGCCCACCAGGTTAAAACCAAGCACCAAAAGGGCAATTGCTATCCCGGGAAAAGTTGCTATCCAGGGTGCATTTCTTAAAAAGTCCTGGCCGTTGCTGAGCATCGCTCCCCACTCAGGTGTTGGCGGCTGTGCACCAAGGCCTAGAAAGCTCAAGCCAGCAGCATTAATAATCGCCCGACCAATACTTAAAGTAGTCTGGATGATAATTGGAGCCATTGAATTTAAAAAAACATGTTTTAAAATAATTCTTAAATCACTGGCCCCCAGCGCCTGAGCAGCCATTACATATTCTTTCTTTTTAACCGATAAAACCGAGCTGCGCACAATCCGGGCATACTGAGGTACATAGACAATACCAATTGCAATCATCGCGTTAAAAATCCCCGGTCCTAAAATTGACATAATAACCAGAGCCAGCAGAATATAGGGAAAGGACAGCATCAGATCCATAATCCTCATAATCAGCATATCAATCCAGCCACCGTAATAGCCGGCAACCAGGCCCAGACTGACTCCTAAAATCAGAGAAATAAAAACTGAAACAAAACCAATCTGCAGGGAAATCCTGGCCCCATAGATAATTCGGCTGAAAACATCTCTACCAAACTCATCTGTACCCAAAAAATTCTCCGCTGAGGGCGGCCTAAAAGACGTGATAAAATTTTGTTCAAAGGGGTCATAAGGGGCAATCAGAGGAGCAAAAATAGCAATTACAGCAAAGATAAAGAGAATTATAATACCGGCAATTGCAGTTCTATTTTTACGCATTCTCCTAAAAGAAATGGTCCATAAACTCTCACTTTTAATTCTTTTTTCTTCAGTCATTCCTGTTAAATTCGCCAAGATTTACACCTCCTGTTTAAGAATAATGGATCCGCGGATCAAGATAGGAATAAAGTATATCCACTATCAGATTAATAAAAATAAAAAATGAAGCAATAAAAATTACGGCTCCCTGAATCACCGGAAAATCCCTGCCCAGGATTCCATTGATCAAAAGCCGGCCCACTCCCGCTCTGGCAAATACTGTTTCGGTTAAAACAGCTCCTCCCAAAAAACTTCCGAACTGGAGCCCGATAATGGTCACCACCGGAATTAAAGAGTTTTTAAGCACGTGCTTTAAAATCACAACTTTTTCGGGTAAGCCTTTGGCTCTGGCTGTACGGATATAGTCCTGATTTAAAATTTCTAAAGTGGTTGATCTGGTCATCCGGGCAATCATCGCCACCGGAATAGTAGCCAGGGTAATTGCCGGTAAAATCAGATGAGAGAAAGTACTCCTTAAAGCAGCCCAGTTTTGAGTAAGAATACTGTCTAAAAGATAAAAATTTGTGATAACTTCCAAATCCGTTACTCGGGAAATCCTGCCTGAAATCGGCAGCCAGCCAAGTCTGGCTCCAAAAATCAGCATCAGCATCATCCCCACCCAGAACACCGGCATTGAAATCCCAAGCAGAGCCCCGACCATTGTCAGATTATCGATCAGGGAATACTGTTTAATGGCAGAAACAATCCCTGCGGCAATGCCAATAATGCTGGCAAAAATCATGCTTAAAACTGTCAGCTCGATTGTAGCCGGAAAAGCAGCTCCAATCTCATTGATCACCGGATTCCTGTTTCTAATCGACCTTCCTAAATCTCCCTGGACCAAATTAGTTAAAAACTTATAATACTGAATGTGCAGCGGCTGGTCAAAACCAAGTTCTGACCTCAAACGAGCAGCATCTTCTTCAGTTCCCTTATCGCCGAGCATGATCTGCACCGGATCTCCCGGAATTAAATGAATCATAAAAAAAACTACAACTGAAATTGCCAGCAATAGTGGAATCAAAAGCAGCACTCTTCTTAAAATATAATTAAACATTTTCCTCACCCCAAAAGATTAATGGGGGCAGCATCAGACTACCCCCATCTAGATTGATTACTCTTCCAACCATACTTTGTGGAAATACTTATTATTAGTTGGATAAAGCACATAATTTCCTACATCTTTTCTGATAGGTATCTGCATCTTCATGTGATTTAAGAAGACAAATGGTGCATCATCAACAATAATCTGCTGAACTTCTTGATATATCTCTTCTCTTTCAGCTTCATCTGTAATCTGCTGAGCTTCTTCTAATAATCTGTCAACTTCCTCATTAACATAGAAAGCCCGGTTGGTTGAACCGCGATTATCAGAATTAAAGAATACATTTAAGAAGTTATCCGGGTCACCATTGTCAGCAATCCAGCCAAAAAAGGCAGCTGTATGCTTACCGGCTTTACCTTCTTCAATATAGGTACCCCATTCGAGCTGTTCTATCTCAGCATCTATTCCAACCTGACTTAAATACTGCTGGACAGCAGTTGCCAGTCTGGCGCCAACTGGATTATATGACCTTGGTGCAGAATAGGTGCGGAGAGTAAATTCAAAACCGTCACCATAACCAGCTTCTTCGAGCAGCCTTTTGGCCTCATCTGGATCATAGGGATAGCCTTCCAGACTTTCATCATAAGACCAGATTGTTGGAGGTAGAGGTCCTTTGGCAACAGTTGCCTGTCCTCCCATCAGATATTCAGCGATTTCTTCTTTGTTGATTGCATAGTTCATTGCTTTCCGCACATTTTTATTATCAAAGGGCTCTTTTTCGTTATGCAGAGCAATATAACCAATGTTCAAGCCCGGAGCTTCCAGTAAATCAAGCTCTTCGTTATCTCTTACTCTTTCAATATCAGTAGGATTTAGACCTTCCATCAGATGAATATTGCCCTCTTCTAATTCCAGAAGGCGGGTCTGATTATTTGGAATAACTGTAAAAATCAGCTCATCTAGATAAGGTCGGCCATCCCAGTAATCTTCATTTGCCTCTAAAGTAATATGATCATCTCTAACCCATTCCACAAACTTAAAAGCACCGGTTCCAACTGGATTTTTAAAGATATCCTCTCCATATTCTTTAACTGCTTCCGGACTGACAATCATAGTTGCAAACATGGCCAGATTTTTAAGGAAGGGAGCATATGGATTTTCGAGAGTAAATTCAACTGTATATTCATCAACTGCTCTTACCTCGTCGATCATTCCCAGAGAAAAGCCGGCATAAGGATAAGAACCTTCAAGATAGTATGGGTGGTCAGGATCAAGCTGGCGCTCAATATCAAAAACTACAGCTTCTGCGTTAAAAGGTGAGCCGTCATGGAATTCAACACCTTCTCTTAAATGAAAAACATATTCCAGACCATCATCCGAAATCTCCCAGTCAGTGGCAAGTGCAGGTTCTATCTCTGTGGTTCCTGCCTTAAAGCGAACCAGACCATCGAAAACATTGACAATAACATCAGCCGAGTTGCCGAGGGTAGTCATATGAGGATCTAAGGCATCCGCATCTGCTCCCTGAGCATAAATCAAGGTTCCACCATACTCTCCTTCGTGACTGTCTGCCATAACCGATCCGGTCAGAGTAAAAACAAGCGCTGTCAGCAAAAACCAAACGAATAATCTTCTCAACATTGTCACTCCTCCTTGTAATTTGGTCAATTTATTAAAATATTATGAAAATTTTTAATATTAAATAAAAAAAGACACTACATGTTATATTTCGCTGTAGATTGTTAAAATCCTTCTAATAATAGAAAAATTCCTCTTCCAATCAGTTTTGTTACTCCAATTAGAAGAGGAATTAAAGCTTACAATTAAACTTTTCTAAGGCTTACTACACTACCAGGAAAGCTGATTTCCCTGATAATCATAATAGATTTTCTGATAGTCTTTTCTTGCTTCAACAAAGCGCCTGAATATCTCAGCTGCAGACTCTGCTGCCTCAATATCAGCTTCTTCATTTTTATCACCCAGCATATAGGTTTTAAGGTAGCCCGGATGGAGGGCAAAGACTTTTAAGCCTTTTTCCTGCAGGTGATTCTGAATTATTTTAGACTGCATATTAACTGCCGTCTTGGACATCGAATAACCATATTCCTTTTTCCGCGGACAGTCAGCAATACTCCCCGCCTCCGAGGAAATATTTATTAAAAGCTTTTTCTCCCCTTTAAGCAGTAATTCTATAACCGAGTGAGTGACTTTAAGCGGGCCCAGGGAATTAACCCTGTACATCTTTTCCATTATCTCAAAATCTAGCTCTCCTAAAATATCATCGACATCCGGAGCAAAAATCCCGGCATTATTGATCAAAATATCAAGTGAATCAGTATTTTTAGCTATTTCTGCTGCGGCCTTTTTGATTGAGCTGTCAGAGTCTAAATCCAGATCGACCAGTTTTAAGTTTTCTGGATACTCAGTCTGCAGCTCAGCCAGCCAGTTCCATTCTTCTAAGTAGCGACCGGCGAAAGTAAAATAACCTGCTTCTAAAAATTTCTTTGTTAGGGCAAAACCCAGACCTCTATCCGCACCTGTTATATAAACTGTTTTCTGCAACTGCATCACTTCCTCAATAAATTATCGTGAAATTGATTCCTGAAGCTATATTTCTCTAAAAGTACTGATTTACCTTTAATGATTCTGCGCGGGCTTAATGTAACTTAATTAATTTACAAAAAGAATAATCTAAATTATAATAGAAGACAGGATTAGAGGAGGTTTTTAAGATGAATGAATTATATCAGCAGACTAAAAAATACTTTGATTCATATACAGAGCAGTTCAATTTGGAAACTGAAAAGGATCAGAAAAATATTCAGCTCAAAATTGACCACAGTAAAAGGGTGGTTAAAAATATGGAAGAGATCATTAGCAGCATGACAGTAACTGAGGAGGAAGAAAACCTGGCCAGAATAATTGCACTCCTCCATGATATCGGCCGTTTTAAACAGTATAAAAAGTATAAGACTTTTTCCGATTATAAATCAGAGGACCACGGTCAGCTGGGAGTTGAAGTAATTAAGGAAAGCAGTTTAACTGACTCTTTAGCTGAAAGTAAGCAGAATATAATTTTCAAAGCTGTTGAGCAGCATAATAAAGCTGACCTGAGCCCGGAACTATTTGCCAGTGATGAGGAATTGTTTTTTGCTCGACTGATCAGAGATGCCGACAAACTGGATATTTTTAATATTTTTGTGGAAAGGTATAAAACCCGCAGCCAGAAAGATTATGTGATTAAACTATCGACTGAGCCGGAGATTCAGGATGAAATTTATCAAAAAGTGTTAAAGCGAGAGTCAATTAACTATGATAAACTGGAGACAATCAATGATTTAAAAGTAATGCAGCTCGGCTGGATCTATGATATTAATTTTAAGGAGACAATTGAGATTATTAAGGAGCGGGGATATCTGGAGGTTATTTATGATTCGATGGAGCAGAATGAGAGAGCTGAAGAGATATATCAGCGGGTGAAGGAGTATGTAAATAAAAATCCTGGCAAATAAGACCTGTCAGGATTAAAATTAAAATTTTCAATAAGATGATATAAATATACTATTTTTTATTCTCTAATTAAAGATTCTAAATAATTTTCACCATCTTTGGAAATTTTATAATACTTTACATTACCTCTTTTTTCAGTGGGAAAGATATACTTATATTTTTTTAGACTACTTATATAGAGAGAAGTATTAGATAAACTAATTCCATACTCTTTTAAAGCTCTTGTTACTTTAATTGTTTTGAACTCTTCTTCAGAAGAATTTTTTTGGATATAATAAGCTGCAATTAAAGCCTTATCTTTTTCTGTCAAATCTTTCTTGAATTTTTGGAACCATTCTCCAAAAGAATCTGTAATTTCTAAAGTTATTTCTTTTTTATTAGATTCTTCTTTAAGCTCTTTATTGTTTTTTGAAGAAGTAGCTATTTCATTATTAACAGAATTCTTATGGCTCTTTGCCATTATTTCAATTGTCTTTTCAAATAGCTCAACATGATCTCTTACAAAACTATCTTCTCCAACAATTTCTATTTCCCCATTCACAAAGCTAGCCCTTATTTTTGAATTGCTCATAAGATCATCTCTCCTTTTTGAAGTTTTACTATATTATTAAGTATATCAATATATAATATATGTTCTTCACATTTAGTTTAATTCCTTCTTTAACTTATAAAAAAATTCAAAAACAATAACCTCAGTTTTAAATTTGCAAAGTTAAATAATTATTTCTGAAAAGAAATCTCTTAAATTCAAATGATGTATTTTATCGAATTTTGTATTGTTTTGCGTATAGGCTATTTTTTATTGTAAGTAAAATAATATCATGTTATAATAAAATTTGTATATGTTAGGGAAAAGCTGATAAAAATTATCGCTTTAACTTTCCATGTAATAAAAAAGTAATTTATCAAAAAATAAAGAGGATTTTTTAAGAGCAGTAAAAGGAGGGGGTACTTTATGAATAATGAAATCACTGTGAAATCTTACCTATTTTCATTTTTAATTTTTTTCTTGATGGCGATCTTATCTTTAATTAATTTCATGGTTTCTAACACACTTTTATTTTCTTTATTCATAATCACAACAGTTATTTTTGGGGTTTTGCTGATTATATTTAAGCCAGAGAAAAAAATAAAAATTAAATATGGTGATAATACATTAATTAATATAGGTTAGGAGAGATAAAAAAATGGAAAAGGACAATTATTATGATGAATATGAAATTGATTTAGTAGAATATTTGTATTTATTATATAAAAACAAGTTTATGATTATAGGGATAACTTTATTATTTATTTTTATAGCAGCATTTGCCAGTTTCGTTATAATGGAGGAAAGTTATAAGTCTGAATTAACATTTATTGCACCAAATTTTAAATTGGTTAATGGGGAAAATGTAAATAAAGATGAGTACATAAATTTCTTTCAAAAAAATCAATTATTAGAGGAAATTTCAAATAGCTATTATCCTGATAAAGATAGCAATTCTTTTTTAACTAATAAATTAAAAATAACCACAGAAGATGAAAATAGATTTATTAAATTAAGTTATACTGAAAATGACCCCGAATTGGCTGCCTCAATTTTAAATGATTGGTTTGATAAATTTAGTAATGAAGTTTATAATTACTTAGAAACAAACAACAATAACTACTTAAGCTCTTTAGAAAATAAAAAAGATAATGATTATCAGCAGTATATAAATGATTTAACAAAATATAATCAATTCCAAGCTGAGAATAATATTAGTCTTATGAAATCAAGATTAAGTAGAAAGGAAAATCGACTGGTTAATTTAGAAGAAAATATTATAGATCTTAATAATAACTTAAAGAATAAAAATGTAGAATTAGGAATTGTTAAACAACAATTAAAAAGGACAGATAAATTTTTAGTTAGAGAAGAAAGTATCTCAAACGAAAGTTTAAATAAACTGCAGAGTATTAATCCAGATCATGAGTTAATTAATCTTTTAACTACTAAGAATGAATTTTTAAATCCACAATATAATAATTTAACTAGCAGAGAAAATAGCATCAATCAACAAATATCAGTTTTAAAAAGTGATTTAGAAAATAAAAGAAATGAAATAGAAAATCTCAGAAATCAAATAATTAGTCTTGAAGAAAAAATTATTAATTTAGAAGAACAACAGGAAGTTTTAAATAATGAATTAAAAAACAGCAGAAATAATTACCAAACAGCTGTTAATCAGTATGAAAATAATAACCAGAGCCTGGCTGGTAAGAATTATACTATTGATATAATTTCGCAAGCAAACATTAATGAAATACCAGTTTCACCAAATAAAAAGTTGAATATTGCTATAGCAGCTGTTTTAGGTTTAATGTTATCTGTTTTCTTAGTATTTTTTAAAGAATTTATTAACAATGCTGATTTGAGTAAATATGAATAATAGATATAAAATCTAAACTTTTAGCTTAACTAAAAAACCTCCTTTAAACTGAGCTTAACCACTCAATTTGAAAGGAGGTTTAATTTTATTAAAATAGTCAGCGGGAAACAGTTGATTAGCTATTTTTTAGATTCCCCAAAATAGACTTATAAAAACAGGGATGATGATTGATAGTAAAATTAATAATGGAGTACCAGCGATTATAAAGTCTTTAAAATTATAGCCACCAGGACCATAAATCATTAGATTAGTCTGATAACCGATGGGACTTAAAAAGGCCGAGCTGGAGGCAAAAGTTACCGTCAAAACAAAAGCAAAAGGATTGGCTCCCAGTTGGGTGGCTGCCCCTACTGCAACAGGAATCATCAGTACTACACTGGCATTATTGCTGATCACACTGGTTAAGACTGCTGTAAACAGGTAAAAAAGGCTGAGAATTATTAGCGGTGGGAAGATATCGGTTACTCTTAATAACTGATAGGCGATAAATCCTGCCGTTCCGGTCTCTTCAATTGCAACTCCTAAAGGTATTAAACCTGCCAGTAAAAAAAAGACCTCCCAGTTTATAGCTTCATAAATTTCCTTGGGATCCACCAGAGATGTCGCTACCATAGCCACCACCCCACCTAAAGTTGCAACCGCAATCGAAACAAGATTTAAGGCAGCCAGTACAATCACTGTCCCTATAATTAATAAACCGGTTGCGATATCTGCAAATTGATAAACTGCTTCTTCACTAACTTCTCTTTCAATCATAAAATTCTTATTTTTTTCTAATCTATCCAGAGTAGACTTCGTAACTAAAAGAAGTAAAACATCTCCTGATCTTAGAGTGAAATTTTTTAACTCATTATGTCTAATTTTTTCACCATGTCGAATAGCCAATAAAGTAGCATTATAGCGCTCAAGAAAATGAACCTGATTAATAGTTTTACCTTCTACAAACGAATTATCAGAGACAATTAATTCTACAACTTTTTGTCCCTGCAAGGAATCCTCCAATTTATTCTGACTAACTCGAATTTCAGTTAATAATTTGATCCCTTTTTCTGCTGTAAAATCTGACAGGACTTTTCTTTCGCCTTTAATAACCAGATGATCACCGGCTCTGATAGTTTTTACACTTAAGGGTTCCATAAATTGTTCATCTTCTCTCGTGATTTGAACTATATCTATATCCAGCTCTATTTCTTTAAAAACCTGACCAATACTCCGGCCTAATAAGAGGGAATCTTTTTCTATCTCTACCTCAGTTAAAAATTGATCCATCTCATAGCCTTCCAATAAGTCTTTATCTTCAGCTGAGATCCGCTCCGGAATTAAATAGTAGCCGATTGTAATTAAGTATATAAAACCAACTAAAAAAGCTATAATCCCCAGTTTAGTAAATTCAAATACACCAAAGGGATGGTTAATTAATCTTGCCGAAACTTCGCTGGCTAAAATATTAGTTGAGGTTCCAAATAAGGTTATTGTACCCCCGAGCATGGCCGAATAAGAAAGTGGAATTAATAGTTTTGAAGGAGAAATTTTTGTCCTCCTTGCCAGATAGGTTACCATTGGAATAAAAGCTGCTACTACCGGAGTATTATTAATGGCACTGGCCATAAAACCTGTTAAAGCTGTAATAGAGCCGATCTGCTTCCTTTTATTATTTCCAGAAAAAGCTTCTATTTTACTGCCTAAAATTTCTACAGCACCACTATTTTGAATACCTCTACTTATTACAAACATTGCCATAACAGTTACGGTCGCATTATTACTAAAACCGGATAATGCCTGCTCAGCAGAAACCCTTGTCCAGCTTTTTAAGGCAATCAGAATTACAGGGATTGAGATGGCAATAATTCCTATTGGAAGCGGCTCCCAGATAAACAAAACCAGGACAAGAGCTATTAAAAAAATTACTACAGCAACATTACTGGTAAATAAAGGGGGATTCAAATCGGCTTGAGGATAAGTCTCTGCTGCTCCAACAAATCCTGTGCTTAAAAACACTGCTGTTAAGGCCAGAAGAGCTATAATAAAAATTAATTTTTTCATTTCAAGCAACTTGAATCCCTCCTTTTTCCCAGATTAATTCAGCTTTCTAAAAGACCGAAAAACCTCTCCCGTTTTTGCCTGCAGGAGAGGCTTAAAAGCTGCTATTTTGCCATTTTTCGTTCTAATTTATATATTTCTTTTTCGTTTTCAATCTGTTTACGGGCATAATAGGACATGTCAGATTCAATGTTGTCGAGTTGAGCTTCAGTTTTAGTTCTGTATTCGCTAAGCCCTCCAACCTGATCAAATGTAGCATTAACTCTCTTCTCTATCCGGGACAGAGTTTCATTGGTCTCACTTCTAAAATTATTGAATTCCCCCCTGAAGTTTGAAAGGTTAACTTCCAGGCTATCAACTCGGGAATCTAGAGCAGCAACTTTAGAATCTAATTTACTAACTTTAGAATCTAATTTACTAACTTTAGAATCTAATTTACTAACTTTAGAATCTAATTTATCAAATCGATCAGATAACTTATCCACTTTAGTATCCAATTTATCAAACTTAGAATCCATTCTGTCAACTTTAGTATCCAGATCTTCAAGTTTAGAAAGGATTAAATTTAAAGTTTTATCTTCAGCCACCTCATTTTCACTCTCCTTCCTACCTGTTCTCCATAAACTTTTAAAATCTATATCAATTTATTATTTACTAAGTTTATTATATTACTTTGAAGATTAATTGGCAAGGAAATGGAAAGATAAATAAGGCTTGAAATTTTTTTATAGTTTAATAATAAAAAAATAAATTGCAATCCAGCCAGGATTAATTTTGGTAAAAATTGGTTCGGTAAACGGTAGTTGCACGTTTTAAACCAGTCCCAGCACCAGCTTAACTGATTCTTCAAGGCTCAATTTTTCAGTATCCACTACCAGATCAGGATTTTCCGGCTCCTCATAAGGAGCAGATATCCCGGTGAAGTTTTCGATCTCACCTTTTTTGGCCTTTTCGTAGAGTCCTTTGGGATCTCGTTCAGCACAGGCCTCCACACTGGCTTTAACATAAATTTCTTTAAAATTTTCTGCTCCTGCAGCCTGACGGGCAGCTTCTCTGCCGGCGCGGTAGGGAGAAATAAAAGAAGCCAGGGTAATTAAGCCGGCATCAGCAAATAAAGCAGCCACCTCACCGATCCGGCGGATGTTCTCCTCTCTGTCCTCAGCTGTAAAACCGAGATCCTTATTTAAACCAAAGCGCAGGTTGTCACCATCAAGGCGGTAGGAGGCTTTAGCTCTTCGGTAAAGCTTCTTTTCTACCTCAACAGCAATGGTAGATTTACCGGAGCCCGAAAGTCCGGTAAACCAGAGAACCATTCCCTGCTGCCCTAAAAGTTCCTCCCGGGCAGCCTTATCAATTTCACCTAAATGCCACTTAATGTTATCTACCATGGTCTAAAGATAATCCCCCTGTCCTGTAACAGGCCTTTAATCTGAGCTGAAACTTCAGCTTCTGAAGTAAACTCCGGAATATGGAGGTCAAACTCTAAATCAGTTGTCACTCTATCTCCGAGCCAGACTATCTCGATCTGCTGTGGGTTAACTGTTGTTTTGATCAGCTCTAAATCGGACTGGCTCAGCTCAACAGCTGTTACAACTAAAATAGCTCCTGCATCGAGCATTAAGTGAGAAACCTCAGCCAGACGGCGCAGATGTTCTTCTTTATTGTTATCATTATTTCCATTTTTAATATCAGCATCAACACCATAGAGGAGGTTACCAATACCGAGGAAGTAGACTACCTTACCGTCATTAAACAATCTCTTCTCCAGGGCTTTAGCAGTTGGCTTTTTACCAACATCCTCTTCTCCAGTAATCAAGATTAGAGTTGATTTCTGATTATACTTTTCTGCTCTATCTTCACGGCTGATTAAGGACTGTTCCCAGTTGTAGTTACGGCGCATTACCTTTTCTCGAACCCAGCTCTGCTCATCTTCCATAGCTTCAGAGATAATTCCACCACCGGCAATCTCAAAGTCATCGACAACTACAAAGCGGCTGGTCTCTTCAATCTCTCCGGCCAGATCAAAAGCCATCGCCCGATCAAGTTTAAAGACAACCTCAGCCACATCGTGGCGCTCAATCTTTTCTTTGGCTTCATCCTGATTTAAGTTGGAAGCATCAATTACTCTGTTGATTTTTTCCAGACGGGCCTTAACTTTAGTTGTTCCAAGTTTTAGATGATAGACCTTATCCTTAACTAAATCCTGGCGGGCCAGCCAGAAAAGATTGGCCTTGATTCTTGCTGAAACTTTAGGCTCAGCTTCATCAGCTCGGGAAGCTAATTCCCCGCGGGTAATATATATCTGCTCATCCAGGGTAAAACCGGTTGCTTTACCGACCTTAACCTTATGCTGTTTATCTTCTTTAAAACCTTCTATTGTCTTAA
The DNA here is from genome assembly GCF_003053565.1 of Halanaerobium saccharolyticum. GTDB lineage: Bacteria > Bacillota > Halanaerobiia > Halanaerobiales > Halanaerobiaceae > Halanaerobium > Halanaerobium saccharolyticum_B. The sequence continues at coordinate 13,142 of NZ_QAXS01000008.1, read as the reverse complement.
CAGTACTCTTTTTACCGGAAGGATAGAAAACAACTTCATCACCGACATTTAATTCACCAGCTGCCACTGTTCCAGCAACTATCCGGCGGTCATCTCCACCTTTGGTAAATTTATAGACATCCTGAACCGGCATTCTGTAGGGTTTATTGTGAGGCAGGGCAGCATTTTCGAAGCTGTCCAGCTGCTCTAAAACAGTTTTACCTTCAAACCAGGGCATGTTTTCTGATCTGTCAGCTACATTATCTCCAAGCATTCCGCTGACCGGGATAAAGCGCTCTGCTTCCAGTCCAATTTCAGCCAGAAAGTCTGTATATTCTTCTACAATCTGATTATATGTATTCTCATCATAATCAACCAAATCCATCTTATTTACCACTACTGCAATCTGTTTGATGCCGAGCATCGAGAGCATATAGCCGTGGCGGCGGGAGTTTTCTTTAACTCCTTCGGATGCATCGATTACCAGTAAAGCAGCTTCTGCTCTGGCGGCTCCGGTTACCATATTTTTTAGAAATTCAATATGACCCGGGGCATCTAAAATTATATACTGCCTCATATCTGTCTGAAAAAAGACCCTTGCCGAATCAATAGTAATTCCCTGTGCCTGCTCATCTTTTAGTGCATCAAGTAAAAAAGCATATTCAAAAGGCTTGGAATTTTTGCGGCAGGTCTCCTTTACCTGTTCTAATTTGCCGTCCGGCAGAGAATCTGTATCTGCCAGCATTCTACCAATGATTGTACTTTTACCGTGGTCAACATGGCCTGCAATTACTAAATTTAAGTCCTGTTCTCCTGTTTTATTATTCATCACTACCTCCTACATATATCCGTCTTTGCGCAGTTCTTCTAAACCGCCACCATCTTCTTTATCCTGGGCTCTGCCGTCTCGCTCAGCGATATTGGCAAATTTACCTGTTTTAAGCTCTTCTACTACCTCATCAACTGTGGAGGCTGTAGATTCTACCGGCTCAGTACAGGGAGCACAGCCTAAAGAGCGATAGCGTTTACCTTCACCCTGGTCAAAATATAGAGAGACCATTGGTATCTTTTCGCGCTGAATATATTCCCAGACATCAAGCTCAGTCCAGTCTAAAAGGGGATGAATTCTAACATGGGTACCGGGAGCAAAATCTGTCTTGTACTGATCCCAGAATTCTGGCGGCTGATCGCCAATATCCCAGTCATTGTTGCGGTCCCGGGGAGAAAAATATCTCTCTTTGGAACGGGAACCTTCCTCATCTGCTCTGGCACCAACAATTACCCCTGTGTAGGGTTCACGATTGCTGTCCAGCTCGTATTCGTCCTTATTATGATTGTATCTGTAGCGGCGCCAGTTACCATTTAAGGTATTTTTAAGGGCAGCTGTTTTTAAGCGGCCGCAGCATTCTAAGTGAGTTGCTTTCCCATTAGGAAAGGTATCTCCTGCTGCCAGTGTTTCTTCATCCTGGCCGTAAATCATATCCAGATTCCACTCTTTTGCCAGCTTATCCCGGTGTTCAATCATCTCGGGAATCATGTAGCTGGTATCAATATGTACCAGTGGAATTGGAACATGTCCAAAAAACGCCTTCCTGGCCAGCCAGAGCATAACTGTTGAGTCCTTACCAACTGACCACAGCATACAGATATTATTAAATTCACTGTACGCTTCTCTTAAAATATGAATACTTCTGCTTTCTAATTTGTCTAAATGATCCAAAATTGACCCTCCTTGTCTATCTAAGTACCGGGTACCTGGAAATTATTAGTAATACCCGATATGATAATCACTCAAATGTCGAATAATATCGAATTCTTGAGCTTTAACGACTTAATTTCAATTAATTAGATTTTATCAAAAGTTGACCCTAAAAACAAGACTTATCTAAAAAGAGCAGCCCCTTGAAAAAAGGAAACTGCTCCTTATATTTAAGTTTAAAATTACCTTATTATCATTTTATAATTTTTAGATACTATTGAGCTTTTTCTCATCCTTTTCTGTACTCGAGTTTTTCAGCTGATCAATTTTCATTGCCAGTTTGCCCTGTTCCAGGCTCAGGCGGGCAGTTTGATCGTGAATCTTATTAATTGTATAATTCAGCTCATCAAGTTGATTACTGTGTTTTTTTAATGTTTTATTGATATTAAAGAATTTAATATCCTGTTCTGCAAGAACATTATCCAGCTTATCAAAGCGCTGATCATGTTCAGCTAATTTCGTTTCAATACTGTTAAATCGTTGATCAACCTGATCGAAACGCTTATCATGATCATCAAGCCGTTTATCTATCTGATCGAATCGCTTATCGTGATCATCAAGTCGTTTGTCTATCTGGTCAAAGCGCTTATCGATTTGTTCAAATTTATTATCCAAACTCTTATCAAGCTGGTCAAAACGGCTAACAAGCATCTCTAAAATTTTAGCTTCTGACATCTGATTCACCTGCCCTTCTTCCTAATCTCCATGTGCATTTACTATACCGCATATTGATCCTGGTTGGCAAATAATATTTGGTCTGATTTTTAAGGAAGGCTGACGGTTGAAAAAGAGTCATGTTAAAAGAGTTTCGCCAATTAATATTTCAGGACTGCTCCACTTCGTATAATATAATTTAAATTTCAACTTCAATTTCAATTTCCTGAGGCTGCTCATCCTGAATAAAATAGGCTCTAAAATCTTCCTGTTCCTGCTGCAGAGAAATTATTAAATAGATAGCTTCTTTATAATTAGCCATTTCAATATCTTCCTGAGAAGGTCGAGCTGGTGAATGAGGATGAGAATGAAATACTGAAATCAAATCGAGCTCATTTTCTCTCATATCTTTAAAAACATCAAATTGCTCTTCCGGCTCCATCAGATAATGTTCGGGACTGTTTTTGGTGTTTTCCATTAAATAAACCTTTGTTGAAAAATATTTCCCTGCATCCTGATCAATAATCCCCGCTATAATTCCACAGGCTTCTACCGGTTTATGCTGCCGCGAATACTCTAAAATCTTTTGATAATCTTCTTTTTTGAGAATTAATTTTGACATTGACTTCCTCCTTTGCAGTGCTTATGCCTCTGCCTGCTGGTGCAGATTACAGCTTAATTCATATTCCATCAGCTCTGTTATTACCGGCTCTTCACCACAGACATCACACTTTTTACTTCTTTTGACCTCAACTTCTCTAAAGGAAAGATCCTTTGCATCATAAACTAACATTCTGCCGACAAGTGGTCTGCCAATCCCGGTAATCAGCTTTAAAACTTCTGTTGCCTGCAGGGTTCCAATTGTACCGGCAATTGCTCCCAGAACTCCAGCTTCCTGACAGCTCGGGATCGCACCTTCTTTTGGCGGTTCAGCAAAAATACAGCGGTAGCAGGGTCCCTCTCCCGGCATAATAGTTGTCAGCTGACCTGAAAACTGCAGAATCCCGGCCTCAACCAGCGGTTTTTCGGCCATTACACAGGCATCATTTAAAAGATAGCGGGTGGGAAAATTATCGACACCATCCACTATAATGTCATAATCGGCAATAATCGACTCCACATTATCCTTATTTAGATACTGATTATATATTTTTACCTCAACATTTGGATTCATAGCTTCCAGTTTTTCGCGGGCCGATTCGACCTTGGGCCGGCCTGTATCCTCAGTTGTATGAAGAATCTGCCGCTGGAGATTTGTCAGATCTACATGGTCGCTGTCAACCAGACCTAAAGTTCCAACACCGGCAGCTGCCAGATAAAAGGCAACAGGAGAACCAAGTCCTCCTGCTCCAACTACCAGTACTTTAGCTTCTTTAATCTTCTGCTGGCCTGTACCTCCCAGGTCCTTTAGAATAATATGGCGGCTGTAGCGCTCAATTTCTTCTTCAGTTAAATCAAAAGCCCCTCCTCCCATAAAAAATATGTATTCAATATTGTCACCTGACTCAAGATCTCTTTCTGCCAGTTCTCCCTGGGGAACCATGGCCTCATTTAATTTGACAACAGTCACCTCAGGATCGACCTCCAGCTCAGCCAGCAGCTCAGCCAGATTCAACCCCTCTCTAATCTCTTTTTCTTCTCCATTAACAGTAATATTTATGCTCATTTATTGTCCTCCTTTAATTATCGGTACCATTTTATAGGTACCAGGTACAAAAAGGCCTTTTTGTACCTGGTACAAGTGAAATATTTCTCTTTAACCTGGCACTAACCAGTTTTGTATACTTTTCTGCTTCCATCTTCTCTGTCAAAAATCCAGATTGAACGCTTATTTTTCTGCTGAACTTTTAACTCTGTTCCCCGGCCTCCAACTTCCTCGGGCAGGTAAAGACTAATGGCATTGCGGGGACAGGCTTTAACACAGGCTGCACAATCCCAGCATTCTTCGGGTCTTATAATTTTTGCTTTTTTTCCCTGTTTCGAAATCAAACTACCGGGACAGATTCTCTCACAGCGACCCTGATTGTAATCAGGACAGCCATCACAGATGTTTTTATCAATTTTAACTGCCATTAACACTTCACTCTCCTTTTTGAAATTAAGGCTCATTTATAAATCATATAATTCTTTAGGTCATATGCTTCTTTATTAATTGCTTAGAGATTATATTCAAGATAAAAATCAGCTTGATCATAGTCTTTGAATGCCGCATAATCCCCTAAACTTTTATATTTTCTTTCGATAATTTCAAGCTCATTATTTTCAGTTCTTAGTCTGGAATTAACAAATTTCCGCCATTCTTTTTTTCGATCCGGAAAATCAACCCGACTCTGATATCCGGGCCAGCGAGTCTCCTTACGGTAAAGCAGATGCTCAACTAATACTTCGGCAACTTCAATTCTTTCAATCACTTCCTGAACAGCCAGCAGCTCGCGGGAAGTATCGGCTTTTAAATTCACAGTTTCAGCCTTCAATTCATTCAATTTTCTTCTCGCCATAAGCAGTTTTTCAGCTTCCAGTCTATAATACTGGCTTCTACCACCAGCATAAATTTCCATAATCTGCTGCAGCTTATCTTCCAGCACCTCAGCTTCCAGTCCTTCTTCTCTATTAAGAAAACTGGAAACTCGATTATATTCATTAGCAATTAACTCGGTTATATTTAATTCTAAAAAATTTTGCGGCAGCTTTTTTAATTCCTCAACTGCTGATCTGGCTGCTATTTCTCCTTCAACAAATGCTCCGGTGACATATTTTTTTGGGGCACCTCCGGCAACATCGCCGGCTGCATAAAGGCCCGGGAGTGTTGTACGGCGATTTGAATCAATCCAATAACCTGACTGACAGTGCCCACCAACAATATATGGTTCTGTTCCTTCTATCTCTACCTTAAGTTCCGATAAGTCTAAATCTTGATCTTCCCACTTTAAGACCATTCCCGGACACATGCCCAGTAATGAGCGGGCTAATTTTTCCTTTTTATCCAGATCTAAATGACCGAGATCAAGATAACAGGGGCCTCTCCCCTTTCTATTTTCTTCAACTGTAGCGAAAAGCCTCAAAGAAGTGGTGATTCTGCTGAATTTTTTTAGATATTCCTCTCCCTGAGAGTTGATCTGTCTGCCCCCGGCAAAGGCAAAGCTGCCGGTAGGTGCGATCACATCTTTTACTCGTAATGCCACAAAACGCATCTCAAAAGTTGTCATCTCAGCACCTGCCCTAATTCCCATTGCATAACCGGCACCTGTATTAAAGGGAGGATACCACATCTTATGTTTGGCCTGCCCCCGGTTATTTGGCTTATAAATCCCTGCCGCACCGCCTGTGGTACAGATTACCACTTTAGCCTTAATTGTATAAAATTTGTCTTCCTTTAAATTTAGAGCAAAAACTCCGCAGACTCTATTATCCTGGACAATATAGTTTAGAGCAGCTGTTTTATTTAAAATTCTAATTCTACTTTTTCTAACTTTTCTGGCCAAAATAGGTTTAAAATTTTCACCATTAATTTTGATACTGCGGGAACTTCTTTTTAAATAATTACCATCCTCATCTTTTAAAATTTCAAGTCCCCAGCTTTCAACTTCTTCGGTCACCCTGTTTAGGCCCTGGCCGATAGAATAGACCAGGTCATCCCGAACCAGCCCATAAGAATCATCTTTAACATAGTGCAGATAGGACCCTGGAGTCTCACCCGGATTCAGATAGGCGTTGATGGCATTTATACCTGCTGCCAGACAGCCGCTGCGGTCAATATGGGCCTTTTCTATTACTGTAATATCCAGTTCTGGATCTTCCCGACGGGCAGTAACTGCAGCATATGAGCCGGCTGCTCCACCTCCAACTATAAGCAGGTCTGTTTTTAAAACTTCCTTCTTCATTTTTCCCTCCTTACAGCTTTTCCAGTGCCTGACTGAAGTCTTCGATAATATCTCTGGCACTTTCAATTCCTACCGAAACTCTAATCAAAGCCGGAGTGACTCCAAGAACTCTTTTTTCTGATTCTGAAAGTTTGTGATAGATAGTTGAAGCCGGATGAATTACAAGAGTTCTCAAGCCACCCAAATTGGAAAGATTTTTGGCAATCTTCAGCTCATTAATTACTTTAAAAGCCTCTTTTTTACTCCCGACTTCAAAAGTCAAAAGCCCACCAAAATGATTATTAAACTGCTCGGCTGCCAGCTGATGGTATGGATTTGACTTAAGCCCCGGATAATTCACCCCTTTGATTGCCGAATTAGAATCAAAAAATCGGGCCAGTTCTAATGCATTAGAACAGTGTTTTTCCATCCGCAGCGCCAGAGTTTCAACCCCCAGATTATTAAGATAGGAATTAAAAGGACTTGCACAGGGACCCAGATTACGAAATATATCCTGACGCAGTCTGGCCAGATAGGCAAAGGGACCAAATTTTAAATAATCTGCCAGCAGCGGATTGTCACTTTCAGCCCAATTAAAATTGCCTGTATCAACAACAGCTCCTCCGATAGAATTGGAGCTGCCATTGATAAATTTTGAAGTTGAATGAACTACTACATCAACTCCATACTCCTTAGCCTGAAAAAGATAAGGGGTCATTAGAGTATTGTCCAGGATCAGGGGTAATCCATGCTGGTGAGCAATTTCTGCTATTTTTTTAATGTTTGGAATATCCAGCTTTGGATTTCCCACCGTTTCGATATAAATTAGTTTTGTTTTGGGGTTAATAGCCTGCTGATACTGCTCTAACTCAGTTGTCTCTACAAAATTACATTTAACACCCCAGTCTTTAAGATTATCCTTAAAAAAACTGTAGGTCCCACCAAAAAGACTATTCCCGGCCACAATCTCATCACCGGCTTCAACTAGTGCTAAGACAGCCGCGGCAATAGCAGCCATCCCGGAAGCTGTGCTTAAAGCTCCAATTCCATTTTCCAGCTCTTTCATCTTTTCTTCAAATTCATTATTGCTGGGGTTTCCTACCCGAGTGTAATTATAGCCCTGAGCCTGACCTGCAAATACTTTTTCCAGTTCTTCTGCTGTTTCATATTCGAAGGCATTTGTCTGATAAATTGCTCTGTTTACAGCTCCATATTCATTTCTGTTATTAGATAATAATAATCTGGTTTCAAATTGATATTCTCTACTCATCTTCTCACTCCTTTAAAATACTAGGCTTTCTTTACCCGCAGTAAGTAGTAGCCTTCTTCCTGCTTTTCTTTTTTTAGTATCTGATGGTCTTCATTTTCTAAACTCCCGGGAACATTTTTTATTGGCTCTCCTGAATCAAGATAAAAATCTACTATTTCACCTGACGGCAGCGGCTCCAAAAATAGTTTTGCTTTCACAAAATTAATAGGACATTTAACTCCTCTTAAGTCTTTAAGTCTAAATTCTTCCTGTAAGTTATTATCTTCATTTTCACTATTTCCAGCTGCCTGTTTTTCCTTTCCTCTGCTTTCTTTTTCAGCAGCTTCAGCTTGAGCTGCTTTGGAAATTGTAAATTCCAGACTGGAATTTAGAGAATTAAAAAGTGCCTTTACTCTTTCAATCAGGGCCAGTATCTGCTCACTCTGAGTTGAAAGTTCTTTTAGGTCACCCAGGCGATAATCAAGAGCAGAATCCAGAAGACTCTCTGCGGAAGCGGCAGCCCAGTTAGAATCAATAAATTTTTCTTTAAATTCTTTAATGATTATTCTATCTTTTTCAGTATCAACTCCACGGACAATTAATAATGAGCGAGCTGCAGCAATTATGGCCTGATATAAGCTGTCACTATCTTTATTAGCAATTCCTTTCTGATATGCTTTTTCTGCCCGGTTGAGATCAAGTTTTACAATTTCAATTACTCCGGTGCCGCATTCTCCTGGACCTCTACCAGCCAGAGAAAAGTCTTCAGCCTGACCCCAGTCTTTATAAAAATCAGGTTCAGAGCTATAGGCAGGAATCTCAGTATACTCCTCAGCAAGAGCTGTTATTATTTCCAGACCACCACTGCTTAGATACTGATTGAAAGCTTCCAAACTGTAATCTTTTTGCTCGGCCAGGGTTTCTGCAGTCCGAGCTAAAAAAGAGGGAATTCTTCTGGCCGGAAGGTCAACTGTTCTCCTGGCATAAATGGTATTAGCTTCACTCACCTCAGCTCCCAGCAGCAGGGTATAATAGGGAATCAGTCTGCCGTTTTCTCGTTTAGCTTTACCTTCAAAGGCGATTTTTCCTATATGATGCTGGCCACAGGAGTTAGGGCAGCCGCTGATATAAATCTGGGGTAAAAGTTTTCTAATATCCTCATCCAGATTTAAAAGCTCTTCTCTAATTGCTTCTGCCAGATTGGGGGAATGACAGAGACCAAGTCTGCAGGTAGATGCTCCTTTACAGGCTACTGCAGAAAGTGCTCGGGAATCAAGCCAGCTATAATTGATATTCCTCAGCTCTGATTTTATTTTCTTCAGCTGAGCAGTATCAATTCCTCTAAGCAGAATCCCCTGCTGATTGGTAGTCCTTAAGTTTAAGTGATATTTTTTGCTGAGCTCAATTAAATCTATCACTTCCTGATAATTCATATCTCCTTTAAGGGGATTTAATTCCAGGATAGGAGAATCTTTTACAGGTTCTATTTTTTGCCGGTAATAATTAAGATCAATAAATTCCAGCTCTCCCTTTTCTGCTGCTTCTAATACTTCTTTATAGTAATCAAAAAATAATTCTCTAAATTTATCCTCGCCAAAACGACGGCGAACAAAACGAAGACGCGCCTGATGTCTGTTGCTTCGGTCTCCATAGCGGTCAAATAATCTTTTAATTGCTTCAGCAACTGCAAAAATTTTATCTTCGGTTACAAAGTCTATTAATTTAAAAGCCACTGCCGGCTTATTTCCCATCCCACCAGCTGCATAAACCTTAAAACCGCGTTTCCCATTTTTGAATGCTGCAATAAAACCAAGATCATTGACTGTTGCCAGTCCTTTATCTTTGTTGCTTACCGAAAAGGCAATCTTGTATTTTCGGGGAAGATTAAAGGATGAACGGGATGATAGTAAATATTCACTCAGGGCCAGGCAGTGAGGGGTTGTATCAAAACTGCCCTCTGGATCAACCCCTGCTGCAGGAGAATTCATAATGTTACGGACTGTGTTCCCGCCACCACCACGGGGGCTTAGTCCAGTTGCTAAAAGTTTATCTAAAATTTCTGCACTCTTCTCTATTTCGACCTGATGGATCTGAATATCCTGCCGGGTTGTAAAATGTAAATAACCAACTCCATACTCTTTACTCAACTCAGCCAGAAGCTGCAGCTGGTCCACTGTTAAAAATCCGCCCGGAACCCTGACTCTAACCATATATTTTTCTTTTTTGAAATCACCGCGCTGACCGTAAACTCCCATTGGTACTCGATGTCCCTTAAATCTTTCTGCCGACAGATCACCTGCCAGAAACTGCTCTAAACTACTCTTGAATTTTTCCGTATCTTCTTTGATCGACTCTGGAATTTTAAAAATATTTTCAGTCAACAGATTCACCTCTCATATACCTATTTTAATTTATATGTCAATCCCTATAGATTTGTTCGGTTTTAGCTTAAAGTTATGATACCTTATTAGTTCCCGGATGTCAATAATATTTGTAAAATAATTTACATTTTAATTTTAAGTTTTAGAAATCTCGCTCAAAGCCTTGTCGAAAATATATGAGGCAAAGTCATCATAGTGGGCAGGATGATTAAGAATTTTATAATTTAAACCCGTAAGTTCTACCTCCAATTTTTCCAGCCGCTGTGGTAAGTCCTGGCAGAGATGATAGCCTGCAAAGATAAAGAGAGGCAAAATATCGAGGTTTTTAATCCCATTTTGATAGAGACTCTGTACAGTTTTTTCTAACTGAGGATCGGCAAATTCCAGGAAAGCCGCTGCAATCTCAAAATAATTTTCTTTATTTGTCCTGTCATCTGGTACTTCTCCCTTTTCCCTGGCTATATTTTGATTAATCTTTTTTATTTTAGCAAGTAATGACTTTATTTCCTGACTACTTTTTTTGCTCTTACTACCGTGACAGACTATTACTAATGCTTTTCCCATTATAATTCAGCCTTTATTTTTTTCAGAGCCTGGTAATTGGCAGATATTGTTTTCTCCAGATCCTCTTCACTTAAAGCCAGTGAAATAAAATTGGCCTCATATTGAGAGGGTGGTAAATAAATACCCTGTTCAATCATTGCCTTAAAATAGGCCGCAAATAATTTTTGCCTGCAGCTTTTAACATCCTGATAATTTTTAACTTTTTTGGCTCTAAAAAACAGAGTGAACATAGACCCAACCCGATTAAAGTAGGCAGGAAAACCAAGTTCTTCGATATTCTTTTTAAATCCTGCTTCCAATTTTTCTCCTTTTGCTTCCAGCTCTGAATATACCTTCTTATTTTTTAATTCTTTTAAAGTAGCAAGCCCTGCCTGCATGGCCATTGGATTTCCGGACAGGGTTCCAGCCTGATAAACCGGACCAACAGGAGAAACATAGTCCATGATTTCTTTCCTGCCGGCATAAGCACCAACTGGCATTCCCCCACCGATAATTTTACCAAAAGTACTTAAATCGGCCTCAATGCCATAGAGTTCCTGTGCTCCGCCGCGGGCAAGGCGAAAACCTGTCATTACCTCATCAAAAATCAAAAGAGCTTCATTTTTACGGGTGATCTGACGCAGATATTCCAGATAACCTGGCTCAGGAGCGATAACTCCCATATTTCCGGTCACCGGTTCCAGGATAACTGCTGCAATCTCAGATCCATATTCTGCAAAAACTTTTTCTGCAGCTTCTCGATCATTATAGGGTACTACTATAGTTTCTTTAGCAATACTTTCGGTAACTCCAGGACTGCCTTTGATCCCTAAAGTTGCCACGCCAGAACCTGCATCAACTAAAAGACTGTCTCCATGCCCGTGATAGCAGCCTTCCAGTTTGACTATTTTGTCTCTACCTGTATAACCACGAGCCAGCCTGATCGCACTCATCGTGGCTTCTGTACCTGAATTAACCATCCGCACCTTATCAACAGCCGGGTAAAAATCTGCTATCAACTCTGCAATTTCTGTCTCAACTTCAGTTGGCGCCCCAAAACTTGTCCCTTTTTTAAGTTGTTTTTTTAATTTTTTCTGCACCTGGGGTGGATTATAGCCCAGAATCATCGGTCCCCAGGAGTTAACATAATCTAAATATTTGTTGCCGTCAATGTCGTAGAGATAGGCTCCCTCTCCTCTTTCAATAAAAATAGGATCCATCTCAACTGCAGAAAAAGCTCTGGCAGGACTGTTGACCCCACCGGGGATTACCCTCTCTGCTTTTTTAAAAGCTTTAGCTGATTTTTTTCTTTCCTTATCCATTAAAATCACTCCCTAGCTGATATTCTTAAACTTAAATAAAATATTTATATTTAACCTGCCAAATAAAATTAGCTGCTGCTCATCTTAAATTACTCCTTAAGCCAGCCAGCAGCACTGTCCGCCCAGTAGGTAATTATTATATCTGCCCCCGCTCTTTTGATCGAAGTCAAAATTTCCAGGGCCACACTTTTTTCATCCAGCCAGCCCTTTTCTGCTGCCGCTTTTACCATCGCATATTCACCACTTACATTATAGGCAGCAACCGGCAGCTTAAAATTATCACTGGCCTGCTTAATAATATCCAGGTAGGATAAAGCAGGTTTAACCATAATAATATCTGCTCCTTCTGCAATATCGAGCTCCATCTCTCGTAAAGCCTCATCAGAATTTGCAGCGTCCATCTGATAGCTGCTGCGGTCACCCTCTCCCGGTGCCGAATGAGCAGCATCACGAAAAGGTCCATAAAAGGCAGAATGGTATTTAGCTGAATAAGCCATAATTCCAACTTCCTTAAAGCCATTTTGATCTAAAACCTGACGAATCTTAGCCACCCTTCCATCCATCATATCAGATGGAGCTATTAGATCAGCTCCTGCTTCAGCATGGGAGAGAGCAACTTTTGCCAGTCTTTCTAAAGTTGCATCATTTTTAATTTTTCCCGCTTCTAAAATGCCGCAGTGGCCGTGATCTGTATACTGACATAGGCAGAGGTCAGTAATAACCAGCAGCTCTGGAAACTTCTTTTTTAGTCCTTTAACTGCCTGCTGAACTATTCCATCCTGCTGCCAGGCACTTGAACCCTCTGCATCCTTATATTCGGGTAGTCCAAATAGTATTACTGCTTTAATCCCCAGCTCGACAAGCCTCTGAACTTCCGCTTCCAAATTATCCAGCGATAAATGATAGTTGGCCGGCATTGAAGGAATCTCGTCCCTAATATTTTGACCATTTACTACAAATAGTGGTTTAACAAAATCTGCGGCAGTTAAATTTGTTTCTCTGACTAAATCTCTAATACCTTGAGAACTGCGCAGTCGTCTCGGCCTTATATTTAAATCCATTTTATATAAACCTCCCTTTAGGAATAATATGCTGAAATTGCAGCAAATAGACCTTCTATTGTATATTCAGCTGCCGTTATTTTAACATTAAGTCCGTATTCTTCCGCCTTAGCAGCCGTTACCGGGCCAATACAGGCTGCAGGAATTTCTTCTAACTGCTGCCAGAGCTCTTCTTTTGAAATTGCGGCTGAATTATTCTCCAGATTCTGATTCCTGCTTTTGAGCAGTTTATCTAAACCCACTAGCATTGCATAAAAATATTTAAGCATTGTCAAATTTAAGTTATTGAGAACATATACTATCTACAGAATATTCAGTCACTACCTTATCCTTT
>NZ_QAXS01000007.1:16368-110023 GCF_003053565.1 Halanaerobium saccharolyticum | reverse complement strand
AAAGGATAAGGTAGTGACTGAATATTCTGTAGATAGTATATGTTCTCAATAACTTAAATTTGACAATGCTTAAATATTTTTATGCAATGCTAGTGATATCAAATACTTAACTTAGTTAGAATACTATTCATTTCGACTCAGTGCATTATTTAGCAGCCCTTCTATCTTATCTATATCTTTATTTTTAATAAATCTTCTAAAAGCAGAACTCTCTTTTAAAAGCTTTTTTAGACTGCTGCTGCTCAAATTCGACCTGCCTCGATCTTTAGTTCCACCTTTTGTGATCAAAAGCTCCTGATAAGATATATATTCATAACTGAGCATCGCCTCAGCCCGCAAAAACTCCAGAGCCCTCTTGACAGTTATTTCTTCAGCCCCCAGGGCCAGCGCTGCCTCTTCAAGCTTAAAAATACCATTTTCCTGCTGCAGACTGTATTTAATCAGCGATAATAATCTATTAATAAAAGTATTTACAGTTAGAGTCTGCTCTTCATTATTAATCAGAAACAATTTTTTAGCGGCTGTTAAAAGCAAAATTTCTTTTAAGTGAGCAAGAGAAGGTGGAATGCTCACTAAAACTAAATTTTCTGCCTCCCGATAATAGTTTCGATTAATAAGAGGATAAAGATTATATTCTTTTAAACCTTCGGCAAAATAGACAGTGTCTGCTGCCCCTGCTTCCAGCTCCGAAATATCTTTCTGCCGCCAGTCTATTACTTTAAGCTGTTTTTTAATATCCTGCTTACTTTTAACTTTTCTGCTTATTTCTTTCAGAGGAGCCAGAGCTTTTATTTCCAGCTGCAGGCTCCTGTTGCCCTGATAAATATTTTCTGTTAATCTGCAGGCACACTGCTGACGATAGTTATTTTCTATTTCTCCCGCCCACCACCAGAGAGCTGTTATTTTATTATTTTCTGAACCTAAAACCAGCCTTTTATGCCGGCCGGCAGAAATTTCACGGCTGCTTAAAATATCCCCTTCCAGATAAAAAAGTGGTTCCGGATTAGCCTCACCAAAGGGGGCAAAAAGGCGCAGCCCCTGGTAAAATTCTTCTGTAAGCTCAGCCAGTTCAAGGTTTAAATCTGCTTCAATTTCCAATTCTGAATCAATTTCTTCTAATTCCTGATCGATTAAGCGCTGCAGCCTCAATTTGAATTTTTCCAGCCTGTCTTTTTTGAGTGAAAACCCTGCCGCAGCTGCATGACCTCCGTGTTTTTCTAAAAGATCAGAGCACTCAGCAATTAAATTATTAATATTTATACCTTCAATTGAGCGGGCCGAACCTGTTATCAGCTCACTCTGCTGGTTAGAAGTCATCAAAACAGCGGGGACCTGATAGTTTTCTGTTATTCTGCCGGCAGCAATCCCGATAACACCCTGATGCCAGTTAGAATCATAACTTACTACAGCTTTTCGCTGCTCTGGCTCCATTTCTTTTTCTAGCTCTAAATAAATTCTCTGACTGATTTCCTTACGGTGCTGGTTAATCTGATTTAATTCGGCCGCCAGACCGGCTGCCTGACTTTTATCCTCTGCCAGTAATAATTTTAAACCTTTTTCTGCACTGTCAATTCTACCGGCAGAATTTAATAAAGGCCCAATTTGAAAGCCCAGTGTTTTTTCATTTATCTCCAGCGGGTTAATATCCAGTTCATTATAGAGTGCCTTCAGTCCAATTCTTTTAGTGTTTTGGAGTTCTTTTAAACCAGTTTTAAATAAATAACGGTTTTCTCCTTTAAGCGGCACAACATCAGCAATAATTGCCAGCAGTAATAAATCTAAAAATTCTCGTTCCTCTCCCTTTTTTCCTGCCTTACTGAATACTGCTTTAATCAAAAAATAGGCCATTCCGGCTCCCGGCAGCCAGTATCCCTGATGGTCTTGAGGCAGTAGACGGGGAGAGATCACATAATCAGCTGGTGGTAGCTGATCCGGCAGATCATGGTGGTCAGTAACTACAAAATCCATGCCGGCTTCTTTAGCAAATTTGACCTCATCATAATTGCTGATTCCACAGTCACAGCTAATCACCAGATCAATTTCTTCCTGATAGGATGCCAGCACCTCCTGATTAAGGCCGTAGCCCTCTTTAAAACGATCAGGGATGTGATAGCTAATCTGATCACTCAAACGGCTTAAGGCACCCACTAAGATAGAGGTAGAGCTTATTCCATCCACATCGTAGTCCCCATAGATTAAAATTCGGCTTCCTTTTTGAATATGTTCTAAAATAAAATCCACAATTTCCATTATCTGCGGAAAATCTTCTACTTCAAGTGGGGAATATGTCTCCGGCTCAATAAACTGAGTCAATTTTGCTTTAGAATCCAGCCCCCGCTTTTGAGCAAGCAGAGCAAGTTCTCTGCTGCCGATATAATCCACTAATTCTTTTTTGGGTTCAAACTCTGCTGCTTTTTTTATTCTCATAGCTGTCCCTCTTATTTTCTGTATTTAAAAACAATATCTGAATCAAGATAGCGATAATATCTTTTCTTTTTATCTTTTAGCTCCCGGCTGCCAAAAAAGAAAATTGAAAAGGCCTCCCAGAGAAAGACCCAGCCTCCAACAAATAAACCTTCCATTAATAAGGAAATTAAAAGCGATAGATCCTGACTTTCCGGAATTAAATAGGCGGTGATTAAAAATAAAATTCCCATTCCAATATAAGTAGCGGTTTTTTTATGATTATGCTTCAAATCCTGATCAATAAAAAATTGTCTCATTCTAAAATTATTCTTAATAGTAGCTCTGGAGTCTGCCTCCATTTTTTCATCTTTTTTGCTCTCCGGCAGATAAAAGCAGAGCTCCACCTTATCTTTTAAAGGCAGCTCATAGCTTGCCCTCTCTAAAAAATGACTTAACTCCGGATCAAGTTCTCTGCGGTCAAGGGCTGAGCCATCCCAGCTGTTAAATAAATCATCATATTGATCCAGATTAAGCTCAATCAAATAGGCATTATTATGCTGATTGGTGTGGTAAATATAGCGCAGCTGATAATCTTCCTTAGTTTCAAACATAGTTTGAGAATAAATTTTTAAATTTATTCTGCCAAAACTCACCTCATTTTATATATTAACTAATATTTTTAGCCCCAACTCCAGAAATATTATTAAAACTCAATTTCCTCTACTGCCTCCCAGTCAAGATTTAAATCTAAGTCTTCCTCTATTAATTCTTTACTCTCAGTTTTTTCTCCCCGACAGATTGGCCTGTACTCACAGAATCTGCACTTATTTAAATCAGCTGTCAGTGGAAATTCTACCTCAGCTAAAATTTCAGTGATCAACTCCTGAAAATATTTTTTATCGGCCTGAAAATCATCCTGATTATATTTTATCTGCAGACTCTGATCTGGATAACGGGGATTCCAGTAAATAAGTTCAGGCATTTGTTCAAGCTCATAATCAGCCGCAAAATAATCATAGCCTGCTTCAAATAAAAGGTATAAATAAAAGCGGCTCTGCATCGAGTTTTCAATATCTTTTTGATAAAGGCTCTTTTTATCTGTTTTCCAGTCATAGATTATAAATTTATTTTCTGAGCTGTCGTATTTTAAAAGATCATATTTGGCCAGTAATTTTAAGTTATCTTCTTTAAACCTCAGTTCCTGTTCTGCTGAAACCACATTTTCAGCTGCAGAAAATTTTTTTAATCTATTGAGCCAGGACTGAAGCAGAGGATTCGAGTTGAGCACTGTTTCTCCAAGAGTCTGGCTGTAATATCTTTCTGCCAGCAGGTGAAACTGCCGTCCCTGTTTTAAATCATTTTTTACTTCTTCGTTCATTCCCCATTCAGCCGGCCAGTAAAGACCATCCAGGTATCGGTAACGAAAACGACGCCGGCAGTTATTAAAGATAGCCAGGGCAGACTGAGAAAAATAAAGCTCTTTTAGATTATTAACTGCCATTTATTTAACCTCCTCAGTCTGAGCCTCAGTTTGAAATTTTTCTTTCTTTTCTGCAATGAATTTTTCTAAAGAAGTGAAAACAAAAGCTGGATCCTTATCCCATTTTCCTTTTTTCTGATGAGTGCTTAAAAATAAGTTTTTACGAGCTCTGGTAATGCCCACATAGAGGAGTCTAACTCTTTCGGCTATTAACTCCTGCCTGGCCTTATGATCGGCATTACGTTCTTTTTTTTCATTCAAAATATATTCTAATTCTGCTCTGGCTGAAGCTTTTGGATTTTTTATTTCTTCGTTTAAATAAAATTTCTCTCCCATGAAATAATCATCATTGTCATGCTGAAAATGACTTGAGGTTAAACTGCCGATGAAAACTGTATCCCATTCCATTCCCTTTGCTTTATGCAGAGTGGAAAGTGTTACCTGATCGGGTTTGGCCTCAAAACCTTCCATTTCAGTCAGGGTATCTGCAAACTGCTTGATTCTATCTCTAATCTCCGGCAGCTCTGCCGTTAATTGATCAAGCCTCCAGGCAGGATTTTCATTTAAAAGTCTGCCAAATTCTAGAGCCAGATTTTGGGCCAGAGCCAGCTTTTTACCGGTCAGCTCTATTCTCTCTGCCAGAAATAAAACAAGTTCATCTGGGGGCAGCTCCATTGAAGCTTCCAGCCAGCCCTGAACCTGAATTAAACTTTTAAAAAATTCATCAAAACTATCTTTTTTTCTAAATTCTAAGTCAAAATTATCTCTATTTAAACCCGAAAGTGGAAAAATTATTTCCTGGTTTTCTTTTTCGGTCAGAGTTTCTTCTAAAAGCTGATTTAATTCTTCATTTTCTCTGCCAAAAACTTCAGCAAAGAGAAGTTTTAAATTATCTGCCGCAGCCGGTGAGGTTAGAAATTTTAAGATAACCTCCAGCTCCGTTAAAAATGCATCACTGGAACTGCTGCCGGCAAGCTGAAATTCTCCACCCAGCCTGTTAATTTCAGCTGCAATTTCCTCAAGCTGCCAGCCGGTAGGCATCAGCACTGCTGCAGTCTCTTTGTTGTTTTCTCTCGCTTTGCGCAGAGCCTGACGGGCAATAAACTTCTTTTCTGTTTTCCAGTCATTAAAAGCTCTACTGCCAATTCTGTATCCTTCCGGTTCTGGATTTGGTGCCGGGTCATCAGCATTAGTTGGCTGGATATACTTCTTTTCTAAAGGCTCAACTTCTCTTTCGGAAAATTCTTCCTGGCTCCAGTCAACCAGATAATTTGCCAGATCAATAATATCCTGACTGCTGCGGCTGGAAACAGCCATTGTTTCTACCTCAACATCTTCCCGTTTACAGTAACTGCGGAAAATATCAGGATCTGAAAGAGTAAAGGTACCTGTAATTGCCTGGTTACTGTCTCCAACTCGAACCAGGTTATTATTTTCACCTGCCAGAAGGTAAAGCATTTCCTCCTGAGCCTGATTTGAATCCTGAGCCTCATCTTCAAATACATAGGCATACTGAGCAGATATTCTTTCGGTAAATTCTGGATCTTCTTTGAGCAGTTTTAAGCTCTGCTGAACCAGATCATCAAAATCCAGTAAGCCAGCCTGGGCCATCCGAAATTCATATTCCGCAAAAATTTCTGCGGCTGGAGTTAAAATATTAGCTGACTTTAAATTTGAATACTTAACCATATTTTTAAGCTCTTCCCCCTCCAGCAGCTTCAGCTTAAAATAAGAGATCATTGAAGCTGCATAGGCGGGAAAATCGTCTTCTTTCCATTTTTTTAAATATTTATCAAATTGATAGCTATTTTTCTCTAAATTAAAAAACTGCTGCAGGAGCTCTCCATTTTCCGCCGCCCATTTGCGGCTTAAATCTTTTATCCAGCGGTAGCGCCTGCCGGCTTCAATTAATTCAAAATCCTGATTAATTAGGCGGGCTTCTGGCTTTTCCTTAATAATTCCCAGGGCAAGTGAGTGCAGTGTTTTGACACTGTAACCGCGACTCCGGGGCAGCCCTTTTTCAGCTAAAAAATCTCCAATTCTTTTGCGAAAATTTGCTACTGCAGAATTCATATAGGTTACAATTAATATCTTTTGATCGTTATTTAACTCAGAGGCAATCAGCTCTGCCGCCAGATGAGCAAGAACTGTTGTCTTACCTGCTCCTGGAACTGCAGGAACTGCAAGCTGGCCCCCTCGATATTCTAAAACTTCTTTCTGTCCCGGTCTTGGTTTAAAATCCATCCTTACTCTCCTCTCACATCAAGCCAGCGGTAAAGTGGTCCTTCCTGTTCTTTACCACTGCTGTTTAGAAAACTATCTGCTATATAAATTCCTTTTTTAACTTTATAAATTAAACTGATTAAAAAATCACTGAGCTGATTCAAACGAATTTCTTGATCAAGACGGTCATCCCATTTATTTGTCTGCTGCCACTGCTCGGTATAAATATAGGGGTTTACTAATTCTTTGGCAATACTCTGCATCCAGTCACTGCTTGAAATATCAAGCAAAAACAAATAATCAACTCCGGCAAGCTCCGGTGAGAATAAAAATTTATAAGGTGAAGCTAAAATTACTCCTGCCTCTTTTTCCTGACCCTTAAATAGAGTTTCAGCAGCCAGAGTACCTTCATAAATCATGTTAATATAGCGCTCACTTAAATCATCTTTTTCTTGATGAAAATTTTCCACTGCCTGATGAAAACGAGCAACTGATTCGATCATCTGACGGCAGGCAAAAATATCTTCCTGTGAGGGATCTAAAGGAGCTAAAACTTCGCTGAAAACTAACTGAAAAAAGACTTCAATTTCCAGTTCTTCTTCCTTTTTATCCTGCAGCCAGTCTTTTAAATAATCATATTTTTCTGCAGCCTGAAAGTTTATTTTATCTCTTAACCCGGAATCATCAAGGTCAATTAATTTCATCCCGGAAGCTGCAATCTCTTCTGCCAGAATATATGAGCGCAGGGGATCAAGTTCTAAAAGTAGGGACAGTGCCTGCTGTAGAGAAGATACTCCAACAATATTGGTCCTCTCACAGTGAAATAAATATAAAATCAGCAGGGCTCGGGCAAATGGGATATCAATTAAACGTTTGGAGCGGTTAAAGTTACTCAATTGATAGCCATTTTTTTCTAAAATCTGCTGCAGGCTGAAGCTCAATACCTTATCAATTTTAGGAGAAATAACTGCTATTTGATCAGCTTTAACTCCCTTTTTTAACAGAGAAATAATTTTTTTACCGACTTTAATCAACATTTCCCCTCTTAACTCACTGTCAATTTCTTCTAATAAAAGTGGTGACTGAACTAAATTTGATTTTCTTTCCTGAACAACAGCCTTTATTTCCTGAGCCAGCTCACTGCTGGCTGCGGCTGCCGTATAATTTTTATTGATCTCAACTATTTCTGCCTCGGAATTAAAAAAACGCTTTTTGGCTGCAGCCGGGTTACCGCCAAAAAAGCGGTTAAATCCTCCACTTTCATTAAAAGTGAAAATTCCGTTAATCCCAGCTCCAGTCAGTGATTTTATTAATTCCTGTCCGGCAGGAACCATTTTCTCTAAATCATCTACCAAAAGATAATCATATTTTTCATTTAAATTAAAAAGATAATCCTGATCGGCCAGTAAATATCTATTAAACAGACTTACCGCTGCAGAATAGTCAAACAAGCGGTAATTAAGAGAGAAATCTCTAAAAGTCTTCATTATTTCTATTGACTGCTCTGCATATTCTCTGCGCTCTTCATCCTGCTGAGTCCAGCCCAGCAACCTCTGTTTGAGCTCTTTAAAATCAAGCATATTGAAGGCAGCTAGATTCAAATTATCAATCAACTGAACTGCAATCTGAACCGGCCTGGCCCTGATACTGCGAAAATAGGCTCTATTTTTCCTGTACTTTGCCACATAATTACTCATTAAAAAGTGAGATGTTTCAATATTCATAAATGTTGGCTCTATCAGCTGATTGCTGCCGCTGTATTTTCTTTCTACAGCAGGCCAGTTTTTATTTAACTGCTGATTAACAAAGCCAAAATAGGTATATATATTTAAATTCCCCATTAACTTTAAATCCAGTTCTTCTCTAAACTGACTGACAGAACGAGCTGAATTTAAAAATAGAAGTATTTTTTCGCTGCCCAGTTCAGCTGCCAGCTGCTGATACTCAGTTTTTAATTTTGAAGTTTTACCACTGCCCGTATTGCCGCTGTAAATTTTATACATCAGCCAGTCTCCTCAATTTAAAATTATTAAAAATTTAATATTATCTTCTTTAACAAACATAGAGCTGATTTTTAGACATTAAAAAAATAGAAATTCTTATTAGTAAATTTCAATAAAAAACCAGATCATCAAAAAAAGCTGCATCCCTAACCTGGAAGCTGTGCTGGCCACAAAAGCAAAGATACTGCTTAAAGCAAGTTTAAAGGAATTCTTTTTATTTCTGCTCTGCCAGTATTCAGCGATAAATATTAAAAGAAAAGGGCCAATTATAAATCCCAGAGGTCCCAAAAATATTGTACCAACTACCATTCCAATAACAGCTGCCGCAATCGTTCTATTGCTTCCACCCTGTTTTTTAATAAAATAAGCGTTGGCGAGATAATCTGCCAGAAAAATAATAACTGTAATTAAAACTGCTCCGGTCCAAAAATAAGGAGAATAGCTGACATCTGTCTTTATTATTCTGTATAAAATAACTGCAGCCCAGAAAAAAACAGAATCAGGCAGCACCGGCAAAAAGATTGCCGCAATTTCCAGGGCAAATAATATTAAAAGCATAATCAATAAAAAAATCTCCAATTTGATCACTCCCCATTCAGTAATATTGATTTATAAATAACACAGACAAAAATAATTTTAAAACTAATAAAATAAATCCTAGGCTAAATTTTATTATAACATAAATATCTTAAAGCAAGCAAAAAACCCTGTTATCTAAACAGGGTTTTAAACTCTTAATTTCTTTTTTAGAATAAATTAGTTGTGAACTTTTTACTCTATTTTGCTGAACAGCAGTTGATCTAAATCATTTTCTCAGTTATATTTCATTAATAACTAAGCGTTATCAGAAACAGCTTTTAAAACTTCATCAATATCAGGTAATTCTGGGATATCATATTCTTTAGCCCAGAGAATCTCTCCCTGATCATTAACTAAAATATTAACTCTACCTGAAATTCCTTTTTCCTCAATGAATATTCCAAGTTTGGAAGCAAAGTCACCATGAGGCCAGAAATCAGATACTAGTCTTAAATTTTCAAGTCCAATATTTTCTGCCCAGGCTCTTTTTGAAGGAACAGGGTCAACACTAATCCCCAGTGGAACAGTATTATTTTCCTCAAACTGATCATAATTTTCTTCTAAAGCCTGCATCTGGTTGCGGCAGACACTTGTCCAGGCAAGTGGATGAAAAGAAAGCAGTACATTTTTACCTTCAAATTTTTCTAAACTAACTTCTTCTTCCTGATGATCACTTAACTTAAATTCTGGAATTCTTTCGCCTTTTTTTAATTTCATTTCCAAATACCTCCTGTTAAAATATATTTAAACCCGAGTTATTAACTTGTGTTTATTGTAACTCTATTGAAAGTTAATATCAAGTGAAAATTTAACAATTTCCATAATTATTTGCTTTTGCATTTATAAAAATTATGGTATAATAATTTATAATCTTAACTGGCTGTGGCGCAGCTTGGTAGCGCGCTTCGTTCGGGACGAAGAGGTCCGGGGTTCAAATCCCCGCAGCCAGACCATTTTTTAGATAATTATTGATATATAAACTAAAAGGCAGTAAAACACATCCCAAACGAGTGTATTTACTGCCTTAATTTTTATTATTCGATCACTATAAAAGTTTTCGCTATTTAATTGTCTTTTTCTAACTTATTCATGATCGAGCGAGCTATTACAAGTCCAGAAACAGAAGCCTGCATCAATCCTCTTGTTATTCCTGCTCCATCTCCACCAAAGAATAAATTTTTAACCTTACTTTCCAGATTTTCGTTAACTTCCAGTCTGGAAGAATAAAATTTAACTTCTACTCCATAAAGCAGAGTATCACGTCCGTAAATCCCTGGAGTAATTTTATCAAGAGCTTTTAACATTTCAATAATACCTGTCAGGTGTCTGTGGGGCAGAACCAGAGACAAGTCCCCGGGAGTTGCATCTTTTAAAGTCGGTTCTGTCACAGAGCGCTTTAATCTTTCTTCAGTGGTTCTTCTACCTTCGAGCAGGTCACCCAGTCTCTGGACAAGAACACCACCAGCAAGCATATTAGCAAGTTTAGCAATACTCTTACCATATTTAATTGGCTCATGGAAGGGCTCTGTAAAAGTTTTGCTTACCAAAAGAGCAAAGTTAGTATTATGAGTTTTTATATCAGAATGACTGTGGCCGTTGACTGTGATTAAACCCTGGTTGTTCTCACTAACAACCTCACCATAGGGAGACATACAGAAAGTTCTCACCTTATCTTCAAAAGTTGGGGTATGATATATCAATTTAGATTCATATAGATTATCAGTCATATATTCAGTTACTGCAGCCGGACATTCAACTCGAACTCCAATATCAACCGGATTAATTGCTGTCCTAATATCAAGTTTTTTAGCCTCATTAGTTAACCACTCTGCATTTTCCCTGCCTGCAGCAGCCATTACAAAATCAGCTGTGATTTTTTCTCCTGCTTCAGTCTTTACAGCTTTAATCTGATCTGCTTCGACTATAAACTTCTTAACATTAACACCAAATCTGATTTCTACTCCCTTTTCTTCTAAATAGTCCTGCATATTCTGCAGAACAACCTGACTGTATCCTGTTCCTAAGTGGCGCAAACTGGCAGGAATAAAATTGAGCTCAGCTCGAACAGCCTTCTTTCTAATTTCATCCTGCTTGTCTTCAGCCACTCCAAAAATACGATCAGGTGCTCCAAATTCCATATAAATATCATCTGCATAAGCAATATTATCAATTAGTTCCTGTCTTCCTATGTAATTTTCTAAATTCCCACCAATGTCAGGAGATAGAGAAAGTTTACCATCACTATAGGCTCCGGCGCCTCCCCAGCCTGAAACTATAGCACAGCTCGGACAGTTAACACAGCCTATACCAGGATTTTCCTTCATGGGGCAGACCCTTTTTTCTAGATCAGTACCCTTTTCTAAAATTAGAATATCTAGTTCTGCTTCTTTTTTCACAAATTCCATCGCAGTAAATATTCCAGTCGGTCCAGCTCCAATGATGATTACATCATAATCTCTTTTACTCATTAATTATTAAACCTCCAGGTTTTTAAAATAAAGTCTAAATATTATTTTTTAGACAAACCAATACTATAGTTTCTAGACTGAAGCTCAGATTCCTGCATTTTATTTAAATTATTTTAAATCTTTTTTAGTAGCACAAAAAAAATCGACCCAATCATTCAGGTCGATTATTAAAAAATATTTTATTGAATATTTTTTAGAAAATTATTCTGCTTCTTCTTTTTCTTCCAGACGGGCTAGAATCAGATTATAGCCGTCCTCCCCATATTCCAGGGAGCGTTTAACTCGACTAATTGTTGCTGTGCTTACACCTGTCTCAGCCACTATATGATCATATGTATAACCTTCTTTAAGCATTCTGGCTACTTCCAACCTCTGACCTAAAGCCTTTATCTCTCCAATAGTAGCTATATCCTGAAAGAAATTATAGCATTCTTCTTTGCTTTCAAGCATCAAAATTGCTTCAAATAGCTGCTCAGTAAATTTATCCTTTATATTTCTGGACAAAGTTTACACCTCTCTTCTGAATATGGATCTTACTCCCATTCTATTGTACCAGGTGGTTTTGAAGTAATATCAAAAACTACTCTGTTAACTTCTTCCACCTGATTAACTATTCTATTCGAAATTGACTGCAGCACCTCATAGGGCAGACGAGCCCAGTCAGCTGTCATCGCATCATCACTATTTACTGCTCTTAAAATGATCGGATAACCATAAGTTCTCTCATCTCCCATGACTCCCACACTTCTTAAGTCAGGTAAAACTGCAAATGACTGCCAGATATCTCGATAAAGACCGGCTTCTTTGATTTCTTCCTGGACTATAGCATCAGCATTTCTTAAAATCTCCAGTTTATCCCAGTCGACATCACCAATTATTCTGATTGCAAGTCCCGGACCAGGAAAAGGCTGTCTCCAGACAATTTCTTCTGGTAAACCCAGCACCTCTCCAATTTTTCTAACTTCATCTTTAAAAAGGAAGTGTAGAGGCTCAACCAGATCAAGATTCATCTCCTCAGGCAGTCCCCCAACATTGTGATGACTTTTGATAGTAGCCGCTTTATCAGTGCCTCCACTTTCTATAACATCAGAGTAAATTGTACCCTGAACTAAGTAGCGGACATCTTCTAATTTTTCTGCTTCTTCGTCAAAAACCTGGATAAACTCATCACCGATAATTTTCCTTTTTCGCTCAGGATCTTTGACTCCTGCCAGTCTATCTAAAAATCTTTTTTTAGCATCGACATAAACCAGAGGGATATTAAACTCTTCCCCAAAGGTTCTTTTTACCTGCTCAGCTTCACCTTTACGGAGCAGCCCGTGATCAACGAAAATACAGGTCAACTGGTCTCCAATGGCTTTATGTACAATAGCAGAAGCAACTGCAGAATCAACCCCACCAGACAGACCACAGATCACCTTGCCCTTACCAACCTGTTTTCTAATTCTTTCTACTTCCTCATTAATATAATCTGCCATATTCCAGTTCGCTCTGACATCTACAATTCTAAATAAAAAATTATGAAGTATAGTTTTTCCCTGAATTGTATGATTAACTTCTGGATGAAACTGAACTCCATAAAAATTTCTCTCAAAGTCAGCCATTGCTGCTGTAGCTGTTAATTCAGTTCTAGCAATGATTTCGAAACCTGTCGGTACTTCTTTGACATGATCACCGTGACTCATCCAGACCTGAGAATGGTTTTCTAATTCTTTAAACAGTTTTTTATCAGTATAAATTTCTAAATCTGCCTTACCATATTCACCATGTTCAGCTTTTTCTACATGACCGCCTTCTAAAAGCTGTGCCATCAACTGCATTCCATAACAAATACCTAAAATTGGAATCCCGAGTTCAAATACACCCTGATCTACCCCTGGAGCACCAGGTGCTGTTACACTATCAGGTCCACCTGAAAAAATTATAGCTGCCGGATCAATTTTTTTGATTTCTTCCAGCTCAATATTATGCCCTCTAATTACAGAATATACATTAAATTCTCTTACTCTTCTTGCAATCAGCTGACTGTACTGGCCGCCAAAATCAAGAATCAATATCTTATCGTAATCCATCTAATTCCCCTTCCGCTTTTATTTACTAAAGTATACAGTGGATTTAAGGCCTTTGTCAAGGAATAAGTCGCTTAGATAAATATTTTTTAAATTCAAATATTAAAACTCCCTCCTGTTAAAGAAACTCAACAGAAGGGAGTATTTCTCATCTCATATCTTTCTTTAAAAATTATAAGATAAGATATTAGCTGTTAATCATTTTTTAATGCGGCCTGAGCTGCAGCCAGACGAGCAATTGGTACTCGATATGGTGAACAGGAAACATAATTGAGTCCAGTTCTATGGCAGAATTCGATAGAAGAAGGTTCTCCACCGTGCTCACCACAAATTCCTAATTTTAGATCTGGTTTTGCTTTGCGTCCAAGCTCTGCTGCAGTTTCAACTAACTGACCTACGCCCTCCTGGTCTAAGACCTGGAAGGGATCTTTAGCAAATATCTCCTGATCTAAATACTTAGTGATAAACTTACCAGCATCATCACGAGAGAAACCGTAAGTCATCTGAGTTAAATCATTGGTACCAAAGGAGAAGAAATCAGCATGAGCTGCAACTTTATCTGCAGTTAAAGCAGCTCTAGGAATCTCAATCATTGTACCAACACTATAATTTACTTTAACACTTGAATTTTCCAGAAGCTCTTCTGCAACTTCTACAGCATCCTCTCTTAGGATTTCTAACTCTTTTGCTGTACCAATAAGGGGAATCATAATATCAGCTTTGACATCATAACCCTCTTCTTCTTTAACTTCTATAGCTGCAGAAATAATTGCCTTAACCTGCATCTTATAAATTTCAGGATAGGTAATACCCAGACGGCAGCCTCGGTGTCCAAGCATTGGGTTCATTTCTTCTAATTCACTAATTATTCTTTTTAACTCATCAACTGGTATACTAAGCTGATCAGCAAGGTTTTTAATATCTCTGTCATTTTGAGGCAGGAATTCGTGTAAAGGTGGATCCAGAAGTCTTACTGTTACAGTTTTATCCTGCATAACTTTAAAGATTCCTTTAAAGTCATCTTTCTGATAGGGGAATAATTTATCTAAAGCTTTTTTACGTTTTTTCTTGCTGTCAGCTACAATCATTTCTCTAACAGAAATAATTCTTTCACTATCAAAGAACATATGCTCTGTACGACAGAGACCGATACCTTCTGCTCCAAAGTCAACTGCAACTTCAGCATCATGCGGTGTATCAGCGTTAGTATAAACTCCCATCTTACGATATTCATCTGACCATTCCATCAGCATTCTAAAGTTATCTGTTAAATTAGCATCTGTAGTTTCTACAACACCAGCGTAAACCTCACCAGTACTACCATTTAAAGAAATATAATCTCCTTCATTAAAGACGCGATCATCAACAAAAAACTGTCGGGAGCCTTCGTCAACCTGGATATCTCCAGCACCGGCAACACAGCATTTACCCATTCCACGGGCTACAACAGCAGCGTGTGAGGTCATACCACCACGGGAAGTTAAAATACCATTAGCCTTAACCATACCTTCAATATCTTCAGGTGAAGTTTCTTTACGAACTAAAATTACATCTTCACCATCAGCAGCAGCTTCAACTGCATCTTCTGAGTTGAAGTAAACTTTACCTGTAGCTGCTCCAGGAGAAGCTGCTAGACCCTTCGCCAGCAGATCAGCCTTTTCTAATTCTTCTTCTTTGAAGTTAGGGTGTAATAATTGACTGATATCTTCAGGATCGATTCGCATAACAGCAGTTTCTTTATCAATTAAGCCCTCTTCTTCCATATCAACAGCAATATTTACAGCTGCATCTGCAGTTCTTTTTCCAGTTCTGGTCTGCAGTAAGAAGAGATCTCCTTCCTGAATAGTAAACTCAATATCCTGCATATCATGATAGTGCTGCTCTAAGGTTTCAGTTACTTCTATAAACTCATCGTAAACCTCAGGCATTAAATTATTTAATTCACTGATATCTTTTGGAGTTCTAATACCAGCAACAACATCTTCACCCTGAGCATTGAGTAAGAACTCACCAAAAACCTTGTTTTCACCAGTAGCAGGATTGCGGGTAAAGGCAACACCTGTACCAGAATTTTCACCTATGTTACCAAAAACCATAGTCTGAACATTTACTGCAGTACCTAAGTCATGTGGAATATCATTGTGATTTCTGTAAGAAATAGCTCGATTATTATCCCAGGAACTAAATACAGCTTTTACAGCCATCAATAGTTGTTCTTCTGGTTTTTGTGGAAATTCTATGTCTTTTCTATTTTTAATCAAAGCTTTAAAATCTTTGATTATATCTTTAAGATCGTCAACAGTTAAATCAGTATCATTATCATAGTTTTTCTTCTCTTTTTTTCTTTCTAAATAATTATCAAATTCATAGCCTGGGATTCCAAGTACAACATTACCAAACATCTGAATTAGACGTCTATAGCTGTCATAGGCAAAACGCGGATTGGAAGTCTTTTTAGCAAGACCTTCAACACTTTTATCATTTAGACCAAGATTCAAAATAGTGTCCATCATACCAGGCATTGAAATTACAGCACCAGATCTAACAGATACTAAGAGAGGATCATCTACATCACCAAAATCTTTGCCTATTTTCTTTTCTAAATTCTCTAAATGTTTAAAAATACTTTCTTTTAAACTATCTTCTAGTTTTTCACCAATCTCAATATAGTGAATACAGGCTTCTGTAGTGATTGTAAATCCAGGGGGCACAGGTAATCCAATTTTGCTCATTTCAGCAAGATTGGCTCCCTTACCACCTAACAGTGACTTCATTTCTTTTTTTCCTTCTTCAAAGTCATATACATATTTCTTCAACAAAACCCCTCCTTTTGTTAGTTAAGATCATTTATGATATCAATGACTAAATTTGCCGCTTCTTCGACAGCTTTTTTAGTCATATCAATTACTGGACAGCCAACTTTTCTCATTATTCTTTCGGCATATTCCAGTTCCTCATATATCTTTTCTATTGATACATAATCAACACTATTATCAAGCCCTAAAACTCTGATTCTTTCCCTTCTTATTTCTATTAAATCTGAAGGGTCAATCATCAGGCCAATTATTTTTCTGCGTGGAACTTCAAATAATTCATCTGGTACTTTTGATCCTTTAACCAGTGGAATATTAACTACTTTGTAATTTTTATGAGCAAGATACATACTTAATGGAGTTTTCGAAGATCGTGAAACACCAATCAAGACAATATCTGCTTTCAAAATACCACGGGGATCCTTGCCGTCATCATATTTAACAGCAAACTCCACTGCTTCAACCCTTTTAAAGTAGTCTTCATCTAGTTTACGAATAACACCAGATTCCCTTACAGGCTCCTGTCCTAAAAAATCAGTAAATGTATCTAAACAGGGGGCCATAACATCAATATAAGGGACTCCTATTTCTTCGCATTTCTGGCGAAGGTATTCGGATATTTCCTTATTGACAATAGTATAGACAAAAATTGAATTTTCGGAATTTAAACCTTCTATAATATTATCAATTTTTGTTTTACTTTCTACATAGGGATATTTTTTTATTTCATAATCCGAGTCTTTATACTGTTCTGCAGAAGCCCGAGCAACCTGTTCTGCAGTATCTCCCACTGAATCAGATAATACATAGACTAAGAAATTTTTTATCATATTATCACCTTATCCTACAGAGCTTTTTTGTAAGTTATATTTATCTGTCTTTTTTTTATATATCACCACCTGTATTTTATTTCTATTTTTTGCAAAATAAACCTTTACTTTTCGCAAAAAATTATGAAAATTTAAAATAAAGTATTTTAACTGGATATTTTAACAGCAGTATTATTATGAATAGATATTATTTTATTACAGCAGATATTATTAAAATAAAACTTTAATTTAAACTTTCATAGCTAAATAGTTTTCTCTTATAATATTTATTCTCTATTAATTAAAAAAATCCTTTTTTATAAGAAGAAAATTTGATTAAAAATAAATTAAAAAAGATGCACCTCCCTGAGCAGAGAGATGCATCATTAAGATTAAAAACTATAGTGCTGAGTGGTTATCGGGCTTACATCATACCGCCCATTCCACCCATTCCGCCCATGCCGCCCATTCCTCCGGGCATGCCACCAGGCATTCCGCCACCATTTCCATCATCGTCATCGTCACTGTTATCAGCAACTA
Source organism: Halanaerobium saccharolyticum (assembly GCF_003053565.1). Taxonomy (GTDB): domain Bacteria; phylum Bacillota; class Halanaerobiia; order Halanaerobiales; family Halanaerobiaceae; genus Halanaerobium; species Halanaerobium saccharolyticum_B. The sequence continues at coordinate 92,633 of NZ_QAXS01000007.1, read as the reverse complement.
GACATTCAGTGGTTAAGAGCATGGAAGCAGCACTAGCTGCATTTTGTAGAGCAGAGCGGGTTACTTTAGCTGGATCAATGATACCAGCCTGAATCATATTAACATATTCGCCTTTCATAGCGTCAAAACCGATTCCTTCATCCTTTTCCTTAACTCTTTCTACAACTACAGATCCTTCGTGACCTGCATTATTAGCAATCTGCTTGATTGGAGCTTCTAGAGCTTTACGTACAATATCAACTCCAGTACCTTCGTCTCCTTCTAAGTTTAAGCTGTCAAGAGAAGCCATTACCTTGAGGTAGGTTGTACCTCCACCAGCAACTAAACCTTCTTCTACAGCTGCTCTGGTAGCAGATAATGCATCCTCAATTCTGTGCTGCTTTTCTTTTAGCTCGGTTTCTGTTGCTGCACCAACCTGAATTACTGCAACACCACCGGCTAATTTTGCTAATCTTTCCTGTAATTTTTCTCTATCAAAATCAGAAGTTGTTGTCTCAATCTGCTTTCTTAATTGAGAAATTCTGTCCTGAATTTTTTCTTTATCTCCATTACCTTCAACGATAGTTGTATCATCTTTAGTAATTGTTACTTTATGTGCCTGACCAAGATCATTAATGCTTGCATTTTCAAGCTTTAAGCCAAGATCTTCAGTAATTAGAGTACCACCTGTTAGAACGGCAATATCTTCTAACATTGCTTTGCGGCGGTCACCAAATCCAGGTGCTTTAACAGCTACACAGTTAAAGGTTCCCCGAATTTTATTTACTACTAGAGTAGCTAATGCTTCACCCTCAACTTCTTCAGAAATAATCATTAAGCTTTTACCTGACTGAGCAACCTGCTCTAATAAAGGTAAAATATCCTGAATACTTGAAATCTTTTTATCAGTAATTAAGATATATGGATCTTCTAAAGATGCTTCCATTGTATCAGTATCAGTTACCATGTATGGAGATAGATATCCGCGATCAAACTGCATACCTTCTACAACATCTAAGGAAGTTCCCATACTCTTGGATTCTTCAACAGAGATAACTCCGTCCTGACCTACTTTTTCCATTGCTTCTGCAATTAAGTTACCAATTTCGTCATCATTACCGGCAGAAATTGAAGCAATCTGTGATACAGCTTCTTTTCCTTCTACTGGTCTGGCAACTGAAGCAATTTCATCAGTTAATTTTTCTACTGCTTTTTGAATACCTCTTTTGATCAGCATTGGATTTGCACCAGCAGCTACATTTTTAAATCCTTCTTTTAACATAGCTTCTGCTAATACTGTTGCAGTTGTTGTACCATCACCGGCAACATCATTAGTTTTAGTTGCTACCTCTTTAACTGCCTGGGCGCCCATATTTTCGTAGCGATCTTTGAGTTCTATTTCCTTGGCAATACTAACACCATCATTAGTGATAGTAGGAGAGCCAAAGCTCTTTTCTAAAAGTACATTACGTCCTTTTGGTCCGAGTGTTACTTTGACTGCATTTGCTAAACGAGAAACTCCTGTTTCTAACTTGCGGCGTGCATCTTCGCCGAATTTTAACTGTTTTGGCATCTAAATCCCTCCTGTATAATTAAACTGAGTTATTTTTATTAAAAATAAGTAAGAACTGTAAAATAGAAGTTAACTTTTAAAAATCAAAGTAAATTAATTTATATTGATTCTATCTTATTTAGTCAATTACTGCTAAAACATCATCAATTGATAAAATAATAAGTTCTTCAGAATCAATTTCTACTTTGGTTCCAGCATATTTGTCAAAGACTACTGTATCTCCTACAGCTACTTCTGCTTCTCCGCCTTCTGGAGCAATATTTCTACCTACAGCAATAATTTCAGCCTGCTGTGGTTTTTCGTCTTTTTTTGCTGTATCAGGAAGAACAATTCCTCCCTTAGTTTTTTCTTCACCTTCATTTTTTTCTACATATTTTACTACAACTCTGTTATCTAGTGGTTTAATACTCATTAAAAAATAACCCCCTTCTAATATTATATTCCTTTATAATGATTAGCACTCATTTAAGACGAGTGCTAACAAGCACTGTAAATATAATATCTAAGACAGTTGGGAAAATCAAATTCTCCATTTTCTCATAATTGTAGTTTAGAGGTCCTTAGAGTCGATTAAATGAGGTTATAGTTCTTATTCTCTGATTAACAATAACTTTATAAGAATGTCTTAATATTTTATATTTTGCAGCTTAAATCAAAACAAGTTCTGCCCCGAATTTTTCTTCCAGTATAGTATAGTGCCCACCGGTTAAATCATTGCCATAGTAGTCATATATAATTTCTGGTAGAACGATTTTTGTGATTTTTCCATTTATAGTTTCAAGACTTCTTTCTAAATCATAATTAGTTAAAAGTCCTGCTGCAATAATTGAGCCTCCAAAAAATTTATTTTTTACTTTCAATAGTTTTAAGCGGTCACTGTTAACCAAATAATCTTTAAGCAAATCAGCTAAAAGATCATATCCTGCTTCTGAAGCCATAATTACTGTAATTTCATTTTTGTTTTTCAAACTTTCAGCAGCATGGGCTTCTAGAGTATTTTTTACATCTCGACTCAAATCATAGGACATTATTAGTCCGGAAACTTCATTTTTCTTCTTTTTAATAATTATTTTCTTATTTTCATCTGCTCGCTGAATTTCGACTGCTGGATTTCTGGCTTTTTTGATCTGATAAAAAGCATCAACTCTGCTTTTAACAGCTTTCTGATCTACTTTTGTTATAATATCACCAGCTCTTAAATCCGCTTTTGCCGCCGGTGAATTTTTTATAATTTCATTGATCTGAGCCTTAAAATTATTTAGCAGCTGAGGCTCAATAATAATTGGATATGAATAGTTATTTTTGATTTTTTTAATAAATTGATCCAGCTTCTGATATTCAGCTGCATCAGCAGTAATTTCTGAATCTGCATAATGACTGAAGCCAGCCATAAAAACACGCAGAGTCAGCGGAGGATACTCCTCCAGATAGTCAAATGTTCTTTTTAAATAATCAAAACCCAGTAGATGATGCATCGAAACAATGCTGGCAGAAAATTTCAGCTGCCTCTGCTTGAGTGCAGGTATAAACTTAAATACATTTTTCGGCTGCGAATCATTCATTAAAAAAACCCGTTCCTCAGGAGCGGGGGCATTTAAGGATATATTTAATTCCAGCGGCTCTAATTTTTTTAATAGATCAATTTTTTCAGGCTTGATAAATGAGGCACTGGTTGTTATTTTTATTTCAATACCGGGCCACCGCTGGCGCAGATACTCTAAAATCTGATAAATCTCAGGGTGAACAAAAGGTTCTCCCTCGATAATTTTGCTGGCTGACTCACCTATGAAAACCGGCAGCTCTGGATCTAAAAATTCAATCATAGTTTTAATTAAATCCAGTTCCAGATGGCCAAAGCTGTAAGTTTCAATCTCTGAAGGATTATTTTTATGACTGCAGAAGATGCAGTTCAATTTGCAGATTGAGGTTATCGGCAGAATATTATCTTCCTTTACAGTTTTAAATAAAATTTCTTCTCTAGATCTTCTTTTCATCTCATCACCTACAACTTTAAAGAGGGGTCAGCACTAATACTTAAAGGAGCAAAATCTCGCTCAAGATACTGATAATAAGCCACTGCTCCAATCATCGCTGCATTATCAGTACATAATTCCAGAGGAGGATAATAAAGCTTTAAATTATATTTTTCTAACTTTTCTTCCAGGTAGCTTCTTAATCTTTGATTGGCCGCAACTCCACCTGATAAAACAACACTTTCCACTTTATATTCCTCTACAGCCTGCAGTAAATTAGAAGCCAGGCTGTCTACAACTGCTTTCTGAAAACTGGCTGCCAGATCACTGGTATTTATTTCATTTCCCCGCTGTTTTTCATTATTAACATAATTCATCACAGAGGTTTTTAAACCACTAAAGCTAAAGTTGTAACTTTTACCTAAATCAGCTCTGGGAAAGTCTATAGCCTCTTCATTTCCAGTCTGAGCTGCCTTTTCTATTGCCGGACCACCAGGATAACCGAGGCCAAGAAAACGAGAGATTTTATCAAACGCCTCTCCGGCTGCATCATCTATGGTTCTACCTAAGATTTGATACCCCCTCAAATCTTCAAAATATAAAAGATCTGTGTGTCCACCAGAAATAGTGAGACAGAGAAGTGGTTTTTTAATCTCAGGATTAGCAATAAAGTTAGCATAAATATGACCGGCAATATGATTGACCCCGATTAATGGGATATTTAAAGCAAGCGAAATAGTCTTAGCAGCAGTCAGAGTAACTAAAAGACCGCCGACCAGTCCCGGACCGGATGTAGCAGCTACTGCATCTAAATCCTCAAACTTAATTCCAGCTTCTGCTAATGCCTGGTCAATTACAGGCAGCAGCAGTTCTAAGTGTTTGCGAGAAGCAATTTCCGGCACCACTCCCCCAAACTTTTTATGAATTTCAACCTGTGAAGAAACAACATTTGCCATAACCTCCAGTCCATTTTTATTGACTGCAGCCGCAGTTTCATCACAGGAGCTCTCTAAGGCAAGTATATAAATATCTTCATTTTTATTTTTTAACTTATCTTTATATTTCAATTTTTCCACTCCCATATTAATTACTTCCATATTTCTGCTGCCAGTTAATTTCAGCCTGGGGCTTTTTTAAATAAGCAGGTTTAAGCTGATAAATATCATCTTTTTGACCCCGTTTCAAATAATTTTCGCCCAGCCTTGCTAAAACTGCAGCTCGAGGCAGATCTGATTCCGGTTCACCATATTTTATCGAAAAATTACTTGCTTTTAATACTTTTCCTACTTCTAATTTTTTTTCCCCAATTATAGTTATTTGCTTCTGACTGTAGTCATTTAAAACTTCAGGCAGCTCAGCAATCCTAACAGCTGCCGGCGGATATATTTCTTTAATGAAATCATCAGAATCAGCTTCTGGCTGCTGATAAAAAGCATAATAGACTCTCTCTCTTCTGGCATCTAAAAGTGCTAATCTATAAGCACCTGCTGCTCCTGCTGCCATGATTTCAAGAGTAGGAATTCCTTTAACTGGAATAGCAAAAATTCTACCCAGCATTTTTGCTGTTGTAATCCCAATTCTGAGACCGGTAAAAGACCCGGGGCCTGTAGCTACAGCAGCTCCATCCAGGTCTTTAGCTTCAATCTCTAAAAGCTCAAAAATTTCTTCCATTAAGGGCAGTAATTTTTCGCTGTGCTGCCTTTTTAAACTTAAATTAAATTCTCCTCGAAGCTGACCTGATTCCATCAGAGCCAGACCAAGATTATCTGTTGAACTATCTATTGCCAGAGTTAACATTCTTTATTCAACCTTTCTATTAATAATCTGCTTTTTTCACCTTCACCGCGAACAGTTATTTTTCTCTTTTCAGCAGATATTTTTTCTAGATTAATAAAAATAAAATCAGCCGGAAGCAGCGGCAGAGCAAGTTCCGGCCATTCAATAAAAATAACAGCTTCTCTGTTTAAATAATCTTCAAAACCAATTTCTAAAAGTTCTTCTGTTCTATCCAGACGATAAAGATCCATATGAATAATCTCTTTTTCTCCAGAATATTCCTGGACCAGATTAAAAGTAGGGCTTGTCACTTCACCCTGATAACCAAAGACTGAAGCAGCGGCTTTAGTAATTAAAGTTTTACCGGTGCCCAGATCTCCTTTAAGCAGAATAAGTGATGGAATTTCAATTAATTGAGCCAGTTTCCGACCAAATTCTTCAGTCTCAGCTGAAGAATCAGTGATTATTGAATAACTTTTATCCATTTACTTTCCCAGCTCCTCTGAACGCTCGGCTGCCGCTTTAACAGCTTTAATTACAGAGGACCGAAATGCATTCTCTTCCAGCTCGGCTACCCCGGCAATTGTAGTTCCTGCCGGTGAACAAACCATATCTTTTAATTCAGCAGGATGTTTATCTGAACTTAATACCATTTCGGCTCCACCTTTAACCGTTTGAGCAGCCAGTTTAAGAGCGGTCTGACTATCAAGCCCTTTTAAAACTCCTGCATCTGACAGGGCCTCAATAAAAAGATACACAAAGGCCGGCCCACTGCCGCTGAGTCCAGTTACTGCATCCATTGCCTCTTCTTTGACCTCAACTGTTTTTCCCAGCGAATTAAAAATCCTATCAACAAAGGCTTTCTCATCTGCCTCAACAGCTGAAGTATAATAAAGAGCACTCATCCCTTCTGCAACTAAAGCCGGAGTATTGGGCATTACTCTAATTATCTTAGCTCTGGCACCAAAGTACTGGGCGAGTAATTCTGTTTTAACTCCGGCTGCAATTGAAATAATCACTTTTGAAGCTGCTTCTTTTTTTATATCTTCCAGTACTAAATTAATTATCTGAGGTTTAACTGCCAGAATAATATAATCGGCCTCAGCTGCAGCAGCTTTATTATCAGCAGTAATAGTTATCTGAGAAAATTCAGCTGGAAGCTCAAATTCCGCATCAGCAAATTTCTTATCTGCGGCTGTAATATTTTCGGGCTTAACTAAGCCCTGATTTAAAATACCACTTAAAATTGCCTCTCCCATATTTCCCAGACCAATAATCGCTAAGTTCATTTATAAATCCTCCTCCAGCTTACTCTCTAATCTGACCATTACCCATAATTATATATTTGGTAGTTGTTAATTCTTTTAATCCCATTGGTCCTCTGGCATGCAGTTTTTGAGTACTGATTCCTGTTTCAGCCCCCAGTCCAAACTGTCCTCCATCTGTAAAACGGGTTGAAGCATTTACATATACTGCTGCTGCATCAATATCATCTAAAAATGCTCTGGCAGTAGTATAATTTTCTGTTACTATAGCCTCCGAATGTTTGGTTCCATACTGATAAATATGCTCTACGGCTTCTTCATAATCTGCTACAACTTTAACAGACATAATATAATCTAAAAACTCAGTTGCATAGTCTTCCTCTGTAGCTGCTTTAACTTTAGGGATAATCTTTTGAGTCTGCTCACAGCCCCTTAATTCGACATCACATTCGGCAAAAATCCGGGCCATCTCTGGCAGAAACTCCTCTGCAACCTCCTGATCAACCAGTAAACTTTCGGCAGCATTGCAGACAGCAGGTCTGGAATATTTAGCATTGAAAACAATTTTTTTAGCTTTCGTCAGATCTGCATCTTTATTTACATAAACATGACAGTTACCAACACCCGTTTCGATTACAGGCACCTTTGATTCGTTGACAACTTTTTGAATCAAACCGGCTCCACCGCGCGGGATTAAAACATCTAAATAATCATTTAGAGTAAAGAGTATATCTACTGCCTTACGGTCAGTAGTAGAGATTAACTGAACAGCTTCTTTTGGCAGCCCGGCCTCCTGCAGACCATCCTGAATGATGTTTGTTAAAATTTGATTTGAGTTAAAAGCATTTGATCCTCCACGCAGAATCACTGTATTTCCTGATTTTAAACAGAGACCTGCTACATCAACTGTAACATTAGGCCTGGCTTCATAAATAATACCGATTACTCCAAGCGGAACTCTTATTTTGCCAATCTGAAGTCCATTTGGTCTTTTCCACATCTGAGGAACTTCTCCAATCGGATCTTCCTGAGCGGCAACTTCTCTTAAACCCTGAGCCATCCCCTCAATTCTTGCTTCAGTAAGCTTAAGTCGATCAAGTAAGGCTCTACTTAAATCATTGTCTCTGCCTTTCTGCATATCCTTTTCGTTAATCTCTAAGATCTCAGCCTGTCTTTCCAGCAGTTTATCAGCAATAGAATTTAAAGCCTTATTTTTTTCATTTGTACCTGCTTTGGCTAATTTTCTGGCTGCTTTTTTCGCTGCATCTGCCTGTGAAATTAATTCTTCTCTAATACTCATCTTTATCTCCTCCTATAACCATATTATCTCGATGGATAACTTCACTTTTATTAAAATAACCAAGAATTTGTTCAATCTCATTTGAATGAGCGCCTTTAATTTTTTCAATTTCGTCAGAATTATAGTTAACAATCCCCTTACCAATTGCCCGTTTTCCATCACTAATAGTTACCGGATCACCACTATTAAATTCTCCTTCAATCTTAATAATGCCACCAGGTAGTAAACTTTTACCTCTTCTGACTAAGGCCTCTGCTGCTCCCTGATCAACTACAATTTTACCAAGCGGCGGCAGATTGAAATTAAGCCACTGTTTTCTTTTAGACAACCTCTCCTCGGCTGTCAGGAAGGTAGTCCCCAGATCAAACTGACTATTTTCTGCCATCTCCACAATTTTTAGAAGTGAGTTTTTTTCTTTCCCTGATCCAATAATCATCTGCACCCCGGAATTTACTGCGATTTTAGCAGCTTCAATCTTTGTTTCCATACCACCTGTTCCAACTTCACTTCCCTTACCGCCAGCCATTTTTTCTATCTCAGCGGTAATATTCTCAACTTTAGAAATCAGACTAACATTATCTCTATTTCCATCTGGATTGCCATTATAAAGTCCATCAACATCAGAAAGATTGATCAATAAATCTGCCTCTACCAGTCCGGCAACTCTTGCTGCCAGAGTATCATTATCTCCTACTTTAATTTCATTTGTAACTACTGTATCATTTTCATTAATTACAGGAATTACATCATGTTCAATTAAAGTTTTTAAAGTATTAAAGGCATTTAAATAGCGGTTTCTATTTTCTAAATCACTTGAAGTTAATAAAATTTGAGCAGATTTTGCTCCATATTCCCTGAAAAATTTATTATAAATGCCAACTAAAAGTCCCTGTCCAACAGCTGCACAGGCCTGCTGTTCTGGAATAGAAGCCGGTTTTTTAGCATAGCCGAGCTCTCCCATACCTGCTGCCACAGCTCCGGAACTAACAAGAAGCATTTCTCTTCCCTGATTTTTAAGGTCAACAAGCTGCCTGCTTAAAGCATCAAGTTGAGTAAAATTCAATTTTCCATTTTTGTTGGTTAAACTGCTGCTCCCTACTTTAACTACAATTCTCTTAAATTTCATTATTAAATCATCCTGTCTTAAGCTAAATTTTAGTATTAAAGACACTTTTATTTATTATATCAAATTTAATTAAAGATAAAAAGGGGATAGCTGTTATCTAAACAGCTACCCCCAGCATTATAATATATTTCTGTAAAAATTAAGTTAAGCCAGTTCTATCTTTAAAACTTTGGTTCCGGCTTTAACTCTCTCTTTCTTTAAGATTTCCATATTTTTAACTTTTTCCATGTTGGTAATAATAACTGGAGTAGAAATCGAAGGAGCATTTTCTTTAATGAAATCTAAATCTACTTCAATTAAAGGAGTCCCAACTTCAACCTTATCCCCATTTTCTACAAGCTTTGTAAATCCTTCTCCATCTAATTTAACAGTATCTATTCCAATATGAACCAGAACTTCCAGCCCTTTTTTAGTTTTAATTCCGACTGCATGGCCTGTAGAAAAAATCTGAACAATCTCACCGGCACAGGGGGACTTAACTACATTTTCTTCAGGGGTGATAGCAAATCCATCTCCAAGCATTTTTTGGGCAAAAGCATCATCCGGTACATACTGCAGTTCACTAACTTCCCCTGCAAATGGTGCAGCTAAATATTCTTCTTTTTTCTTAAATATATTAAACATCAAATCTCCTCCTTTAATTTATTATAAAACATTTTTTTGATAATTTACAGAATTATTTTAAACAACTAGAATTAATTTACATTATGTTTTTAATTTTATCTTTTAAAGCATCAGACTCAGGCCCAAATACAACCTGCACGCTGCTGCCTGATTTCATAACTCCCGAAGCACCTAATTTTTTCAGCTCTTTTTCGTCAATTATTGAATTATCAACAACTTCCAGTCTTAACCTTGTGATACAGGCATCTACACTTTCTAGATTTTCACTTCCGCCTAAAGCAGCTAATACATCTGCAGCTCTTTGATCTTTATTAACTGGAGCTTCGTTTTCTGCTTCAACTGCATCACTGCCGCGGCCTGGAGTTTCAAAATTGAAAAGTGGAATTGTAAAGTAGAAGACTGTAAAATATAAGACAGCCATTATTGGGCCAACAACAAGCCAGAACATCATTGGATTACCCAGATTTGATAAACTCAAAACATAGTCAATAGCACTGGCAGAAAAAGTATAGCCTATTCTAATGTCAAAGAAATTAGTTAAAAGTCCAGAAATAAATCCACCCACTACATGAAATAAATAAAGTGGTGGAGCAACAAAGATAAATGAGAATTCAATTGGTTCTGTGATTCCTGTTAAAAAAGAAGTTATAGCAGCAGTTGTTAACATACCTGCAACCTTAACTTTATTTTTAGCTCTCAAATACATAGCCAGACAGGCAGATGGAAGAGCAAATAACATCAGTGGAAACTCAGCAGCCATAAAACGCCCGGCCGTAGGGTCTCCGGCAAAAAATCTCGCGGTTTCTCCTCTTAAAACCTGACCTGCTTCGGTTGTAAAGCGTCCAAATTCATAGAGAAAAGGTGGATAATAAACATGATGTAAACCAACAGGAATTAAGGCTCTCTTACCTGCTGCATAGAGTGCCGGTCCAATAGCAGAATTCATTGCAAAACGAGCAAATTGATTAATTTGAATCTGAATCGGAGGCCAGATAAAAGCCAGAGCAACACCAGCCAGCACAGAACCTGCTGCTGTAACAATTGGAACCAGCCTCTTACCAGCAAAAAAGCCTAAATATGGAGGTAGTTCAGTACTGTGAAACTTTTTGTACATCTGAGCAGCTATTATTCCCACAACAATACCTCCAAAAACTCCGGTATTGATTGCTTCAATACTTCCGCCTGTTCTTTCTGAAATATTAATTACTCCAGCCATTACATCAAGCACTTTTGCGTAGACTGTAAATCCTACACCGGCAGCAAGTGCTGCAACAGCATCACCAGCAAAACCAATAGCCACACCTAAAGCAAAAATTAGGGGCAGCTGCTCAAAAATTGCAATTCCACTGTTAAACATTACCTCACCAACATCAAAAACAAGACCACTCTGTTCCTGCAGCATTCTTCCCAGAGCAACTAAAATACCTGCTGCTGGCAAAACTGAAACAGGTGTCATTAACGCCTTACCAACTTTTTGTAACTTCTTAAAACCTTTCATTAAAAAATTTCCTCCCTTTTAAAATTATAATTATTATAGATGAAAAATATATATAAAAGCAAAAAAGCCGACTAGATAGACTGAGACCAATAATTTTAGTCCGCTATCTAATCGGCTTTTGCCTGATTGAACAGTAACACGCCGCTTAAATAAATTTATATTTTATTTTGATGAGCCAAAACAGCTCCTATTATACAAATAGTAAATTCTTAATTAAATATCTAAATCTCTTTTTAATCTGTGCAAATGCAGCGCTAAATAACCCTTTTCGCTTTCCGGCACCTGACAGTTAAATTTATCTTCTATTATTTTAGCAAGTTTTTCTGCTACTTTAAAGGAAAATTTAAAATTCTCTTTAATATCTTCTAAAAGTGGATTGGGATTTGAAGCCTCAGTTTCTATTCTCTCGAGAGCAAAGCGCAGATGATTGACTAATCTTGCATAATTAAGACTCTCATAACTTAACTCCTGCCCGAGTTCGCTCTCCACCTCTGTTACCAGCTCTTTAATCAGAGAAGTATTTTTTAAAGTTTTAGAAATTCCTCTTTCATTCCTGGCACCGTGAATATGAAGGGTTATAAATCCTACTTCACTTTCGGGTACAGCTAAATTAAATCTATCAGAAATCATCTCTACAGCTTTTTCTGCCAGACTATATTCTTTGTTATAAAGGGTTCTTGTTTCCGCTAAAAAGGGATTAGCCACCTCTATTCCATCTTTAATTCTTTTTAAAGAAAAAGCTATATGATCGGCAAGCCCGATCCTGATATGCTGATCCAGCTCCTCATTTAACTCAGAACTGGCCATTGCAATTATTTCTTCGGTTATTCCTATTACCTTACTATCTACTTCCTCTAATAATTGAATGTAGTTTTCTCTTTTTTCACCTTTAATCGGTGCAAATTCTTTATCAATTTTAAGTTCTGATTTCAAAAACTGATCACCAGTTTTTCTTGAGAAGCCAATTCCTCTGCCAATCAAAATCATTTCTCTTTTAGAAGAAATTTCTTCTGCCAGAATAACATTATTATTAAAGATCTTTTTTATTTTAAATTTCTCAGCTGCAGCCATAAATGCCCCCTCAAAAAATTGCAGATCACTGGCAAAAATCAGATTTAATATCTAATAGATTAAAAAAATCCAGAAAAAGATAAATTTTTCTCAACAAATTAAAAATATCCCTTCCTAGATTATGCCTGATTTAACAGTTACACTCTATAAATTATTCATTTCTTTAATAATAACAGTATTTGTGAACTTTTTCAAGTCTTTTTAAAAATAATAATAAATCGATTTAGTAAATCGGTTTAAAGCTAAAAATTATTGAGTAAAATAATTTAATAATTGTTAACGATTGATTGAAAGGGCCATTCTGCGGTAGCTGTGGCGCTTTCCTCTAATTGTTTTCGATAAGCTCAAAATGTTCTCCGGTATTGCTATCCCACCATAAGCCGCATCGCCAATATGCTGGATATCTGCACCAGCCATCTTACTCATCAGAGCGATTTCTCTAATTGTTTCTGGCTCAGAGCTTTCCTGAGAAGTTCCAATTGCTGTTAGGGCAAGTTTACCCCGATTATGAATTAGCCTTATTATTTCTTTTAAGGAATTTACATCTATTCCAGGCACAGTACCGGCTGCAGGAAGCAGAATAATATCTGTTCCGGCTGAAATTAAAGAATCGATATATTTAGCTGCCAGATATTCTTCATCTATTCCTGCCATATGCATCTTACCTGCAGTTATTATGATCTGATCTCCGAAATTCTGATCGGCCATTTTAACAGCCTCAATTATTGCCTGATTGCTGACTCCGACCGAAGGGTTACCGGTAAAAGTAATCATATTAAAACCTGCTTTAACAGCCTTTTCAATGTTATTTAAGGTGGCTTTACGTCCAGAGCTTAACTCTATAAAATTATCTGACTGAGCATTATCTCTACTGACAGGTTCCAGATTTATCCCCAGAGGTCGCCCGGTTAATTTTTTTATTGACTCGACTATTTCGGCAGCACTACCGGCTTTAATATTTTTGAAATTAGGCTGATTTAAATCAAATAAATTTAACAGTAAAATATCTGCGCCAAAGGCTGCTGCTACTTCTGCATTACTAACATCTCTAAATAAAGATTCTTCTCCAATCACTTCGGAGATAATAGTTCTTCCCTCTGACAGTTTTATTGACTGCAGCAGCTCTTCTTTGCTGTAACTTAATAGTTCAGAACTATTTGAACTCAAAAGTCTTTTAGCCATCTTTATCTCCCTTTCTAATATTTTAGTTTTTATGAAAATTAAAGCCGGAGATAAATCCCCGGCTACTTTGCTTAATTTATCTATTTATTCCTGCATTAATTTTAGTTCCTGTTTGATATCATCAGCAATCATTTCTGCTTTTGTACCAACTACAACCTGAGCATTATTTTTATTAGCTTTCAATACCCCAGTTGCACCCAGCTCCTGCAGGGTCTTTTCGTCAATTTTGCCGGTGTCTCTAAGCTCAAGGCGAAGTCTTGTAATACAGGCATCTACAGTTTTAATATTATCTTTACCACCCAGCGCCTCTATATAAGCTCTCGGTTTATTTTCACCTTTACCCCGAGTTTCAAATGAGTGCTGCTTCTGCTGCTGAGATTCGGGCATTACACTAACATCTGTACTTGCAGCTTCAGTATCCAGACGACCGGGAGTTGGTATATCAAATTTTTGGATAGCAAAGCGGAATAAGAAATAATAAACCGCAAAAAATACTAAACCAATTGGAATAATCATTATCGGCCTGGTTGCAAGTCCATAATTTAGAAAATAGTCAATAGCCCCGGCAGAAAAACCAAATCCATGCTGGATTCCCAGTACATAAGTAACAACAAGTGATAAACCTGTTAAGATAGCATGAATTAAATATAAAACTGGAGCCAGAAACATAAAGGCAAATTCAATCGGTTCTGTAATACCGGTCAAAAATGAAGTTAAACCTACACTTAAAAAGATACCGGAAACTGCTGCTTTATTTTCCGGTTTAGCAGCATGGTACATCGCTAATGCTGCAGCAGGCAGGCCAAACATCATCATTGGGAAAAATCCGGACATAAAGAATCCCGCTGAGGGGTCTCCCGCAAAAAATCTAGATAAATCTCCAGTAACTACTTCTCCAGCTGCAGTAGTAAATTCGCCAAATACAAACCAGATAAAGCTGTTAATTACATGGTGCAGCCCAAGTGGAATTAATAGTCGATTTAAAAATCCATAAACGAAAACTCCAACTGCTCCAGCATCAATTATCCACTGACCTGCAGCCTGAATTATATTCTGAATTGGAGGCCAGATAAAACCAAATATTCCTGCCAGAACAACAGCTGCTGCCCCGGTTACAATTGGAACAAAACGTCTGCCGCCAAAAAAGCCTAAGAAGTCAGGTAATTGAATATCATGATAGCGGTTATAAAGTGCACCAGCAGTTAAACCACCTATAATACCGGCTAAAACTCCCATATTGATATCAGGATTAATTGCCTGAGTACCATTAGTAATTACCAGATAACCAACTGCACCAGCCAGACCTGCTGAACCAGAACTGTCATGAGCAATACCAACTGCAACACCAATACCAAATAATAAGGCCAGATTATCAAAAATTGCAGAACCGGCAGCCATAACAAATGGAATATCAAAAACATCACCAGCACCCAGCCTGAGTAATAAAGCTGCTGCAGGTAAGACCGCGATTGGAAGCATCAGAGATTTACCAATACGCTGTAATTGAGAAAATAATTTTTTCAATTAAATCAACCTCCCTGTTATTTTAGTCAGATAAATTAAAACAATTTACTGTTAATTTCCCTCCCCCACTAAATATTCCCCTAATTAATAATTAATATAAATAATAGTAAACGGGGTTAAATTTTGTGAATATTAACTCTACTCTTAATTATACTCAACTGGAGTTTTGTTGTCAAGATAATCAATAATATACAGTAATTTCTATCAAAAACAAAAAAGCCGCTCTGATGAAATTTCACCAGAACGACTTTCATTAATACTAACATATTTAATTTTAGAATATCTAAGAACAGCTATTAATTTTTTGGTCTTGCCTTATATTTTGTGTGCAGTAAGTGGTGTGATTCTCCACCTAAAGGTTCACCTAAAAACTCTTCGTAGAGTTTAAGAATCTGAGGATTCTCATGTGATTTTCTGATCTTACTGCTGTCATCAATATTTGCCAGTCCCTGAGCACGTTTCTCTTTCTTCTCATTTGTTGCTGGACGCGGCTGCCCACCACCACCAACACAACCGTGAGGACAGGCCATAATCTCAATGAAGTCTAAATCACATTCACCCGCCCGAACTTTATCTAATAACTTTTCAGCATTACCAAGTCCATTAGCTATACCAACTTTAACCAGCCTATCTCCGATTCTCAGCTCAGCCTGGTTGATACCTCTAAAACCCAGGTTAAGTCTTTCTAGAGGCTCCCCAGTTAATTTTTCTTTAACGGTTCTTACCGCTGCTTCTGTAACTCCACCGGTCGTACCAAAAATAGTCCCGGCACCAGTTGACTCACCCATCAGCTCATCAAAATCTTCTTCTGGAAGCACATTGAAATTAATGCCCATTTCTTTGATCATCCGAGCAAATTCCCTGGTTGTTAATACTGCATCTGTATCTTTATAACCACTGGACTGCATCTCTTCTCTATCTTTTTCAAATTTCTTGGCTGTACAGGGCATTACTGCAACTGTATAAATCTTTTCGGGATCAATACCGGTCTGCTCTGGATAATATGTTTTACCTAAAGCAGAAAACATCTGCATTGGTGACTTAGCTGAAGATAAATGAGGTAATAGATCTGAATAATTATGCTCAGCATATTTAACCCAGCCAGGACAGCAGGAAGTAATATGAGGTAGCTCACCCTCACCATTTAACTTCTTTAAAAATTCACTTCCCTCTTCTAAGATAGTTAGATCAGCAGCAAAATCAGTTGAGAATACCTGGTCAAAACCAAGTCTTCTTAAGGCCGCAACCATTTTACCGGTCACTACTGTGCCAGTTTCCATTCCAAATTCTTCGCCAAGGGTCGCCTGAACAGAGGGGGCAGTTTGGACAATTACATGTTTATCTTCATCTTCTAAAGCTTTCCAGACCTTATCAATTTCACTCATCTCAGTAATTGCACCTACCGGACAAACAGTGGCACACTGACCACAGTTAGCACAATTAATTTCCGCCTGAGGCAGATCAAAAGCTGTAGTTACTATTGAATCAAAGCCCCGCTGAGTAAACTGTAGAGCAGAAACCCCCTGAACTTCTTCACAGATCCGGACACAACGGCCGCAGAGAATACATTTATTAGGATCTCTTTTTAGAGCAGGTCCAACTGTATCTAAATCATATTCACTTTTTTCTCCGGCATATTTTTCAACATCTTCTTTTTGAATACCTAATTCATAAGTAATATCCTGCAGTTCACAGTGCCCATTGCGATCACAGCCAAGACAGTCATTAGGATGATTGGCCAGTAATAATTCAACATTTTTTCTTCTAGCTTTTCTGGCCTTCATACTTCTGGTATTAATCTGCATTCCTTCAGTTACAGGTGTTGCACAGGAAGCAAGAAGTCTTCCACTTTCTTCATCTTCAACCACACAGACACGGCAGGCACCATGCAGACTTAAATCAGGATGATAACAGAGTACAGGAATCTCTACTCCGATTTCCTTTGCCGCATCTAAAATCGTACTATCTTCTTCTACTTCAACAGTTTGCTTATCTATAGTTAGTTTAACTTTGCTCATTAATTTCCCTCCTATTATCAGAGTTTATGCCTGTGAAATTGCATCTACAGGACATTCTGGCTCACAGGCCCCACAGGCAATACAAACATCTGGATCTATTATAAATGGACTCTTAATTTCTCCACTAATTGCATCTACCGGACATACCTTAGCACATTTTCCACAGCCTATACAGGCTTCTTCATCAATAACATAGGCACTTACTAAGTCAGAACAGACACCAGCTGGACAGTTGTGATCATGAATATGAGCTTCATACTCATCCCGGAAATATCTGATTGTACTTAAAACAGGGTTGGGAGCAGACTGGCCAAGACCACAGAGTGAAGTACTCTTTATATGCTCTCCCAGCTCAAGTAATAACTCAATATCTCCATCTTTACCTTCACCGTCAGTAATTCTATTTAAAATCTCTAACATTCTTTTTGTTCCCTCACGACAGGGAGTACATTTACCACAGGATTCACTCTGGGTAAAGTTTAAGAAGAACCTTGCTACATCAACCATGCAGGAATCTTCATCCATAACAACCATACCACCAGAACCCATCATTGTTCCGGCATCAAGCAGTGAATCATAATCAATCGGCAGGTCTAAATAATCTTCAGGTAAACAACCACCGGATGGACCACCAGTCTGTACAGCTTTGAATTTTTTGCCCTTACCAAGTCCACCACCGATCTCGAAAATAACTTCTTTTAGTGTTGTCCCCATTGGAACTTCAACTAAACCAGTGTTATTAATTTTTCCAGTTAAAGCAAAAACCTTGGTTCCTGAACTACCCTCAGTACCAATCGCAGAGAAGCTATCTGCTCCTTCATTTATTATATATGGAATATTTGCATAGGTTTCTACATTATTGATGTTAGTAGGTTTACCCCAGAGTCCTCTTACAGCTGGATATGGAGGCCTTGGTGTGGGCATACCTCTTTTACCTTCAATTGAGTTCATTAAGGCTGTTTCCTCACCACAAACAAAGGCTCCCGCACCTTTTTTGATATGAAGTTTAAAATTAAAGCCACTGCTGAAAATATTTTCACCTAAAAGACCATATTCTTCAGCATCCTCTATTGCTTTTTCCAGACGTTTAATTGCCAGTGGATATTCTGCTCTAACATAAACATAACCCTCATCTGCTCCAATAGCATAAGCTGCAACTAACATTCCTTCGATAATTCTGTGGGGGTCTCCTTCCAAAATACTGCGGTCCATAAAAGCACCCGGATCTCCCTCATCTGCATTACAGATAACGTACTTTTTATCTCCCTCAGAATTTTTGGCAAACTGCCATTTTAAACCGGTTGGAAATCCTCCACCACCACGACCGCGAAGACCAGCGTCTTTTACAGTATCAACTACTTCCTGGGGGTCCATTTCGGTTAAAACTTTTCCTGCTGCTTCATATCCACCCAGGGCAATATATTCATCAATATCTTCTGGATCTATTTGACCACAGTTAGCCAGCGCAATCCGCTGTTGTTTTTTATAAAAATCGATATCCTGATAGGATGGAATCTGCTCATCTGTCATTGGTTCTTTAAAGAGCAGTCTTTCTACTGTTCTACCTTTTAAAAGATGTTCTTCTACAATTTCTGCTACATCATCTGACTGCACCTCACAGTAAAATACACCTTCTGGATAAACGATCATTATTGGTCCTTTTTCACAAAATCCATGGCAGCCAGTTTCTACAATTTTTATTTCTCCACTTAAATCATTTGCAGCTAACTCTTCTTCAAGAGATTCTTTTAAAGTATTAGCTCCAGATGATACACATCCTGTTCCTGTACAGATTAATACATGGGAACGATAAATAGAATCCTTCATTTACAAGTGCCTCCTTATTATTCTTATTTGTGTCTGGCGATTACTAAATCACTAACTATATTGCCGTTAACTACATGCTCTGTAATAATTTTTTGTACGTCAGCTTCACTTAAATTTCCGTAAGTAATTTTTTCTTTGCCTGGCAGCTTAACATCGATCAGCGGCTCTTTTTCACACATACCTATACAGCCAGTCTGGGTTACTCGAACATCCAGATCACGTTTTTCAATCTCAGCCAGTACAGCCTTTAAAATATCTCTGGCACCTGCTGCAATACCACAGGTTCCCATTCCAACAATAATTTCAGCTCTTGTACCCTGATCACGCTTTTTCATTTCTTTCTGCACTTTATTTCTTAATTCTTTTAACTCAGCTAAAGATTTCATTAAAAAGCTTCACCTCCGCGAATTTCTGCTAAATTTTCTTCAATATATTCTCTAATCCAGGCAGTGACCTGCCGGGATTGAATTGAAAGGTCTTCCAATTCAGATTTAATTTCTCTAGTGTCAAATTTAAAACATTTTTCTTGATAATAATGCTGATAAACAAGATCTACCTGATCACCACTTGAAGCAACAAAGTTACTAATGGTTGTAGTTATATCTCCCAGGGGAGCTCGGTCAATATGATCATACTTAAAATCGGCAGTTACTCTGGTTCCCTGATTAATTTCAGAATCAATTTCAAAATCTCCTTCACAGCTTTCTGCAGCTGATTTAAATAAAGAAAGACCAAGTCCAACTTCTCTTGTTGTTCTTGAAGTAATAAAAGGATCAGTAATTTTTTCTAATTTATGCTGATCAATTCCACTACCATTGTCTTCAATAACAATCTTCAATAGATTGTCAGTTAGATTTTCTTCAATCTTTATTTTTATTAAATCTGCTTCTGCTTTCCGAGAATTTTCTATAATATCTAAAATGTGAAGAGATAATTCTCTCATTTTACTGATACTTTGCTATAATACCAGGAATTTTTTCCGGAGTTAAGCGGCCGTGAGTATCATCATTAATCATAATAACTGGAGCCAGACCACAGGCACCAATACAGGCTACAGATTCAAGAGTAAATTCTAAATCATCAGTTGTCTCTCCTGCATCAATCCCCAGTTCATCTTTAATTGCATTTAGGATACCTTCTCCACCTCGAACATGACAGGCTGTCCCCATACAGACCCTAATAATATTATTACCACGCGGCTGCTGGTGGAACTGACTGTAAAATGTCACCACTCCATATACCTGACTTAAAGATAAATTTAAGCCCAAAGCTATTTCTTTCATTACCTCTTCCGGTAAATATCCATATTCATCCTGAGCTTCCTGTAAAACTGGAATCAAATATCTTTCTTTTTTTTCATAACGGGATAGAATTTCTTGTACTGGTTCTAAATACTCAGCTAATTTTTCTTCTGTCATCTCTGCCATCAATAATTACCTCCTTGATAAATTAAATTAATTCGATTTTTCTTCCATCTTTTTTCTGCAGAGCCTTTTTAAATTCTGCAAAGGAAAATCCTTTTACTATCAACTGCTGATAGGCCTTAATTTCCCTGAGATAATGGCTGTCAGAATTCTGCATAAACTGCAGCTCCTTTAAAAAAGGAAACTTTTTTAATACACTTTCTTGATCAGTGTTTTTTGAAATCTCAGCTGTTTTAATATCAAGCCCGGTAGGGATAAAACCAAGCTGAGAAATAATACTGTGTTTTCGGTCCAGATGAGAGGGAACTGCTATACCTCCCAGTTCTTGAACCCTGTCAAGACATTCTTCTAAACTTAAGTCAGCTGCTGCAGCAAGCAGTCTTTTAACCTTACTCTGAAATTGATCATTATAGTCACATTTTATCTGTGGTCCAAAAAAGTCTTCATCATTTTCCTGATCCGGCAGCTTTTTATAAATATGCTGCTGCCATTTCAGCAGAGCCTTCAAATCTGGGAAATAGCAGAGGATGTGTATCTCCTCTTTTGTTTCAGCCTCCATTGCCGGAATGCATATCAAATTATGCTTTTCACAATGGTATTTAAAAACTTCCACATTTTCTGCACTATTGTGATCTGTTAAAGCTACAACTTCAATCCCCTGCATTTCTGCTTTTTTTACTATCTCCAGTGGGGTCATTAATAAATCACCACAGGGAGATAAAACAGAATGGAGATGCAGGTCAGCTCTTAGCTTCTGCATTTAAATATTACTTTCACAAAAGCTGCAGGCTAAGTCATAACTTTTTTTCTTAGTTTTTAGAAGATTGACTCCTTTTTGACAGGCTCTCTGAACAGCATTTTCTTCATAATCAAAGTTTTCTACCAGAATAACAGCAGAAAGCTCAACTAAGAGAGCCACCGCTACAACATTCTGATGCCCCTGAACAGTCAGCCAGAGATTATCTTTTTCTGCTCGTGCCATTACATTGCTCAAAAGATCACCAATATAGGCTCCGTCAATTTCTTTTTTTAAATCTGGACCAGCTACTACTTCTAAATCAAACTGATCGACAAGTTCTTTAACTGTCATCTGCTTCCTCCTTTTTAGATGCCATAACCGGCGGAAGTTCATTTGCCAGAATTGAAAGATCATCTGCCAGTCTACTGAGCTGTTTCCTCAGCATAAATATACAGTCAGTTCTGCTGGCTCGTTCATTGATCACATCTTCCGCAAAAGTTTTGCAGTCCGGTGCTCCACAGGCTGCACAGTCTAAACCTGGCAAAATATCTATTTCTTTCTGCAGCTGTTCAAGTTTCTGCATTGCTTTTTTAAAATTACTATCCAGTTTAGAAATATTATCTGCAGTAATCTTTTGGGAAAGAGCAAAATTATAAAATTCATCATCTTCTTTTTTTAATACCAAATTATGTTCTTGAGTTATCTGTCTAATTTTTTTGATTCTTTCTTCTAAGTTAAATTGAGCCTGAAATGGATTAATAACATTCAGCACTCCCCCAATACATCCATCCACACAGGAAGTGATTTCAAAATACCTGATTGCTTCCGGAATATTGTTTCTTTCGATTTCATTTAATAATTTTTTTGCTTTCTTAATCCCGGATACACTTAAAGTGTTTAGCTCCTGCCAGGAACGTAAAATACCTTCTTCTCCACCCTCACTACCCCAGATTGTAGCCAGACTAATCAGCTGATCCTCTTTCTCTTCCAGCTCAATATCAGCAAGTGATTCATAAATCTTTTGATAAATATTTTCTACCCCAATTGCCCCGGTTAAAAAACTTTTGTTCTGACCAATTGCTCTCTTAACTGTAGTTAATTTTGCCGGACAGGGAGTTAAAAAGAAAATATCTGGATCGATATTTTTTTCTTCTTTAAGTTTTCTTTCAACTCTTTCGGCAATCAATTCGACTGGGGATTTTAGAGGAATTAACATCTCAATTAAATCAGGATACTGAAGTTTAATTAATCTAACTATTACCGGACAGGATGTTGATATATAATTACCGGAATTATTATTTAAAAAATCAAGTGTTTTACGAGATAATGCAGCAGCTGCATCTGCTACATCAAAAACTGCCTCAAAACCTAAATTAATAATTGATTTTTTAATCTTCTGTGCAGGAATTCCCGCTGAAAATTGACTGTAAAAACTGGGTGGAATCAATAAAACAGGATATTCTGAGGACTCCATGATTTGATCAAGTTGATCTGTTTTAGTGTATTTAGCGTGATATTCACAGGCTCTGATACACTCTGCACAATCAATACATAAATCCTCTTTAATCCAGGCTTTACCCTGATGAACTCGAATTGCTTTAGTGGGACATCCCTTTACACAATTGGTGCATCCCTCACATTTTTCTTCTTTTAAGAGCACAGAATGCTTTTTGGTCATTATTAACCTCCTGCTGCGATTAGTTAAAGTTAATTTGCTAGATTAATTATTACTTTCACATGAGTTCCATCATCTTTTGATGATTTTACATCAATTTGATCTGCATAGCGCTTAACATTAACAAGGCCCATTCCAGCTCCAAAACCCATTTCTCTAATTTCATCACTGGCAGTTGAAAAACCTGCTGTAAAAGCCTTATCAAGATCTTCTATTCCCGGGCCACTGTCATCAACCCTTATTTCAAGTTCATCTTCTGAAATCAAAGCTGTAATTTCTCCCCCCAGAGAATGAATTACAACATTCATCTCAAGTTCATAGGTAATTATAGCTGTCTTACGAACTATTGCTGAAGGAACACCCAGTTTACGCAGAATATTCTTTAAATCACTTGAAGCCTCTCCCCCACTTTGAAAATCAAAGCTTTCAATTTCTTTATTTAATATCTGTTGTTTTTGCAAAGACAAAATCAACTCCCGACAATTATTTGGAGGTTTCTATAAAGTTCATCTCTTCCGGACCAATCCCATTTTTATACAAAAGACCACAGGCTTCAAATAAAGGCTTATCTGTGGAATATAAAAAGATATTTAACTGATTGGCCAGAGAAATTGTTTCTATCTGTGGATCCTTTCCCCTGACAAAAATAATAACCTGAATCCCAACCATCTCAGCGGTTCGAACAACCTGGGGATTTGTTAAACCTGTAAGCAAAAGTGTTTTTTCATTTGAAAAAGCAAGTACATCACTCATCAAATCTGCACCACAGGCATTTTTCACTTCCAGATCATCCTTTTCAGCAGAAGCTTCAAAAATAGTGTCTGTATTAAGAAGAGACTTGACAGTTTTTAGTTTCATTTTTAACCTCCATAGTTAAATAATATCTCATTTTTGTCATTTTTGCAATTTGTAAAATATTCCCACAAATAGTTTGTAGTGATAATTTTCACTTTAGTTAATAAAAAATTACTATCAAAAGTATATGATATTTTTTTCACACTGTCAAGAAGAAAAATTTAGCTCAATTAAGAAAAAATTATAATTCAATTAAGCCCAGACTTATTTCTATAGATTGATTAACATCTTCTATCACATCTTCACCTAAATGTGCAATGTGGCGCTGCAGTCTTTTTTTGTCTAAGGTTCTAATCTGCTCCAGTAAAATAACAGAATCTTTATCCAAATTAGTATAATCAGCTGGTATTTCAACATGAGTCGGTAGTTTAGCTTTATTAATCCGGGAAGTAATAGCAGCAACAATAACAGTGGGACTGTATTTATTACCAATATCATTTTGAATAACTAATACAGGTCTAACTCCTCCCTGTTCAGAGCCAACGACTGGATTTAAATTCGCGTAAAAAACATCACCCCTTTTTACTTTCAATTTTTTCACACTCCACCAGTCTCTGTTCATAACATAAATATGAGTAACACTCACTTGATAATCCTTCATCAGCTAACTGCTGATTAAGACCGGCCATTTTTTTATATCCATCTCTGAGATGATTACGAACTTCTTCTTTTTTCAATTCTTTTAGATAAAATTTAACTGCTTGATTTAAAAAGTTATTTCGCTGCTGATTATTATTTTTACAATAACGCTCAATTTCTTCCACCAGATAGACTGGCAGTTCTACATTAAGTTTTCTGCTTTCGGACAACTGACCCACCTCCACTGTTTTTAAGCTGTTTCTATTATATCATGCAGGGAATAATTATCAATTTTACAGCTTGATTTTTAAAAATAATTAAGAAAAAAGATGAGACTAATTAGCCCCATCCTTAAGTAGAGAAACATTTCGAACAAGATCTTCATTTACTGCAGCCATTTTTTCATAGCCTTTTACCATCTCTCTAGCGATTTCTTCTTTTTCAGTCTTACTAAAATTCTTTTTGCGGCGCAGCCTCTCCACTGATTAACCACCTCATTATAAAATGATTTTAGAACTCTTTTAGATAATGTAATTATATCTCAAATATTAAATGCTGTCAATCAAAATATCCAGCTTAATTACTGATATGACTGGAATGAGTTTAATATTTATAGCTCTGTAAAGCTATCCAAATAATTATAAATTATGGATATGACTTTTCTTCTCTTAAATTAACAGTTCTAAAGTTTATAATAGAGTCCGCTTTTTTTTATATATTTAAGCAGTTTTGCATAGGCATCATGCTCACAAATTGTGCTGCTGTCTCCAATGAAAATCATTTTCCTTTTGGCTCTGGTTAAAGCAACATTGAGTCGGCGCAGATCTCTTAAAAATCCAATATTATTTTCAGAATTGCTGCGGACAGCAGTAAAAACAATCATTTCTTTTTCTCTTCCCTGAAAAGCATCTACTGTATCTATTTCTACATTTTCGTAACTATTATGCTGATTAATCAAGTCAACCTGATCCTTATAGGCAGCAATTACTGCAATATCTGATTCTGAGAGAGATGATTTAAGAGCACGATCCAGGATATCAAGAACTATTTCTGATTCAACCGGATTGTCGTAAGAATTTGAACCTTCAAATGACCTCTCCTTTGCCTTCATCTCTTTTGTATCTAGAAATACCAGAGGATAATCTGAGTTAAGTGATTTTTCTGTAAAACAGTGCTCATCATTTATTTTCACTCCCAGATCACTCAACTTCTGGGCTGCTGCCGATTCAGCAGCTTTTAAACTATTGTTATAAAAGTAAATGCTGGAAAAGCCCATAATTTCTCTGTTCATTCTGTACTGAGTTTTGAGCAGTGAACTAAGCTCCCCCTGATAAATTTCCATCAATTTTTCAAAGAGAGATACTCTTAATCCGTTTTTGGCTGCTTCCTGATTAACTACTGTTGGCGGCAGCTGCTTGTGGTCACCAATTAAAATTGTCTTTTCAGCTTTCAGATAAGGAATTAAAGCCGCAGGCTGTGTTGCCTGAGTGGCTTCATCAATTACACTTAAATCAAATTTTCTATTTTCAAGTAATTCTGATCCGGCAGTGATATTGGTTGTACAGATTACATCAGCCTGATCCAAAAGTTCATCTACAGCTTTATTTTCAAGCCTCTCTATTTTCTTAAAATAATTATCTATTTTTTCCTGCAGTTCCAGCCAGCTGGCCATCTCATCTATTACTTCAGGACTTATTCCTCTTACATGATGTTCTAAATCTTTTTCAGCATAATTTTTAATTTCCTGGTCAGATAAACCTCTGCGGTATTTACCACCTGGATAGATATATGATTCCTGTTTATTTATTAAATCGGAAACTTCATCTCTTAATTTTTCAGCCTCCAGATAATCCGGATGCTCCATAACTACCTCATCAAGAGTATGCTGTCTCAGTTTTTTATTGACTCTAATTGGATGTCCAATTCTAATTACATTTAATTCTTTTTCGGCCAGCAGTTCCAGCAGATTATCAACTGCTGTGTTAGAATCTGCAGCTGCCAGAACTTTATCACCCTGTTCAACCGCCTCTGCAATCAGCTCGACTGCAGTTACAGTTTTTCCAGTTCCAGGTGGCCCCTGAATTAAATAGATATCTTCGGCAGCCATCGCTTTTTCTACAGCCTCTTTTTGTGATTGATTGAGACCACCGAGTTCTAAATCTGTTTTAACTGCAGCTTTAGGCTCTTTTCTTTCCAGCAGTATATCTCTTTTGTGCTCCTGCAGTTCATTTTTAGGGTGTTTGATTTTTTCAAGAGCAGTAAACATTCTCTGAAAAGTAGTATCGTTAACAAAGAGATCCAGTCTGACGCCTTTATTATAGATAAATTCAGGTGGATGACTCTCAAAAGCAACAGTAATTGAATAAGAAGTCTTTTCTACTACAGTTCCCGTAGGATTATCTGGATGTAATGGTTTATCTAAACTGATCATTACCAGATCTCCCGGTGTAATTTGAGTCTCTGCCAGCTTTTCTCCCTTATATTTTGAAGTAAATTTGACTAAAGGCCGATGACCAAAGGTATTGCCATTATCTTTTCCGTGCAGATCTAATAAAGCACGTCCTTTAGCCTGCCTCTCTCTGGCTGATAAATATTTAATTTCTAATTTATGTCTGTCTATCTCTTCCTGTCTCTCCAAATCAACTAAGTCATAAAATTTATTATAGTAATTTATAATTTCCTTATCAATTAAATCATCTGGATTCTTAGCACTTACCTGAACTTTAACTCCTCCGATCTGATTATTATCCATAGCTCTAATAATCTGAGGAGCTGATTCCCAGTTCACTTCTACTTCTGCCTTATTTTTACTCTTATCTATATTAATTTTACCAATATCATCACTTGCAGTCCCGGCTTCATTGATAAAAGCTCCTACAATATCCCCAGGACCAATTCTTTTATCTATTTCCGAAATTACCAAAGTTACCATAACTACACCTCCAGGTTTATCTTTTTTTGTTTTCTGGATCTTTAAAGACTCTGGTACCTACTGTATTTTTTTGTCCCTGATATTTGCCGCGATAAGGATTGTCAGCTTCATTATCCATTGAAGCAAATACCAGCTGACAGATTCTGCGGTCAGATTCTAATTTAATTGGCAGACGATTTGCATTATAAAGTTCCAGAGTAATCTGACCTTCAAAACCGGGATCAACCCAGCCCGCATTTTGAATAAAAAGACCCATTCTACCAATTGAACTTCTTCCTTCCACAAAAGCAGTTAAATTATCGGGTAATTTTATATATTCTTTTGTTGTTGCCAGTAAAAATGAATGAGGGGGAATAATAATTTCTGAACCCCTCACTTCTTCATAATTAACTTCATCATTTAAAGTCATTAAAGGCAGAGAGTTTTCATCTACTTTTAAAAAATCATCTCCCAGCCTCATATCAACCGAAGCTGGTTGAATCTGCATTTCATCAATCGGATCTATAATCAATTCCTGATTTGCTAGCATTTTTTTAATTGTTTTATCTGATAATATCATTTTTAACTCCTCAAAATTATTTTATAAATTAGCTTTTAAATAGTACTGTAGATCTTTGGTTACAAATTTATTCGAATTTCTGCCAGACCTTCGACAGATTATCAATTATATCTGATGCAATAAGAGCATAATTACTCTTTTCAGCTGCTGCAAATTCTCCCGCTTTACCGTGCAGATAAACAGCAAGGGCTGCAGCCTCAAAACTGCTCATCCCCTGTGCCAGAAGAGCAGCTACTGTGCCTGTTAAAACATCTCCACTACCTGCTGTAGCCATTCCATTACAGCCGCTGGTGTTGATATAAGCTCTACCATCAGAAGCAGCAGTTATAGTTGCAGCTCCTTTTAATATTAAATTGACTCCGTATTCAGCGGCAAAATCTCTGGCCACTTCAATTCGATTATTGTTAATTTCCTGAATACTCATCCCTGTCAGATTTGCCATTTCGCCGGGGTGAGGTGTTAAAATAAGTTCGCCTTTATAATTTTTTAATAATTTGAGATTCTTAATTGAATTTACTGCATCTGCATCCAGAATCAGCGGCAGTTCCAGATTCTTTAAAATTTTCTCCATCAAATCAGTTATTTCAGAACTTTTACCCAATCCCGGGCCAGCAGCAATGAGGTCCACTTTTTCCGAAAATTGCCTGATCTCATTAAAGGAATCCGCACTAATCATTCCCTCTTTTGAAGACAGTGGAACTCCCACTACCTCTTCCAGCTGAACTGAAGTCCGGGCTTCAATCTCTGCTGCAGTTAAAAGATAAACCAGACCAGCACCACTTCGCAAAGCTGCCTTTGTACTCAAAAGAGGTGCACCGGTCATTCCTTTAGAACCTGCAATTACAGCAACTTTGCCAAAACTGCCCTTATGCCCATTATTTTTTCGTTTTGGTATTAAATTGGCTGCAGCCTGCTCTCCAAAAGCCTTAAGTCGATCACCATTTTGAGTAATTGTCTCCGGCTGAATTCCAATATTAATTATTCTAATCTGACCGCTGTAGTCTCTACCTGGATATAAAAGCAGACCTCGCTTATAAGCCGCCATTGTGGCTGTATAATCTGCCTTTAGGGTTTCACCAGCTATCCTGCCATTTTCTCCGATAATCCCGGAAGGTATATCAACAGCAAGTGTTAAAGGTTTCTTTTTCAGTTTCTGGTTGATCTGAGTAATAATTTTTTTTACACTACCTCTCAGCTCACCCTTAATTCCAGTTCCCAGCAGTGCATCGATAATCAAATCACTATTTTTTATTAAATTCAAAAATTCATTTTCTTTTAAATCATTAAATTGATAAACTTTAACCCCGTTTAAAAGAGCCAGCTCATAATTTTTACTGTTAACTCCTTTTAAGTCTTTAGCAGCTGTACTTAAAATTATTTCTGGCTGATAACCCCAATTTTTTAGTATTCGAGCTGCAGCCAGGCCATCACCACCATTGTTTCCCTTACCAACTAAAATGCTTAGCTTAAGCTCAGCCTCAGCTTTTGATTCAAATTCTTTTTCTATAATTTCTACTGCCAGCCTGGCTGTACCATAAGCTGCTGCTTCCATCAGTAAAATTTCCGGACAGCCAGCCTCAATAGTTTCCTGATCACATTTTGCCATCATTGTCGGAGTTAAAACTTCCATTTATTCTGCTCCTTCCATAACAACCTGAGCAATACTGAAGTCTTTTTCGTGAGAAATAGAAATAAAAATTGAGCTTACTCCAAGTTCTTGCGCTCTAACTGCAGTGCTGCCAGATAATTTAACTTCTGGTTTACCTAGTTTGTCATTTAAAACCTCAATGTCCTGCCAGCTGTTATTTCTCATTCCTGTGCCCAGAGCTTTTAAAACGGCTTCCTTAGCGGCAAAACGCGCTGCAAAGGGGGGCGCTGAATTTATTTTCTGCTGACAGTATCTTATTTCAGCTTCAGTGTAAATTTTTTTTAAAAAGCGATCTTCATATTTTTCTATTAAGTCCTTAATTCGACTATTTTTAACTAAATCAATCCCGGTTCCTAAAATCATATATTTCCTTTCTCAAATCAAAGTTATACTCAATCATTCTACTTTATAATTATATTAAAATTATGCGCTAAATGCAAAAAACCGGACCCTGTTACAGGCCCGGTTTAATGTCTGTTTTTGTCATATTTTATCGTTTATTGTTGAAATTAATTTTTTATTCTACTGTTACACTTTTTGCCAGATTTCTGGGCTGGTCAATATCTTCTCCACAATTTAAAGCAGTATAATAGGCAAGTAACTGCAGAGGTATAATTGCCAGCAGTCCTGCAAAGTCCTGATTTAAAAGCGGCAGTTCGATTAAATGATCAACACTGTCTCTTTCGAACTTTTGATCTTCCTCAGTAATTAAGAGAGTTTCAGCTCCTCTGGCCTTAACCTCTTTTAGATTACTGAATAGTTTTGGAAATACATCCGCCCTACTGCCGAGAGCAACAACCGGCACATCTTCTTCTATCAGTGCCAGTGTTCCATGTTTCAGTTCACCGGCCGGGTAGGCCTCAGCATGGATATAGGAAATCTCCTTTAATTTTAGTGCTCCCTCAAGCGCAAGAGTATAATCTGTATTGCGTCCAATAAAAAAGATGTTCTCTTTTTTTGCATATTTATCAGCAATCAATTTGATTTGATCTTTTGACTGCTCACTCAGCTGTCTGATCATCTCAGGTAATTTTATTAAATCAGAAGTATATTTAGCTTCAACTTCTTCACTTATTTCCTGACGCTGCCTCATGCCATCGATCAGCAAAATATAAAAAGCAGCAACCATATTAGTATAAGCCTTAGTGGAAGCAACTGCAATTTCCGGGCCAGCTTTTAAATAAATAACCATATCAGATTCTCTGGCAATACTGCTGTCACGAGAATTTGTAAGGGCAAGTACACTTGCTCCTTTATTTTTGGCCAGTCTCAGTGCAGCCAGTGTATCTGCAGTCTCACCTGACTGGCTGACTACAATCATTAAAGTCCGCTCATCAATAATCGGGTTACGGTAGCGGTACTCACTGGCAACCTCTACCTCTACCGGTATTCTAAGTTTATCTTCCAGCAGATACTTAGCCAGAGCTCCAGAATGATAGGCAGTTCCACAGGCTACAACATGAATTTTATCATAATTAGCAAGCCAGTTTTTATCAAGACCACTTTCACTTAAATCAATTTTGCCATCTTTTAAATTATCCTCCAGCAGTCTCTTTAATGATTCTGGCTGTTCATGAATCTCTTTGAGCATAAAATGCTGATAACCCTGCTTCTCAGCCATCTCTGCATCCCAGTCGATCTTTGTCTTTTGCTTATCAGCAATTAACTCATCAGCAAAAGAATAGATTTTAACCTCGTCTTTTCTGATATCAGCGATTTCTCCATCTTCTAAAATATAGAAATCATCTGTATGTTCGAGATAAGCTGGGATATCGGAAGCCAAAAAGTTTTCATTTTCACCCAGGCCGACAATTAGAGGACTGTCCTTACGAACAGCAATAATTCTATCTTTTTCTGTATAAGACATCACAGCCAGAGCGAAAGAACCTTCCAGTCTTTTTAC
Organism: Halanaerobium saccharolyticum; assembly: GCF_003053565.1. Taxonomy (GTDB): domain Bacteria; phylum Bacillota; class Halanaerobiia; order Halanaerobiales; family Halanaerobiaceae; genus Halanaerobium; species Halanaerobium saccharolyticum_B. Next base: position 61,583 of record NZ_QAXS01000007.1, on the reverse strand, counting down.
TGCCTTAATTACTGCTTCTTTTAAGTTGTTCTGCTGATAATAACTTGCAATTAAATGCGCTGCAACTTCTGTATCAGTTTCTGATTCAAATTGATGGCCTTTTTCGAGCAGTTCTTCTTTTAACTCTCTAAAGTTCTCAATAATTCCATTATGCACAATAACAATCTTAGCAAAAGAATCAGTGTGAGGATGTGAATTTATATCAGAGGGTTTACCATGAGTAGCCCACCTGGTATGTCCGATTCCAGTCTCCCCATTAAAGATTTCTTTTTCTGCACTGGACTTTAATTTGTCTAATTTACCTTCTTTTTTAACAATTTTAACAGCCTCTTCTTCTTGAACTGCAATTCCAGCTGAATCATAGCCTCTGTATTCCAGCTTTTTCAGACCTGAAAGCAGTATAGGGGCTGCCTTTTTCTCACCAATGTAACCAACAATTCCGCACATATATTATCTTTACCTCCGTTTTTATTATTAATATTCAACTGTCAACTGTTATTTATTCCCTTTGTCTCAGCAATTGCCCGCTGATTTTGAGAAATAAAATTGAGGCAGAACAGCCACTACCTGAAGGCATCCGCCGAATATTCGATAACCTTCTTCCTCGTCCACCTGATTAAAATCCCGTCCCAATCAGGTTCTGGCGCTTTTTCTCTTCAATTTTTTTAATCACCTCCTTTTTTGGCTTTAACTCTCTGATTTGACATTTTTAACTAAATATCAGTCAGAACAGATTTATTTTATTATAAATTACTGTAAATAGCAAATTTTTAGTTCAATTCTTCACTAATTAATTCTTTCAGCTTATTTTCCCATTTGTTTAGAAGTTCTTCTTCCTTACCCTCAAGCATTACTCTAATCAGTGGTTCAGTTCCAGATGCACGAACAAAAACCCGACCTGAACTACCTATTTCCTCTTCCGCAGCTTTAATTTCAGCAGCAATTTTAGAATTCTGCTCCCATTCTTCTTTCTGGCTGACCTTTACATTTGCCAGAAGCTGGGGCCAGTAGCTCATAACTTCTTTTAGCTCTGAAAGTGACTGCTCTTCTTTTTTGATGATAGAAGCAATTTTAACCGCAGTCAAAATTCCATCACCGGTTGTATTATATTCACTAAAAATAATGTGTCCTGATTTTTCTCCCCCAAGTTTATAACCATTTTTCAGCATTTCTGCCAGCACATAGCGGTCTCCATTTTTAGTTATTACCAGTTCAGCTCCAACTTCAGCCAGACTTTCTTTTAAGCCCAAATTGCTGTATTTAGTTGTTACCACAGTTTTCTTATTTAATTTATCCTCTTTAAGCAGATCTCTTGCCGCAACAGCCATAATGTTGTCACCTTCAACAACTTCACCTTTTTCATCAATTAAGATTACCCGATCTGCATCACCATCATGGGCAATTCCTAAATCAGCGCCGGTTTCCACTACTTTTTTGGCTGCCAGTTCAGGAGCTGTTGAACCACAGTTAACATTAATTTCTTCACCATTAGGATGATTATTGATTACCACTACTTCGGCTCCAAGTGCTTCAAAAACAGCAGGTGAAGCCTGATAAGCCGCTCCGTTGGCACAGTCAATTACAATTTTTAAATCATTTAATTTTTTATCTGCACTTGCAATTACAAAATCAATATATTCATCAATCCAGCTGTACTTTTCTTCAACCAGACCAATCTCTTTATCAATTGGATAGGGGAGCTCTTCTGAATGATCATTAAAAATTAACTCTTCAATCTCCAGTTCAGCCTGATCACTTAGTTTAATCCCATTCTGATCAAAAAACTTAATTCCATTATCAGCAGTTGGATTATGAGAAGCAGAAATCATTATTCCCCCAACTACCTCTTTAGTTCTGCTTAAATAACAGACTCCCGGGGTTGGAATAATTCCCAATCTATAAACATCAATACCAACTGAAGTTAAACCGGCCATCAGAGCTGCCTCCAGCATATCTCCAGAAAGCCTTGTATCCTTACCAATAATGACTACAGGCCGCTTTTGATCTGAATTTTTACTCAAATAATAACCACCAATTCTTCCCAGCTTAAAAGCAAGCTCTCCTTTTAATTCATGATTGGCAACTCCACGTACACCATCAGTTCCAAATAATTTCTTTTCCAAAATATCCACCTCAATTTTAAAATTCTAGAATAAACTATTCTAATCTAATAGATTAATATAATAGATTAATCATAATTTAATTTTCTTCTGCAGTTACTTTAACCAGTATATAGCCTGGATCTACTCCCAGCAGCCTGGCTGAACTCGGTAATTCAACCTCAATTATTTTCATATTATCACCTGGATCAACATTACGCAAATCAACATAAGCATTAAGATCTGATCTATTAATTTTAGAAAAATAAGAAACATAATCAATTCTGACTACTGCTCTTTCTACAGACATTGATTCCAGCTGATATTCCTCTGGTAAATTTCTAACTTCAATATCCAGTAAAAATGAAGCTGCCTGTTCTTCCCCATAATTTAAAACATTTGCTGTTTGATTACTGGCATAACCCCAGAGCAGAACAGCTATAAAAAAGGCAAGTATTAATTTTTTTTGGTTTTCAGTTAGAGAAAACATTTAGAGATGCCTCCTCATAAAAGATTTTTCTTTAGATTTTTCAAAACTGTGGGCAAGAGTTTCCCGCAGTTCAGCTGTATCAAGATGACGGCTCAGTTGTCCATTTTCGGCAACTGAAATGACTCCTGTTTCTTCAGAAACCACTATTGCCAGAGAATCAGACTCTTCTGTAATACCGATAGCTGCTCGGTGTCTGGTACCCAGCCGTGGATTGATATCAGAACGAGTAGAAAGGTTTAAAAAACAGCTGGCTGCCTGAACCGTACCATTTTCGATAATCAAAGCTCCATCGTGTAGAGGTGACTGATGTTGAAAAATGCTGAGCAGCAACTGTTTGCTGATTTTGGAATCAAGCTCAATTCCTGTCTCGATATAATTTTTTAAACCAACTCTGCGTGCAATAACAATTAATGCGCCAGTTTTTTTCTCAGACATTTCTGCTGTTGCCATAACAATTTCATTTATTTCTTTTGGTCCCCAGTTCTGCCAGAACTGTTCTTTGAGAAATCCTCCCCGCCCAATTTGTTCGAGAGCTCTCCTCAATTCTGGTTGAAAAACAATTGGCAGCGCTACCATAATAATGGTCAGAAAACTATCTAAAAACCAGTTAACTGTGTTCAGCTCTAAAAGTTGAGCAAATAAGGCAACCAAAAAAATCAGCCCCAGACCTTTAATTAGCTGAACAGCCCTTGTTCCTGAGATAATGTTGAGTAAATAGTAAATAATAAAAGCAATAATAAAGATATCTAATAAACTTGTTATAACTTTCCAGGACAATTTTATCACCTCTTAATTAAATATTCGGCAAAAGAGACTCTAAACCCTGCTTATTTTTCAAAACATCACAAAAAATTAAAATTTTAAAGGATTCCTCAAATTTTAATAGAAAATAATAGAGAGGAGGTGATATCTTGAAAAATAATATTTTTTCTGACCAGCGTCTCAATTATAAAGATTTTTTAATAGTTATTGCTGCCTGGTATTTTATCACTCTGAGCAGTTATTTTATAATTGAAAAAGATTTTACAGCCTTAATCTATATCAATGAAATTCTTGCTTTTTCTATAAATGTTCTCTCTCATATTATATTTTTATTTATAATCTACAGCTATTTTAATCTGCTCTATGACTTTAGTTTTGCGGACCTTGGATTTAAATTTAAAAAAGATAAAATCAACTTAAAGGCACTTTTTATAATTTTTCTTCTTTTAACAGCTGGAGTGATTTTAATCAATCTTAATTATAGGCCTGAAGTTAAAAGCAGCTTTTTTCCCCTGCAGTTAGGAGAAAATATTTTCAAAATCATTTACAGTGATTTACCCCTATTAATTATGGTTTTCTTAATTCTTTTATTTACAGCCAGTGTAGAACAATTTTTATTTAATAAGATTATTTTCTCACTGTTTAATCTTTATCTACCTACTTTTTTAGCGGTGATTTTCAGCGGTTTATTTGCTGCGGTTCTTTTTTTGGAGTTCACCCCTGCTTTTATCTTAATTATTTTTATTTCAGTAGTTATCAGTAATTATCTTTATATCTGCAGTGATCATAACTTATTTACTCCAATTATTTTTTACAGCTATTTTTTAACTCTTTACATAGTTTTTATTTATGGTTTCGATTTTGTAATTATCTAAATTAACTTCTAGAAAAACAAAAGGCCGGCCAGAGGCCGACCTTTTAAATTCTTATTCAAATTAGACTTACTCCCACAGCTTAAAGATTTTATTTACCTGATCAATCTTGGCTGCAATTTTTTCATCATTATGATTATGATATAAGTCACCACTACACTTCTCACAATAGAGTGCACCAGACCAGTTCTGACTTCCACATACATTACATTTTACATTTTTGTTTCTCATTATTAAGCCCTCCTTATTAGTCTTATAGTATTATATGAGCTTAATTAGAGTATAGCAGTACTAATAATTACTGTCAAGTTAATTTATAAAAAAACAAAATTTGAAATTATTTGATAATTGTTCGTTTCTTCACTATGCCTTTCCTGCCTGGAATGACAAAAGAGTCTTATTAAAACAAACCGCTATTTAAACAGATTAGCTAGAATTCACCGTATAATTCTGTACCACAGTCAGGACATCGATTCTGATCAAGCATATTCTCTACCTGGTAAGCTTTTCTTTTAATTAACTTTCTACCACAGCTGCTGCAGTAAGTATCAGCAGTATTTTCAATAATTGCATTACCTAAATAAACATGGTCCAGATGTTTTTTTGCTTTTTGATAGGCTTTTTTCATCTTTTCCAAATCTGTTGGTGGATTATTCAATTTATAGGCTGGATGATATCTGCTCAGATGAAGAGGAATCTGACTGTTAATCTGAGCCAGCCATTTAAAGAGCTCTTCTAATTCATTCAGGTCATCATTCAAATCAGTAACGACCAGTGTTGTTACTTCTAAATGAATTTCCCGGGCAAGAGTTTCAATTGTCCTTTTTACAGGCTCAAATCCTCCCCCACAATTATCTTGATAAAAGTTATTATTAAATGCTTTTAGATCAATATTTGCCGCATCTAAAAAGGGAAGAAGCTTTTTTAAAGGCTTTTGATTAATAAACCCATTACTTACTAGAATGTTTTTCAATCCCTTTTCAGCAGCTATTTCAGCTGTTTCAAGCATGTATTCATAAAAGACTACTGGTTCTGAATAAGTATAGGCAATTAAGTCGATCCCTTTTTTGAGAGCAGTTTCAACAATTTCTTCAGGTTTAAACTCCCTCAATTCAGGCTTCTGCTGACTAATCTGCCAGTTTTGACAGAATACACAGCTCATATTACAGCCCCAGCTGCCCACAGAAAGAACTTTTTTCTGTGGGTAAAAATGGTAAAGAGGTTTTTTCTCGACCGGATCAACCCCCAGTGAAGATATCTGTCCGTAATTTAATGAATACAATTTACCATCAATATTTTTTCTAACCTGACAAATTCCAACTTTATTGTTTGAAATTTTACAGTTATGGGGACAGAGTTCACACTCAACAATACCGTTATCTTTGATTTGATAATATTGAGCTGGATATAGATCAGTCATTTTCATCAAACCTGCTTACAGTAAAACGATAAATTTCTACTGCGGCATCTTCTCGCAAACCAGCCTTTCTCTTGGCTACACTAAGCTGCTTTTCAACTGTTTCAATACCTTCTAAATCAGGCAGCAGTAGTCCTGTCTGATGTCCTCCTTTAACAAGAATTCCGTATTTTTTAGGATCAAGTTCCGATTTGTCTCTAATTCTTTCAGGTTTGGATAATATATCTACCGAAATTGAAATCTCATTTAATTCCTCTTTTTCAACTTCAGGAAAGCGGGGATCATTCTCAGCAGCTGTCATTGCATTGCTGACAATTTCATAAGCTGCATTTTTCTGTACCGGTCTAAAAGTGCCCATACAGCCTCTTAACTTACCATTTTTCTTTATAGTTACAAATACTCCTGCTTCCTTTTTTAAAATATCTGGCAGTTCAGCTTCCTCAAATTCAGCTTCTTTCCCAGAAATAATGTATTCTTCAACTGCTCTTCTGGCTAAATCTGTTATAAATTTTTCTTCTTTCATCATAATCACTCCTCACTACTAATTATATAAACTCCTAAATTGATTTAGTCTTAATAAAAACTGTGCCATAACCGACTCCAAAGGGGCCTTCATAAGAGTTAACCTCAAGTTCTAGCTCCAGGCCATCAACTGCCCCCAGCATAGTCACAATCGGCCTTAAACCGCATTCTCCAGCTTTCTCGACCAGTTCCTGATCGAAATTTAATATAGAATCAAAATCTTTTTCTTTAAAATACTCAATCAATTTTTCATCAAAAAGATGTGCCTCAGAATTATAACCTGCCGGTGCTCCCTTTTTTAAGCGGTGAGAAAGGTCACCACTGGCAATAACTGCTATCTTATAGTCAAGCTCAGCTGCAGTTCTCGCAATCTCCTTACCAATTTTAAAAAGCTCCTGGTAGGAGATGAAGCCAATAGATATCGGAACTATTGGTAATTTAAGTCCGGCTTCTTCAAGATAATTTAAGGGAACCATAATTCCATGATCTAATTCCTGATCAATACCATAATTAATCAAGTCTTTTTTTCTTAGAGGCTGTAAGGCCAGATTTTTCTCACTGGTATTTTGAAGTAATTTTTCAGCAAAATTGATGTCAGATTTTTCTTTAAATTCTAGCTTTGAAAAACCAAAATCTCCAAAATTACCCTGCAGCTGATCCTTAATAATTAAAGAGGCTGTAGAACGAAATACAGGACCATGGGGAGTAATAAAAACTATTAAATCAAGTTCATCTTTAAATTCAGCAATTTCTGCAGCTGTCTTTTTAAAACCCTGAACTGTTTTTTCTGCTTTTTTTAATTCTCTTCCTCCAATTTCCTCAATCACAATTGGTGGATGAGGCAGCAGAGCAGCACATTTAACACCCATCATTGTCACCTCCGCTAAAGTTAAGCTCTAAATCAATGCAGATAAATTTAATTTAACTTCCAAAAGATTAAGAATTCATATCTAATTCCTTCATCACTTATATTATACAACAAATCAACTAATAAAAAAACACCTCTAAAGCTACTTTTCGCTGATACATTTTATTAATTAAGCGAATTTCATAAAAATAAGCCTTGATATAACAAAGATTTTAATGATATAAAAAGGGCTTCACCCCATTCTTGTCGAATTTAATAGTAACACCCAAAAAACTCGAAAGAAGGTGAAGCCCTATTAATAATATTCGACAAGAGTGTCTCTTTCCCTTTGAAGAATTACTTAATTTATCGGAAACTGACAAATTAATTTGTATTTTAGATCCTATTGATCTTAAACCTGTTGTTGAAAAGATAAAGCCTAAGTCTAATAAAGGACCAACTGGATATAATCCAGAAGCTATTTTAAGAGCTTTTCTGGTCCAGCAGATTGAAAAGATTCCTACCAGAGCAGACTTAGTAAGCAAAATTGATAGAAGTCCATATCTCAGATATGTCTGTGGTTTTTCTACCACTGGCAGGGTGCCCAGTGAAGCAACTTTCAGCCGATATTACAGCAAATTATCTGAGACTGATGAACTGGAAATACTGATGAATAATCTTTTGGATCAATGTATTGTTTTTAACTTATTGGACACTGAGACAATGGCTGTTGATGCTTCAAAACTGGAAGCTTATGAACGAGCTAAACCAAGGTCAAAGATAGATAAAGAAAATAATTCTACCCCTGATTGGGGTACTAAATTTGACTCTCATAAAAATCAGATAACCTGGTTTGGCTGGAAGATACATGCTGCAGTTGAAACTAACTCAGAATTACCGATTGCTTTAACTTTAACTCCAGCCAATCATGCAGATAAAACTCAGGCAATACCCCTAGTTGAAAAGGTTAATGACTTTTTAGCTGAAAGAGATTTAACTAAACCCAAATACTGGACTATGGATTCAGGCTATGATTACACTGATATCTATGAACATATTCTCTTTGAGCAGGAGTCTCAGGCTATTATTCCAATTAACAAGCGTAATGCTAAACAGCCACCAGCTGGATTCTATGATTTTAAAGGAACACCAGTCTGCAGTGGAGGCCACAAAATGTATTACTGGGGTCATTACAAAGGAGTCAACAAATTTAGATGCCCACATGTATGTGGTAAAGTTGATTGTATTCATGGAACTAAATGGTGTTCTGACAGCAACTACGGTCAGGTAACTAAAACTAGACCAAAAGAGAACCCCAGATATATATCAACACCACATAGAGACTCTAGAACCTGGAGAAGGATCTACAACAAGAGAACCAGTGTTGAGAGAACTTTTTCCAGACTAAAAGAGCATCTAAATTTAGAGAACTTAACTGTAATGGGAGCCAAAAAAGTCAAAACTCATTTGCTATTAAGTTCAATCAGTTTGATAGCTGCAAGAATCGCAGCCGAAAAGATCAAGCTTCAAAATCAGACTTTAGCTGCTTAAAAAGCATTTTAAAGCAAGATTTTAAGATACCCAAGCTAAGTGCGTCTAAATTTAGCAGTAAATCTATGGTAAATCATTAAAATCTACAAATTCAAGTTAAAAGGCTTATTTTTATGATTCGCAGACAATATTTTTTTGAATTAAACTAAATTAAGCGTATTATGAAATTCGCTTAATTATAACTTGATTAATCCCCAAAGGCCTGCTTTTTCTTTTTTCTAATCTATTGAATATTTTATTTTAAAGCTGAGCATCAAAATGAGTGACTAAAAAATTATTTTATTATAACTTGATGAATAAAAGAACTTAGGGCAGACGAAGAGCACGGACGCTCTGAGCTGAGCCAGAAACAGGAGGTTTCTTTGCTCAGGCAGCTGTACTAAGTTCTTTTATGAGTCTTAGTTATTGTAATAATTTTTTTCTGGATCGACATTTTGTTGCTCAGCTTTAAAATAATTAACTAAAACTAAGATTAGAAAAAAAGAAAAAAGCAGAGCCTGAGCTCTGCCTGTAATAAAATGAAAAATAAATATTATCTTTTTGAAAACTGTGGACTTTTTCTCGCTTTTTTGCGGCCGTACTTCTTTCTTTCAACCATACGGGAGTCTCTGGTTAAGTAACCAGCTTTCTTAAGTGGTCCACGGTAATCCTTATCAACTTCCAGCAGTGCTCTAGCAATTCCATGACGAACTGCTCCAGCTTGACCTGAAAGTCCTCCACCTCTAACATTTACTAATACATCAAATGTACCATCAGCGTTAACTAATTCTAAAGGTGACATAATATCTTTAATTAAAGATTTTCTATTAAAATAGTTATCAATTTCTTTGTCATTTACTAAAAACTTTCCATCTCCAGGCAGCAGGCGCACACGAGCTGTAGAAGTCTTTCTACGACCTGTACCTCTATATTGTACTTCAGAAGCCATCTATTAAATTCCTCCTTTCAGAATTAAAGTTCTAATTTTTCTGGCTGTTGAGCCTGATGTGGATGATTAGGTCCACTGTATACTTTTAATTTTTTAAACATTTTTCTACCAAGTTTATTGTGTGGTAACATACCCTTAACAGCTTTTTCAATGATAAATTCTGGATCTTTGTCACGAAGTTCTTTATAAGTAACTTCTTTAATACCACCTGGATGATTTGTGTGACTGTAATGTTTCTTATCATCCCACTTCTTACCTGATAATTTAACTTTTTCAGCGTTAACCACAATTACATAATCTCCCATATCTACATGAGGTGTAAAAGTTGGCTTGTGCTTTCCTCTTATATACTGAGCAATTTCAGATGCCAGTCTTCCTAAAGTTTTATCTGCAGCATCAACTACATACCAGTCGCGCTCTACAGTTTCATTTTTCGCCATATATGTTGACATAACTATACCTCCTTAGTTAAAATACTCTCTCTAATTACATGAAATTATTCTCAACGGGGCTTGTTGTTGGACAGAATAATTCATAGTAATTTTAATACAATCTTCTGCTTTTGTCAAGTTAAAAAAATATAAATTAATCATAAAATACTTCGATTAATGTTAAACCCTGAGCCGGAGCAGTAAAACCAGCATTATTTCGATCACAACTCTGCAGAATATATTCCATTTCCGACAGAGTTCTTTTTCCCAGACCGGTTTCAATAAGTGTACCGGCTAAAATCCTTATCATATTATATAAAAAACCATTTCCAATGACATCAATCCAAATTTCGCCATTATCTGCTGCATAAAGATCCAGAGAATAGATTTCTCTTACTGTTGATTCAGCTGAAGATCCGGCAGCACAAAAAGCAGCAAAATCATGTGAGCCTTCAAAGACTTTAGCGGCTCTCTGCATAATTTCTATATCAAGTTTTTTATAAACATTATAAACAAAATTGCGGACAAAAACTGAATTAAAATTACTGTTCAAAATTCTATATCTATATTTTTTGCCCCGTGCATCAAATCTAGAGTGGAACTCTTCATCCACTTTTTCTGCTTTTTTACAGATAATATCAGCAGGTAATTCGCTATTTAAAGCGATTGGAATTTTATGAGCTGGAATATCTACATCCAGAAAGAAATTCGCCGTCTGACCAGCCGCATGAACCCCGGCATCTGTCCTTCCTGCACCAGTAATCCTAACTCTTTTTTTATTAATTCTAGTCAGAGCATTTTCTAACTTCTGCTGTATTGTCTGACTGGTGTTTTTTTGAATCTGCCAGCCACTATAATTATTTCCATCATATTCGACTATAATTTTATAATTTTGTTTCATTTAATCTCACCTAATAAAATGATACAGCAACTGCCAGAATAATAATTATAATTAAAGCAATAAAATCATAATACTTAAACTCCAGCTCGTGCAGTCTTGTTCTGCCTTCTCCTCCCCGATAACACCTGGACTCCATAGCAAGTGCAAGATCATCTGCTCTTCTAAAAGCACTTATAAATAACGGAACCAGTAAGGGAATTAAACTTTTAGCTCTCTGAATTAAATTACCGGATTCGAAATCAGCACCCCTTGCCTGTTGAGCTTTCATAATTTTATCAGCCTCTTCCAGTAGAGTTGGAATAAACCTTAGAGCTATTGTCATCATCATTGACAGCTCACTGGCTGGAACTCCAAACCTCTTTAAAGGTGATAAAATATATTCAATTCCATCTGTTAACTGCAGGGGAGAAGTGGTTAATGTTAAAAGTGAGGTGAATAAGATTAAAATAAATATTCTACTCACCATAAAAAAACCGGTGTATACTCCTTCAGATTCTATAGAAATAAATTTCCAGGCCCAAAGAACTTCGCCACCTTTAGTTAAGAAAACATGAATTACAAGGGTAAATAATACCAAAATCAATATTGGCTTTAAACCTTTGAGAACTTTTTTTAATGAGATTTTGGATAATAAAATAACTACCAAAATAAAAGCAGAAAAAAAGCCAAAACCACTAAATGTATCAATAGTAAATAAAGCAATTATTAAAATCGTTGTAATAATTATCTTAATCCGGGCATCCAGAGCATGAACAATAGAATCGCGTGCTATATATTGACCAATTGTTATATCTTTTAGCATATTATTTGCTCCTCAATGCTTTAATTATTTCAGCTGATGCCTCAGATATAGAAAATAAATTTGTATTTACCTTCAATCCTTTTTCTTCCAGACGGTGTAGAATTTCTGTGATTTGAGGAAGATCAAGAGAAAGTTTATGCAGCTCCTGTTCCTGAGAAAAAACTTTCACTGGTGTATCATCAATAACAATTTCTCCCTGATGCATCACAATAACTCTACTTGCAAGTTCAGCTATCTCTTCCATCCGGTGTGAGATTAAGATGACTGTCATTTCAAGTTCCTGATAGAGATATTTCAGCAGTTCTGCAAGCTGTTTTCTACCCTGTGGATCAAGTCCAGCACTGGGTTCATCCAGAACTAAAACATCAGGCTTTAGAGCTAAAACTCCAGCGATTGCAACTTTCCGCTGCTGGCCTCCACTTAAATTAAATGGAGAACGGTCTTTAAATTCTTCGTAACCAAGACCGACTAAGTCCATAACCTCTTTAACTCTTTTCTCTATTTCACCTTTTTTTAAACCAAGGTTTTTAGGGCCAAAAGCTATGTCCTGAAAAACTGTTTCTTCAAACAATTGATGTTCAGGATACTGAAAAACTAAAGCAACATGACGTCTGGTTTCTTTTAAATTGCTTTTTTCATTAGTTATATTTTTCCCATTAACCTTAACGGTTCCAGAACTTGGTATGATCAGTCCGTTAAAAAGCTGAACTAAGGTAGATTTACCAGAACCAGTGTGTCCTACAATTCCAATAAATTCTCCCTTGCTGATCTCTAAATTAATATCTTTTAATGCTTTAACATTATTTTCATCCTGATAGATATGGCTAACATTATTTAATTCAATTAACATAATGCATCCACCAACTCATCTATGCTTAAAATATCAGGAATATTAATCTTTTCCTGACGCAGATATTCAGCAACCTCAACTGCAACAGGTATATCTAAGTTAACATCTTTTAACTGCTCAACTAATCTAAAAATGGATTTTGGACTCCCTTTATGCAAAATCTGACCCTGGTTCATAACAATAACCTTATCTGCATTTATCGCTTCCTCCATAAAGTGAGTTATATGGACAACAGTAATTCCTTTTTCTTTGTTTAAATATTGTACTGTTTCCATCACTTCTTTTCTACCCTGCGGATCAAGCATTGCAGTCGGTTCGTCAAGAACTATACAGTCAGGTTCCATGGCAATAACCCCGGCAATTGCGACTCTCTGTTTCTGCCCACCAGATAATTTATGAGGGGCAAATTTTTGAAATCCAGCCATTCCTACCATTTCAAGAGATTTATCCACTCTCTGACGAATCTCTTCGGTTGGAACCCCTAAATTTTCAGGTCCAAATGCTACATCATCTTCAACCATAGAAGCAACAAGTTGATTGTCCGGGTTTTGAAAAACCATTCCAACCTTCTGCCTAACCTTCCAGGTATTATCACGATTATTAGTATTTAAACCTGCAACAAAAATCTCTCCTTTGGAAGGAGTTAAGAGTACATTTAATAACTTTGCCAGGGTAGATTTGCCTGAACCATTTGAACCAATAATAACAGCAAAATCACCGGCTTCAATCTGCAGATCAATATTCTGCAGGGCCGGTCTATCACTGTCGTCATTTTCATAAAGAAAATCTACCCCATTTATTTCTATCAGGCTCATATTAACACCTACATTCAGTATTATTCTACTAGTTCAATAATCGCTTGCTTAGCTGCATCTCCACGACGGGGATACATTTTTAAAATTCTTGTATAACCACCAGGTCTTTCTGAATACTGAGGTGCAATCTCATCAAATAATTTTGTAACTACTTCTTTGTCTTTGATTTTGCTCATCACTTTACGCCTTGAAGCAAGATTGTTGGTCTTCGCAGCAGTAATAAGCTTCTCAGCATAAGATCTTAATTCTTTTGCCTTAGGTAGTGTAGTTTCGATTCTTCCCTCGCGAAATAATGATGTCGCCATGTTGCTTAACATAGCCTGACGATGGGAAGATCTTTTCTGTAATTTACGCTTAGCCACCTAAAATCCCTCCTTAAATTTCATTCTCTTTTAAATCTAAATCAAGTTCATCTAATTTATCTTTAATTTCCTGCAAGGATTTTTTACCAAGATTACGAACCTTCATCAGATCATCTTCAGTTTTATCAACTAATTCTTCAACTGTATTGATCCCGGCCCGTTTCAGACAATTAGAAGAACGAACTGAAAGCTCTAATTCTTCAATTGTTGTATCTAAGATTTTATCCTTTTCTTCTTCTTCTACTTCTACCATAATTTCTACATCTTCAATTTCATCAGTTAAATTGATAAATAGTTCAAGATGCTCAACCATGATTTTAGCAGCAAGACTGATAGCATCATCAGGATGAATACTACCATTTGTATCTACTTCCAGAACCAGACGATCAAAGTCAGTTACCTGACCAACTCTGGTATTTTCGATATTAAAATTGGCTCTATCAATAGGACTGTAAGAAGAATCTATTGGAATTAGACCAATTACATTATTATCAAATAAGTCTTTGTTTTCTTCAGCGGTATGATAACCTCTACCCTTATCTACAGTAGCCTCTAAAACAAGTCTGCCATCCTCCGCGAGAGTGGCAATATGGTGATCTTTATTGACAATCTGTACATCACCTGAAGAAATAAAATCTCCAGCAGTTACCTCTCCTTCTCCTTCTGCCTCTAAACGAATAGTTGTCTGTTCATCACCTGAATATTTAACAACTACTTCTTTTAGATTCAAAATTAAATCTGTCATATCTTCAACTACTCCTGGAATAGCTGAAAATTCATGCTTTACACCCTCTACTTTAACTGAAGTAAGTGCAGCTCCAGGTAGAGAAGAAAGCAAAATACGACGCAGAGAATTACCAAGAGTAGTTCCATATCCTCTTTCTAAAGGAGAAATTTCATAACGACCATAATTTTCATCACTTTCCAGTCTTTCCACACGTGGTTTTTCAATTTCTATCATATTATCAGCTTACCCTCCTTAAATTAACAATTTTATGACTGAGGGTATTCATTTACCGTGAATAATACTCGACAATCAGGTGCTCTTCTACCGGATAATCGATATCTTCCCTCTCTGGTAATGCAACAACTGTACCTTCTGCTTTTTCAAGATCAGAATTAAGCCATTCCTGTGTAGCAAAGTCAGCATTGTATTCAAAAATCTCTTTAAAACGCTTGGACTTGCGGCTGGAATCTTTTACACTAATAACATCATCTACATCTATTTCATATGAAGGAATGTCAACCTTACGTCCATTCACTTTAATATGACCGTGTAATACAAACTGTCTGGCTTCACTGCGGGAGCTGGCAAAACCCATTCTGTAAACAATATTATCCAGTCTTCTTTCTAATAACTGGAGGAAGTTTTCACCTGTAACTCCGTTTTCATTTTCAGCCTTTTCGAAGTAATTACGGAACTGCTTTTCCATAATTCCATAAATTCTTCTAACTTTCTGCTTTTCTCTTAACTGAGAACCATATTCTGATACTTTTTGACGTCCCTGACCATGCTCACCTGGAACATAAGGTCTGCGATCAAAAGAACATTTATCACTATAACAACGGGCGCCTTTTAAATATAATTTTTCACCTTCACGCCTGCATAATTTACAAACTGAACCTGTATATCTTGCCATTTTTACACCTCAACTTTCTATTATATAATTATATACGTCTTCTTTTTGGGGGTCTACATCCATTATGTGGAATAGGAGTAATATCTTTAATTAAAGTAATGTTTAAACCTGCAGACTGTAGAGTTCTAATTGCAGACTCTCTACCAGAACCAGGACCTTTAACATAAATTTCTACTTCCTTAAGACCCATTTCTTTTGCTTCATCAGCAGCATTTTCTGCAGCCAGCTGAGCAGCAAAAGGAGTACTTTTTCTGGAACCTTTATAACCAACTTTTCCAGCACTTGACCAGGCAATTACCTTACCTTCTTCATCAGTAATTGAAATAATTGTATTATTAAATGTAGATTTAATATGAGCCTGACCTTTTTCTATATTGCGTTTAACCTTTTTTCTTCTACGTGATTTTTTCTTCTTATTTTTAGCCATTAATTATATTCCCTCCTTACTTAGCTGGTTTTGATCTAGTTACACCAACAGTTTTCTTAGGACCTTTACGTGTACGAGCATTTGTTTTAGTTCTCTGTCCACGCACTGGTAAACCTCTGCGGTGACGAAGACCACGGTAACAACCAATATCTTTTAATCTTTTAATATCAGCTCTTCTTTCTCTTCTTAATTCACCCTCAACTATATAGTGCTCATCAATTTCACTTCTTAAATTTGAAATTTCAGCTTCAGTTAAATCTTTAATTCTTGTATCAGGATCAACGCCTGTGCTCTCAAGAATTTTTTGAGAAGTAGTTCTACCGATACCATAAATATATGTCAATCCAATCTCTACCCTCTTATTTCTGGGAAGATCAACACCTTCAATTCTAGCCATGATTTCACCTCCAGTATTTTTTATCCCTGACGCTGTTTATGCTTGGGATTTTCACAAATAACCATTACTTTACCATTGCGTCTAATAACCTTACATTTATCACAAATCGGCTTAACTGATGGTCTTACTTTCATTAACAATCACCCCTTGTGGTAATTTATTTCGCTTTATGTCGATAAGTTATCCGGCCACGACTCAAGTCATAGGGAGAAAGTTCTACTGTTACCTTATCACCAGGTAAAATTCGTATAAAATTCATCCTCATTTTTCCTGAAACATGTGCCAGAACTTTATGTCCGTTTTCCAATTCAACTCTAAACATTGCATTTGGCAGGGGTTCAACTACAGTACCCTGGACTTCAATAGGATCTTCTTTTGCCATAAATTATTTGACCTCCTCTTTACTGAGATAATCCTTTAAAATTAAGCGAACATCTTCACTGCGAACTCGTTTCTTATCTTTTAAATCTCTTAAAAACTCTGCTGCAATCTGACCTGTACTTTCTAAATGTCTGCTATTTTTATATTTTGGATTATTAAATTTCCTCTTTACACCATCGACAACTTTTATTTTTTGATCTGACTCATTATCTATATCTATTACTAAATAATAAGTATCTTTATCTCTGCCGGCAGTCGACCTGACAATTTCGCCAACTTTAAAAGCAGTATCCAAAAATATCACTCTTTCCTTCAAGCTCTCTTTTTAACACGCACTGTATATTATACCATAGATAAGACAGGCTCTGCAATAAAAGTTAAAGTTTACTTAATATTTCAACTCCATCTTTAGTTATTGCTATTGTATGCTCGAAATGAGCAGAAAGGCTTCTATCTTTTGTTACTACTGTCCAGTCATCTTCTAATGTCTCGACTTCATAACCGCCAATGTTTACCATTGGCTCAATAGCAAGGGTCATACCCTCTTTTAATTTAGGACCTTTTCCTGCCGGACCAAAATTAGGTATCTGTGGATCTTCATGCATATCACGACCGATTCCGTGACCAACATAATCCCGAACCACAGAAAACCCATTTTTTTCGACATATTCCTGTACAGCATGTGAAATATCAAATAATCTGTTGCCGATAACTGCTTTTTCAATTCCTTTAAGAAGAGATTCTTCAGTTACCTTCAATAATTTGCTGGCATTTTCCGAAATTGAACCAACTGCATGTGTTCTGGCAGCATCACCATTAAAGCCTTCATAAAAAGTTCCAATGTCAATACTTACTATATCACCAGCTTCTAAAAAACGATGATCAGCAGGAATACCATGTACAACTTCTTCATTAATTGAAATACAAATAGAGGCTGGAAAACCCTGATATCCTTTAAAAGAAGGTACAGCTCCCTTACTGCGAATAAATTCATCAGCAAGCTGATCAAGTTCTGCAGTAGATATACCAGGTTTAATATTTTCTGCCAGATAAGCATGTGTTTCTGCCACTATCTGATTTGCTTCACGCATTATATCAATTTCTCGCCTCGATTTCAAGATAATCATTATTTATTCGCCTCAATTAATTTCATTAGTCGCTGCTGCACCTTTTCAATTCCGCCGGTGCTTTTAACCTCATGCAGTATTCCTTTGTTTTGATAGTAATCTGCAAGCTTAGCAGTCTTTTCTTTATTTACTTCAATTCGTTTCTTAACTGTTTCTTCCTCATCATCACTGCGCTGAATTACTTCTCCTCCACACTTATCACATACACCTTCAACTTCAGGTGGATCATTTTTTACATGATAGGTGGCCCCACAATCAACACATACTCTGCGTCCAGCCAGTCTTTCAACTAAGATATCTATTTCAGCCTGCAGATAAATCGCAAGATCAAGCTCTCTATTCTGCTCTGCTAAAATCTCATCTAAAGCCTCTGCCTGTGCAATTGTACGGGGAAATCCATCCAGGATAAATCCCTCTTTACAGTCATCCTCTTTTAATCGTTCTTCAACAATTCCAATGGTTACTTCATCTGGTACTAATTCGCCGGCATCAATAAATGATTTAGCTTTTTTTCCCAGTGGGGTTTTATTTTTAATTGCCTTTCTAAAAATATCACCAGTAGCAATATGAGGAATTTCCAAACTTGCTTCTAATTTTTTAGCCTGAGTACCCTTACCAACACCGGGTAAACCCAGTAAAATCATATCCATTTTATTTCCTCCTCTTTATTTCATGAAACCTTCATAGTGTCTCATCAGGAGATGGGATTCGATCTGTTCCATAGTTTTTAAAGCAACACCAACCATAATGATTAAGGATGTTCCTCCAAAACTAATTGTTACACCAGTCAGCGGCTGCATTGCAAAAGGAAGTAATGCTACAATTGTTAAGAATATAGCTCCTGCTAATGTAACTCTCATTAAAACTCTATCTAAATAATTAATAGTTGGTCTTCCAGGACGAATTCCAGGAATAAACCCACCATACTTTTTCATATTGTCTGCTACCTCTTCTGGATTAAAGGTAATAGCAGTATAGAAATAAGTAAAGAATAAAATCATCAGACCATACAGTACCATATAAAGTGTAGATCCAGGACTAATTGCATTTGCCAGACCTGTTGCCCAGTCATAAGGTAAAACCTGTGCAATAATTCCAGGGAATAAGAGTACAGAAGAAGCGAAGATTACTGGGATAACACCAGCCTGATTGATCTTCATCGGAATATGAGTACTTCTACCTCCGTAAACTCTGCGGCCCACAATTCTCTTTGAATACTGAACCGGGATTCTTCTTTCTCCCTGCTGAACAAAAATAATACCGGCAATAATTATTATAGCCAGTACAGCAAAAATTAGCACATTTAAAATTGAGATTGTGCCTGCCTGTAATAACTCATATGTGTTATACATATCTGACGGGAAGCGAGAGATAATAGATGTAAAAATGATAATAGAAATACCATTTCCAATTCCTTTATCCGTAATCTGCTCACCCAGCCACATTAAGAAAGCTGTACCAGCAGTTAAACTTACAATAATTAGGGCAATATCAAACGCTGTTGCATTAGGAACAGCACCAAAACGCTGAATATAAAGTGTAATACCAATTGCCTGAATTACAGCAAGTACAATTGTTCCATATCTGGTATACTGAGCAATTTTTTTGCGGCCCTCATTACCCTGTTTAGAAAGCTCTTCTAATTTAGGTACAACTACAGTCAAGAGCTGTAAAATAATTGAAGCAGTAATGTAGGGAGTAATGCTCATCGCAAAAATAGTAAAGTTACTTAAAGCACCACCTGCAAATAGATCTAAAAAATCAAGTGCTCCACCAAAGTTTCCGCCAAAAAGTCTTTCCTGAAGCAATGCTACATCTACTCCAGGGACCGGAATATGTGCTCCCAGGCGGTAAACTGCCATCATAGCAAGCATGAATAAAACTTTATTTCTAAGTTCTTTTACTTTAAAAACATTACCGAGAGCCTTAATCAACTTAAATCACCTCTGACTTTCCGCCAGCAGCTTCTATTTTTTCTCTGGCAGAAGCAGTAAAAGCATTTGCTTTTACATTCAGGGCAACATTAACTTCACCTTTACCCAGTATTTTTACTCCATTTTTTGCAATACCATCAATAATTCCCTTTTCTAATAAAACTTCAGGTGTTACAGTTTCATCAGCAGAGAATCTATTTAACTGATATACATTAATTTCATTAAATTCTTTTTTAAATTTATTATTAAACCCTCTTTTGGGAAGACGTCTAAACAGAGGAGTCTGTCCACCTTCAAATGTTGGGCGTACTCTTCCACCTGCACGAGAGTTCTGTCCATTTGCACCTCTACCAGATGTATAACCGCGACCGGAGCCAGTACCACGACCAACTCTTTTGCGATCTTTTTTATATCCAGCAGCAGGTTTAAGATTATTTAATTTCATACTTACACCTCCTTGATAATTATCCAATTAATTCTTCTACAGATTTACCTCTTAATTTGGCAACTTGTTCTGCGCTCTTAAGTTCTTTAAGACCAGTAATTGTAGCATTGATCATATTAATCGGATTAGATGTTCCAAGAGATTTAGTTAAAATATCGCTAATTCCTGCAAGTTCGATTACCGCACGCACAGGACCTCCAGCAATAACACCAGTACCAGGAGCAGCAGGCTTTAGTAGAACTCTACCAGCACCAAAAACTCCAGTTTTCTCATGGGGAATTGTTGTTTCCACAATTGGAACCTCGATTAATTCTTTTTTAGCTGCATCAATACCTTTTCTGATGGCTTCAGGTACTTCGTTTGCTTTACCAATACCTGCACCAACATGGCCTTCTTTGTCCCCTACAACTACCAGGGCACTAAAGCTAAATCTACGGCCACCTTTTACAACCTTGGCAACACGGTTAATATTTACTACGCGCTCTTCAAGGTCGAGTTTATCAGCATTAATTTTACTCATTAATTTACCTCCTTATTTAAAACTTTAGCCCTTCCTCGCGGGCAGCATCAGCCAGAGCTTTAACTCGGCCGTGGTATTTATATCCACTTCTATCAAATACTACTGTCTCTACTCCTTTTTCCAGTGCTCTACTGGCAGCTAACTCTCCTACCATTTTAGCAGCATCTCTGTTACTTGCTACTTCAATTGAATCGCGAAGAGCTGGATCAAGAGTAGATGCAGAAGCAATAGTTTCTCCAGATAAATCATCTATAATCTGCACATACATGTGCTTTAAAGTACGGGTTACATTCATTCTTGGACGATTTGGTGTACCCACAACTTTATTTCTAATTCTCTGATGGCGCTTTTGTCTTGCTTCTCTTTTACCCATCACATTCACTCCTTTCTATTAACCAGTTTTACCGACCTTACGTCTAATATGTTCTCCAACATATTTAATTCCTTTTCCTTTGTAAGGTTCTGGTTTTCTTACTTCACGAATCTTAGCTGCTGTATCACCAACACGCTGTTTATCTATACCTTTAACTGTGATATTTGTATTCTTTTCAACCTCAAAAGAAATATCACCTTCAGCTTCTATAATTACCGGGTGTGAATATCCAACCTCAAGTTTGAGTTTATCACCCTGAACCTGAGCATTATATCCTACACCTACCATTTCTAATTTCTTCTCAAAGCCTTTGCTTACACCCTCAACCATACCTTCGATTAAACTTCTAACCAAACCGTGCATGGAGCGAGCTTCAATATCTTCGCCATTGCGTTCAACAACAACTTCATTATCTTCAACTTTGATATCAATACCAGCTTTAAAAGTTCTTTCTAGTTCACCTAATGGTCCTTTGACTTTAACAGTCTGACCATCAACAGTTACTTCAACTTTTTCTGGTATTTCAATAGGTAGATCACCAATACGTGACATAAATTTCACCTCCGTAGATTTTATCTGAAAAAATTCTCCCAAGCAGAAGCCGTCAGTCAGGAATCTGACATCCGACATCCTACTACTTACATCTTATTACCAGACGTAACAGAGAACCTCTCCACCGATACCTTTTTCTCTTGCTTCTTTATCGCTCATAACACCCTGGGAAGTTGAAATCACTGCGATTCCTAAACCTCCAAGTACCTGCGGCACTTCTTCCTTACCTACATATACTCTTAAACCAGGCTTACTGATTCTTTTAATTCCACTTATAACTTTTTCGTCATTATCTCCATATTTTAAATAAACCCGAATCATGTTCTGAGGTTTTCTTTCAACTAATTTTACATCATTAATGAAACCTTCATCTTTTAAAAGTTCACCAATGCTGGTTTTAACCTTAGAAGCGGGAATATCAACTCTGTCTTTCCCAACACTATTAGCATTGCGAATCCGGGTCAGCATATCTGCTATTGGATCTGTTAAATTCATTTACAAACCTCCTTCCAGTTTTACCAGCTTGCTTTTTTAACTCCAGGAATTTCGCCTTTGTGGGCTAATTCTCGGAAACAAATTCTGCATAAATCAAATTTTCTCATATATCCGCGTGAACGTCCACATCTGCTGCAGCGATTCACTTTTCGTGTTTCATATTTAGGCTCTTTATTGGCCTTTTCAATTAAAGCTTTACGTGCCAAACTAAACCCTCCTTCAATTTATAGGTCTTTACTTCTTATATGGCATTCCCATTAGTGATAATAATTCAAATGCTTCTTCATCTGTTTCGGCAGATGTAACAATGGTAATTTCCATACCATGAACATTATCAACATCATCAATATTGATTTCTGGGAAAACAGTGTGTTCGCTTATTCCTAAGCTGTAATTACCGCGACCGTCAAATGATTTAGGAGATACACCTCTAAAATCTCGGATACGTGGCATTGTAATATTAATTAACTTATATAAAAACTCAAACATCTGCTCACCGCGAAGAGTAACTTTTACTCCAACCGGCATGCCTTCTCTAATTTTAAAATTAGCAATAGATTTCTTTGCTCGAGTTACAGTAGGACTCTGTCCTGTTATTCTTGCGATCTCATCAACAACAGTATCCAGAAGTTTAGTATCTTCTTTAGCATCTCCTAACCCAACATTAACTACTATTTTTTCTAATTTAGGAGCTTCCATTACATTATTGTAATCAAATTTCTCCATTAGCTGGGGTAGAATTTCTTCCTTGTATTCATTAGCTAATACTGACATTTCTGGACCTCCTTCCGCTTATTTATTTATCAACAACTTCATCACATTTTTTGCATTTTCTAACTTTAGTACCGTCATCTAAACGCTCTGCGCCAACCCTTGTCTTTTCGTCACAACGGGGGCAGACGAGTTGAACATTTGAAGCATGTATTGGTGCTTCGTTTTCTATAATTCCACCCTGCGGCATATCCTGAGTAGGACTAACATGGCGGTGTACTATATTCACACCTTCAACGATTACGCGATCTTTTTTAGGAATTACTTTTAAAATCTCACCGCGCTTACCTTTATCCTTTCCGGATATTACTTCCACAGTGTCACCTTTTTTAATTCTCAATCCAATCCCCTCCTTCTATAATACCTCCGGTGCAAGGGAGATAATCTTCATATAATTCTTTTCCCTCAGTTCACGGGTCACAGGACCAAAAATACGTGTACCCTTAGGATTATTGTTGTCATCTATTATTACTGCTGCATTTTCATCAAATCTAATATAGGTGCCGTCTTTGCGCTTTAAGGACTTTTTGGTTCTAACAACTACAGCTTTAGCAACCTCACCTTTTTTCACCATTCCGTCAGGAATAGCTTCTTTAACGCTGACTACTATTGTGTCTCCAACTTTAGCATATTTCTTTTTGGAGCCTCCAAGTACCTTAATACATAAAAGTTCACGGGCACCTGAATTATCCGCTACCTTTAAACGGCTTTCAGATTGTATCATTTTCAGGCCCTCCTTTCTACTTCCAGGACTTATTTTGCTTTTTCAACAATTTCTACTAAACGCCATCTCTTTGTCTTGCTTAATGGACGTGTTTCCATAATTCTTACAATGTCACCTTCATTACAAACATTCTCTTCATCATGAGCTGTATATTTTTTTGTTTTCTTAACAACTCTTTTATATTTAGGATGCTGTGTTCTGCGCTCTACAGCTACAGTGATAGTCTTATCTCTCTTATCACTAACTACAACACCTTTACGCTCTTTACGACTATTTCTTTCCATAAGAAACCTCCTTTCAAAAAAGAATTAAGCCCTCTCGATACCTAGTTCCTTTTCCCGCAGAACAGTTTTAATTCGGGCAATAATTCTTTTAACCTCTTTAATCCTCATAGGATTATCCAACTGTGCTGTTGCATGTTGGAAGCGAAGGTTAAATAACTCTTCTTTAAATTCGCGGGCTTTCTGTTCTAACTCTGCTTCTGTTAAATTTCTTAATTCATCAGCTCTCATCGGCCTCACCATCCATTCCCTCTCTTGCTACAAATTTAGTTTTAATAGGTAGTTTGTGAGATGCAAGGCGCATCGCTTCTCTGGCAACCTCTTCCGGTACACCAGCCAGCTCAAACATAATTCTACCTGGTTTAACAACTGCCACCCATTTCTCAGGGGCACCTTTACCACTACCCATACGTGTTTCAGCAGGCTTTGCGGTTACTGGCTTATCTGGAAAAATCTTGATCCAAACTTTACCTCCACGCTTAATACTTCTGGTAAGGGCAACACGAGCAGCCTCTATCTGTCTATTGGTAATCCAAACGGGTTCTAAGGCCTGTAGGCCATATTCACCAAAGGTGATTTTATTTCCCCGGTGGGCTTTACCTTTCATTCTTCCTCTCATTTGCTTACGATGTTTTACTCTTTTAGGTACTAACATCAAAGAGCCTCCTTTCCTGCATAATCTATCTATTCATCATCTAATTCTGGAAGTATTTCTCCCTTATTGATCCAAACTTTAACTCCAATTGTTCCGTATGTTGTGTCAGCTTCTGCAAAACCATAATCAATATCTGCTCTAAGTGTATGCATTGGCACACTGCCTTCACTGTAGCCTTCGCGTCTTGCCATTTCAGCTCCACCAAGACGGCCACTGCTCTGAACTTTAAAACCTTCAGCTCCCATACGCATTGCACGGTTCATTGCCTGTTTCATTGCTCTCCGGAAAGAAATTCTTCTAACTAACTGAGAAGCAATATTTTCAGCAACTAACTGAGCGTTCATCTCTGGATCCGAAACCTCTACAACATTAATCTGTACAGTTTTACCAGTTAAAGCTTCAACTTCGTTTCTTAAAGCTTCAACTTCAGATCCACCACGACCAATTACCATTCCTGGTCTGGCAGTGTGTACATCTAATTTTAATCTATTAGCAGCTCTTTCAATCACAACTCTAGAAATTCCAGCTTCAAACATTTTCTCCTTAACATGATTTCTAATCTCTCGGTCTTCATTTAAAAGCTTGGCATAATCAGTTTTATCAGCATACCATTTTGCATCCCAATCTTTTATAACTCCAACTCGGAGACCATGTGGATTTATTTTATTACCCAAATTCTATCCCTCCTTTGTATCGCTTAAAACGATTGTGATATGGCTTGTTCTCTTATTAATAGGGCTAGCCGATCCCTGTGCACGAGCTTTCCATCTCTTCATTGTAGGACCCTCATCAACAAAAGCCTTCTTAACATAAAGGTCATCTACAAACATATCATGATTATTTTCAGCATTTGCTGTAGCTGAATTTAATACTTTTTCTACCATCTTAGCAGCTTTTTTCGGTGTGCTTTTTAAAATTGCAACTGCTGTATTAACGTCCTTACCCTTAATTAAGTCTGTTACCAGACGTGCTTTGCGGGCAGTAATACGCAGATGCTTTGCAACTGCTTTTGCTTCCATTTTAAAACCCCCTTACTCTATCTGCAATTATTTCTTATTTAAGTGCTGTTGAACGTTCTGTATGGCGGCTGTGACCTCTAAAGATTCTGGTTGGAGCAAATTCTCCAAGTTTATGTCCTACCATCTCTTCAGATATATATACTGGCACATGCTTACGACCATCATGGACAGCAATTGTATGTCCAACCATTTCAGGGAAAATGGTTGAGCTTCTAGACCAGGTTTTTACAACCTGCTTTTTTCCACTCTCATTCATTTCTCTGATTCTGGCAATTAGTTTCTCTGAGACAAAAGGTCCCTTTTTTATAGATCTAGCCATCAATAATCCTCCTTTCTACTATTTGCGCTTCTTAGCGTGACGTGAACGGATAATATACTTATCTGAGCGCTTTGGTTTACGTGTCTTTTTACCCATAGTAGGTTTACCCCACGGAGTTACAGGATGTCTACCAGCAGGTGATTTACCTTCTCCACCACCGTGTGGGTGGTCATGAGGATTCATAACTACACCGCGTACATGAGGTCTTTTACCTTTCCAGCGGCTGCGTCCGGCTTTACCGACTGTAATATTTTCGTGATCAATATTACCAACCTGTCCAACAGTAGCTTTACATACATTATGAATTAATCTAACTTCACCAGAAGGCATCTTTAAATGTACAAACTTACCTTCTTTTGCAAGAATCTGTGCCATAGTTCCAGCGGAACGGGCAATTTGACCACCTTTTCCTGCCTGCATTTCTACATTGTGTACAATTGTACCAACAGGAATATCTTTTAACTGAAGTGCGTTTCCGGCAGTAATATCTGCCTCAACACCAGTGTCTAAAGTGTCACCAACTTCTACTTTGTTTGGTGCAAGGATGTATCTTTTCTCTCCATCTGCATACTGCAGCAGAGCAATTCTTGCAGAACGATTTGGATCATATTCTATAGTCTTTACTTTTGCAGGAATTCCATCTTTATCCCGCTTAAAATCTATTATACGATAGCGGCGCTTATGTCCACCACCCTGATGACGGCTGGTAATTCTACCATTCGCATTACGGCCACCCTTTCTTTTGATTGGAGCCAGCAGGCTCTTTTCTGGCGTATCTGTTGTAATTTCATCAAAACTAGCAACAGTCATATAACGCCTTGAAGGTGTGGTTGGTTTAAAACTTTTAATCGCCATCTTATTTCCCTCCTTTATTAATTATTTTTTAGAGGCCTTCGTAAATTTCAATTTCATCGCCCTCAGCCAGCTTAACTAAAGCTTTTTTCCAGTCAGGTTTTTTACCAACATGGAAGCCGAGTCTTCTTTTCTTACCTCTAACATTCATTGTGTTCACATTTATAACATTTACAGAGAAGATTTCTTCTACTGCATTTCTAATTTCAACTTTATTTGCATTTTTGGCTACCTTAAATGTATAAGTATTAGCCTCCTGCATCTGATCCATAGTGTTTTCAGAAATAATAGGTGCTATGATGATATCTCTTGCATCTTTCATTCGCCCAGCACCTCCTCAACCATTTTAACCGCTTCTTCGATGAAAATAACCATTTCATTATCTAAAAGATCATAGGCATTAATTGAACCGGCCAGCAGAGTTTTCACATTCGGAATATTTCTTGCTGAAAGATATAAGTTTTTATCCTTTTCAGGCATTACTAAAACAACTTTTTTATCTTCTAAATTTAAATCAGCTAAAATGTTTACTACTGCTTTTGTTTTTGGTTGATCAAGCTCAATCTTATCAACTAAAATTAGCTCATCTCTCTGCACTTTATCAGTTAAAACAGATCTTAAAGCCAATCTTCTCATCTTTTTAGTTAACTTTTTATCATAACTGCGGGGAGAAGGTCCAAAAGTGATTCCTCCACCTACCCATAGAGGAGAACGAATACTTCCGTGACGAGCACGTCCGGTACCTTTCTGTCTCCAGGGCTTGCGGCCACCACCGCGAACTTTACCTCTAGTTTTTGTAGAAGCATTTCCGCCTCTTCTTGCAGCTAATTGAGCATTAACTACCTGATGTACAACATGTTTATTTATTTTATCATTAAAAACAGAATCGTTTAATTCTACTTTTTCGAGTTCTTTTCCACTCTGATTGAATTTTGCTACCTGCGGCATCAAAAATCCTCCTTTCTTAACTTATTTAGTTGTTAACAGATTTGATTTCAAGCACTGCTTTTTTGGCTCCTGGTGCTGGACCAGCAATCAATAAAACATTACGCTCTACGTCAACTTTTACGATTTCTAAGTTTCTTTCAGTCACTCTATTGTGACCCATTCTACCCGGCATTTTAAAGCCTTTAAATACTCTTCTTGCATCAACAGCACCAATTGAACCAGGTGCACGATGGAAGTGTGAACCGTGTGTTTTAGGTCCTGCATTGTGATTCCATCTTTTAATATTACCGGCAAATCCTTTACCTTTGGAAATACCACTAACATTAACTTTTTCTCCTACTTCGAAGAGATCAGCTTTAATTTCACTACCTTCACTCAGTTCCATATCCAGTCCTTTAAATTCTCTCAAATGTTTCTTAGGTTCAAGATCACGACTTTCAAATTGACCAAGTGCTGGTTTGTTAAGTCTGTGCTTTTTAACTTCTCCAAAACCGAGCTGTACTGCATCATATCCATCTTTTTCTGTAGTCTTAATCTGTGTTACAACACAGGGACCGGCCTCAACTACAGTTACAGGTACCAGCTCTCCATTATCTTTAAAATACTGAGTCATCCCCAGCTTTTTTCCTAGTATAGCTTTCGCCATGGCCTAATACACCTCCTGACATTTAAAGTTTAATTTCTATATTTACTCCTGCGGGCAAATCAAGCCTCATCAGAGAGTCTACAGTTTTTGATGTAGGATCGAGAATATCGATCAGTCTTTTGTGTGTTCTCATTTCAAATTGTTCTCTTGCATCTTTATGAACATGAGGTGAGCGAAGTACTGTAAATACCTCTTTTTCTGTTGGTAGAGGTACTGGACCAGATACATCTGCACCAGTTCTCTCAGCAGTAGCAACAATCTTTTCTGCTGATTGATCCAGGAGCTCATGTTCAAAAGCTTTAAGGCGAATCCTAATTTTTTCGTGTTTTGCCATTTGCTTACCTCCTTAATCTTTACGATTTAAGCTCAGTTAGGAGCATAGAAAAAGCGAGGAGGCTGCCTCCTCTGCTTTTTTATACCTACTCAATAATTTCAGTTACAACTCCAGCTCCTACTGTGTGACCACCTTCACGGATCGCAAAACGTAGTCCTTCTTCCATAGCTATTGGAGTAATTAACTCTCCTGTCATCTCAATGTTATCTCCAGGCATTACCATGTCTACTCCTTCTGGTAACTGAATTGTTCCTGTTACGTCTGTTGTACGGAAGTAGAACTGTGGTCTGTATCCATCAAAGAATGGTGTGTGTCTTCCACCCTCATCTTTACTTAATACATATACCTCAGCGTAAAACTTTGTATGTGGTGTAATACTTCCTGGCTTTGCCAGTACCTGACCTCTTTCGATATCTTCTCTTTTTACACCTCTTAATAATGCTCCAATGTTATCTCCTGCTACTGCTTCGTCTAACATCTTACGGAACATTTCTACTCCTGTTACTACTGTTGTTTCTGTATCTTTGATTCCTACAATCTCTACCTCATCTGATGGATGTAGAGTTCCTCTTTCGATTCTTCCTGTGGCTACTGTTCCACGTCCTGTGATTGAGAATACATCCTCAACAGGCATTAAGAATGGCTTTTCTGTATCTCTTTCTGGCTCTGGAATATAGCTATCTACTGCATCCATAAGCTCAATAATCTTCTTACCCCATTCTCCTTCAGGATCTCCATTTTCAGCAGCTTTTAAAGCTGATCCTACTATCACTGGAATATCGTCTCCTGGGAATTCATATTCGTTTAAGAGTTCTCTTACTTCCATTTCTACAAGTTCGATTAACTCTTCGTCGTCTACCATATCTGCTTTGTTTAAGAATACTACAATTGATGGCACACCAACCTGTCTTGCTAAGAGAATATGCTCTCTTGTCTGTGGCATTGGTCCATCTGCTGCAGATACTACTAAGATTGCTCCATCCATCTGCGCTGCACCTGTAATCATGTTCTTTACATAGTCAGCGTGTCCTGGACAGTCTACGTGAGCATAGTGTCTTGTTTCTGTTTCATACTCTACGTGAGATGTCGCAATTGTGATTCCTCTTTCTTTTTCTTCTGGAGCATTATCAATTGTATCAAATGCTCTTACTTCTGCTCCACCATAGTTTGCTAACACATTTGTGATAGCTGCTGTTAGTGTTGTTTTTCCATGGTCAACATGTCCTATTGTACCTATGTTAACATGTGGTTTTGTTCTTTCAAATTTTGCTTTTGCCATTTTTTATTCCTCCTTAAAAATTTATCTATTCTCCAATAATTTCTTCAGCAATACTCTTTGGTGCCTGCTCATAATGAGAGAACTGCATTGTATAAGTTGCTCTACCCTGAGTTTTAGAACGAAGATCTGTTGAATAACCGAACATCTCAGAAAGTGGTACATGAGCACTAACAACCTGAGCATTACCTCGAGGCTCCATACCTTCAACTTTTCCGCGGCGTCCATTAAGGTCACCCATTACATCTCCCATATATTCTTCAGGAGTAACAACTTCAACAGCCATTACAGGTTCTAAAATTGCAGGACCAGCTTTTTTAGCTCCCTGTCTGAAGCCCATTGAACCAGCGATTTTAAATGCCATTTCTGATGAGTCAACATCATGGTAACTACCATCATTCAGTGTTACTTTAACATCAACAACTGGATAACCGGCAATAATTCCATTTTCCATAGCTTCTCTGATTCCATCTTCTACAGAAGGGATATATTCGCGTGGAATTGCTCCACCTGTAATCTTATCTTCAAATTCAAATCCTTCGCCTGCATCCTGTGGCTCAATATCGATCACAACATGACCGTACTGTCCACGTCCACCAGACTGACGGATGAATTTGCCTTCAACACCAGTAACTTTTTTAGTGATTGTTTCACGGTAAGCTACCTTAGGTTTACCAATATTAGCATCAACTTTAAATTCTCTTAAGAGGCGGTCAACAATAACTTCAAGGTGTAATTCTCCCATACCCTCAATAATTGTTTGTCCTGTTTCCTCATCAGTGTGAACTCTGAATGTTGGATCCTCTTCTGCTAATCTCTGTAAAGCTTCACCCAGTTTATCCTGGTCTGCTTTACTCTTAGGCTCAATTGCAACACCAATAACTGGTTCAGGGAATTCCATTGCTTCTAAAATAATTGGATGATCCTGATCACAGATTGTGTCACCTGTACTTGTATTTTTAAGACCAACTAAAGCTCCAAGGTCACCAGCAAAAATTTCATCTCTTTCTTCACGGCGGTTAGCGTGCATCTGTAAGATACGGCCAACTCTTTCGCGAATATCTGCTGTTGCATTATATACATATGAACCCGCTTCTAAAGTTCCTGAATAAGATCTAAAGAATGCTAACTTTCCAACATAAGGGTCAGACATGATTTTGAATGCCAGACCAGAGAAAGGAGCGTCATCATCAGCTTCTCTTACTTCAGTTTCTTCAGTTTCCGGATTAAAACCTTCAATTGGTGGTACATCAGTTGGAGAAGGCAGGTAATCTAAAACAGCATCCAGCAGCATCTGTACACCTTTGTTTTTAAAAGCAGATCCACATAATACTGGGATTACATTAACATTAAGTACTGCCTGACGCAGTAAATCTTTAATGTCATCAGTGCTTACTTCACCTTCTAAATATTTCATCATAAATTCATCATCTTCTTCAGCCAGCACTTCCATTAAAATTTCTCTGTATTCTGCTGCCTGTTCTTTCATATCTTCAGGTATTTCAACTCTTTCAAAATTAACACCAAGTTCATCTTCATAAACAATAGCGTCCATTTCTACAAGGTCAACAACACCATCAAAGCTGTCTTCACTTCCAATTGGAAGTTGAATTGGTACTGCGTTAGCACCAAGTCTATCTTTCATCATGTCTACAGCTCTAAAAAAGTCAGCTCCCGTTCTATCCATTTTATTAACAAATGCAATTCTGGGAACTCCATATTTATCAGCCTGTCTCCATACAGTTTCGGACTGTGGTTCTACACCACCTACAGAACAGAATAAAGCAATCGCTCCATCTAAAACCCTCAAGGATCTTTCTACCTCAACTGTAAAGTCCACGTGTCCGGGCGTATCTATAATATTAATTCTATTCTCACGCCACTGACAAGTAGTAGCAGCAGAGGTAATTGTAATTCCTCTTTCCTGTTCCTGCTCCATCCAGTCCATAACAGATGCACCATCATGTGTTTCACCCATTTTATGAACTCGACCTGTATAGTAAAGAATTCTTTCTGTTGTAGTTGTCTTTCCTGCATCAATATGTGCCATAATACCAATGTTACGTGTTTTCTCTAGTGGAAATTGTCGGGCCACTATTCTCCCCCCTTATATAAAAATTATATACATCATCACGCAACTAAATTACCATCTGTAATGTGCAAAAGCTCTATTGGCTTCAGCCATACGATGGACTTCTTCTTTCTTTCTAACTGCGCCGCCTGTATTGTTGTATGCGTCTGTAATTTCTCCGGCAATTCTTTCTCTCATAGTTCTTTCACTACGACCTCTAGCTGCTGTTACTAACCAGCGTAATGCTAAAGTTCTTTTTCTATCTTCATCTACTTCTACTGGTACCTGATAGTTAGAACCACCAACACGTCTTGATTTAACTTCAAGAGCTGGTTTTATGTTCTCCAGTGCTTCATTTACAACTGTTAAGCCATCTTCACCAGTTTTTTCGGAGATGATATCAAGAGCACTGTAAAATGCTTTTTCTGCCAGTCCTTTTTTGCCATCCAGCATTAATTTGTTAATAATTCTGCTGACAACAACATTATCATATACTGGATCTGGTACTACATCTCTTTTTTCTGCTCTATTTTTGCGCACTAAAATCCCTCCTTTTACTTAGGTTTTTTTACACCATATTTGGAACGTCCCTGTTTTCTGTCTTCAACACCAGCTGTATCGAGTGCTCCTCTTACAATATGATATCTAACACCTGGTAAATCCTTTACTCTTCCACCTCTTACTAATACAACAGAGTGTTCCTGTAAGTTATGTCCAATTCCCGGAATATAAGCTGTTACCTCTTTTCCATTGGTTAAACGAACACGAGCTACCTTTCTTAAAGCTGAGTTAGGCTTTTTAGGTGTAGCAGTATATACTCTAGTACAGACACCCCTCTTCTGTGGAGAACCCTCCAAAGCAGGAGCGGAAGTCTTCTTTTTAGTCTTTTCTCGTCCTTTACGGATCAACTGACTAATTGTCGGCATGCAATCCCACCTCCTTCCAATTATTTCAATAGAGCTGCAGAAGCTGCAGAAACATCGATCCCACAAATTCTGCCTAATTCATTTTTGCTTTCTACAATCTCAAAAGGAATATTATTATTATTAACAGCCTCAAGTATTTCTTTTTTTAAAGGCTGGTCAATATCTTTAGCTAAAAATATTTTTTTTACCTGATTTCCTGCTATAGCTTTTAATGTCTGTTTGCTGCCAACCAGCAGCTCATCAGTACTTGTTTCGCTTAGCATTTTAAGCAAACCTCCAGATCAAACTTTGTTGAGCACACTTAAGTATTTTAACAGCTTTAGAGTTCCATGTCAAGCTAAAATTAAAAAGAGTTTCTCCTTTTATTGATATTGTAAATTAAGAACTAATAAACAGATTTTTTCCAGTCCAAATTCACCTGACAATAAAGGAGAAACTCTTCTAATTTATTTTAATGTTAATTTATACATTTAGATTTGGATTAACTATTCGACATCAGTTAAATCCTCAGTTAAATCTCCAAACATGGTTCCATCTTCCTTAACTACATCTATATCTCTGTAATACTTCATCCCAGTACCTGCTGGAATCAGTTGTCCAATTATTACATTCTCTTTAAGTCCTAATAATGGATCAACCTTTCCATCCAGAGAAGCCTCAGTCAAGACTCTGGTGGTTTCCTGGAAAGAAGCTGCAGATAAGAATGAATCTGTAGCAAGTGAAGCCTTAGTAATACCGAGCAGCTCTGGTTTAGCAACAGCAGGTTCTTTATTCTCAGCTGCAGCTTCCTCATTAGCTTTACGGTAATCATATCTGTTTACCAGACTTCCAGGCAGTAATTCAGTGTCACCAGGTTTTACAATCTTAAGTTTCTTCATCATCTGGCGAACTATTACCTCAATATGCTTATCATTAATTTCAACACCCTGTGAGCGGTAAACATTCTGAACTTCTTCTAGAAGATAATTCTGCACAGCTTTTTCGCCCTTAACTTTCAGCAGCACATTAGGATCAAGCGGACCTTCTGTCAGCTTATCACCAGCTGTTACATAATCATCATCTTTTACAATCATTTTAGAACCATAAGGGATTTTATATGTTTTCTTTTTCCCATCTTCATTTTCTACTACAACTCGCTTGGAGTTTTTCTTTTCAACAATGGTTACATAACCTTCTCTTTCGGTCATGATAGCCTGCCCTTTTGGAGTTCTACCTTCAAAAAGCTCTTCTACTCTAGGCAGACCCTGGGTGATATCATCACCAGCAACTCCTCCGGTGTGGAAGGTACGCATTGTTAACTGAGTACCAGGCTCACCAATTGACTGTGCAGCAATAATACCAATAGATTCTCCAATATCAACCTGCTTTCCTGTTGCCAGGTTGCGTCCGTAACATTTACGACAGACACCGTGCTGAGCTTCACAGGTTAAGTTGGTTCTAATTTTTACTTTATCAATACCTGCTGCTTCAATTTCATTCATTTTCTTTCTATCAATTAAGGTATTGTTTTCAACAATTACCTCTCCACTTTCTGGATCTGCAATCTCTTCTGCAGTATAACGACCAATACAGCGTTCCGATAAAGGCTCAACTGCATTTTTGCCCTTGGGACCAATTGCTTCAACATAAATACCTTCTTCAGTTCCACAGTCATCTTCTCTAACTATAACATCCTGTGAAACATCAACCAGCCTTCTGGTTAGATAACCAGAGTCAGCAGTTCTTAAGGCTGTATCAGCAAGTCCTTTACGAGCTCCGTGAGTAGATAGGAAATATTCTAATACATCCAGGCCTTCACGGAAACTGGATCGAATTGGAACATCAATAATCCGTCCTGATGGGTCAGCCATCAAACCGCGCATACCAGCAAGCTGGGAGATCTGAGATGTATTACCACGAGCACCGGAGATAGCCATAATGTAAATATTATTGCTTTCGTCAAGGTTCGCAAGCAGTGCGTCTGTAACATCATCTTTTGCCTGGTTCCAGATATCAACAACTTTATGATATCTCTCATCCTCAGTAATAGCTCCGCGGCGGTAGTGATTTTCAATCTGATGAACCTCGTCTTCCGCTTTAGAAACAATTTCAGGTTTGGATGGCGGGATCTCTGCATCACTAACAGCAATAGAAATACCGGAACGGGTAGCAAAATCATAACCCATAGCCTTAATATTATCTAAAGTCTCAGCAGTTTTATCATTACCAACTTCTTCGTAAAGATCGGTAATTAAGTCTCCCAGATCACTTTTGCCAATTCTCTCATTTACAAACTCAACTTCTTCAGGTAAAGCCTCGTTAAAGATTACTCTACCAATGGAAGTATCAATAATTTCTCCGTTAAGTCTTACTTTTACAGGCGCTTGCAGATGAACACGCTCTGTGTCATAAGCTTTAATAGCTTCATCAGCATTAGCAAATATCTTGCCCGCTCCCTTTCTGTCTTCTTTAATTGTTGTTAAATAGAAGACACCCAGCACCATATCCTGAGTAGGAATGGTAATTGGTCCACCATCAGATGGATTTAAGATATTAGTTGTAGCTAACATCAGC
The DNA here is from genome assembly GCF_003053565.1 of Halanaerobium saccharolyticum. Taxonomy (GTDB): domain Bacteria; phylum Bacillota; class Halanaerobiia; order Halanaerobiales; family Halanaerobiaceae; genus Halanaerobium; species Halanaerobium saccharolyticum_B. The sequence goes on along the minus strand of NZ_QAXS01000007.1, from coordinate 26,268 downwards.
AGTCTTGATTCAGCCTGAGCTTCTACAGATAAAGGTAAGTGAACAGCCATCTGGTCACCATCAAAGTCCGCATTGTAAGCAGGACAGACGAGTGGGTGCAGCTTAATTGCTTTACCTTCAACCAGTACTGGCTCAAAAGCCTGAATCCCGAGTCTGTGCAGTGTAGGAGCACGGTTTAGAAGTACAGGATGATCTTTAATTGCTTCTTCTAAAATCCCCCAAACTGCCTCATCAACATCTTCTACCATTCTCTTAGCATTTTTAATGTTGTGGGCATGCCCCTCTTCAACTAAACCTCTCATTACAAAAGGTTTAAACAGCTCTAAAGCCATTTTTTTCGGCAGACCACACTGATGCATCTTAAGATCAGGTCCAACAACGATAACTGAACGACCTGAATAGTCAACACGCTTACCTAAGAGGTTCTGACGGAAACGTCCCTGTTTACCCTTAAGCATATCACTTAAAGACTTAAGTGGTCTATTTCCAGCACCTGTAACAGGTCTTCCGCGACGTCCGTTATCAATTAAAGCATCAACTGATTCCTGCAGCATTCTTTTCTCATTCCGAATAATGATTTCAGGTGCCCCAAGATCCAGCAGTCTTTTTAATCTATTGTTACGATTGATTACTCTTCTGTATAAGTCATTCAAGTCAGAAGTAGCAAAACGTCCACCATCCAGCTGAACCATTGGTCTTAAGTCTGGTGGAATAACTGGAATTGCATTAAGGACTAGATTAGCAGGATTTAAACCAGAATCTAAAAGCCCATCCATTACTTCCAGTCTGCGAACAGCTCTTTTACGGCGCTGCCCACTTGCTTCTTTTACTTCTTTTTTAAGTTCATTTACTTCAGCTTCAACATCAATTCTTCCCAGTAGTTCCTGAATAGCCTCTGCTCCCATAGCAGCTTTAAAAGTGTTGCCGTATTTAGACTTGGCTTCACGGTATTCACTTTCCGGCAGCAGCTGTTTTTCGCTTAATGGTGTGTCACCAGGATCAGTTACAATGTAATGAACAAAATAAATTACCTTTTCTAAAGCTCTTGGTGACATATCCATTATTAAACCCAGACGACTGGGGATACCTTTGAAATACCAAATGTGTGTGCATGGTGCAGCCAGTTCGATGTGCCCCATTCTTTCTCTTCTCACTTTGGATCTGGTTACCTCTACTCCACAGCGGTCACACACAACACCTTTATAACGGACCCGCTTATACTTACCACAGTGACATTCATAATCCTTGGTTGGCCCAAAGATTTTTTCACAGAATAAGCCATCTTTTTCAGGCTTTAAAGTTCTGTAATTAATTGTCTCTGGTTTTTTAACCTCTCCGCGGGACCATTCACGTATCTGCTCTGCAGAAGCAACTCCGATCCTCATTGAATCGAAATTATTCACATTTAACAAGGGTCTCTCCCCTTTCTATATTGGAATTATTCGTCTTCATCATCATTATCACGACTTAATTTTAAGTCTGTATCTAATCCAAGTTTTTGTGCAGTTTCCATCATTTCATCTTCATTTTCAGCAACCTGCAGTTCCTCTTCATCAGAAGTAAAGATTCGAGCATCAAGCCCAAGGCTCTGCATCTCTTTAATCAATACTTTAAATGATTCTGGAATGCCAGGATCAGGTACGTTTTCACCCTTAACAATGGCCTCATAAGCTTTAACTCTTCCTACTACATCATCAGATTTAACTGTCAGCATTTCCTGCAAGGTGTAAGCGGCACCATAAGCTTCAAGTGCCCAAACTTCCATCTCACCAAAACGCTGGCCACCAAATTGAGCTTTACCTCCCAGCGGCTGCTGTGTAACAAGAGAATAAGGTCCTGTTGAACGAGCATGTAATTTATCATCAACTAAGTGGTGGAGTTTAAGAATGTACATAACTCCAACTGTTACTCTTTCTTCAAATCTTTCTCCAGTTCTTCCATCATAAAGAACTGTTTTACCGTCTCTTGCAAGACCGGCTTCTTCGAGTATATCCTCAACTTCTTCCTCTAAGGCACCATTAAAGACTGGAGTTTCAGTATAAATCCCCAGCGCTCTGGCTGCCATACCAAGATGAGTTTCTAATACCTGTCCAATGTTCATTCGAGACGGTACACCAAGTGGGTTTAACACAACTTCTACCGGTTCACCATTTGGTAGGAACGGCATATCTTCTTCCGGTAAAATTCTCGAAATAACACCTTTGTTACCGTGACGACCAGCAAGTTTATCCCCTACTGAAATCTTTCTTTTAGTTGCAACATAAACTCTAACTAGACGATTAACTCCAGGTTTTAAGTCATCTCCCTGTTCTCGAGAAAAGACTTTGACATCCACAACTATACCTTCTTCACCATGCGGCACCTTTAAAGAAGTATCTCTAACTTCACGTGCTTTTTCACCAAAGATTGCTCTCAGAAGTCTTTCCTCTGCTGATAATTCAGTTTCTCCTTTAGGAGTCACCTTACCAACCAGAATATCTCCCTCTTCAACCTCGGCTCCAACTCTAATTATTCCTCGTTCATCTAAGTTTTTAAGAGCGTTTTCACCTACATTCGGAATATCACGAGTTATTTCTTCAGGACCAAGTTTTGTATCTCTGGCCTCTGCTTCATGTTCTTCTATATGAATAGTAGTAAATGCATCTTCTTTAACTAGATTTTCACTAATTAAAATAGCATCCTCATAGTTATATCCTTCCCAGGGCATAAAAGCAATTAATGAGTTGCGGCCAAGTGCCATCTCACCTTTTTCAGTTGACGCACCATCGGCAATAATATCTCCTGCCTCAATCTGATCACCTTTCGCAACTATTGGCTTCTGATTCATACAGCTTCCCTGATTGGATCTCTTATATTTCATTAATTTATAGCTGTCAATTAAACCTTCTTCATTTTTAATCATTATTTTATTAGAAGTTACACTAACAACCTCTCCACCTTTTTCAGCTACAATAACTGCCCCTGAATCCTTAGCAGCCTTATATTCCATACCTGTAGCAACCATAGGTGCATCAGTAATCATCAGTGGTACTGCCTGACGCTGCATATTTGCTCCCATTAGAGCACGGTTAGCATCATCATTTTCTAAGAAAGGAATCATCGCTGCAGACACACCAACCATCTGCTTGGTAGAAACATCCATATAATCTAAGTCTTCTGGATGAACCTCTAAAATATCTCCTCGCTTACGGGCAATAACAAATTCATTGGTGAAATTACCTTCTTCATCTATTTCTGCATTTGCCTGTGCAATTATATGTTTATCTTCCTCATCAGCAGTTAAGTAATCAATTTCGTCAGTAACCCGACTATCGACAACTCTGCGGTAAGGAGTCATAATAAATCCAAATTCATTTGTTTTAGCATAAGTTCCCATTGTACCAATCAGACCAATGTTTGGCCCCTCAGGTGTCTCAATCGGACAGATACGTCCATAGTGAGAGTGGTGAACATCACGCACATCAAATCCAGCTCTTTCTCTACTTAAACCACCAGGTCCAAGTGCAGATAATCTTCTCTTATGAGTTAACTCTGACATTGGATTAGTCTGGTCCATAAACTGAGAAAGCTGAGAACTACCAAAGAATTCCTGAATAGATGCTACTACAGGTCTGGTGTTAATCAGAGCCTGAGGAGTAACTACATCAACATCCTGGATAGTCATTCTCTCTCTAACTACTCTTTCCATTCTGGAAAGACCAATTCTAAATTGATTCTGAAGCAGTTCACCAACGGTTTTCAAGCGGCGGTTACCAAGATGGTCAATATCATCGATATATGCTTCTGGATCATTATAAATCAGTTTAATCATATATTTTACAGTTGCAGCAATATCATCAATATGCAGATATTTGCGATCTTTATCTACATCTAATTCTAACTTTTTATTTAATTTGTAACGTCCAACTGCTGCCATATCATATCTTTTATGGTCAAAAAACAGTGAGTCTAAAAGATTAGTAGCACTTTCTACTGTTGGCGGCTCTCCCGGACGTAAACGCTTATATAATTCAATCAAGGCTTCTTCTTTGGATTCAGTATTATCTCTTTCTAAAGTATCATGCAGCACTTCAGAATCTCCAAATTCATCAGTGATTTCTGCGTCTGTTCCAAAACCAAGTGCGCGCAGCAAAACAGTTGATGGAAGTTTCCTTGTTCTATCAACCCGTACAGAAATAATTCTCTTTTTATCATATTCAAATTCTATCCAGGCACCTCGATTAGGAATAATACTACCCGTAATTAAACGGCGCCCATCTTTTGTTCTTTCATCACTAAAATAAACACCAGATGATCTAACCAGCTGATTTACCACAACTCTTTCGGCACCATTAATAATAAATGTTGCCTTATCAGTCATTAGTGGAAAATCACCCATAAATACTTCCTGTTCTTTTACCTCACCGGTCTCCTTGTTAATTAAACGAACCTTAACCTGCAAAGAAGCCGAATAAGTATCGTCTCTATCCCGACATTCTTCTACTGTATATTCGGGATCTTCTAAATAATAATCTACAAATTCTAGTACCAGATTTTCAGAAAAGTCTTCAATTGGAGAGATTTCATTAAAAACCTCATGCAATCCCTCTTCTAAAAACCACTGATAAGAGTTTAATTGTGTATAAATCAGATCTGGCAAGTCCATCGCGTCATCAATTTTACTAAAACTTCGTCTTTCCCTTGCCGTTGACATCATTGCACCCCCAGGAAATTCTAATAATTAGCTGAAACTATCCCATAATAATCATTTTCTTATTACCTTATAGACATCTAATAATGATAGCACAGGAAAAATCTCTTGTCAAGAGATTTCTGTATGAAATTCTCCCATTTACAATCTTTTTTGAGCATTTATTATCTTCATAATAAATATAAAAACTTATTCTGTAATTTAAATAAATTTTAACCAATAGATACATAAATTATATAAATTATAAAAACAATAAATTTATGTATATAAAAGAGAGAATCTCATATTTATTCATGAAAAAATAGTCCCACTGTATATTAACTATACAGCAGGACTATTCTCATAATTGCTATATTAAGACTGGACTTACTTAAGTTCTACAGTTGCTCCAGCTTCTTCTAATTTTTCTTTCATTTCTTCTGCATCTTCTTTAGCTAAACCTTCTTTAACATTACCAGGAGCGTCGTCAACAACAGCCTTAGCTTCTTTTAGGCCTAATCCTGTTAATTCACGAACTGCTTTGATAACTTTAATTTTCTTACCGCCAACATCAGCTAAGAAAACATCAAACTCAGATTTTTCTTCTTCTGCTGCGCCACCGGCTGCACCAGCACCACCAGCTACTGCTACAGGAGCAGCTGCACTTACACCAAACTTTTCTTCTAATTCTTCAACCAGCTCAGATAATTCTAAAACACTCATTTCCTCAATTGCACTAATAATTTCTTCTTTATTCATTATAATAATCCTCCTTAAATTTTTTTAAGCTTTCTCTTCTTTAATTTGATTTAATACCTGTACTAAGCCGCGGATATTACCCTGCAGCACGTTGACCAATCCAGATAGGGGTGCTTTCATACTTGCAAAAGCCTTTGCGAGAAGTTCTTCTCTGGATGGAATTTCCGCCAGGGATTCCACTTTTTCTTTACTTATAATTTCACCATTTAAAAGACCAGCTTTAATCTCTAAAACTTCATGATCTTTAGCGAATTCAACCAAAACTTTAGCAGGAGACACAGCATCATCTTCACCAAAGGCTATCGCTGTAGGTCCTGAAAAGTATTCTGTCATTTCTTCCATTTCAACATCATTAGCAGCAATAGTAGCCAGAGTATTTTTTACAACTTTAAACTCTACTCCCGCTTCTCTTAATTTGCTTCTTAATTCAGTCATTTCGGCAACATTTAAACCCAGATAATCTGTAATTACAAGTGATTTTGCACTACTAAATTTATCAGTAAGTTCTTTAACAACCGCTTCTTTTTCTGGTCTTGCCACATTTTCACCCCCTCAAAATATGAGCTTAACAATAAATCTTATCTAAAATGAAAAAACCTCCTGTAGACAGTCAGGAGGTATAAATGCAAAAATTAAATTTGCAGAAAGTTGCCCTCGGCAGGAAATTTAAGCATTGCGCCCCTGCTGTCTTCGGTAAGGTTATTTTCTTGTCTAAATAAATATAACACAAAAATCTTAACAGGTCAAACTTTTTTTATCTTCCAATAAAGGACATTGTAGCTGCTGGATCAATCTTTACTCCAGGACCCATTGTTGGTGAGATAGCTAAAGTTCTAAAGAATTTACCTTTAGCTGCTGCTGGACGTTCTTTTGCAAGAGTGTCCATGATTTTGTGGTAGTTGTTTAAAAGTTCTTCTTCTGTAAAAGAAGCTTTACCAATCGGTAAGTGAACAATACCAGTTTTATCAACACGGTATTCAAGCTTACCTGCTTTAAATTCAGCTACTGCTTTTTCTAATTCAAAAGTAACAGTACCTGCTTTAGGATTAGGCATTAAACCTTTAGGTCCTAAAACTCTACCCAGGCGGCCAACAACACTCATCATATCAGGTGTAGCAATAGCTAAATCAAAATCTAACCAGCCACCTTCAATTTTTTCTGCCAGTTCTTCGCCACCAACAAAATCTGCGCCAGCTTCTTCAGCTTCTTTGGCTTTTTCACCTTTAGCAAACACAACTAATGTTACTTCCTGACCTGTACCTTCCGGTAAAACAACAGTCCCTCTAATATTCTGATCAGCGTGCTTGGGATCTACTCCCAGTCTTGCTGAAAGCTCAATTGTTTCGTCAAAGTTTGCAGTCGCAAGTTCTTTAACTAATTCAAAAGCTTCTTTTGGGGCAAATAATTTTTCGCGATCGTATTTTTCTAAAGTTTCTGCATATCTTCTGCTTTTTGCCATTATTATTCCTCCTTTGTGGTATTAGCGGAATCTTCCTCCCACTGAATTACGTCTATTAATCATCTCGATTTGATTTTCTCAGTTTTCTAATAAAGTTAATTAATAAATTTACTCTACCAGAATTCCCATACTTCTTGCTGTACCTTCAATCATGCTCATTGCAGCTTCTAAACTACCTGCATTTAAGTCCTGCATTTTAGTTTCTGCAATCTTCTGTACTGCATCTTTACTTACAGTAGCCACTTTATTTACATTTGGTTCTCCAGAAGCAGTATCAATTCCTGCAGCCTGCTTTAATAATACAGCAGCCGGTGGAGTTTTAGTGATAAAATCAAAAGAACGATCCTGATATACTGTAATTTCTACCGGAATTAATGTTCCCTGATTATCTTTAGTCTTAGCATTAAAAGATTTACAGAATTCCATAATATTAACACCATGCTGTCCTAGTGCAGGACCTACAGGTGGTGCAGGGTTAGCCTGTCCTCCAGGAATCTGCAATTTAATTACTGTCATTACCTGTTTAGCCATTTAAAACACCCCTTTCTTCAAAATAATTATCTATTTGAAAAGATAAACTAATGTTTCTCAAATTGATCAAACTCTAATTCAACTGGAGTTTCACGTCCAAACATCGAAACAAGGATTTTTGCCTTACCCTGTTCAGGATGAATTTCTTTAATAACTCCATCGAAATCTTCAAATGGACCATCTTTTACAGTTACCTGGTCGCCAACTTCAAAATCAACGGAAACTTTTTTAGCTTTTTCACCCATGCTGCTTAAGATAGCATCGACTTCTGCTTTTTCTACAGGAAGTGGTTTTGTTCCTCCACTGACAAAGCCAATTACTCCGGGTGTGTTTTTAACAACATACCAGGACTTATCATTCATATCCATCTGCAGTAATATATATCCAGGAAAAATTCTTTTCTTTACTACTTCATCTTTCCCTTTTTTCTTTTCAATCTTTTCTTCAGTTGGAACTAGAATTCTAAAAATACTGTCTTCCATACCTGTACTGGCTATTCTTTTTTCAAGATTTGCCTTAACTTTTCTTTCATGTCCCGAATATGTATGGACAACATACCAGGGAATATCTTCTCTTGCTTTTTCTAACTCTTCATTTAACTTACTTTCTTCACTCATATTTAAGGATTCTCTAAAGAATCCTCACCTCCTCAATTACGAAATTAATGGAGTAATTATATTAGCCAGTGCCAGATCTATTAAACCAATAAATGATATCAAAGCAATTACTGTAACAATTACAACTAGTGTATTTGAAGTAATTTCTTCTTTGTTTGGCCAGTTCACTTTTTTTAGTTCAGATTTAACTGACTTAAAAAACTTGGCTGTTTTACCAAAAAACCCGAGTTCTTTTGCCATCTTTAAATCACTTCCTCAGCTAAAGTATTAATGATTCTACTTTGTTTCACGATGGAGGGTATGCTCCTTGCAAAACTTACAATATTTTTTTAATTCCAGTCTATCACGAGTATTCTTTTTATTTTTTTTGGTAGAATAATTGCGGTTTTTGCATTCTGTACATTCAAGTGTAATAATTTCTCTCACCGTAAATCCACCTCCTCAATCAAACAGATACTGCTTGAAAAACTTATATTAAGAGGTTTTAATTGTTCTCCCTCTTGAGTTTGCCTAATTTTTTTCTGATTCTTAACCTTAATTAATTTACCATATTTAAAGACTAATGTCAATGTTTTTTTAGAAAAAAAGCATGTGCAGTTTAGTTCTGCACATGCCTATGGAATTAAATTTAAGTTTTAATAACTTAATGTAACAAGCATTTATTGTACTTACTCAATAATTTCAGTTACAACTCCAGCTCCTACTGTGTGACCACCTTCACGGATCGCAAAACGTAGTCCTTCTTCCATAGCTATTGGAGTAATTAACTCTCCTGTCATCTCAATGTTATCTCCAGGCATTACCATGTCTACTCCTTCTGGTAACTGAATTGTTCCTGTTACGTCTGTTGTACGGAAGTAGAACTGTGGTCTATATCCATCAAAGAATGGTGTGTGTCTTCCACCCTCATCTTTACTTAATACATATACCTCAGCGTAAAACTTTGTATGTGGTGTAATACTTCCTGGCTTTGCCAGTACCTGACCTCTTTCGATGTCTTCTCTTTTTACACCTCTTAATAAGGCTCCAATGTTATCTCCTGCTACTGCTTCGTCTAACATCTTACGGAACATTTCTACTCCTGTTACTACTGTTGTTTCTGTATCTTTGATTCCTACAATCTCTACCTCATCTGATGGATGTAGAGTTCCTCTTTCGATTCTTCCTGTGGCTACTGTTCCACGTCCTGTGATTGAGAATACATCCTCAACAGGCATTAAGAATGGCTTTTCTGTATCTCTTTCTGGCTCTGGAATATAGCTATCTACTGCATCCATAAGCTCAATAATCTTCTTACCCCATTCTCCTTCAGGATCTCCATTTTCAGCAGCTTTTAAAGCTGATCCTACTATCACTGGAATATCGTCTCCTGGGAATTCATATTCGTTTAAGAGTTCTCTTACTTCCATTTCTACAAGTTCGATTAACTCTTCGTCGTCTACCATATCTGCTTTGTTTAAGAATACTACAATTGATGGCACACCAACCTGTCTTGCTAAGAGAATATGCTCTCTTGTCTGTGGCATTGGTCCATCTGCTGCAGATACTACTAAGATTGCTCCATCCATCTGCGCTGCACCTGTAATCATGTTCTTTACATAGTCAGCGTGTCCTGGACAGTCTACGTGAGCATAGTGTCTTGTTTCTGTTTCATACTCTACGTGAGATGTCGCAATTGTGATTCCTCTTTCTTTTTCTTCTGGAGCATTATCAATTGTATCAAATGCTCTTACTTCTGCTCCACCATAGTTTGCTAACACATTTGTGATAGCTGCTGTTAGTGTTGTTTTTCCATGGTCAACATGTCCTATTGTACCTATGTTAACATGTGGTTTTGTTCTTTCAAATTTTGCTTTTGCCATTTT
>NZ_QAXS01000007.1:0-16269 GCF_003053565.1 Halanaerobium saccharolyticum | reverse complement strand
AGCTGCTGTTAGTGTTGTTTTTCCATGGTCAACATGTCCTATTGTACCTATGTTAACATGTGGTTTTGTTCTTTCAAATTTTGCTTTTGCCATTTTCTTTTCTTCCCCCTTAAAAATTTTACTTATTTTTATGTAGCCATCAGGATAAAATATCCACAAAAAAGGCCTGGCGGCTGCAGGCCGAATGCTGTCATTAATGACAGCCATATTTATTTGAATTAGAAGTAAGATAGAAAATTAAATATTATGCTTTTCTAAAAATACTTCTAATTTTCTTTTGACTCTTTGGAGAGCATTATCTACAGATTTAACATGTTTATCCAGACTTTCAGCAATTTTTTGATATGACTTTCCATCTAAATATTCCTGTAGTACATCAAATTCTAAATCACTCAGCATTGATGAAATTTCAGACTCAATCAAATCATAAGTTTCATTACTGATAAATAAAGCTTCTGGATTGGATAATTTTCCACCTTTTAAGATATCCAAAAGAGTTCTATCAGATTCCTCATCATAGATCGGCTTATTTAAAGAAATATAGGTGTTTAAAGGCTGGTGTTTCTGGCGAGTAGCAGCTTTGATTGCAGTTATAATCTGACGGGTAATGCATAATTCTGCAAAAGCCCTAAAAGAAGCCAATCTCTCAATCTTATAATCACGCACAGCTTTATAAAGACCAATCATACCTTCCTGGACAATATCTTCCCTGTCAGCTCCCACTAAAAAATAAGAGCGTGATTTAGCAAGTACAAAATTTTTATAACGCTTGATTAGAGTTTCCTGAGCTTCCATATCCCCCTGATGTACCAGTTCAACCAGTTCATCATCGGACATCTGCTTATACTCCTCAAAACTGATATCATCAAAATCGAGTTCATGAGCATTCATCTTCAACCAGAATCCCCTCCCTTATCCATTACATTACTATTATACTTGCTAAAAAAACTTTCGTCAAGAAATATCTTTTCCGCGCTGACGGAAAATTTCATAGATTATAATAGCCGCTGCTACAGAGGCGTTTAGGGATCCCAGTTCTCCGTTCATTGGGATTTTTACCAGGAAGTCACAGTTTTCTCTAACCAGTCTTCTCAGACCACTGCCTTCACTTCCAATTACAAGTCCAATCGAGCCGCTCAAATCAGCCTCAAAATGTGTCTGTTCTGCTGCTGCATCAGCTCCAGCAATCCAGAAATGAGCTTCCTTTAAATCGCGAATAGCATAATTAATATTAGAGACCTTAACTAAGGGAATGTGTTCAGCTGCCCCAGCAGCTGCTTTAAGGACTACAGGAGTAATTCCTACAGCTCTTCGGTCCTGATATACAACTGCATCTGCTCCAGCTGCATAAGCAGTTCTGATTATTGCCCCAAAATTATGGGGGTCTTTGATCTCATCTAAAATTACAACAAGTGCATCCCCATCTTTATTTTCTTTAATTTCAATTATATCGGCCAGTCCATATTCTTTTAGTGGGTCAGCTTCTGCAATAACTCCCTGATGAGCATGAGACCTGGCACTTTCATCTAATTTTTGAGATGAAATTCTGCTAACTGGAATCTTCTTTTCAGCAGCGAGTTCTAAAATATCATCTATCACTTCAGCACTAATTTTTTCCTGAATGAAAATACGATGAATTTTTCTGTTTCCTCTTAATGCTTCATAAACCGGATTTCTTCCTTCAATCTTTGGCATTTATTTATCATTCCTCTTTTCCCTTGATTTCCCATTCTGTTCCTCTGGGTGTATCTGTCACTTCAACCCCTATTTCCTGGAGTCGATCTCTAATCAGATCAGCTTCTTCCCAGTTTTTATTATCTCTTGCTCTGTCTCTTAATTCAAGTAAAAGGCTAATAAGCGGACTAACCAGTTTATCATCTGCACCAGGAGCCTTATTTAATTCAAATTTCAAACCAAGAATTTCTGCCAGTTCTAAAAATATTTCTTCTGTTTCTTCGAGAACGGCAAAATTTTTCTCATTTAAAGTGAAATCTTTCTGATTGAGGAAACTATTAATTTCTCCAACAAGATCATGTAAAACTCCTATCGCTTCAGCAGTATTAAAATCATCATTTAAGGCAGCCGCAAAACTGTCCTTTAGCTCTACTACTTTGGTAAAAAAGTTTTCATTTTCCTTGTTATCTTCAGCAGATTCTATATCCAGATTTAACACTTTCGCCAGCTGACGTCTTGCATTTTCAATTCTCTGCAGTGAAGTCTCAGCTTCTTCTAATTTTTCGTAAGAAAAGTCAATTGGGCTTCTATAATGTCTGCTCAAAAGAAAATATCTGACAGTCTGAGCTGGAAATTCTTTTAATACCTCTCTGCTGGTAAAGAAATTACCCTGAGATTTAGACATTTTTTCTCCACTTAAATTAACTGTGCCATTATGCAGCCAGTAATTAACAAATTTCTTGCCGCTGTATGCTTCTGACTGGGCAATCTCATTTTCATGATGTGGAAAGATCAAATCAACTCCACCACCATGAATGTCAAAAGTGGCTCCCAGGCGTTTCATTGACATTGCAGAACATTCAATATGCCACCCCGGCCATCCTTCACCCCAGGGACTGTCCCAGCCTTCTCCAGCTTCAACTTTTTTCCAGAGTCCAAAGTCAAGAGGGTTTTCTTTTTCTTCATTAACTGCAATTCTGGCACCAGCCTGCATTTCATCAAGACTTCTACCAGAAAGCTTTCCATAATCTTCAAAACTTTCCACACTAAAATAAACATTACCATTTACCTCATAGGCATAACCTTTTTCAATCAAAGTTTTTACCATCTCAATAATTTGATCGATATTTTCACTGACCCGTAAATATTTATCAGCAGGCTTAATATTAAATTCTCTTATATCTTCTAAAAATGCATTGGCATATTTATCAGCCAGTTCGGCGGGAGTGATCCCTTCCTCTTCTGCTCTTTTAACAATTTTCTCATTAATATCAGTAAAATTAGAAATATAATCAACTTCATAACCTAAATATTCGAGAAATCTTCTGATTACATCATAATTTATTGCACTCCTAATATGGCCGATATGAGAATAATTTTGAACAGTAAGACCACAGACATACATCTTAACCTTACCCGCTTCGACTGTCTCAAACTTTTCTTTTTGACCTGTTAAAGTATTATAAACTTTAAGCATTTACTCACTCCTTTCTGACTTGAAATGTTTAACAACTAAAAAACAAATTCATTTTTAAAAAAGAGCCTTCTCCCTCAGAGAAGACCCTTTAATTATCTCTTATTAATTGTTTTCAGCAAGTTCTAAGGCAGCATCAAGTCTGCGGGCAATTTCTTCAGCTCCAAAAATAGATATTACACTGGTCATTTCAGGACCTGAGCCTTTACCTGTGATTGCAAGTCTGGTTGGATGATAAATTGTTCTGCCCCCAACATCAAGCTCATTTTTCAGCTCCTTAAAAATCTCGCCAACAGCTTCAGCCGTTAATTCTTCCCTGGCAAAAGCCTTTTCTTTTAAAGTTTCAAATACTAATTTTACATCTTCACCTTTAAATTCTTCAGCTGCTGCTGCAGGATCTTCAAATTCAATTTCTGTCAGGAATAATTCAGCTTCAGCTGGAATTTGTGACAAATAATCAACTCCAGTTCTGCTCTCATCAATAACTTTAAGAAGCCAATCTCTATTATTTTCAATATATTCCTGATCTACAAGACCTGACTCAAGTAAAAATGGTAAAGACAGCTCAAAAATTCGATCAATTTCTGCTGCTCTAATATATTTACCATTCATCCAGTTTAATTTTTCTCTGTCAAAAACAGCACCACTTTTATTGACATCTTCAATAGCAAAACGATCGATGATTTCAGTCTGAGAAAGAATTTCTTCTTCATCTCCAGTCGACCAGCCTAAAAGAGCCATGAAATTAAATAGAGCTTCTGGTAAATATCCCTGCTCTCTAAATTCGCCAATATATACAGAGTCCTTACCCCGCTTTTTAAGTTTAGCTTTGTTTTCATCTAAAATTAAAGGCAGATGGGCAAATTTAGGTAAATCAAAGCCTAAAGCTTCATAGATTAAAATTTGCTTTGGCGTGTTAGAAAGGTGATCTTCACCCCTGATTACATGTGAAATTTCCATCAGTGCATCGTCAATTACAACTGCAAAATTATAGGTGGGCATTCCATCTGATTTAAAGATAATAAAATCATCTAAAACAGAGGAATTAAAACTAACATCTCCCCGGATTAAATCTTCTACAATTATTTCTCTTTCTTCTGCAGGCAGCTTAAAACGCAGTACCGGTTCTCTACCCTCAGCTTCATAGTCCTTTCGTTCTTCTTCAGTTAAATTGCGGCAGGAGCCATCATAACGAGGCATCTCATCATTATCAATAGCTTTCTGCCTCATTTGATCAAGTTCTTCTTTAGTACAGTAACATTTATAGGCATGGCCTGATTCTAAAAGTTTATCAGCATATTCCTGATAAAGATCAATTCTTTCGGTCTGACGGTAAGGACCATAATCTCCACCAATCCCGACACCTTCGTCTGCATCAAGGCCCAGCCATTCCATTTCCTGAATTATGATATCTTCAAATTCTTTGGTTGATCTTGCCTGATCTGTATCTTCAATTCTTAATACTAACTCGCCACCTTTTTGCTTGGCAACCAGCCAGTTAAAAAGAGCGGTACGCATGTTACCAATATGGATCTTCCCGGTAGGACTCGGGGGGAAACGCAATCTTATGTTATTACTCATAACCTTATAATTCCTCCTAAATTAATTTAAAATTATTTAATATTATATTACACTTGTACCTACAGTTAACTGTTCTGGACCATCAACTAATGCATGCCCGAACTTACCAAAAATAGCTACAGAAACATGACCATCACCACGAACAACAGCTATTTTAAATCCTCCACCAAGACCGGGGTTTACAAGGTCCAGCTGACTGTAGGCATCTTTAACAGCATTGGAAACAGCCATTTTTTCGCGTGAGTTTTCACTAATTACACCTCTAGCTATTGCAGCTACAGTTGTACTCTCGCGCAGTTTTATTGGTAGCTTTTCTGCGCTGGCACCAGTCTGAGTTATAGCTCCACGGTAACCATAACCTTCGATCTTTTTCAGCCAGTATTCTTCGTAATCACGACTTCTGGTCATCGAAAGATAAATAGCAGAACTTTCTGGGGTTATAGTTTTCTTTTCCATTTCCATTTCTTCTTCTTCATCTTTTAAATATCCATAAACAATATCTTCAGAAGTAACTATTCCGACTAACTGATCTTTATCGTTAAAAACAGGCAGGCCTCCGATATGATTATCCGATAGTTTCTTTGCTGCCTGCTGGACAGTACTATTTTCATTAATTATAATTAAATCATCAGACATAAACTCACTCACTGGTGCGTCCAGGTTCTTCTCTGAAATTATATCACCATCTGTAAGCATGCCAATTATTTTACCATTCTTTTCTACTAACAATCTCCCTATTTTATTAATGGAAAGCATTTTTTCTGCCTCCATAATTGTTGCTTCTGGAGTAATTGTTATTGGATCATTTGTCATTATATTTTTTACTAACATCATCTAATACTCCCTTCCTGTTCAGCTTCTTTAAAAACTGCCACAATGACTTCTCCACTACACTTACAACAGCATATGCTGCCATACCTTCTCTTCGGCCAGTAAAGCCCATTTTCTCATTTGTTGTTGCCTTAAAATTAATATCTTCTGCTTCTAATTCCAAATTTTTAGCAATTGAATTAACTATCTTATCCCGATAGGGTTTTAATTTTGGCTTCTCTGCTACAACTACTAAATCACAATTATTTATCACAAAATTTTTACTCTCGAGCTCTTTTTTTACCTCAGCAAGTAACTTCAAACTGTTTATATCTTTATACTCTGGATCATTATCTGGAAAATGACTGCCAATATCGCCACTTCCAACTGAACCCAGCAGGGCATCCATTAAAGCATGCAGCAGAACATCTGCATCAGAATGGCCCTGAAGACCGTATTCTGACTCTATTTCAACTCCACCCAAAAAAAGTTTTCTGTCTTTATCAAAGCGATGGCTGTCATAACCAAAACCAACTTTAAACATTAAACCGCTCCTTTAAAATTATTTCTGCCGGTTTTAAATCTTCTGGAGTAGTAATTTTGAAATTATTATAATCTCCTTCAACTATATATACCTTTTCTCCTAATTCTTCAACCAGAGTAGCGTCATCCAGTGCTTTATCTTTTCTATAATTATGATGTGCTTTTTTGATTAAATCTAATTTAAAAGCCTGTGGGGTTTGAATCGCTCTTAATGAATCACGGGCAAGTGTTTTTTTAGAAAAAGAATTTTCTACAACTTTAATTGTATCTTTAACTCTAACGCCACAGCTGACTGCATCGTACTTTTTTACTGCCTGAAAGCTCTTTTCGATTAACTCTCTTTTTATCATAGGGCGAGCACCATCATGTATTATAACATACTTAACTTTATCACTAAAGTTCTGCAGCCCATTATTAACCGATTCTTTTCTGCTCTTTCCACCAGCAACTATATTAAACTGCTGCTGATAATCAGAAAACAGGGGCAATATTTTTTGCTTAAAATAATCTATTTCGGCAGCAGCCAGGACTATATTAAGCTCAAAATCACGCTGCCAGTCTAAAAAAGATTTAATTGTATGATAGATTACCGGTTTCCCAAGCAGATCTAAAAACTGTTTGTTCATCTTCTTTCCCATTCTACTACCTTTTCCAGCAGCAGGAATTAATATTCCAATCTCTGACATCAAAACCATCCTTTAATTTGTTTTGGGGCGAGCAAAGATCATTCTGCCAGCGGCTGTCTGTAAAATGCTGGTAACAAGCACCGAGATATCATCTCCCATATATTTAATGCCTTCTTCTATAACAATCATTGTCCCATCGTCAAGATAAGCAACACCCTGTCCATTTTCCTTACCTTCCTTAATAACCTTAACATCCATCTCTTCCCCGGGCAAAACAACCGGTTTAACGGCATTGGCCAGCTCATTGATATTTAAAACATTTACCCCCTGGAGTTCAGCAACTTTATTAAGATTATAATCATTTGTTAAAACCTTAGCCTCAATCACCTGGGCTAATTTAACCAATTTGCTGTCCACCTCAGATATTTCTTCAAAATCATAGTCAATTATTTCCACCATAATTTGATCATCATTCTGCATCTGTCTTAAAATATCAAGACCTCGACGCCCCCGATTTCGCTTCAAGTCATCTGCTGAATCAGCTATATGTTGTAATTCTTCTAACACAAATTCGGGAATAATAAAATTTCCCTCGATAAAACCAGTTTTACAGATATCATAAATTCGACCATCAATTATGACACTGGTATCTAAAATCTTATCACTACCAGTTTTAAGCTGTGGACAGTCGATCTCTTCTTTTTTTCCTGAAAACAAAAAAGATGCTATATCTTTTTCTTTGTGAATAGCAAGGGCAAATCCCATATAGGTAAAAGTAATATTAATAAAAACTTGTAGAGGCATACCAATACGAGGTATTTGAGGAATAGGAAATATAAAATTAATAATAGCACCAGTTATAAGACCAATTATTAAACCAATAACTGCTATCACAATTTTTTTCCAGGTTAAATCTTTAAATCTTAACTCCAACTCCATTATAAAATTAAGTAATTTGTCTAACAAATAAAATAATAAAAAATAACCCAGAACTGCACCAAAAAGAACAGCATAAAATTGTTTTGTTAAAAAGAATTCCCCGATATTTTGCCAGCTAAAAGAATATTCAGTTGCTAAACCAAAGATATCAATTAAATGGTAAGCGATAACACCACCAAAAACCCCAAAAATCAAGCGCATTATCTTTTTTAGCATTATCTCACCCCCTCCCCCAAATAATCTTTAGTTAAGAATCAAGATCATCTTCGTCAAGTGTAAATAAATCATCCATCTTTTCTGAAATGCTTTCTTCATCCATATCTTTTGCCAGAACAAGTTCACTAATTAAAATCTGGCGGGCATTACTCAGCATTTTTTTCTCACCTGTAGAAAGTCCTTTTTCTCTATCTCTAATACTTAAGTTTCGAACAACCTCAGCTACTTCAAATATGTCTCCGGTCTTCAATTTTTCCTGATTAGCGCGAAACCGCCGATTCCAATTCTGAGACATTTTGCTCTTTTCACCGTTTAATAGTTCAAATACTTCATCTGCTTTTGCTTCAGAAATTACATCTCGAATACCAATTTTATCAATTTTATCAACTGGAATCATAACTTTCATTTCTCCAATCGGAAGTTTCATAATATAGTACTCTTTTTTCTCATCTAAAATAGTCTTAGTCTCAATACCAACAATGGTCCCTGCACCATGATTTGGATAAACGACTTTATCACCAATTTTATACATCTTATCCACTCCTCTTTTATGAAAGCAATAAAAATCCACCTTATAATTATACCATTTTAAAAAGCGGCAGTCAATCTGCTAACTTTTTACATTAAATTATAACGAAGTGTGCTAAATATGTCTATCTAGTAAAACCTGATCTCTTAAGCGGCGCAGTCCATCTTTAATTGCCTGAGCTCTTACCTCGCCAATCCCATCTACATCATCAAGCTCATCAACTGATGCTCGAATTATTTCCTGCAGATTTTTAAAGTGTTCCACTAAATTTTCTATAACCGGCATTGGCAGCCGCGGTATTTTCCGCATAATCCGATAACCTCTCGGTGAAACTGTTTCGTCCAGTGCATTTACACTACCACTGTATCCAAGCGCTTTGCTGATTGTATTTAATGTCAGGATTTCATCAGAGGACCAGTCAGTTAGATTTTCCAGCACCTTTTCTGGATCTGAGGTATCTTCTTCCAGTTCTTCTGAAATATAATCTTCAATCAGCAGAATCCCCTCTTCTCTAACATTGCTGACCAGTTCTTCTAACTGCATTTTAATTAATCTGCCCTCTGAACCAAGCTCAGAAATATATTTTTCAATTTCACGCTGAATCTTTAAAACCATTTCTGTTCTCTGAATAACCGTTACAACATCGGAAAGGGTAACCAGATTTTCAAATTCTAAGGCACTTAAATTTGTCAGAGCCT
Organism: Halanaerobium saccharolyticum; assembly: GCF_003053565.1. Classification (GTDB taxonomy): domain Bacteria; phylum Bacillota; class Halanaerobiia; order Halanaerobiales; family Halanaerobiaceae; genus Halanaerobium; species Halanaerobium saccharolyticum_B. Next base: position 7,179 of record NZ_QAXS01000007.1, on the reverse strand, counting down.
GATCAAAGACAGAGCGATATTTTTCTAGAGTTTGAATAGCCTGATTGGCTTTAACCAGTACAACCCTGATATCTTCTAAAATATGTTTCGAATCACCCTTATAAATTGTAATTATTGATCTTCTCTGAGAAATTGCGATGACCAGCTCTCCTGTCTGGCGAGCTACCCTTTCGGCAGTTTTGTGCCTGGTTCCAGTTTCAGAGGATTTAACTGTTGGGTCAGGAATCAATTGGGCATTAGCAAAAAGAATGTTTTCTGCATCCTGGTCCAGAACTATTGCGCCATCCATTTTCGCAAGTTCATATAAACGGGCAGGTGAGATAGGCGCTTCAATTTGAAAACCATCATTAACCAGCTCCAGCACTTCTTCTTTATCACTAACTACAATCAAACCACCGGTTTGAGCTCTTAAAATGTTTTCTAAACCATCTCTAAATACTGTCCCCGGAGCTAGAACTTTAAGAATATCCAATAGTTTTTCGTCAATTTCTTCCACTGCTTCACCTCATTTCGTAAATTTATTTTAGAATAATTTTTACAAATTCAGCTATATCTTTAACTGCATCTATTTTAATTTCCGGATCAAAAGCAATCTTTTTTGCATTTGCTGCCGGAATAATAACTTTTTTAAATGAGAGTTTTTTTAATTCATTGATTCTTTTTTCAATTTGTCCAACTGCTCTTACCTCTCCCCCAAGACCAACTTCTCCAATCACGGCCAGATCATTATCAAGCGATATATCTTTATAACTGGAAACAACAGCTGCGATTATTGCTAGATCAAGACCCGGTTCTTCAACATTCAAGCCTCCAGTAATATTTAAGTTTACATCATGTTCTTTAAAGTTAGCTCCCAGCCTCTTTTCTAGCACAGCTAAAAGCAGGGACAATCTTTTATAATCAACACCCTTTGCCAGCCTCTGCGGTGAAGGAAAAGCAGCCTCAGTAACCAGAGACTGTACTTCAACCAGCAGTACTCTGCTTCCTTCCAGTGCCGGAGTAATAATTGAACCAGATACATCTGCAGATCTCTCGTTAATAAAGAAACTGGATGGATTAGCAACCTCATTTATCCCATTTTCTTTCATTTCAAAAACACCAATTTCGTTTGTAGAACCGAAACGATTTTTTTTGGCCCGCAGCATTCGATACATGTGGTAATTATCTCCTTCAAACTGCAGCACTGTGTCGACCAAATGTTCTAAAACCCTCGGGCCAGCTAATTCTCCTTCTTTTGTAACATGACCAATTAAAACAACTGGAATCCCTGTTGTTTTAGCCAGTTTAACAAGTCGGTTTGTAACTTCTTTGATCTGAGTTAAATTCCCAGGAGCAGCATCTAATTCTGGAATATGTACAGTTTGAATCGAATCTACAACAATCAATGAATAGTCCTGGTTTTTCGAGATATGATTTTCCAGAACCATATAGTCTCTCTCATCCAAAATATTCAAATTTTCTTCCATACAGTTCAGACGCTCTGCCCTCATTTTTAACTGAGAAGCAGATTCTTCTCCTGAAAGATACAGAGTTTTGCCATATTTTTGACTAAAAAGAGAAGCCACCTGGAGTATCAGTGTTGATTTACCGATACCAGGGGCTCCACCAAGTAAGATCAGAGAGCCGGAAACAATACCCCCACCAAGTACCCGATCAAGTTCAGTTATATTTGTTTGATAGCGCTGTCTCTTAACCGATGAAATTTTTGTAATTGGCTTAGGTTCTTTCTCCTCTCTCTCTAGATCATATTTATTATTTTTATTTTTTGATTTATCTTCAATAACCTCTTCAAAACTATCCCAGGAACCACAGTTAGAACATTTCCCCATCCAATTAACGGATTTATAACCACATTCCTGACATAGATAATATTTTTTTGCTTTTGCCATTATTGATAACTCCTAGCTTTAATTCTGCTAATATTTATTATTAATTATATCATTTTTTACAGCATTTTACAAGAGAGGTTAATTTAATGTTCGAAGCTTAATTTACCTTAAAATCAAACTCACCATCTTTAACATCTACAATGATTTTATTATTTTCTTCAAACTCTTTATCCAGTATTTTTATTGAGAGTGGATTTTCAATCTGCCGCTGAATTGTCCTTCTTAACGGGCGTGCTCCAAACTCAGAATCATAGCCGTCTTCTGCAAGTTTTGCTTTAGCTGCTTCGGTCATTTCAAGCTCAATTTCTTTCTCTTCCAGACGCTCTCTTAAGTCATCTAACATTAGGTCAACAATCTTCTTAATGTGCTCTTTATTTAAGGAGTGGAAGACAATAATTTCATCAAGTCTGTTCAAAAACTCAGGTCTAAATGTTTTTCTAAGCTGAGACATAACATTATCTTTCATGCTCTCATAACTAGCCGACTCATCATTTTCCGTTTTAAAACCAAGTTGTGACTGCTTTTCTATAAAATCAGCCCCAACATTGGAGGTCATAATCACAATAGTATTTTTAAAATCAACTTTACGGCCGTGAGTATCTGTTAAAACACCATCTTCTAAAATCTGAAGCAAAACATTAAAAACATCTGGATGTGCTTTTTCAATTTCATCAAAAAGAATTACAGAATAAGGTCTTCTGCGGACCGGTTCGGTTAGCTGACCGCCTTCATCATGACCGACATAACCGGGAGGTGAGCCAACGAGTCTGGAAACTGAATGTTTTTCCATATATTCAGACATATCGACTCTGATCATTGCGTCTTCATCATTAAACATTGTTTCTGCGAGAGTTTTTGCAAGCTCTGTTTTACCCACTCCGGTAGGACCTAAGAAAATAAACGAACCAATTGGTCGCTTAGGATCTTTAAGACCGGCTCTAGCTCTGCGTACCGCTTCTGATACAGCTTTTATCGCTTCATCCTGACCAATAACTCGTTTGTGAAGTTCGTCTTCCAGCCGCAGTAATCTTTCAGTTTCAGCTTCTTCAAGTTTAGTAACCGGTATCCCGGTCCAGCTGGAAACAATTTCTGCAATGTCTTCAGTTGTTACTACAGCTTCTGCTTTCCCTTTTTCATCTTCCCAGTTGTTTTTTAATTCTTTTAATTCTTTTTTTAATGATTTTTCTTTATCTCTCATTCTGGCAGCTTTTTCAAATTCCTGATTTTTAACTGCCGCTTCTTTTTCTTTTTCAGCTTCTTCTAATTTCTGGCTTAACTCTTTAAATTCAGGTGGCCTGGTACTGTTGCTCAATCTCACTTTAGAAGCTGCTTCATCAATTAAATCAATTGCCTTATCAGGCAAAAATCTGTCAGAAATATAGCGGTGTGACAGGACTACAGCATCTTCTATAGCCTGATCAGTAATTTTTACCTTGTGATGTGCCTCGTAAGGATCACGCAGTCCTTTTAAAATATCTATTGCTTCCTCTGTTGAGTTTTCTTCAACCAGCACAGACTGAAATCTTCTCTCTAAAGCAGCATCTTTTTCAATATACTTTCTGTATTCATCAAGAGTTGTAGCTCCAATTGCCTGCAGCTCTCCTCGCGCAAGGGCAGGTTTTAGAATATTAGCAGCATCAATTGCACCTTCAGCTGCTCCAGCACCTACTAAAGTATGCATCTCATCTATAAAGAGAATAATATCTCCGCTTTCAATTATTTCTGTCATTACAGCTTTTAAGCGCTGCTCAAATTCACCTCTATACTTTGATCCAGCAACCAGGGAACTTAAATCAAGAGAAACCACCCTTTTATTTAACAGTAATTCCGGTACATTTTCACTGACTATCATCTGTGCCAGACCTTCAATAATAGCGGTCTTACCAACACCAGGCTCACCAATTAAAACAGGATTGTTTTTGGTTCTGCGGCTTAAAACCTGAATCACTCTATTAATTTCTTTGTCTCTTCCAATAACCGGATCAAGTTTATTCTCTCTTGCCATTTCTGTCAGATCACGACTGTATTCATCTAAATTTTTAGTTTTTCTGCCTGAAGATTTTTTATTTTTCTGCATCGAATTTTTACCCCCAAGTAAATCAACAACTTCTTCTTTAATATTGCTGATATCACTGTTTAAGTCCATTAAAATCCGAACTGCTACACCTTCTCCTTCTCTAATTAAACCCAGGAGTAGATGTTCTGTACCAATGTAATTATGACCCATTTTACGGGCTTCATCCATTGCCAGATTTAATACTTTTTTACTTCTGGGAGTCAGACCAATAGAACCTTTAACTTCATTCTGTCCCTTACCGATCATATCTATAATTTTACTTTCAATAACTTCTTTGCTTACTCCATTATCTATTAGTGAACGAGCAGCAATCCCCTGGCCTTCTGCAATTAGGCCATATAAAATATGCTCTGTTCCTACATAACTGTGTTTAAGTTTTAAAGCTTCCTGTTCAGCAATACTCAAAACTTTTCTTGCTCTTTCTGTAAATTTAGCAAACATTATTTTCACTCCTCATTTAATATATTTCTAATTATTTCAGCTCTTTTTATATTGATTTTATCCTGTTTAAGTTTCATACCAAAACTGTGCTTTAAATGCGCATCCTTTATTTTAAATAATAATTTCGAAAATAAATCTTGATCTAGTTTTTCTTCAATTAAATTTGCATCCTGTCCAAATTTAATTCTCGATAAATACTTTAAAGCTTCAGCTTCTTCAAGCTGATAAGCATATTTTAAAATCCCTAATGATCTTAAAACATTGTCTTTTAACTTAAGATAATTGTTTCTCAGCAAATACTCCCTGCTTTTTCTCTCTTCAGCAATAATCTGCTGAATAACACTATCAAGTTTATCTATAATTTCTTTTTCATTAAAACCTAATGTTATCTGATTTGAAATCTGAAAAAGCTCAGCTTCACTGCTGCTTCCTTCTCCTGCAACACCTCTTACAGTTAGGCCAAATTTTCCAACTGCACCTAAAATATTATCTATTCGTCCACTTAAAACAAGTGCAGGTAAATGGCACATCACAGAAGCTCTTAAAGCAGCCCCTACATTAGTAGGACAGCTGGTTAAATAACCCCATTTATCCGAAAAAGCATATTCTAATTTTTCGTCCAGTTGATTGTCGATTTGATCGATTTTCTGCCAGAGATCATTAAACTCAAGACCTGCTTTTAAGATTTGAAGCCTTAAATGGTCCTCTTCGTTAACCATAATTGAGAGGTGTTTGCTGTTATTTAAAAATAAAGCTTTAGTTTCTGAACTTTCCGTGTGACCCTGACTTATTAAATGTTCTTCATGTAAAACTTCTCTTTCAATTTCACTTAAATCACTCATTAAATAAAAATCAAAGCCACTATCTATTAGAAAATCAAGTTCTCTTTTTAAAGATGCGATTAATTCTTTCTTCTCTTCATAATTGCTCCTATTAGGAAATTTATACTTTTTTAGATTTCTGGCCAGTCGTATTCTGGAACTTAAAATAACATCTTTTTCATTCCCGTCTTCAATCTGCCAGTCACTTACTAGATTATTTTTCATTCTTATCTTCCTCCATGTCATCTTTTACAGCATGGATTTTATCTCTAATTTCTGCAGCTTTTTCAAAATCTTCTTTTTCAACAGCAACCTGCATTTCCTTTTTTAATTTATTTATTTCACTTTCTACCTCAATTAGCTGTTTAAATGAAAGTGGATATTTGCCTTTATGCCTGCTGTTTCCATGAATTCTTTTAAAAAGTTCATCCAGTTTGGGTTCAAAAATTTCAAAACATTTCTGACAGCCAAAAAGCCCACCTTGTGTAAACTCCTGATAACTTAGGCCGCAGTTTGGACATTTAAGCTCCTTTGAATTCTTATTTGTAAAATAAGAAGATTCCTGATTTGAAAAATTATGATTTAAAATTCCTGATAACAGGCTCTGAAAACTTAAATTATTATCCTCTATATTTAACTTGCTGCTTCTTCTAGCACATTCTTCACAAAGATGGATTTCTTCTTTCTGTCCATTAATAATCCTTGTTAAATGGACAGAGGCTTCATTTTCACCACATCTATCACAGAGCATTGGCTAATCCTCCTTCACTTTAAATATAACCTCAAGCATATTTTTCAAAATTCTCCCTCTCAAATAATCTCTTTCCGGCAGAGAAATCCCCAGTACATTTCGATGTACTGCTCTTTCCATTAAATAAGATTCTCTTTCTGAAATCAAATCATTATCATATAATCTTTTAATTATTCCATGTGCTTCTTTCTGGCTTATTGCCCTATCTAATTTATTTATAACTTCCTGAATTACTTCTTTATCAGAATCTAAAGTAACTCTAATTATTCTAATAAAGCCACCGCCGCCGCGCTGACTTTCGACGATATAGCCTTTTTCTACTGTAAATCGAGTATCAAGAACATAATTAATTTGGGAAGGAGCACAATCGAAATTTTCAGCTAATTGATTTCTTTTTATCTTTACCTTGCCCTGATATTTAGAGATTTGTCTTCTTAAATATCTTTCAATCTGATCAGACAAACTTGACATATTCTCCCCCTCCTAACTTTGACTTATCTTGACCTTTAATTATATAATACTATATTTATAAAAAAATGCAAGTAAATTATCACACAAAAAAAACACCCACTTTTAAGTGAGTGTTTTATAATTAAATTCTCTTATTTTATAATTATTTTTTTAATCAGTAATTAAATACTCTATAAAATCAAAAAAAGACCCTTTAAAAGGTCTCTAAATAAAAAAATGGCTCCCCGAGCAAGACTCGAACTTGCGACAAGATGATTAACAGTCATCTGCTCTACCAACTGAGCTATCGGGGAGTATTTAAAAAAGGACCGGCAGCGACCTACTCTCCCACATCGTTACCAATGCAGTACCATAGGCGCTGGAGGACTTAACTTTTGTGTTCGAGATGGGAACAAGTGTTGCCCCTCCGCTATTACCACCGGAAATATTCATTGTTTTTCTGCTCTTTTCACTTTGAGAAAAGCTACAGATTTATGTTCTCTAAATTTCTGAACTTGATTAATTTAGCTTTTAGATGCTTTATGAAGGTCAAAGAAAAAAGCTGTCTGAGCGAAGCGAGTTCTTTTTTCTACTGAATAAAGCTTCTACAAGCGTTAATAATTAATCTGTGATTGAAATTTAGATAACTGTACAATCAAAGATACATATAGGAAATAATGATTAAGCCCTCGATCTATTAGTACCAGTTAGCTTAATGTATTACTACACTTACACCTCTGGCCTATCTAC
>NZ_QAXS01000006.1 GCF_003053565.1 Halanaerobium saccharolyticum | reverse complement strand
ATCATTGCTAAGTATTTAAGAGCAATTCAAAAAATTAAAGAGATAACTTGATTCAAACGGTGCTATTTAGATTTCACAACATTTGTCAAAGAGCCATATTTTTCTAAAAATTCGTAATAATTTTTTAATTGACGGAAAACATTTTCCTAAGATAAGTTTACAGATAATCTAATAAGGATAAGGATATAAGACTGTATTTATTTTAATACTTTCAAAAAAGGGGGGGACAAAAATTTTCTCTGATCTTTTTGCAGAGGCAGAAAGATTTATAAGCCTATAAGAATTTATAATTATTAACTTAATTGAACATACTAAAACTTAATTAAATTCCAAGGAGGAAATTAAATGTTTAGCAAAAAAAGTTTAGCTCTAGTATTAATCTTAACATTTGCGTTATCCTTATCACTTAGTGTTGCTGCAATGGCTCAGGACGAAGAAGTTACTTTACGTTTCGCCTGGTGGGGTTCACAGAGTCGTCACGAAAGAACTTTAAGAGTTATTGAAATGTTCGAAGAAGAATATCCTAACATAAAAATTCAGCCAGAATATACTGGTTGGGGTGGATACTGGGATAAGATGAATGCTCAGGCCGCTGGAGATAACTTACCTGATATTATTCAGCATGTAAGAAAAATGATGGCAAGTTATGTTGAAAATGATCAGTTATTAGAATTAGATCCATTTATTGAAGATGGAACTTTAGATGTAAGTAAAATTGGTGAATCATACCTGGAAATGGGTAGAGCTTATGGTAAGCAGATGGGACTTGCTACTGGTGTAAACGCTCCTGCTGGTTACTATGATAAAGAATTATTTGACGCTGCTGGTGTAGATTATCCTTCTCCAGAAGATACCTGGGAAGATAGAGCAGAAATGTTCAAAAAGTTAAATGAAGAATTAGGTATTTTAGGTGCAGCAACTCCTGCATCTCAGGAAGAAGGTAATGGTTTTGTTGTTTGGTTAAGACAGCACGGTCAGAGCTTCTTTAGTGAAGATGGAAAGTCTTTAGGTTATGACGATGATCAGTTATTTGTAGATTACATGAACTATGATTTAGAATTAATTGAAGCTGGTGTAGTTCAGGATGCTATGCAGAGACAGGAAGCTCCTGGTGCAATTGAGCAGGATCCTGTAACTAAGGGTGAAGCTGCAACTGCAACTAACTACTGGAGTAATCAGTTACCTGCTATTTCTAATGGTGCTGGCAAACTTCTACAACCTTTCCTATATCCAAGAGCTGAAGACGAAGTTCAGGAAGGTAGATTCATGAAGCCTGCAATGGTTATGACTGCTGCTAAAAATACTGAGCATCCAGCAGAAGTAATGACTTTCTTAAACTTCTGGTTCAACAATGTTGAAGCTGGTAAAGTAATCGGTACAGATCGTGGAGTACCTACTAACAGTGAAGTTAGAGCAGCTCTAAAAGCTGACGCAGACGAATATGATCAGGCTGTATTTGATTTCATCGAAGTAGCTGCTGAAAACGCTGGTCCTGTACTTCCATTACAGCCACCTGCATTCTCAGAAGTAACTACAGCATTTGCTGATCAGTACTGGGAAGTAATTTATGGTATGAAAACTCCTGCAGAAGCTGCAGCAGATTTCAGAGAAGAAGCTACAAAGTTACTTTCTAGATAAGTTGAGCATTAACATTCTTATTTAAATAAAAAATAAAATAAGATAAAATTCTATAAGCTAGTGATTTAAAATGAGTCACTAGCTTATAGTTTGTATTAACACTTAAGGAGGGAGATTTTTGAATAATAAATTTGAAGCACTGGATTCGGTTCGCTCTCTAGATGCTGGAATGAATAAAAAGAAGTGGATAAAAGAGAATTTAACTGGTTATGTATTTATTTTACCCTGGTTAATTGGGTTTTTAGCATTTTTAGCTTTTCCTTTACTAAGGTCTCTGTATTATTCTTTAACAGAATATACTATTGTAGGTGATCCAAGCTGGGTAGGGCTTCGCAATTATATAGAAATATTTACTGATGACCCAAAATTTTGGACTTCGCTTAAAGTAACATTTTATTATGTAGTTTTTGCTGTACCTTTAAGACTGGCAAGTGCTCTGGCACTGGCATTAGTTTTTAGAAAAGCCAGACCTTTTACTAATTTCTACCGGGCGGCCTATTATGTACCTTCTATTTTAGGTGGTAGTGTTGCTATTTCAGTAATCTGGCGTCAGTTATTTTCCTCACAGGGAGCTTTTAATGACTTTCTTGTTGGAATGGGGATTATGAGTAATAGAATTTCCTGGATTGGTCACCCTGATTATGCTATCTGGACAATTATTTTACTTGCTGCCTGGCAGTTTGGTTCTCCGATGATTATCTTTTTGGCCGGTTTAAAACAGATTCCAAAAGGTTTATATGAGGCAGCTGAGATTGATGGAGCAGGTAAAGTACAGCAGTTCTTTAGTGTTACCTTACCACTTTTAACTCCAGTTATTTTCTTTAATTTGATTATGCAGATGGTTAAGATGTTTATGGTCTTTACTCAGGTTTACATTATTACTGAGGGTGGTCCTTTAAACAGAACCCTGGTATATGCCGTTTATCTCTATCGTAAAGGTATTTCTAATGGATACTTAGGTTACGGTTCAGCTCTTGCCTGGATTATACTTGTTTTATTGACCATTGTTACGATTGTGCTGTTTAAAACATCCAATAAATGGGTATATTATGAATCGGAAGGAGAATAATTGATGAATTTAACCTTTAGTCAAAAAGAAAAACTTAAAAACATATTATTTCAGGTATTAGTCGGCGGTTTTTGTATCTTTATGCTTTATCCTTTGCTTTGGATGGTAGCAGGTTCATTAAAATCATCCGGAAATGCTCTAAGTGCTACTTTATGGCCTGATGCAATGCAGTTTAGAAATTATTTAGAAGGCTGGAGAGGATTTGGAGGAGTATCTTTTTTAACTTTCTTTAGAAATTCATTCTTCATTTCTGGTACTGCTACAATTGGTCAGATTATTTTAGCTTCTTTTTCTGCTTTTGGTTTTACCAGAACCAGATTTATCGGTCAAAAATTCTGGTTTGCAATTATGATTGCAACAGTTTTAGTGCCGGGACAAATTCTAAGAATACCTCAGTATATTATGTTTAATCAGTGGGGCTGGGTTGGATCGTATTTACCGGTTATTTTACCTCAGATGCTGCCGGTACCATTCTTTACCTTCTTAATGGTTCAGTTTGTTAGAGGTATACCAACTGAATTAGATGAAGCAGCAGAAATTGACGGCTGCAGTAAATTTGGGATTTTCTTTAAAATCATTCTACCTAACTTAAAGCCGGTATTAGTAACAGCTGGAATCTTTAGATTTTACTGGTCCTGGAATGATTTCATGACACCTTTACTATATTTACAGAGTGTAACTAAATATCCAGTTTCAATTGCACTTAAAATGTTCTCTGATCCAAATGCGATTACAAACTGGGGAGCAATGTTTGCAATGACATTTCTTTCAATCTTACCAACAATAATTCTCTTCATATTCTTCCAGAGATATTTAATTGATGGTGTTGCATTCTCAGGTATTGATTGATCAGGATTTTTCAGCTTAAATTTTGTTAAAGATCTGATCAGAACACAAATTATGTTTAGAAGTATTTTAGATAGTTATGTATAATTAGTTTAAATTGAAGAGATATTTGATAATTACTTACTGAGAAAAAGATAAAAAATAAGGAGGTTGCGTAAATGTCAGAAGTAGGTTTTGCAGTTGTTGGTGTGCGAAATTTTGCCGGAAGTTATCTAAGAAATATTGAGGAACTGGAAGCTGAAGGTAAAATGAAGCTGACAGCTGTAGTAGTTAATGATCAGGTGAATAATGCTGATAAAGTAAGAGAATTAAGACATAAGGGAATAGCAATTTACAGTTCTTATGAAAGCTTACTAAAAGAAGCCAAGGCCTGTGTTGATGTAATTGGACTCCCTGTATCAATTCCAACCCATGCTGAGATGGCAATAAAAGGTATGAAAGCAGGTTATAATATTCTATTAGAAAAGCCGCCTGCACCAACTGTTCAGGAAATTGATGCAATGATTAAAACTGAAAAAGAAACAGGAAGATTTTGTTCTATTGGTTTTCAGTATATCCACTCTCATACTATTAGAAAAATTAAGCAGTTTATTTTAGAGGGTAAGCTGGGTGAGATAAAAGAGATAGCAGCGAAAGGATTCTGGCCGCGTTTTAAATCATATTATGACCGTAATGACTGGGCCGGTAAAAGTGTGGCCATGGGTCAATTAGTTTTAGATGGACCTATGCACAATGCCTTTGCCCATTATTTAAATAACATGATCTTTATAGCAGGACAGAGTATGCACAGTTCTGCCCAGTTAAAAAGAGTAAGAGCTGAACTTTACAGAGGGCACAGCTACATAGAGGCTGATGATAATTCCTGCCTGAAAGCGGAAACAACTACAGGCACTAAGATATATTTTTATGTAACTCATATTCCAGAAGAAAAAAGAGATCCGGTAATGGAGATCATTGGTACCAAAGGAAAGATCAGCTGGAAGATGAATGAAGAAACAAAAATTGAACTTAATGATGGTGAAGTTATTGAATTTGATAATGAAGGTCTGGATCCTAAAAAGGAAGTTTTCCGGATTGCAGCAGATAAGCATCTTTCTTTAATTGAGGACTTATACTGTACACCAGAAAACACCCGAAACTTTGTTGTAGCAATTAATGGAGCTTATGATTCGGCTGAAAAAATTAAAGCAGTACCGCAAAATTTAATAAAAGAATTTGAAAATGAAGCTGGAGAATACCAGACTGTTTTACCGGGTATAGACGAAAAAATTGATCAGGCCTTTGCCGAAAGAAAATTATTATCTGATCTTGATCTTGACTGGGCAGTTAAAAGTAAATGGGTAAATGTAGAGAACTATACTGCTTTTAATCCATTTAATTAAGAAGGGATTTGATTAAATGAAAGCTCAAAAATTTAATTATAGTTCTCTAAAAGAGCTTAAAGCAGATCTAAAAGAGCTTGATTTTGAACTGCCTCTGTCGGAGAACACAAAAATATTAAATGAAGAACTTAAAATAAATAATCGTCTAATTCCCAACCGGATTGCTATCCACCCGATGGAAGGTGCAGATGCTGAAGCAGATGGGACTCCTTCTGAGCTGACTAAAAGAAGGTATAAGCGCTTTGCAAATGGGGGAGCCGGATTAATCTGGCTGGAAGCGATTGCTGTGGATAAAGCAGGTAGGGCAAATGAAAGTCAGTTATATCTGAAACAGGAAAATTTAGCTCAATTTAAAGACCTGATTAAACTTATAAAAAATGAGTCAGAAGTTGATCCTTATACAGTGGCTCAGCTGACTCATTCAGGTCGTTTTGGTGAGAATAACATTATAGCCTTTAATGATCAGGAGCTTGACCCTGTCTCAATTGCAGAAAACGATTTCCACATCATCACAGATGAGGAACTGGATCAGCTGCAGCTTGATTATCTTAAGGCTGCAGAGCTGGCGGCAGAGGCAGGTTTTGATGCAGTTGATATCAAAAGCTGTCACCGCTATCTGCTTTCTTCTCTGCTGGCTGCTTATGACCGCAAAGGTAAGTATGGTGGGACATATGAAAATAGGACTCGTTTTTTAAAAGAAACTATTATGAAGGTAAAAAATAAGGTTGATATTGATCTGGCGGTCCGTTTAAATATTTATGATGCAATTCCTGGAGGCTGGGCAACAGATCAGGATGGTAATCCTGATTTAGCTGAAGCGGCAAAACTCTTAAAAGAGCTGGAAGAACTGGGGGTTAAGTTGATTAATGTTACTGCCAGCACTCCCTATTTGAAACCTCATGTCAACCGCCCCTATGATAACGGTGGTTATCAGCCGCCAGAACATCCTCTGCTGGGAGTAAAAAGACTGCTTGAATTAACTAAATTTACTAAAGAAAATCTAAATCAGACGCTGGTTATTGGTACCGGATTTAGCTGGCTGCGCCAGTATGGAGCTAACGCAGCTGCAGGGATGGTCGCTGCTGACTGGACTGATCTGGCTGGCTTTGGACGTCAGGCTTTCGCTTACCCTGATTTTGCTAGAGATATTCTTCAAAAGGGAGAGATGGACAGTACTAAAGTCTGCATCAGCTGCAGCAAATGTGCTGAATTAAAGGCAGCCAAAAAGAAAGCAGGCTGTGTTATCAGAGACAGAGAAATTTACTTACCAATTTATCGTGAACTGCAGCAAGAAAAAGAACTGAATAATCTTTCAGCAGCGAGCAGTTGAACTTAAAATAAAGATTGACTAATTATTGAATAAAATAACAACTAAGTTTATTGTTAAGTGAGTATATTTTTAGTATTATAAACTTGAAGGGTAAAATGGATTATTTTATCGATTTTTGAATTTAAAGGAGGCACATAATGGCTAAAAATGATTTACCGATGTTAGATCGTGAATACTTAGAGTCAGAACTTCTGGGGACTGAGCTGGCTGATTTTTCAGCTGAGATTTTAGATTATCCTGAAAAAGTCGTTCAGATTGGAGAAGGTAACTTTTTAAGAGCCTTTGTTGACTGGATGTTCCATACTATGAATAAAAAAGGGCATTTTAAAGGGAGAACAGTTGTAGTTCAGCCAATTAGAGAAGGTAGAATTTCTAATTTAAATGAACAGGATGGACTCTATACTCTTTACTTAAGAGGGATTGAAAATGGTGAAGAAGTTAATAAAAAAGAAATTATGACTGCAATCTCTCGCGGAATTGAATCCTACAGCGAATGGGATCAGTACTTAAAGCTGGCTGAAAATCCAGAGATAGAATTTGTAGTTTCTAATACTACAGAGGCTGGTATAGCATATAATGAGGATGATAAATTAACTGATACACCACCAGAATCTTATCCGGCAAAACTGGCTGCCTATTTATACCACCGCTACCAGACATTTAATGGTGCCCGGGATAAAGGGATGGTAATTATTCCAGTAGAGTTAATTGACCGCAATGGAGATAATTTAAAAAGGATTATCTTAAAATTAGCAGATGACTGGAATCTTGAAGCAGAATTTAAAAACTGGATTGAAGAAGCAAATCACTTTTTAAATACTTTGGTTGACAGAATTGTAACCGGCTATCCTTTTAATGAGATTGATGAGCTGGAAGCTGAACTAGGCTACCATGATCAGAATCTGGATACTGGCGAAATTTTTCATCTCTGGGTTATCGAAGGAGATGAAAGTTTAAAAGAAAAACTGCCTTTCCATAAAGCCGGTTTAAATGTAAAGTGGGTGGATGATTTAACACCTTATAGAACAACAAAAGTTAGAATATTAAATGGTGCTCATACTTCAACAGTACCTGTATCCTATCTAGCAGGAATTGATCTGGTAAGAGATGCAGTTAATGATGAGCTGGTGGGTGAATTTATCAACCAGGCAGTATTTGAAGATATTATACCTACTTTAGATGCAGATGAAGATGAACTGGAAGACTTTGCTTCCAAAATCTTTGAGCGTTTCAAAAATCCATATATTGATCATAAATGGCTTGATATTTCTTTAAACTCAACTTCTAAGTTCAAAACCAGAGTTTTACCTTCACTGGTTCAGCATATTGAAGAATATGATAAAGTACCTGAGCGTTTAAGTTTTGCTCTGGCAGCTTTAATTCATTTCTACCATGGAACTGAACTGGAAGAAGGAAAACTTGCTGCTTACCGTGATGGAGAGAAATATTTAATTAGAGATGATAAGGATGCTCTTAACTACTTTGCAGATCTCTGGAGCAGCTTTGAAGCTGGAGAAATTGATTTAGCTGAACTGGGTCAGGATGTACTGGCAAACCAGGATTTCTGGGACAGAGATTTAAATGAGCTTCCAGGCCTAACAGATTCCTTAATTTCTAATTTAAATCTGATTAAAAAAGAAGGAATGAAAGCCAGTTTAGAGAAATTAATTAAATAGAATATAAAAGTAGATTTATCCTCACTTAATAATTTATTGGTGAGGATATTCTGCCTGGATAAAGTTTCTCAATACTAAGGAGGTATTATTATGTCCTGGAAAGATTTTGCTGAAGAACTGGTTGGTACTTCAAAAGAAGCCGTTAAAAAAGTTGCTGAATACGCTGAAGATTATCGAATTTATCCCCGCTCAATAATTAAAGAGGGCAAGTCATTCTATTTTTTGGCTAAAATTGATCAGAAAAAGAAGCTGGTTATATTAAACAAGTCTAAAAATTTCGAGCTATTTCAGGGTAAAATAGAAGAACTGGCGGGCTTTAAGGCTAAAATTGCACCTTTAAGTCACTATAATGCTGAGATTTTAAGAGAGATTTTTCCTTTTACAGCTCCCAGAGCTTTAGGGAATAAGACAGCAAGTTTTGGTCTTGGTGATCGTCTTGGGATTGCAACTCCCGGGCATATTGAGGCTGTTAAAGATAGTTCTGCTATGCCTGTTTTTGCTCAGCAGTCAGTACGGGAGCTTAATTTAACCGGCAGAACTTTTAAGTCAGTGCTTGATGATGTCAGCTGGGCTGTTTTTCAGGAAGGCTATCAGGATGGTTTTGCAGCTGATGCAGATCACTTAAAAGAAAAACCAGATATCGAAGAAGCTTTAGATTTAGGATATTCTATGCTGACCTTAGACTGTACAGATTATATTAATGATGATCTGGACCAGATGACTGAGGCTGAAATTGAAAATGCCTACCAGGAGGTTCCTGATTATTTACGTCAGGGCCTGGAAGATCAGTATTTAAACAAAACCTTTGTTCTTAATTCTGGCTACCAGCTGGAATACAATCAGGATAATTTTAAAGAGATTGTTTTAATTTATTATAAAATGCTGGACTTTGCTAAAGAGATACAGCATTTATTAAAAAAATCGGACCGGGATGTTGATTTTGAAATTTCAATTGATGAGACTTCAACTCCTACTACTCCGGAAGCGCATTTTTTTGTAGCCAATGAATTAAAGCGAAATAAGATTGAGGTTAATTCTCTGGCCCCTCGTTTTGTGGGAGAATTCCAAAAGGGTATTGATTATATAGGAGATTTAGATCAGTTTGAAAAAGAATTTAAAATCCATGCTGATATTGCCGATCGTTTTGGTTATAAACTGAGTATTCATTCCGGCAGTGATAAATTTAGTGTCTTTCCGATAATTGGCAGACATACCGGAGGCAGAGTTCATGTCAAAACAGCCGGAACTAACTGGCTGGAGGCAATTAGAGTTGTAGCCGAAAATGATCCTTCATTATACAGGGATATTCATGCTTATGCTTTAGAAAAGTTCGAAGAAGCTAAAAAGTTTTATCATGTGACTACAGATCTGTCAAAGGTGCCGGAACTTGCTCAGCTCAGCGATCAGGAACTGGGAGAGCTCTTGGAAATCAATGAAGTTAGACAGCTGCTGCATATAACTTACGGCTTTATACTGCAGGACAAAAGAGATGGACGTTATCTTTTTAGAGATAAACTGTATAAATTCTGGGATGAGCATGATAAGGAATACCGTCAGGCTTTAGAGAGACATATCGGCAGACATCTCAATAAATTAGGCTTTTACGAAAATTAAAATTTAATTTATTATAGATATTGATGGAAAAATTGATATGATGTTTATGAAAATGTTTTCAAGAAGTTAAATATCTTATTAGGAGGAATAAAATGGCTTTTTTAGATGAAAATTATTTACTTGAAGGTGAAACAGCAAAAAGGTTATATAAAGAAATTGAAAATTTACCAATTTTAGATGCTCACAACCACGGTGATGTACCAGAAATATTAGCCAATGAAGGCTGGAATGATATCTGGGAGGTTGAAGCTGAAACTGACCACTATGTCTGGGAAATGATGCGCAAAAGAGGTGTGCCGGAAGAAAAGATCACCGGTGATGCTTCTAATAAAGAAAAGTGGCTTGCTCTGGCTAAAATATTCCCGGAAATTGCAGGGAATCCAACTTATGAGTGGATCCACCTTGATTTAAAACGCCGTTTTGGTATTGACCAGCCAATTTCTGAGCACACTGCAGAGATGATCTGGCAGAAAACCAAAAATATGCTGGCTAAAGAGGAAATGAGCCCTCAGAATTTATTAAAAGAAATGAATGTTGAGATTATGTGTACAACTGATGAGCCATATTCTCGCTTAGAAAATCATAAAAAGGCAAAAGAAGAGGTAGAAGGAGTAAAAATTCTTCCCACCTGGCGTCCTGATAAGATTATGAATATTGAGCATCAGAACTGGTCTGAGTATGTTGAAAAATTAGGTGATGCTTATGAGCAGGATGTTAATGATTTAGATGGACTTTTAACTGCTCTTAAAAAATCTCATGATTATTTTGAGGAAATGGGCTGTGTAGCCAGTGACCACGGAATAGTTGAACCAATTTCTTACGAGGTTGAAAAGGATAAAGCAGCTGAAATTTATGCAAAAGCAGTAAATGGTGAAGAATTAAGTACTGAAGAAATTAGAGACTTTAAAGCCTTTACCCTGGTTGAGTTTGGAAAGTTAAATCAGGAAAGCGGCTGGGTAACACAGCTGCATATTGGTGCTGTAAGAGATTATCGGGACAGCCTTTATGATAATCTTGGTCCTGATACGGGTGGCGATATCTCAAACAGTGATATTGAGCTGGCTGAGAATCTTAAATATTTTGTTAATAAATTTGATTCTGAGCTGGATATTGTACTTTATACTATGGAACCAACTCACTGGTTTACAGCTTCTACAATTTCCAGAGCTTTCCCCAATGTATCCTTAGGGGCTCCCTGGTGGTTAACTGACAGTCCATTTGGAATGGAAAGACAGCTGCAGCAGGTTACAACTGTAGATTTATTCTATAACCTGGCCGGGATGGTTACTGACTCCAGAAAATTAATGTCCTATTCTTCCCGCTCAGAAATGTTTAGAAGAACTTTAGCCAATGTTGTTGGGCGTCAGGTTGACCGCGGCCGTATGCCCTACAGTGTAGCTGCAGATTTAGTTGCACATGTAAGCTATTATGGTCCAAAAAAGTTATTCTTTAAAAATGTCAAGTAAATGATAAAATAATCAAATATAAATTTAAATAGCCTGGGATGTCTTTATTCCGGGCTATTTTAGAATCTAAGGAGGTTCTTATGGGAGCCAGAGTTTTATTAATAAATGAAAATGATAATATAGTGATCGCTGTTGAAGAAATAGATGCTGGGGAACAAATTGAAGTTAAGGGAGAAAAAATTAAGGTTTTAAGTGATATTCCTGTCGGCCACAAGGTTGCTTTAAAAGATTTTGCTGCAGGTGATGAAGTAATTCGTTATGGTTTTCCAATCGGAAAAACAACAGAAGAGGTCAAAAAAGGTGAGTGGATCCATACTCATAATTTAAAGACTGCTCTTTCAGGCAAACTGGATTATGAATATCAGCCTGATTTACCTGAAGTAAAAAACCCAGCAGAAATGCCTACTTTTATGGGCTACAAGCGGGAAAAGGGCAAAGTTGGAATTCGTAATGATGTCTGGATTATCAATACAGTCGGCTGTATCAATAAAGTTGTAGAAAAAATGGCCTTAAAGGCAGAAATGAAATACAAAGAGCTGATTGAAAATGAAGTTATTGACAGCATTCATGCTTTTCCACATCCTTACGGCTGTTCCCAGCTTGGTGATGACCTGGAGATGACCCAGAAGGCACTGGCCGGTCTGGTCAATCATCCCAATGCAGCAGCAGTAATGGTTGTAGGTCTCGGCTGCGAAAATAATCTAATAGAAGATTTTAAAGAATATATTGGAGACTATAATCCGGAGCGGGTTAAGTTTATTAATCTGCAGGATGTTGAAGATGACCAGAAGGCTGCCGAGAAGATTTTAGATAACCTGGTCGATTATGCCGGGAAATTTAAGCAGGAAGAAGTGCCGGTTTCTGAACTGAAAATTGGTCTCAAATGTGGCGGCTCAGATGGATTTTCCGGAGTAACTGCCAACCCCTTACTCGGTAGAATTTCTGATAAACTGGGAGCCTATGGGGGTACAAGTATTTTAACTGAAGTTCCAGAAATGTTTGGGGCTGAGAAAATTTTAATGAATAGAGCTAAAGATGAGCAGACTTTCGAAAAGGTAGTCGAGCTGATCAATGGCTTTAAGGATTATTTCCTTTCTCATGATCAGGAAATTTACGAAAATCCTTCTCCAGGAAACAAAGAAGGGGGAATTACTACCTTAGAAGAAAAGTCCTTAGGCTGTACTCAAAAAGGTGGTACAGGTATTGTTAATGATGTCTTTTTCTATGGGGATCAGGTTACCGGTAAGGGCCTAAATCTTTTAGAAAGTCCGGGCAATGACCTGGTGGCAACAACAGCTTTAGCAATTTCTGGTGCCCACATGGTTCTATTTACAACCGGAAGAGGAACTCCCTTTGGCGGCCCGGTGCCAACTGTAAAGGTTTCTACCAATAACAGACTATACAATCAAAAGCGGAACTGGATTGATTTTAATGCAGGAGAATTACTGGAAGGTAGAGATATGGACTCTCTAGCTGCTGAGTTTTTTGATTACCTAATTGATCTTGCTTCTAAAAAAACAAAGACTAAAAATGAGATTAATGATTATCGAGAAATTGCAATTTTCAAAGATGGAGTTACACTTTAATTATTCTATCAGAACAGGTTTCTCTCGGGCTAAATTTAATAATATTTGACCGGAGAAACCTTTTTTCCTTTAGTTTTGGAAAATGTTTTCCGAAATTAGAGTCTTTCCAGATAATGACTTGACTAAAAATTTTAATAAATACAGCTTTGAGCTGAAGATATTAATTGAGAGGTGTAGAAAATGAAGATAGTTTTAATTGGTTCCACCGGTCATACTAAATATGTGGTTAACGGCTTAAAAGATAATTATGAAGATGAAATAGTTGCAATTGCACCAGGTTCAGAGGGAGAAAGTGTTGAAGACCTCTATCAGAAATTAAAACTGGATTATGATCTAAAAAAATATGATGACTACATAAAAATGCTAGATGAGCTGAAGCCTGATGTTGCTGCTGTTGCCTGTCATTTTGGCGATCATGCTCGGGCTGCAGTTGAAGTTTTAAAAAGAAATATTGATCTATTTGTTGAAAAACCGATTGCTACCACACTGGCAGAGCTGGCAGAAGTAAAGAGTGCCTATGAGAAGAGTGACTCCAAACTGGCAGCAATGTTTGGAATCCGCTATAAACCCTGGTTTTTAACCGCTTATAAATATATTAAAGAGGGTGCAATTGGGGAAGTACGACTGATGAATGCCCAGAAATCTTATCGACTCGGCCAGCGCGAAGACTTTTATAAAAAGCGCGAGACTTATGGTGGTACTATTCCCTGGGTCGGCAGTCACGCAATTGACTGGATGCAGTGGTTGAGTGGCAAGGATTTTAAATCAGTCTATGCCTCACATTCTACTATTGCCAATCAAAATCATGGCGAATTGGAAGTTTCGGCACTCTGCCATTTTGATTTTGAGGATCAGGCTGCAGGTTCAGTTAATATTGACTATTTAAGGCCGCAGAATGCGACCAGCCATGATGATGATCGGATTAGAATTGCTGGAGATAAGGGAGTTATCGAGGTTTTAAAAGAAAAAGTATATTTAATCAATGATGAAATTGAAGGAAACAGAGAACTGCCTTTAGTCAAGAAAAAAGAAATTTTTGCTGATTTTCTGGACTGGGTCAAAGGTAATGGTGACTGTATGATTACAGCGGAAGAATCATTTAGAGTTACCGAAGCGGCTCTGCAGGCCAGACGCTCGGCTGATCAGAAAAAGTTAATTCAGTTTTAGGCAGTTATAAGGGAGGCTTAAATGTTAAAATCTAATTTTGAAATAGAGGTCAAAAGGCCGGAATTTCCAGAGCGGGAGTTTGATCTAAAAGAATTTGGTGGAGTGGCAGATGGAAAATTTGATAATACTGAAGTTTTTGCAGAGGCAATCTCCAGCTGTCATCAGGCTGGTGGAGGAACAATTGTCGTGCCGGAAGGCGAGTGGTTTACAGGACCTATTCACTTTAAAAGCAATGTTCATCTGAAATTAGAAAAGGGAGCAGTAATTTCTTTCAGTGATGATTTTGAAGATTATCTGCCGGTAGTTTTTACCCGCTGGGAGGGAAATGAATGCTATAATTATTCTCCTCTAATTTATGCTCAGGACTGTGAAAATATAGCGATTACCGGCAAAGGGAAATTAGTTGGTAATGGAGCCAAATGGTGGCCCTGGAAGCAGACCCAGCATGCTGCAGCTAAAGAACTATATGATGCAGAATATAACGGGATTGCGGTAAAAGATAGAATTTTTGGTAGAGAAGAAGGATTAAGACCACAGTTTATTCAGCCTATTAATTCTAAAAATATTTTGATTGAAGGGATTACAATTGTAGATGGTCCAATGTGGACCATCCATCCTGTTTACTGTGAGAATACAATTATTAGAGATCTAAAAATTATTACAGATGGACCAAACACAGATGGAATTAATCCTGATTCCTGTAAAAATATGCTGATTGAAGACTGTGATTTTGAAACCGGAGATGACTGTATTGCCATCAAATCTGGAATTAACGAAGACGGCAGAAGAGTAAATAAGCCGACTGAAAATCTGCTAATCCGTAACTGTAAGGCCAAAGAAGGTCACGGTGGAGTTGTAATCGGCAGTGAGATGTCAGGTGGAGTTAAAAATGTGCATGTTTACGACTGTGTCTTTAATGGTGGAGAAAGAGGAGTTCGCTTGAAATCAATGCGCGGCCGTGGAGGCTGTGTAGAAAATCTGCTTTTTGAAGATATTGAGATCAACAATCTGCGGGATCAGGGGATTATTTTAAATATGTATTATGATGCAACTACAGTTGAGCCGAGGAGTGAGATGCCGCCTTTATTTAGAAATATAACTGTGCGCAATATTAAAGGTGAAAATATTGCTCAGCCTGTTGTTTTACGCGGTTTACCGGAAAAGAAAATGAAGGATATAACTCTGGAAAATATTAACCTCAGCGGTAAAGAAGGTTTAAGAGCAAGTAATCTTGAAGGCTTATATCTTAAAAATATTAACTTACGAGTTGAAGCTGAAGACCAGTTTAAGTTTAAAAATGTGAGTAATTTAAATATCGAAGAGAGCAGCTGTCAGAATAAGGATTAAAATTTAAACTAATTAAGAGCTTAAAATTAATGAGGTGTTATAGATGGCAGGAAATAACTTTGATTTTTCTCCTGATTCTTATTTAGAAAAATTATATCAAAATAATCAGCCTGAATTTAAGTTTGTAGCCGAAACTAAAGCAGAATGGAAACTTTGGCGGGAAAAACTTAAATTAAAAATTGCTGAATTAATTGGTGGACTTCCCGGGAAAAATGCGGTGAGCTCAAATCCTGGCAAGGGAGTCGGTAATTTATCAGTAGAAACAGGTGCCGTAGAAATCTTAGCAGAAAAGAGTTTTAAAGATTATAAAAGGCTTAGAATTGCCTATCAGGTTAAAGACTATCTTAAAATTCCTGCCTATTTATTAATTCCAGCTTCTAAAGAGAAAAAGACTCAGAAAAAATTTCCGGCATTAATCATTGCCCACGGCCACGGTAATGGCAGCCGGGAAACAGTTGGCTTAAATGGTGCCGGAGAGAACTTAGATAGCCCAACCTGTCACAATAATCTGGCTCTTGACTTTGTTAGTAAGGGTTATCTAGTTATTATTCCGGAGCTGCTTGGTTTTGGAGACAGACGTTTAAAAGAAGATTATCAGAAAGATCCTGATCTGAAAGCTAACCCTACAGCAAACTCCTGTTATCGAATCAGCAGCAACTTATTATTATCAGGAGAGAGCATTTTAAAATACAGACTCTGGGATCTTATTTCAGCTCTAAGGGTGCTTGAAAAAAGGAAGGATATTCTCAATCGTCAAATAAGTGTGGTAGGCTTTTCAGGAGGTGCTCCAGTTGCAATTTTAGTAGCACTTTTTGAAAACAAAATTAAAGCGGCAGCAATTAGCGGCTATACTTCATATTATAAGGACAGTATTCTGGCCCAAAGACACTGTCTGGATAATTATCTGCCCGGTATTTTAAATTATGCTGAACTTCCAACAATGATTTCTGCAATTGCACCTAAGCCCCTTTTAATCCAGACAGCAGAAAAAGACAGCTTGTTTCCACTTCAATCAGCTCAAAAGGCCTATCAGGAGATAAAAAAAGTTTATAGATTTTTAAATTTAGAAGAGCAACTGAAAATGAATATTTTAGAGAAAGCAGAGCATTCAGTTTCAGCTGCTCCGATAATAGATTTTTTTAGGAAAATTGACTAAAACAAGAGAAAACTAAAATTCAAAACTAAATTTTTAATTTGAAGTTAACAAGGAGAATTTGATGTCAGAAAATATAAAGAGAAAAATTTCAGAAATAAAATATCAGGAACTGATTAAATTTTTTCTGCCCCTGGCTGTGATGCCAATTATTATTGGGGTTTCTCACAATGCGGTTAATGCCAGTCTGGCCAGACTTCCTTTTCCGGAAATTACTCTGGCCGTCTATGCAGTTTCTAAGAGTATTACCAATATTATTAAATCCCCGATCCATATGTCAAGACAGACTGTGACCTCCCTGGTCGATGACCAGAGCAGTTTTAAATTTGTCAGCTCATTTATCTTTGGACTCGGAGTCTTATATTTTTTAATGATTGCCTCTCTGGGCTATACTCCTCTGGGAGAAATTGTCTTTAAAAAAATTATTGGGCTAAAAGATCCACAGGAGATTAAATTTGCCTATCAAGCCTTAAGTATTATGGCCTTTATACCACTTGTGGAGTCAATCAGAAATATAATGCAGGGTCTGGCAATCAGCCTTAAAAAAACCGAGCTGATTACACCGGGAGTAGTAGTTCGCATTATCAGCATCTCCTTAATTCTGCTCTGGGTGACTGTAAATCAGGCTGTCGCCGGGGTGACTGCTGCCAGTGGTGTCTGGTTTGCTGGAATAGCAATTGAGATGATCTTTATTACTTTTGCCTTAAGATATACATTTGGCAGTTTTAGGGGAAAAAATGGAGTTCTTGCCAGTCTGCCGAATAATGTAACAAAAAAAGTTAATTTAAAGAGAATAATTAAATTTTTTATTCCAATCGCAGTGATGGCTTTTCTGGCTCGTTTTGTGCAGCCGGTTGTTCAGAGTGGAATTGTCAGGAGCAGTATTGGTACTCATGATCTGGCTGCCTATGGTGTCAGCTGGACTCTGGTAATGATTTTTGTGGGTCCTTTAGACCAACTTCATCAGTGTTCACTTGTTTATGCTCGTGAACTAAATAATCACAACTGGCAGCGAATTTTAAAATTTTCACTGGCGGCAGGGACAATGGTAAGTTTCATTCTGGCAGTACTTGCTTTTACCCAAATTGGAGATTTTGTTTTAATTAAATTGATTTCCGTATCACCGGCTATAAGCTCGATTGTCAAAAAAGTAATAGTAGCTTTTATTCTCTTTCCGATTATCAGAGCTTTTAGAGAAACCTTCTGGGGAGTGATGATGCAGCGGCAGACTACCAATATTATCGCAGCTGCTAAAATTGTTGGGCTTGTATTTGTGGTTTTAGTCTTTTTAATTTTAGCTCTGACAGTGGAAATCAATGCTGCTATAATTGCTGCTTTAGCTCTAACCGCAGGTGAAGCTGCTGATGCACTAACAATTAGTTTTTTTATAATCAAAAATAATGTTTTAGAAAAAATATATGCAGAAAATCATTAAAGCTTAAATTATCGGCTTAAAATTTATTAGAGGAGGAAAAAATGCGAAAAGATCAGCTTCAAATAGAAGATAAAATGCTCGATGTCTACTCGTTAAATACGGTCGTGGTTGGATCCGGAGCTGCAGGGTTAAATGCAGCTGACAGATTATATAATTTTGGCCAGGAAGATATAGCTATTGTAACTGAAGGAATAAATATGGGGACTTCCCGCAATACCGGTTCAGACAAGCAGACCTATTATAAATTAACTCTGGGAGGAAAAGACCAGGATTCAGTTTTTGAGATGGCAGAAACCCTATTTTCAGGTGGCTCAATGGATGGCGATCTGGCTCTGGTGGAGGCTGCATTATCAGCCCGCTCCTTTTACCATCTGGTAGATATTGGGGTCCCTTTTCCCCACAATCGTTTTGGGGAGTATGTAGGCTATAAAACTGACCATGACCCCCGCAAAAGAGCAACTTCGGCTGGTCCCTTAACCTCCCGCTATATGACAGAAAAATTGGAAAAAGAGGTTAAAAATAAGGGGATTCAAATCTTTGATAATTATCAGGTAATAGCAGTTTTAACTGATCAAAAGCAGGAAAACGCTGTCGGTCTTTTAACTCTGAATAAAAATCAGATGGAAAATGAAGAAAAGCGCTATACTCTCTTCAATACTACCAATATAGTTTATGCCACAGGTGGTCCAGCTGGACTTTATGCTACTTCAGTTTATCCGGGTTCTCAAACTGGTGCATCAGGGCTTGCCTTTGAGGCCGGGGTAAAGGGGAAAAATTTAACCGAGTGGCAGTACGGAATTGCTTCAACAAAATTTCGCTGGAACCTCTCCGGGACCTATCAGCAGGTTTTACCAACTTATATCTCAACCGATCAGGGGGGAAATGACAGGCAGGAGTTTTTAAATGAATATTTTGCTGATCCTGGAAAGATGCTGGATGCAATTTTTCTAAAAGGTTATCAGTGGCCCTTTGACCCCAGGAAGGTTGAAGATTTTGGCTCATCCCTAATTGATATCTTAGTTTATAATGAAACTGTTGTTAAGGGAAGAAGAGTCTGGCTTGATTACCGTCAGAATTCTAAATTTGCATCTGAAAATGGAAATCTAAACTTTTCTCAACTTGGCGAAGAGGCCTATCAGTATCTTGAGAATTCTGAAGCCCTATTTGGAACTCCAATTGAGAGGCTTAAAAAAATGAACCAGCCGGCAATTGATCTTTATGCTGACAATGGTATTGATTTGACCAGTGAAATGCTGGAAATTGCAGTTTGCGCTCAGCACAACAACGGAGGTCTTGAGGGTAATATCTGGTGGGAGAGTAATCTTGCTCACTTTTTCCCGGTCGGAGAGGTAAATGGAAGTCATGGAGTCTATCGACCCGGAGGAACTGCCCTTAATTCAGGCCAGGTGGGGAGTACCCGAGCCGCACAATTTATAGCTGCCCGTTATCAAAAAGAGCCAGCTGAGCTAGATGTGTTTGCAGCTCAGGCTTCCTCTCAAATCGAAAAGAAATTAAAGCTGGGGGAGAAATTCATTCAATCGATTAAAGAATCTAAGGCAAATATTATAGAGATCAGAGAAAAGTTGGGTGAGAGAATGAGTAAAGCTGGAGCTCATATTCGAAATCTTGCTGCAATCGAAGCCGCTCTTAAGGAAACAGAGTCTGAATTAGATCAGCTGGGAGAAATCAGCAGTCTAAATTCTATTCGTGATTTAAGTCTGGCTTTTCAAAATTATGATCTGCTTTTAGCCCAATTAGTTTATTTAACTGCCTTTAAGGATTATATTCAGCTTGGGGGTAAAAGTCGCGGCTCCTACCTGGTTCAGGATGAAGAAGGAGAGCTGCCATTAGAGAGCTTAAGCGAAGATTTTAGATTCAGCCTGGAAGATGGTGCCTTAAGCAAAAAGATCCAGCGCTTAAGATACAGAGGTGACCATTTTGAATTCAGCTGGCAGGATGTCAGAGAGATTCCCGAAGATAATAACTGGTTTGAAACAATCTGGAATAAGTATCTCAACGACGAGGTTATAAAATAATATTGCTGGAGGTAATAAAATGCTTTGTAAAGCAGAAACTCTGGAGCAGGAGCTTAGTTTTGAGAGGTTACTGAAAAGAGAAGACCAGGGGATGAACTGGCCCCATTTTCATAATGCCTATGAAATATATTATCTGCAGGATGGAAGCCGCGGCTATGATTTTAAAGATAAGAGTTTTAATGTTAAAAAAGGAGATTTAATTCTGATCAAAGAAGGGGTTAAACATCAGACTTTTGTCAGGGATAAATCTTATTTTAATCGCTTTCTAGTTAAATTCAAGGCTGACTCACTGGGGCAATTTGGTGGGAAAGAGGCTGATTTACTTTCTAATTTTAAGAAAGATTATTATCACCTGCGACTTGAAATTAATGACAGAATGATGATCGAAAATATTTTTGCCAGAATGGAAATGGAAAGTAAGAAGAATGATTTTGGCAGGAAAATTTATTTAAAACTTTTAATTTCTGAGCTCTTAATTTTAATCAACCGCTATCTAAAATCCAAAAACAATCAGGAGAGCAGAGATCACTATCATCTAAAAATAATGGAAATAATGAAATTCATTGAAGATAATTTTTCTCAAAACTTTTCTCTCAACCAGCTGGCAGCAAAGTTTTCTTACAGCAGCAGTTATTTGAGTACTCTATTTAAAGAAAAAACTGGTTATACAGTAACAGAATATATTAATAGTGTCAGAATTAAAGAGGCTCAAAATCTCCTCTTAAAAAATAAATATAATGTCAGTCAGGTTGCAGAAAAGGTTGGCTATAATAATTTAATTCATTTCGGCAGGAATTTTAAAGATAGAACCGGGCTTTCACCAAGTGATTACCGAAAAGCATATAAATAGATTTCAGATCAACAGGTCAGAGATGGCCTGTTTTTTTAATAATTATATGAAAATTTAAACAGTTCACCTAAAAATATGTTTAAGTTTAGAAAGTATCAAAAAATATGTTTAGATTAAATCAGCTTAAGCTGGTAAAATTATATTTGTAATTGTTTATAAATTTAAAATCTTTTCACTTAACGGAAAACGTTAAACCTTAACTAGGGGGTGAAAATTAATCAGCCAAACTGACTCAGAATTAAATTAAAATTACAAATAGGGGGAAATTAAGCAAATGAATTCTAAAATTACTTTTAGTATTATCTTAACTTTATTAATTACATTTTTGATTACACCCGTACTGGCCGCCGAAATGATAGAAGTAGAAAGTGACTGGGAAGCAAGTGTATTTGGTAATGTTGGTGGGGACAATAAAATTACTGCTGAAAACTTTGCCATTCAGGAACTTGCAGACGGCAGGATTAAAATGATGAGTGCCAATAATCGGGGTAAAATTGAAAGTTCATCTGAAGGAATAGCCTATTACTTTAAAAAGATGAAGCAGGGAGACAATTTTAAAATGACTGTTCAGGCTGAAGTGGAATCTTTTGATATGAACAATCAGGTTTCTTTTGGAATAATGCTTAGAGATAAAGTTCTATATAATGAAAATAATAAAGAGGATATCGGGTATGCACTGGCAGTTGGACCCTTAAATGCAACTAAAGATACTCCAACTACAGCTTTTTATAGAACTGCAGAAGGTCAAAAAAAGCTGGGAGAATTGGTAAATGGTGCAGTTCCTGCGCCTGAACTCAGCTATCAGGTTGAGCTGAAAAAATCAGGAAATACATACTGGCTTAAATTTGGTGAGGAAGAACCGGTAGTAATAGAAGATTTTAATGGTTTTGAAGGAGAAGATCTATTCGCCGGTTTATATACTTCCAGAAATACCACTGTTTATTACAATGATTTGAACTTTGAAGAGATTAAAGAAGTTTCGGAACTGAAAACTGATACTTCAGATTTTAAAACAGACTATTTATTAGAAGAAGATTTTGAGCTTGAGGGACTAAAAGTTACTGCAGAATTTGCAGACGGCAGCAGTAAAAAGTTGAGCCAGGAAGATTATATAGTAACTGGCTTTGACAGCTCTGAGGCCGGTGAAAATACAATTACAATTCATTATGGTGGAGCTGAAAAAGAACTTAAGCTAAATATCAATGAGTTAAGTGCTACAGCTTTAGAGATTAAATATTATCCTGCTAAAACAGACTATTATTTAGGAGATAATTTTGATCCTGAAGGTCTTACAGTAATAGCAGAGTATAATGACGGCTACAGAAGAGAAACACTTGCAGCAGCTGATTATACAGTTGAAGCTGCAGGAGAAAAGAAAATTTCTGTAATCTATAATGAAAATTCAGAGATCAAAACTGATTTTACAGTTGAGGTCAGTGATGCAGCTCTCGCAGAACTGGAAATTAAAAATAAGCCAGCAAAAACTCTATATTTTCCTGGTGAAGAGTTAAAATTAGACGGTCTTTCTGTTTATGCAAATTATGCTGATGGTAATTCTATCAGATTAATGCGAGATCAGTACCAGGTCTCAGGTTTTGATAGTGAGACAGCTGGAAATAAAAAGTTAGTAATCGAATATAAAGATCAAAAAACTGAAATGGATTACCGAGTTAAAGAAAAAGAACTTGAAGGTCTAAAAATTGTTGAATATCCTCAAACAACTATTGGTCTTGCTGAGAATTTTGCTGAAGAAGGAATTAAGATCGCCAGGGTTTATGACAATGGAGATCAGGAAATTCTAGACGCAGATGAATATAGAATCAATGCCTCAAAAATTGATAATCAGCAGCCGGGGATTTATACAGTTAGAGTAATTCCTGAATCTGATCAAGTAGACTCTATTACCTTTGATGTGACTGTCAGAGAAGCAAAAGACTACAGCTGGAATGCAATTAACTTTGGTCAGTCTGCTTCTGATGATGATACTTTTATTAATGTCAAAGAAGATTCAGTAGAAGTTGCCTCAATTAATGGTGGAGGAAAAGTTGCAACTGATCACGATGGAATCGCCTATTACTACACAGTACTTGATGCTGAAGATAACTTTGAGCTTTCAGCAGATGTGAAGGTAATTGAATATGCCAAAGATCCTCATGACGGTCAGGAAGCTTTTGGAATTATGGCTCGTGATGCAATTGGTGAAGATGGTGACACCGGTGTATTTGCTTCCAACATAGCTGGAGTAGGTGGCTATAGTGGTGGTAGTAAAGATCCAAATGGAACTCAGCTTTTCTACAGAACAGGAGTAGAATCTCCAGACGGAAAAGGAAGTAATGGGGATCAGGGGATTATGATTGAAGAGCTTAAGCCAACTCCTGATAATACACATCCAGCCGAGGAATATCGCTTAACTCTGGCAAAAACAAATAGTGGTTATGTAGGCCGCTTAAATGGCGAAAAGGAAGAAATTTTATTTGAGCCAGAATTATTAGAAGTTCAAAATGATAAGATCTATCTTGGTTTCTTTGGAGCCAGAATAGGTCATATAGAAGTTAGTAATATTGATTTAAAGGTGTCTAATGCAGAAACTGATGCACCTCAGGTTATACCACCTGCTGAACCGGTAGAACCTGAAATCAATCTCTTATCTTTAACTGAAACCGCTGTTAAAGATTACCAGTTAATCACTGAAGCAAATGTAGCTGGAACATTAACTGTAAAACAGGGTAAAGAAATAATTGCAGTTGATCAGAAAGTAGAGGCAGGAAAAGAGTTTAAATTAAATTCAGAGCTGAAAGCAAATGCTCAAAATGACTTTACTTTAATCTTCTTACCTGATGATACTCAAAAACTGACTGATTATGACCGGATTATTGAAAACTTTACTATTGAGATGAAGACCTTCAGGGCCGGTAAAGATATTTATGTTGCTCCAGAAGGAAGTGCCGCTGGAGATGGTAGTCAGGAAAATCCACTTGATCTGGATACAGCAGCTGCTTATTCACAGCCGGGACAGAAAATAGTAATGCTTGCCGGCCATTATCTGAGAGATCAAAAATTAGAAATCAAAGAGTATAATGATGGTACTCCAGATAATTATAAGTATTTAATTGCAGCAGAGGATGCAGAAGTGGTAATTGACTTTGATAAGAAGACTGAAGGAATTATTCTCAGTGGAGATTACTGGCATATCAAGGGAATTGATGTTACCAATTCTGCAGCCAATGAAAAGGGTATGGTAATCGGTGGAAATCATAATATTATAGAAGAAAGTAGATTCTATAATAATGGTAATACTGGCCTCCAGATCAGCAGAACCGATATTACCGAAGATGATAAGAATAAATGGCCATCTCATAACCTGATCTTAAATTCAACCGCCTTTGATAATGTTGATCCATCCAACAATAATGCCGATGGTTTTGCAGCTAAGTTAACCTCCGGTGAGGGAAATGTATTTAAAGGCTGTATTGCCCATAATAATATTGATGACGGCTGGGATTTATATACAAAAGTTGGTACTGGAGCAATTGGAAAAGTCGTAATTGAAGATTCTGTTGCTTATAATAATGGTACCTTAACAGATGGAACTGAAGGAAGTGGAGATAAAAATGGGTTTAAACTTGGTGGAGAAGGAGTACATGTTCCTCATCTAATTAAAAACAGTATTGCTTTTGGTAATGGAGCTGTAGGTTTTGCCAGCAACAGTAACCCGGGAGTAAGAGCTGTAAATAATATTTCCTTTAATAACCAGGGTGGAAATATTGTCTTTACAACTTATGATGGCATCGAAGAGGACTTTGTAATTGAAGAATTCGTTTCCTTTGCCACCAAAGAGATTGAAGCTGATAGCTATCCTGAAGCAGAAGCTTCTAATCATAACTTCTTCTATAATGGAGAAAATTCTACTAATGTTAATGATGTAGAAATTTCTGAGGCGAATTTTGAAAGCTTAGAAATTGAATTACCATTGACCCGAAATGAAGATGGAAGTATAAAAATAGGAGATTTTTTAGAATTCACTTCTCCAATTTTTAAGTAAATAAGATCATATTTATAATCAAGCAGAGGGGCCTTTTAGCAGGGTCTTTCTGCTTTTTTCTCGTTTATATCAAAAAAAGTAGAAAAGCAAATACTTATAACAATAAATGTCTTGTTATTCCTCTTATTTTTATATAAACTACTATTAAATACAAATATCGCAGGAGGTAATTATGTTAGCTAATTTTATATTCAGTCTCAGTGTTGCTTTACCAATCTTTTTGATTATGTTGAGTGGTTTTATTTTGAAGAGGAAAAATATAATTAAACAGGATTTTATTAATGCTGCTAATTTTATAGTTTTTTACATAGCCTTACCCTTAAAACTTTTTAATAGTGTATCACGGAGTTCAGTTGCAGATAACTTTAATTTAAAGTTTATCAGTTTTGCAATTATCGGTACAACTTTAAGTGTAATTATTATTTATATTTATTCTAAATTTATTGTTAAGGAAGAGAGTAAATTAGGAGCATTTATCCATGGAACCTTTCGGGGTAATTTTGTCTATGTAGGTTTTTCTCTTTTAGAGAATGTGACAGGAGCGGTTGGTCCTTTAGCCTCTCTGGTAGTTGCTTTTGTAGTTCCAATTTATAATGTGCTGGCAGTACTGGTTTTAGTGCTGAGTAATCCTGATAATAAAACTAAAAATCAGTTTAAAAATTCTCTTAAAAACATTGTGACTAATCCCTTTATTATTGCTATTGCTCTGGGAATCATAGCTTCTTTAGTAGAATTCAGATTTCCAACACTGCTGCAGAACACAGCTAATTATTTTGATGTTTTAGCTACTCCGCTGGCCCTGCTGACAATTGGAGCTACCTTTAAAGTTGATAAATTATTTGTTGATATCAGACCTGCAGTTGCTGCTACAATTTTTAAACTGATTATTAACCCGGCAGCAGCAGTTCTGGCAGCCTTTGCTTTTGGACTTGGAAATCAGGAAATATTTTTAATTTATATTTTATTTGGAGTTCCAACTTCCATTTCTTCGGCAATCATCACTGCAGCTATGGGAGGAGACGAGAATCTGGCAGCTTCAATAGTTATGATGACTACCCTGGGATCAGTATTTTCTCTGACCCTATTTGTCTTTATTTTTAGGGCGATGGGGATTGTTTAAAAGTTAATATCCAGCTTTTTAGAAAGATAAATAGAAATGGCCCCTCCAATGAAGGTAATGGCAAGTAAGAGAATATCACTTGTTCGAGTAGGTATAGGTAAAAATAATTGATAAATTAAAATTATAAAGGGAATAAGTAAAATTTCAACTCCACTGATAAAGAGAAATCTTTCGATAAGGTTTCTCTTTTCTGCTCCTTTCTCATAATAATAAAATGAGTAAATGAAAAATCCCATCCATGAAATTGCCACAATCAAAAATAGAGGAATACCTGTAAAAACTTTAATAAACTGTGGAACCCCTCCACCTTCCCTATATCCAGACTGCAGCATGGTTATTTTAATTAAATTAAATATTTGAGTCGCAAAGATAAAGCTTAAAATGTTGCTGATAATAGTTAAAATAAAAGAAATTGTCTTTCTGTAAATTAATTTCATTTAAAACTCCTCATTTCTTTAGTAGTTACTATAATAATATAATTATAATTAAAATAATGCAAGAATTTAAGAATTATTTTCAAAATTATCACATTTTTTAAAGGATTATTTTAATTACTGGAGAAGTTAATAAATAACATAATATAGAAATGTATTCATTATTTTAATTTTTATAAATAAGGGGAGTGGGTTTATGCTGAAAAAAGTCTTGTTGTTTTGTTATTATTAGTATCAGCTTTTTTTCTTTTAACAGGTTGTGATCAGCTCTATTTTAAAGACTATGAGGCTTCAGGGACGGTAAAGGATAGTAGTGGAGCAGGAATTGAAAGTGCATCAATCAATTTTAGTGATGGTTCTTCAGTGAAAACGCAGGCAGATGGAAGTTGGAAGCAGACAGGACTTAATGGTGATATAGAAATTACTCCGAAAAAATCTGGTTATACTTTTTCACCGAGCAGTTTTCACCTGTCTCAATTAGATGAGAATAAAGATAGTATTCTTTTTACCGCGAACTCTAACGGAACTGATTCCGGTGATGATTCCGATAATTCAGGTGGAGATGATGGTTCTGATGAAAATAGTGATGATTCTGATGGTACTGAAGATAATTTATTTGTTTTATCAGGTAAAATTAAAAATGAATCAGGAGAGAGCATATCTGATGTAATCATTCATTTTAATAGTGGTGAATTTTCATCAGTTACGACAGCTGAAGATGGCAGTTGGGAAAAAGAAGATTTAACCGGTAGAGTAGAGGTAAAGGCTGAAAAGTATGGATATACTTTTGAACCTCCAACGAGAAGTCTTGAAACATCTGATGAGAATGTTAATTTCACAGCACTATCAACTGAAAATTTCTATATTGTTTCTGGTAAAGTTGCTGATGAAAAAGGTAATGGAATAGAAAATGCAAAAATAACATTTAATAATGGCAAATTTTCTTCTGTTATGACAGATGCAGATGGAAATTGGGAAAAATCAGATCTTTTTGGTAAAGTTGAAATTAAAGCAGAAAAATTTAATTATACTTTTGAACCAGCAACAATACCTGTAGAAACTACAGATGATAATGTTAATTTCACAGCAATAGCAGAAGAACAACCCTATACAGTCAGTGGGACTATAACTAATGAGGAAAATATTCCAATTCCAGATGTAGTAATTAACTTTAATGATGGAACTTCTGTTAATACTGATTATAATGGATATTGGGAAAAAACTGGTTTAACTGGAGAAGTAGTTGTGACTCCAGAACTTGATGACTGGCAGTTTAGTCCAGCCAATAAGACTGTATATGAAGAAAATGACATAACAAATTTTACAGCTCAACCTGCTGATAATTATGAATATTACACTTTATCAGGTGTAGTAGAAGATAATAATGGTGCCAATATTCACATTGAAATTAGAAGAGCTTCAGATAACACTCTAATAGCAAATGCAATAACTAATGATGAAGGTAACTGGACATCTACAAGTGTCTGGGGAACTGTAATAGTTACTCCTCAGGTTACTGGATCAATTTCAGGTTTTACACCTGAAAATGACAGATTTTCAGGACCAGAAACAGAAGTTAACTTCAGAGCAGACTATTAAAATAATTGATTAGTTAAATAAGAAAGCGGCTAAAACTCTTAATAGAGTCAGGCCGCTTTTTTTCTGCTTAATTTTTATTCATCTATCCCATTTCAACCTCAACTTTAACTTTATCTTTAGTAAAATCTTTTAGTGTCTGTCCTTCGATTTCCTTACCATCAACTAAAATTTTCTTAACTCCCTTATTTACATTATCAAAGTTTCTAATTTCAATCTCAAATTCAGTACCTCTAAATTTACGCTGAACTTTAAATCCATCCCAGTCAGCTGGGATACAGGGGTCAATTTTTAGGCCTTCAAACTCCGGTCTGATTCCTAAAATCCACTGGCTTATAGCTACAAAGTTCCAGGCAGCTGTTCCTGTCAGCCAGGAGTTTTTAGCCTCACCAAAAGTGGCTGCATCTTTTCCGGCAATCATCTGAGAATAAACATAGGGCTCAGTCCGGTGCAGCTCACTTATTTCTTCTCTGTAAGCAGGAGCAATTTTACTATAATATTCAAAAGCCCGTTTTCCATTACCAACAATTGTTTCGGCAATCATAATCCAGGGATTGTTGTGGCAGAAGACTGCACCATTTTCTTTATATCCCGGTGGATAAGAACTTACTTCACCCAAATTAAGCTGATATTCCTTGATTGTTGGATTTAAAATCATTAGACCGTGGTCAGAATTTAATCTCTGGTTAACTGAAGTGAGTGTTTTTTCAGCAAAACCATCTTCCAGTCCAATTCCTCCCATAATGCAGAAACCCTGAGGCTCAATAAATATTTCTGCGTATTCATTTTCTTTTGAGCCAACCTTATTACTGTAATAGTCATAAGCTCTTAAGAACCAATCATCATCACGGCCATATTTATTTACTGCTTCTTTCATTTCAGCAAGAGCTTCTTCTGCCTTGGCTGCCAGTTTTTCTTTGTTCATTTTTTTGGCCAGCTGGATAAAATCTGGGCCTGTGGTTAAAAACATTCCTGCAATCATAACTGATTCAGCCGGACTGTTATCTTTGTTGCTTACAGTCTGAAAAGATTCTCCTGGTTTTTCAGAAAAAGCACTTAAGTTTAAGCAGTCATTCCAGTCTGCATGACCGATTAAAGGTAAATTATGGGGACCTAAATTATTGACAACATGCATAAAAGAAGCTTCCAGGTGATCAAAAATAACAGCATCTTTCCCACTGTTAAAAGGAACTTCTTCCGTCAGGATAGAATAGTCTCCAGTTTCTTTGATATATGCTGCCACTGCAAAGATTAACCAGAGGGGATCATCATTAAAGCCGCTGCCTATTTTATCGTTACCTTTTTTGGTTAAAGGTTGATACTGATGGTAGGCACTGCCGTCTTCAAACTGAGTTGCTGCCAGATCTTTGATTCTCTGCTTTACTCGCTCGGGAATCATGTGAGCTGAACCCAGCAGATCCTGGTTAGAATCTCTAAAACCAATTCCGCGGCTGATACCTGATTCAAAATAGGAGGCAGAGCGGGCAAGATTATAGGTGACCATATTTTGATACTGGTTCCAGGTGTTGACCATTCTTTCTAATTTAGAATCTGGATGCTCAATCGAGAAAGAAGAGAGAAGCATATCCCAGTGATTTTTGAGTTCTGCAAAGGCTTTTTCTACTTTGGCTGAACTATTATACTTTGTCATTAATTTTTTAGCCTTTTCTTTATTAATTACGCCAGGTTTTTCCCACTTCTGATCATTATCATTTTCAATATATCCAAGCTGGAAGATAAATTCTTCTTCTTCACCGGCTTCCAGTTCAATTTCCAGGGAATGAGATCCAATAGGAGACCAGCCGTGAGCAATAGAATCAGAAGATTTTCCAGCTTCTAATACCTGTGGTTCAGCAAAGCTGTTATATAAACCTAGAAAGCTTTCGCGGTCGGTATCAAAACCGGCAATTTCCTGATTGACATTATAAAAAGTGTAGTGATTTCTTCTTTCTCTGTATTCAGTTTTATGATAGATTGTGGATCCATCCACCTCAACTTCTCCAGTATTAAAATTGCGCTGAAAATTAGTCATATCATCTTCTGCATCATAGAGACAGAATTCCAGGAAGGAAAATAGTTTTAGTTTTCTTCTGGAATCAGCCAGATTTTTAATTTTTATCTGGTGTAGTTCCGCATTATCACCTTTGGGAACAAAAAATTTCATCTCTGTTTTTAAATTATTTTTTTCTGATTCAATTACTGTATAACCAAGCCCGTGGCGGCACTGATAGCTGTCCAGTTCAGATTTCTGTGGTGCCCAGGCAGGAGAAAAATAATCACCATTTTCGTAAATGTAATAATATCTGCCGCCGAAGTCAGTAGGAACATTATTGTAGCGGTAGCGAGTTAGACGCCTTTTACTGGCATCTTTATAGAAACTGTAACCTCCACCAGTATTCGAAATCAAGCTAAAAAAATCTTCAGAACCAAGGTAGTTAATCCAGGGATAGGGAGTGTCCGGTCTCTCAATTACATATTCTTTACTCTGATCATCAAAATAACCATATTTCACAATATAACTCCTTTCTAAATGACTGATAAAAAACTTTAAGCCAACAATTAAACATAAACCGAAATCGTTTTAGCATTATTTATAATATTCTTGCTAAAGCAGAAAAATCCTTCTTTTTTTAACGAATAAATTAAGTTCCGGGGCCTAAAAATACTGTTTTAAATTAACTGTAATATCTTTTAAAATTAATTTATCTATTATATAATCTAAACATAGAGATTAATAATTTGAGAAATATAAAAAAATGACCAGGAGGAGATTATTTATGATTTCAAAACTGGAAAATAACGAAATAAAAATTGAAGTTGATACTGATGGAGCCCAGCTGCAGAAGTTAATTTTAAAAAAGGATAATAAAAACTACCTCTGGCATGGAAATTCTGATTACTGGGGTAGAAGAGCTCCCGTCTTATTTCCGATTGTTGGCCGTCTAAAAGATGACCGCTATTTTTATGATGGTCAAAAATATAAGATGACTCAGCATGGTTTTGCCAGGGATAAGGAGTTTGAGCTGGTCGAGCAGAGCAGGAATCACTTAACTTATGCAGTTGAGGAGAGCGAGGATACTTTAGAAAAATATCCTTTCAGATTTAGACTGGAAATTAAATATACTATTAAAGGTAATTCTCTTGCTATTTCTTACAGAGTGGTTAACCAGGATCATCAGGAAATTTACTTTTCAGTTGGAGCCCACCCTGCATTTTACTGGCCGCTGACTGAGGGAGAAAGCAAGGAAGATTATTATTTAGAATTTGAGAAGAAAGAAAATGCGGATAAATATCTATTAGAATCTGGACTGCTTAATCACCAGACTGAAAAAGTTTTAACTGACTCTAAGATTTTAGAACTTAAGCCTGACACCTTTAGAGATGATGCCTTAGTATTTAAAAATTTAAAATCAGAAAAAATAACTTTAAAAAGTAGAAAATCAGACAGAGAAGTAGAAGTAGAATTTAAAGATTTTCCCTACCTTGGAGTCTGGTCCCAGTCAGCAGAGGCACCATTTATCTGTATTGAGCCCTGGCAGGGAATTGCTGATTCAGTAGACAGCAGTGGTAAAATAGAGGAAAAAGAAGGGATCAGAAAATTAAAAGCAGGTCAAGAATTTGAATGCACTCATAGAATCACTATTCGATAACTGAGAAAAATTAATTTTGCCAGCGGCTGAAAATCTCTTTTTAGAATTAAAATGGTTATTTAAAACGTGGTGATTGGATGCTAGTGTGATGCAAATCATATAAAGCCCCTTACAAAAATGCTATAATAACTTGAGAAGAATAATCAAGTATATAAAAAAGGAGTTTTGATAATGAGTGCATTTTTAGGTCCAATCCATATGTGGTTATATAATCAGATTCAGATTGTTGAAGAAAGAGAGGCTGAGATTGTTGATCAGTTCAGCCAGAAATATTCAGCAGAAAAAGTAGATGACTTAATTTTTCCTTACCGCCATCAGTACGGTGAGTTAAAAGAGGATAAGCCGCTGGTAGAATTAATTGCCGGTAGTGATATTCACCCCTGGCTTGAGGCAGCAATCAGCAGTGCTCAGAGTAGAGAAGCAGCAGTAGTTGCTGCATTAATGGATGAGTTTAATGATCAGGAGTTATTATTATCCATTTATGCTGAGCAGGCAGAAGAACTGGCCGAAAAAGCTAAAGTAAGAGATGATGTAGATGAGTTTAATTTAAATGATGCTTTTGAAATAATAAATGAGCATTTTGTGGAAAGAATGCCCTGTGATCGTCTTTCCGGTGCAGTAAAAGAAGATGGAAAGATAATCTGGAAACATCAGAGCCGTCTGCACCAGGAATTCTGGCAGCAGACAGAGGTTGAGCTGGAGTTAATGCATCAGCTTTATGCTGAGTGGCTGCAGGTTTTTACTGAAAATCTTAATCCTGAGCTTGCTCACAAAAGAGAAATAGAAAGTGACTATTATAATGATATCTTTTTTGTTAAATAATAATGACAGTAAATCATATTTAAGATAACTTAAGAGCTCAGTTTACAGCATAGACTGAGCTTTTGACATTCATTAACAGGACTGATATTATGTAGGTAATCTTAAGAAATTAATATAAAGGAGAAGTGGTATTATCAAGAAAAAATTAGCTGTTCTAAAAGACCTTCTCTCAATGTTTATTACCCAGCATAGAAATCAACTGTCATATGTTATCGGTTTTATATCTGCACTAGCTTTTGCTCTTGTTTACACTGAGTTTGGTTTGGAGTTGGCTCTGGCTGCTCTTTTAACCGGGATTTTAGTCTTTGAGGTATTTAATCACTATTTCGGCGGCAGTCCTGACATTATAGTAATGGGTGTTGATAGTGAAGAAGATATGATGAAAACTCTCAAAAAAACAATGTCAAAAGCAGTAAAAGAAAAGAAACAGGAAAATTCAAATCAAAATAAAGATTAATCAAAACAGCTGTAGTGGCTGTTTTCTTTTTTTAATTGTTTGAAATAATATTCAGAATTTAGTAAAATTGGCAGCAAAAATAGATATAATTAGATATTTCTGTTATAATAAAGACTAATAATATGGTTTAAATTTCTCTAATCAGCACACAAAAATATAAATAGGAGCTAATGATGAGAATACTTAAAAATTTATCTATCAAAAATAAAATTTTACTGGGAATTGGACTCAGCTTTATTCTGACGATGATTATTCTGCTGGCAATTGTTATTTATCAGTTTGATTATCTTTCTGATGAAAACCAGACTTTAATGGAATCAGAATTACTGGAAAGAAAGTTTGATAAATACGAAGCTCTGGTTAAAAGTAGAGCAGAAATTTTATCTGAAGTCTATCAGATGCGGCTCCAGAAAAAAGAGGCGCAGGGAGAAACTGTAACTGAAGCTGAGTTGAGGAATATGATGGCCCAGTTAAATGATGATATAGCTATTGATGATCTTTATTTTTATATTTATGACCTGGATGGTAATACAATTTCTCTGCCTCCGACGCCTGCCTTTGAAGGGAAAAATAGAATTGACCTTCAGGTTAGGGATAGAGCCCTGTTAAAAGAAATGATTTCCCTTATTGAAAATAATGGCAGCGGTAGATTAAGTTATCCCTACACTAATCCCAGCAATGGAATGATTGAAACAAAATATGGATACCTGCAGCAGATTGAGGGCACAGATATGTTTGTAGGATCTGGAGGTTATCAGAGCAGTTATTACAGCATCGTTCTGCGGATTCTTTCAAAAATTAAAAATATTCGTGATGATACATTTTATTTACTTTTAATTACTTTTGCTATAATTATTCTAATTATATTTTTAATTATTTTCGATATTTCAGAATACATAAACCAGAATATCCAGCAGATCGTCTCAGCTTTTAAAAGAGTAGAAAACGGGCAGCTGAGTTTTAAACTTGATATAAAAAGTGAAGATGAGTTTGGCAGTCTTGCTTCCGGCTTTAATCAGATGCTGAGTAGAATAAAAAAGTTAACTTACAATGATCCCCTGACCGGTCTGCCCAATCTGAACTTTTTAGAAAGCAATCTTTCGGAAACTCTAAAGAAAAATAAAGACAGTGCCAGTGATGTTTATTTATTTACCCTAATTACAGATAATTTAACTTTAGTTAACAGTAATTATGGTTATCAAAAAGGTAATGAAATTCTGCAGGAACTTTATCAGCGGCTGAGCAAAAGCTTATCTGAAGAGATGACAATTGCCCGGAAAAGTGATGAGTTTATTTTCTATTTTGCTTCAGCAAAAAATAAAGCGGAGATCCAAAAATATGCAGAAGAGATTATTACTAAACTTTCAGAACCCTATGAGGTCAACAATAATCTTGTTTATTTAAAAATAAAAATTGGGATAGCGGTTAACCAGGAAGAAGAAAGCTGTTCTGATCTGATTCGAAAGTCAAGGCTTGCTCTTCATTTTGTTGATGAAAAAAATAATATCAAATTTTTTAACCAGAAGATGCTGGGCCAGCTTTCAGGCCGCTTAAATTTAGAGGGGAAGTTGAGGAAAGCACTGGTCAATAATGAGTTTCAGCTTTTTTATCAACCCCAGCTGGAAACTAAGACTGATAGGGTTATTGGAGTAGAAGCTCTGATCCGCTGGCAGCACCCCAAAGAGGGAAGAATTTCACCGGCAGAGTTTATTCCGCTGGCCGAAGAAACAGGGATGATTTTAAGACTGGGTGACTGGATTTTAAATGAAGCCCTGCAGCAGTTAAAAAGCTGGCAGAATAAAGGCTATCAAAACCTAGTCATGTCAGTAAATATTGCACCCCAGCAGTTTCAGCAGGATGATTTTGTTCAAAAAATAGAAAAGCTGCTGAATAAACATCAGCTGGAAGCAGAATTTTTAGAGTTAGAGATAACCGAAAGAACAGTAATTAAAGATATTGAATATACTGTAGAAGTTTTAAGAAAGCTGAAGCAGCTGGGAGTCAAAATTTCAATTGATGATTTTGGAACCGGTTATTCATCACTTGAATATTTAAATCGCTTTGCCCTCGACAAACTAAAAATTGATAAGTCATTTGTCCACAACCGCAGTAACTTAAATATTGTAAAAACGATAATTATGATGGGCAGAAATTTGGGCCTGGAAGTTGTGGCTGAAGGAGTAGAGACAGAGGAAGAATTAGAATTTTTACGAGAAAACAGCTGTAATTATTATCAGGGCTATTATTTTTCCAGAGCAGAAAAAGCTGCAGTTGTAGAAAAAAACTTCAGTAAATAATTGAAATCAGATTATTAATTGTCAAAGGAGTAGATGATGGAGCTATATATAAAAAAATTTGAAGAACTGACAAACCAGGAATTATATAAAATAATTGAAGCCAGGATTAATGTCTTTGTCGTTGAGCAGGATTGCCCCTACCATGAGTGTGACAATAAAGATCAGGATTCTTTTCATTTATTTTATCAGGAACAGGATCAAATTGCCGCTTATTTGCGGATTATTCCTTCGGGCCTATCCTATCCGGAAGTCTCAATTGGGCGAGTGCTTGTAAAAAAAGAATTTAGAAGACAGGGGCTGGGATTAAAGCAGATGCAGCAGGCAATTTCTTTTATTCAAAATAATATGGATACAGAAGTGGTTAGGATCTCTGCTCAGGAGTACATTCTTGACTTTTATAAGAGTCTGGGCTTTGAAGTTGTTTCTGATAGATATTTGGAAGATGATATTCCTCATTATGAGATGCTTTTAAAATTGTAATCAGAGAAAGTTTTTGATAGAATTAAGTTGAATAAAGACTAATCCTGGAGGTGTATTTTTAATTTGATAAATTTAGCAGACGCAGCAGTACTCGCAAAGGAATGGGCTATAAATGTGGGTAAGATGCAGAAGGAAAAGTTAAAAAAAGAAAGCTTCAAGGTTGAGACTAAAAGTACACTCACTGATCTAGTTACAGAAATTGATTTGTTGAGTGAAGATATGATCAGAGCCAAGATTGAAAAAAGCTATCCAGAACATAATATCATGGGTGAGGAAAGTGATTTTGCAGATAAAAAAAGCAAATATACCTGGGTGATTGATCCTCTGGATGGAACCAATAATTATGCCAGTTCCTATCCTATTTATTGTGTTTCTATTGCCTTAAAATATGAAAATGAAGTTGTGCTGGGCGTTATTTATATTCCAGAACTTGATGAGGTGTATTCCGCAATTAAAGGTAAGGGAGCCTATAAGTCGGGGACAGCAATTAAAATTTCTCATAAAACTGCTTTAAATAATTCGCTTGTTGCTACCGGTTTTCCCTATGATAAAAAGGAATCTAAAATTGATAATCTGGAGCCCCTAAATAAAATTTTAAAAAATATTAGAGGGCTCAGGCGTTCCGGAAGTGCTGCTTTTGATCTTATTTCGGTGGCCAGTGGTCGAATTGATGCCTACTGGGAATTCAAACTTAAAGAATGGGATTTTGCAGCAGGAGAATTGTTGGTCAGAGAGGCGGGAGGAGAAGTTTATAAGTCTGAAATTGAGGGCGCCCCGCTTTTGATTGCAGGTAGTAAAGAATTAGTCGCAGAATTGAGAGGGATTATCGAAGAAATTTATCTATAAACTATAGAATTGAGTAGGTGAGCAGCAAATGAAAATTATTAGATATCAAAAAGATGATGAAATTAAAAGAGGGATCTTAAAAGGTGAGACAGTATTTGAGCTTGAAGGAGATGTTTTTTCAGAGTTTTCTCAAGGCAAAAAGGTTGCAGAGCTTGATCAGCTTAAACTTCTGGCTCCAGTTCAGCCGCCAAATATAATAGCAATTGGTTTAAATTACAGGCAGCATGCAGTTGAAACCGGGGCTGAAATTCCAGAGCGTCCGGTGGTTTTTCTAAAGGCAACTAGCAGTATTACTGATCCAG
Source organism: Halanaerobium saccharolyticum (assembly GCF_003053565.1). GTDB lineage: Bacteria > Bacillota > Halanaerobiia > Halanaerobiales > Halanaerobiaceae > Halanaerobium > Halanaerobium saccharolyticum_B. Next base: position 89,755 of record NZ_QAXS01000006.1, on the reverse strand, counting down.
CTGCAGATATTATTTTACCAAAACTGGCTCCAGAAGAGGTTGATTTTGAAGCAGAACTGGCAGTTATAATTTCAAAAAAAGCCAAAAATCTTGAAACTGTTGAGGTTGAAGATTATGTACTTGGTTACAGCTGTGCTAATGATGTCAGCGCTCGTGACTGTCAGAAAAAACTGGATAAGCAGTGGGCTCGGGGAAAATCGTTTGATACATTTTGTCCGCTTGGACCCTGGATTGAAACTGACCTGGATTCCAACAACTTAAAGATTAGATCAATTTTAAATGGAAAAACTATGCAGGAGTCGAAAACCTCAGATATGATTTTTAAGGTAGAACAGCTGATCAGTTATTTATCACATAATATGACTCTGCTGCCGGGGACAGTTATTCTGACAGGTACTCCGGAGGGAGTTGGATTTGCGAGAGAAGAGAAGATTTTTTTAAGAGACGGAGACCAAATAACAATTGAAATTGAAGGAATTGGAAGTTTAGAAAACACTGTTAGCAGAGAGCTTTAATTTTATTGTCTTGATTTATAGAAAAATGTTTTTATTTAATTTAATATCAGCTCTTTAGGGAGGTTAATTATGCAGTTTTTCAATCAGAAAACATTTATTTTGCTAATCCCTGTTCTCTTAGCTGTCCTGTATTATATAGTGCACAAAATAATTGCATCTATTAAAAGAAAAAGGGCAGAAGAACTATTTACAAATTACCATAAAGACAGAATTATTTTTTTTAGTAAGGAAGTTAATTTTTTTGGTCAGAAGTCAGCTGGCAGGGCCCAGGTTAGAGGGAATGGCTCCTTACTTTTAACACCAGATGAGCTACATTTTTTAAGGTGGCTTCCTAAAAAAAATCTGGTTATCCCCTTAGATAATATTAAAAATATTGAGAGGGTTAATTCGTTTTTGGGAAAAAGAAAAAATAGTGAATTATTAAAAGTAGAATTTAATAATCATCTGGGAGAAAAAGATTCAGCCGCCTGGCTCTTAGATAATATGCATGCCTGGGAACAGGTAATTAAAGATAATCTGGAAGAATAAAAAACCGCTCTTTAAGATCAGAATCCAAAAATTCCGGTCTTAAGAGCGGTTTTAGTTTATATATTTTTTTATCAGCTTATTTTAATTTTAAACATTGTAATCCTTAAGGTTACTGCGGAAGTTTTCTGTAAGATCTTCCATCTGTTCAATATAACCTGTCATTTCTTTAATTTTTTCAGAATAACTATTAACACTGGCACTCATTTCTTCACTGGAAGCTGAATTTTCCTGCGCAATTGCAGCCAGATTATTAAAGTTTTCAATAACCTCTCTAATCTTTTTGGTTTCCTCATTTAAACTGCTGACGATATCAACAACCTGATCAGTAGCAGCTTCAATATCATTGGTAGCACTGTTGCTTGATTCAGCAACTTCTTCTAAGGCTTGATTGCTGGCTTCAAGATTGCTGAACTGTTCACTAATACTTTCACTGAGAGTTTCAACGTGTTCGGTAAATTCGCCCAGATTCTTTCTGATTATTTCAACAGCCTGCTGCGATTCCTCTGCCAGCTCTCTTACTTCTTCTGCCACTACTGTAAAGCCGCGGCCATTATCAGAAGAGCGAGCTGCTTCAATTGAAGCATTAAGTGAAAGCAGATTGGTCTGGCCTGCAATATCTTCAACAGTATCAACAATTTCCATGATTGTTTCAATTTTTTCCGAAAGCTGCTGCCCCAGCTGGTTAACACCTGCAAAAGCTGAACGTACTCCACTAATTCTTTGATTAACATCAACTACTTCCTGGGTAGAAGTTCGAATATTTTCTACAGCATTTTCCAGGTTATCACGGCTATCCTGACCCGCTGCAGCCAGCTTTTCAATTTCTTCAACATTTTGATTAACAATATAGGCTGACTCTTCGGTTTCCTGGGCCTGAGCCTGAGCTCCCTGAGCAACCTCATCAACCACAGTTGAAATACTGTCAGATACATCTTCCATATCTTCAGCCAGCTCTACAAAATCTTCGGTGAAGTTATGCATATCATCAGTTCCACCCTTTAAGAAAAGAATATCTTCTCTTAGCTTAGCCTTTATCTGGCGCAGTTTTTCAAATAAATTTTCAAAATCATCAGCGGTTTTAAGTCTATTTTCATCATCAAGATTTAGGGCTTCAATCTTACTTAATTCATCATCAATTGCTTTAATAGGAGAGACTAAAATTCTGCTGATTAAAGCTAAAACAACTCCTATTCCCGCTGCTGCCCCTAAATTTACTGGCCAGCCAGCTGTAAACTGTGGTAAAGAGATTAAGGCAAAACTCAAAACAAAACTGCTAAGTCCCATTTTTGCCGGGATGCTTTTAAAAATCCCCAGTCCCAGAATCTTAGATAATATGTATTTCTTTTTATTTCTGAATGAGTTTTCAAAGCCAATATGAATTTTCAAAAATGCCCGTCCATCTTCCAGGGTGCCCCGATCAATCTCTTCTACCTCAATTGGGGTTTTAAAAAATGAAGAGCTCCCTTCCAAAAGTCCCAGAAAGTAATCATACATTCCTCTTTTAGACTTATATGTCATTTCAATTTTATGATCATTTAATTCTTCTGCCTGCAGCCGAGGAGGGTTAGCACCAGGCAGGATCTCTGTCAGCTGCAGATGAACGGTATCCATCAACATCAAAAAGTTTTTCAGAGTCCGATTACTGAAATAGGAAGGAAACCATTTGGAAAAAGTTTCAATATTTTTCATTCCCATTTCATGCCAGATCTCACCAGGCTCTTTACCTACATCCTGGCCGATGTATTTCATTAAATCTTTAGTTTTTTGATCTTCAATTGTAGTCATTGGTGTAATGATTAAATCTTCTTTAAAGCCGGCTTTCCTTTTGGCTTTATTGACTTTTTCCTCTCCATAGGTCTTGCTGAGAGTACTGAGCCAGGTCGAAACGACTGTACCTTTCATATATTTCCCTCCAGTTAGATTAGAATAAAATTTTATTTTCTATTGTTAGAAAAACAAAAATAGCCCATAAAAATCAAGCTATATTAATAATAATTCGCGATTGAGCAGATAAAACCTTTTTTTAAGGTGAAAAAACTTTTGTACCCGGTACAAGTGAATAAAATAACAAAATAACTTAACACAGCTGAAACAATTAGTTACAATTTATTAACCTGCCTGTAATCTTCCTGTAACTTTGATATGTCATTATAATAATTGTAAACAAATTATTATTAATGCTGGGGTGGCAGAGGCTGCTTGATCAGAGCTGCTTCTGCTTTTTAATAACGGCACCGGGTACCTGGGAATTTTTTCCAGGTACCCGGTGCCCTTTTTCATTTTTAATTTGAGATGATATAATAACTTTAGATACACAACATTCATCTTTATTGCTCAATTGAGTAATTTAATCAATTATTAAATTTGAGGAGACTTTATATGATTTGTGAAACTGTCAATTTTAGTTACGGACTGCCCCTAAATATTTCCTGTAATTCACTAAGCTCAGATTTTGTTTTTAATCGATCTTTCAAAATAATTTGGGTTCTTAAAGGGGAACTTAACTTAAAAGTTAAGAATAATTTTGCTGAGCAGAAGACCGAACAAAAAAATGAAATTAATTTAAATAAGGGGGATCTTTATTTAATTAACAGCTATACTCCTTTTCAATTGATTAATAATGCTTCCATTCAGGCTGAAAATAGGTTTTTAGTTTTTGATTTTAAAAATCAGTTTTTAAAAGAACACGACGAAAATTTCAGTGCTAAAATATATCAGCTAAATAATGGTAATCTCGATCAGCTTAAATATTTGCTGGCTCGTTTAAGTTTTAATTACCTTAATGAAGATTATCAGCTGGCAGAGGAGATAGAAGTTAATTTAAATCAGCTGCTTAATTTTTTAAATAATTATTTCTGTATTAATAATCAGCGCCAGGATGACTTTTATCAGCAGCAGAGGGAAGATATTATAATTAAAGTAATTGATAAACTTGAAGCTGATTATATGAATAATTTAAGACTTAAAGATATTGCTGAAGAATTACATTATAATAGCTCCTATATTTCAGAGAAATTCAAAAAGAAAACTGCAATAAACTTTAAAAGCTATCTTGACCGGCTGCGGCTGGAGAAAATAGTTTATGAGCTTTTATATTCAAACAAAAATATCAATCAGATAGCTCTGGAATCTGGTTTTAAAAATATAAAAAGTTTTTATCGTGTTTTTAACGATCATTTCAATTTAAGTCCTGTAGAACTTAAAGACAACTATCCTCAATTAAAAGATCAGCATCTGCAGGAAGAGTTTGCTGAGCTCAACCAAATAAATGAGTTTTTAAATGACTTTACAATCTCATATCTGCAGCAGAATAAACGGAAAAGTAATCTTCTCAAAAAAGAAATAGACTTAACTCGAAATAAGAGAGCTGCGGAGCTAAATCCTGTCTGGCAGAAGTTAATCAATGCAGGTACTGCCCAGAGCATTCTGGATTCAAATCTCCGCCAGCAGATAAAAGAGCTGCAGCAGGAAATCAACTTTGAGTATCTGCGATTTGAGGGGATTTTTAATGATGATCTGGAAGTCTGTAAGGGAGACAGCCTGGATAATATTCATTATAACTGGAAACTGGTGGACAATATAATGGATTTTGTTTTAGAAAATGATTTGAAGCCATTTATTACTTTAAGTTTTATGCCTGAATTACTGGCAAGTGATAAGGATAAAACAATTTTTTATTACCAGGCAAATTTTTCTCCTCCTAAAAAAATTGAAGCCTGGCTTGATTTAATTAATGCTTTTATAGTCCATCTGATTAATAGATATGGGATCGAAGAGGTTAAAAGCTGGTATTTTCAGGTCTGGACAGAGTTTCCAGCCCGGGGCTTTCACTGGGCAGGGACAGAAACAGAGTATTTTGAGTTTTATACTAAAACTGCCGAAAAAATAAAGGGGATTTCTCAATCTCTTAAAGTCGGTCCTGCTTCGGAAACGTTTTTTGAAGAAAATTTTCTTTCTCAAAAATTCATGGAATATGCTGAGCAGAATGACACTGCAGTAGACTTTTATAATATTAATCTCTATCACAATTCGGTTCCGATGATTGAGGAGGAGCTTGATTTAAGCCAGTTTTATAAAGAAAGTACTCTGGAAAATATTAAATTTAAATTTAAAGAAAAAGATTATTCTATAAAAATAGCCAAAAGAATTAGAAAACTGCTTGCTAGATATTTCCCGGAGGCGGAATTGATTGCAACCCGCTGGAATGTCAGCTGGAATGCTAAGGAACTGGTCCATGATACTGCCTTTATGGCTGATTTTATTATTGATAACGCTTTAAAACTGCAGCAGAGTTTAGATGGTCTGGGCTATTTGAATTTATCAGATCTAATTTCGGAATGGCCGATTAATGAAGCTCCTTTTTTTGGGGGCAGAGGTTTGATGAATACAGAAGGAATTAAAAAATCCGGTTATTATGCCTATATAATCTTAACAGAGCTGGGAGATGAGATTATTGAACAGGGTGATAACTATATAATTACTGCCAGAGGAAATGATCTGCAGATTTTGATTTATAATTATGCTTATTTGAGCAGAAGCTATCAGAATGCAGATTACAGTATTATTGATAAATATAACAGGTACCAGGTTTTTGAAAATAAGGAGAAACTGGATTTCAGTCTTAAATTGACCGGCCTGGAAGGAAGCTATAAGCTGAGTCAGTATAAATTAAATAGAGATTCAGGTTCTGCCTTTGACCAGTGGCTGAAGATGGGGGGGCCATCTGATCTAAATAATCATGAAATAAAATATTTAAAGAATAAATCTTTTCCTGATTTGAGAATTGAATATCTCAATCTGACAGGAGAATATAAGCTTAGGGGTGAGATTGAAAGCCACGGCATCGAATTTTATCTCCTCCGAAAACAGTTTCAGCTTTAACTAAAAACTTAATATTTATTAGCAAAGTGATCAAACCCAAAGAAAAGCAAGTCTTAATTATCTTTTCTTTGGGTCTTTTTAATTTTGCTTAAGAAAAATTCAATATAACTGGACTTTTATTAAAAAATCACAAAAAAATAGAGACGAGACAAATTAAATTTTATTTTATAATGTTATTAGAAGTTATATAAGAGTTAGTTAAATCTAACATAAGTCCTATAAGAAAGTATTTTCAAAGTTCAGCTCAATCCGGAAGGGCCGAACTAAATCCATTAAAAAAACTAGGAGGACTTATTAATGTTAAATAAGCCAGATCAAAAAGAAATTAAAAAGAAAAGAAAAAAACTCAAAGAAAAAGGGAAGTACCACAACGCCGAAAAATGGCAGATTGCTTTTTTCGCTCTAAATAATACTGCAACCAACACAGCTTTTGTACTAATAATGTATTATGCATTTTTTACTCAGAATGTTCTTGGACTTTCGGCAGCAATTGTTGGTGGAATAGCAACTGCGATGAGAATGTTTGATGGTTTTACTGATCCAGTTATTGGCTTTATACTTGATAAGACTGATACTAAATTTGGTAAGTATCGTCCCTTTATGTTAGCTGGTAATATTATTTTAGTAGTAATGATTATAGCACTGTTTAATGTTCCACCGGAATGGTCAGCACAGACTAAATACATTGTCACAGCTTTATTATATGGTTTGGCAATCATTGGTTATACTTTTCAGACTTCCTGTACTAAAGGGGCACAGGCTGCACTGACAAATGACCCGGCTCAGAGACCACTATTTACTTTTTTCGATGCAATTTATAATACCCTACTTTTTGCAGGTGCTACCTGGTTTATCATGACCTATATGGCACCCAAATATGCTCAAAATGTTAATGATCCTGCTTTATGGTCCACAGTTTCAGTTATCTTTATGGCCGCTTCTTTTGTAATGACAGTTTTAGCAATTATCGGTATCTGGTCTAAAGATAGAACAGAATATTTTGGCCTGGCAGAAAATGCGGTAGAAATTAAATTTAAAGATGCCTGGGAGGTTCTTAAAAATAATAGACCCTTACAGATGTTAATTGTAGCAGCATCAACTGATAAGCTTGCTTTAACCGCCCGCCGAGCTGGATTTGTATATTTCTTCTCCAATATTTTATATAATACCGCTCTGCAGGGAACTTTTTCAGTCTGGGTTATGGCTCCAGCTATTTTAGTAACTTATCTTGGAGTTAAATATGCAGAGAAAGTGGGACTTAAAAATGCATTTGTCAAACTGACCTGGATGGGAACAGCTTTAATTGTAGTTTTACTGGTAATTACTCCAATGCTGGCAGAAGGTGAGTTAACAACAGGAGTTTTAATCTTATTAGTAGTTTTAGGAGCTCAGTATTCTGTAAGTCAGCTGGCTGGAAATATTGTTATTCCAATGATTGCAGACTGTACTGATTATGAATCCTGTCGTTCAGGTAGATTCATGTCCGGGTTTATCGGAACTATTTTCTCATTTGTAGATAAAATGATTTCATCTTTAGGAACTGTAATTATTGGTTTCAGTATAGCTTTAGCCGGCTATGGTGGTCAAAAAATTCCACCTAACTCTCCAGTTAGTCAGAGTCTGGAAATTGCAATTTTATTTATTGTTTTTGGTCTGCCTTTAATTGGTCATGTGGCTTCCTTAATAGCTATGAAATTTTATCCACTTGATGCAGAAAAAATGGCAGAGATTCAGGATGAGATTGAGGAAAAAAAGTCGGTTAGTTCACCGGCCTAAAGTTAATAAATAGGGTAATAAGGAGATATTCAAATAGGGCTTCTCTAAAAGATTATTAGAGGAGCTCTGATAGTATAAACGATTTGAAATTAAAAAATAAATGGAGTGATAATCAATGGAATCTCAATTTTTATATCCTGCAGAATCACCAACTCGTCAGGTTGTTGATTTATCAGGAATTTGGAAGTTTAAAGTCGATTTTGATGGAAAAGGTAGAGAAGAGGGCTGGCAGAATGGTTTAACTGATTTTAGTGAAGTTCCAGTGCCTTCAAGCTATAATGATTTATTTACAGATAAAGATATTAGAGAACATGTAGGTGATGTCTGGTATCAGACAGAATTTTATCTGGCAGAAGAATGGCAGCAGAAAAATGTTAATCTCCGCTTTGGCAGTGCAACCCACCGAGCTGAAGTCTGGCTGAATGGCGAAAAAATTGCTGAACACGAAGGAGGTTATATGCCTTTTGGAGCAGTCATCAATGAAGCTGCTGACTTTGGAGCTAAAAACACCCTGGTTGTAGTTGTCAATAATGAATTGGATTTAACAACCATTCCTACAGGTCAGGTAAAAGAATATGATGACGGCAAAAAAAGACTATTTCCTTACTTTGATTTCTTTAATTACGCTGGAATTCATTCTGCAGTTAAACTTCAAATTCTGCCAAAAGACTATATTTATGATATAACAACAGTTACTGATTTTGAAGGTGAAACTGGTTTTGTAGAATATGAAATTGAAAGCAGTTCCCATTCTGAAATAAAAGTTGAATTAAAGGATCTTGACGGAAAAGTAGTTGCTCAAAATTCCGGCACAGAGGGTAAACTGGAAGTTGAAAATGTAAAACTCTGGCAGCCTGGAGAAGGATATTTATACAATCTGGAAGTAAGCCTTTTAAGTGCAGGTGAGCTGGTTGATAATTATCCACTTCCAGTAGGAATTAGAAGAGTTGAGGTAAAAGGAAATCGCTTTTTAATCAATGATGAGCCTTTCTACTTTAAAGGATTTGGTAAACATCAGGACAGTGAGATCAATGGCCGAGGTTTTGACCCAGCAGTAATGATCAGAGATGCTGAGCTTTTAGACTGGATTGGAGCTAATTCAGTTCGTACTTCTCACTACCCTTATGATGAAGAATTTTATCGGATGTGTGACCGCCGCGGAGTAGTAGTAATTGACGAGACTCCAGCAGTAGGACTGTTTGATATGAATATGAACTTCCTGGCAGCTGGAACCGGTGAAGAATCTGATTTCTTTGATAAAGAAATTGTACACGAGCAGACTAAGGAAAACCACAAAAGAGAGATTAGGCGTTTAATGAAGCGAGATAAAAACCATGCTTCTGTTGTCATGTGGTGTCTGGCCAATGAACCGGACAGTGCTCAGGAAAGAGCCGAGGAGTATTTTGAAGAAATTTTCTCCTATGCCAGAGACCTTGATCCTCAGGCAAGACCACTTACCTTTACTAATTTAATGACAGCACAATACGGCAAATGTAATGCAGCTCAATTTGCAGATGTAATTTCCCTTAACCGCTATTATGGCTGGTACTTAATGGGAGGAGCAGAGTTAAGATATTCTCAGAAGAATTTCGAAGAGGAACTTGCCGGCTGGGAAAAAGAAGGAAAGCCGATTGTGATGACCGAATATGGTGCAGATACTAAGGCAGGTATTCATAAACTACCTTCAGTCCAGTGGTCAGAAGAATATCAGAATGAATATTTAGAACTGCAGCATAAAGTATTTGATAACTGTGATTCTATAGTCGGAGAACAGATGTGGAACTTTGCTGACTTCCAGACAGTAGAAGGGATTTTAAGAGTAGATGGTAACAAAAAGGGTGCCTTTACCAGAGACAGACAGCCCAAGATGGCAGCTCATCTTTTAAAGCAGAGATGGGAAAAACTACCGAATGATTATAAAGGCTAAGCTATAGTGAAAATATTCTTTTGTACCCGGTACAAATAAGCTTATTTGTACCGGGTACAAGTATAACAAATCACAAATGGAGCGGGTAAAAAAATGACTACTATTGCTAATTTTGTTAAGGAAAAAGAATTTTTGATCTGCATTGATTCTGATGGTTCGGCAATTGATACAATGACTGAAAAACATAAAAAGGCATTTGGTCCAGAGGCAGTCAAAGTCTGGCAGTTGGAAGAGATTGAAGAAGACTTTTTAAAAAAATGGAATAAAGTTAATCTCTATTCTCACAGCAGAGGAATTAACCGCTTTCAGGGACTGGTTAAGACTTTTAATGATTTAAGAGCAGAAGGTTATGGTCTGCCTGGGCTTGATCAGATAGAGAAGTGGACATTAGAAAGCAGTGAATTATCAAATCCAGCTTTAAGCAGAGCTATCAAAAATACTGAGAATAATCAGCAGCTTAAATTAGCTCTCAATTGGAGCAGGCAGGTTAATCAGGAGATTTCAAAACTGGAAAAAGATTCGAGAAAAGTTTTTGCAGGTGTTAAAAAAATCCTGGCTGAAATCTCAGCTGAAGCAGATCTAGCAGTTGTTTCTTCTGCAAATCAGGAAGCACTTTTAGATGAATGGGCTAGTTATGATTTAAAACAGCATGTTAAAGTGATTTTAGGACAGGAAGCAGGCTCAAAAGCTGACAATATTAAGGATTTAAAAGCAGAAGGTTATGATCAAAATAAAATATTGATGATCGGTGATGCTCCCGGAGATTTAAGAGCAGCTCAGAAAAATAATGTTTTATTTTATCCAATTATGCCCTGTGAGGAAGCTGAATCCTGGCAGAAATTTGCTGAAGAGGCAGCGGCAAATTTTTTCAGTGGAGATTATCAGGGGAAATATGAAGAAAATTTGATTAAAAAATTTAATTTTATTTTAAAGTAAAAAACGGAGGTAATTATGGTAGATTTAAAAGCAAAGCCTTTTTATTTAAATGATGAGGATATTAAATGGGTAAAGGATACAATTTCAGAAATGTCACTGGAAGAAAAGATTGGGCAGTTGTTTATTACCAGAATTCACGGGGATTTAGCTGATCCGGAAAATGCAGAAATTGTGAAGAAGTATCATGTTGGTGGAATCAGATATGCCAGCAAAGGTTCTAATCAAGTTTATAATTTTATTAAAGATATGCAGGCAGCCAGTAAAATTCCACTGCTGGCAGCAGCTAACTGTGATAATGGTGGAGACGGAGCCGCAACTGATGGGACTTTTATTGCCAGTGGGGCAATGACTGAAGCCTCAGAATCAGAGGAAGTAGCATATAATGCCGGTCTGGTCAGCGGTAGAGAAGAAGCAGCTCTGGGCGTTAACTGGAACTTTGATCCCTCAGTTGATATTTTATATAACTGGCGGAATACAATTGTCAACACCAGGGCCTATGGAAATACACCGGAAAAGGTAATTAAATACACCTCAGCCTATCTTGAGGGATTAAAAGACAGTGAAGTTGCCGAGATTGCCACCTGTGTTAAACATTTCCCGGGTGATGGAGTTGAAGAAAGAGATCAGCATCTAGTTTTAGGAATTAATGATTTTGGACCAGAGAAGTGGGATCAGACCTTTGGTAAAGTCTACAAACACCATATTGATAATGGCCTGATGAGCATTATGGCCGGCCATATTGCAATGCCGGAATATTCTAAAAAGCTGAACCCAGAATTAACGGAACAGGAAATTATGCCGGCAACCTTAGCACCTGAGTTATTGAATGATTTATTAAGAGATAAGTTAGGCTTTAATGGTCTGGTAGTTACAGATGCTTCCCATATGCTTGGAATGACAGCCGCCATGCCGAGAAAAGATTATGTTCCGGGAGCGATTGCTGCTGGCTGTGATATGTTCTTATTCTTCAATGATAAGGAAGAAGATTTTCAGTTTATGCTTGATGGTTACAAAAACGGCGTGATTACAGATCAGCGCTTAAATGAAGCCCTTGAAAGAATTTTAGGCCTTAAAGCAGCCATTAATCTGCACCAAAAAGCAGAATCAGATGAGTTAATGCCAGCAGAAGAAAAGCTGGATCTAATCGGACAGGATGAGCACCATCAGATGGCAGCCGATGCTGCAGATAAAGGAATTACTCTGGTTAAAGATAGTTTAGATCAACTGCCGATAACACCGGAAACTCATCCAAGAATCAAGTTATATTATCTTTACGGTGAACTGGGTGGAATTTATAATAGTGATACTTCTTCCAGGGACAGAGTAGTTGAAGAACTGGAAAAGGCAGGATTTGAAGTTGATCTAAATGAAGGTGAAGCTAGAGAAAAGGGTAAGATAATGGAATATCGGGATAAATATGATGCGGCCTTTGTCTTTGCTGATGTCAGAGGATATGCTCAGCAGAACAATTATCGGATTAAGTGGAAAGCCCCAATGGCAAATGAAGTGCCCTGGTATGCTGCTGAAATTCCAACTGTATTTGTATCTTTAAATTACACCAATCATTTTATTGATGTTCCAATGGTCAAAACATTTATCAATGCCCACGGAAATACCAGTGAAGTTATCAGACAGACCATCGAAAAAATAATGGGTAAATCTAAATTTAAAGGTTCTTATAACGAAAATGTCTGGTGTGATATCTGGGAAGCAAAAAGATAAATTGTTAGTTGTTGGCACCGGGCACTTGGGAATAATTTCCAAGTGCCCGGTACCAACATTAAGCTCCTTATTAAATTAATATAGATGAAGTAAAAGGCCTTACAATTTTTAAAGATGTAGGGTCTTTTACTTTTAAATATAATAATTTCAGTTATAATAATTTTAGAAAGATTTTAGAAATACTTAGGTTATTTTTAAATATATTAAATCATGTTTTTATAACTGAAATTATTTTAGAGAATAGGAGTGGTCGTATGTCAGGCAAGAGATTTCATCCATCGAAAAAGAAAAAGTTATTTGCAGAAAAGCGGCTTAAAAGTCTAAAACCAGCTGAACTTTTATCAGAGTTGAATTTAAATGAGGGTGATATTTTTATAGATGTTGGAGCAGGGAATGGATTTTTCTCACTGCCAGCAGCAGAAATAGTTGGTGAAAAGGGAAAAGTTTATTCTGTTGATGTAGAAATAGATATGCTTTTGGACTTAAAACATCGTGCCCAGCAGGCCGGTTTAACGGACAGAATAGAAATCTGTAAGAGTGAAGACAATGATGCCAACTTACACCAGGATGCAGATTTTATGCTTTTTGCCTATCTTTTTCATGAGGTGGAGGAAAAAGATAAGTTTCTTGATAATTATTTTAGTTTTTTAAAGAAAGGATCCAGAGTTGTTTTCATTGAATGGGATCCAGATCAGAGAGAAGAGGGCCCACCACTTCATCATCGGGTTAAAAGTGAGCAGTTAAAAGCAATGCTGGCAGAGAGAAATGTTAAAAACATTGAAGTAAGAGCTATAGATTATAATTCCTATTTAATCAGCGGGGTTAAAGTTTAGAGGATTTAATAGATAATTTGATTTTTTGAAAATGAATATTCATCAATTTATAAAAAAGTGCAGTCTTCCTATTTGCAGGGAGGAGCTGCACTTTCTCTTATTTAAAATTCACTCCAGAAAATCTCCACTCAAAACAATAACAGCATAAACTGTAGGACCAACATGACAGCCCAGGGTGGCACTGATTCGGCTGTCATAAATATTTAGATTTATATCTTTTTCAGCTTTAAGTTCTTTAATCAGTTTTATTTTAGTATCTTCCAGTTCTTCCTCGCGCTTGCCGTGAGCAAAGCCAAGCCAGACATTTCTATCATTTTCTACTTTTTCTCTAACCAGTTCTATTATTTTATCCTGAGCCCGGTGTTGACCCCTAACTTTGGCAATTGGTTTAACCTTTCCAGTCTCTGTGCTGATCGAGATTACCGGGTTAATGCTGAAGATTGAGCCCAAAAATGAACTGGCCTTACCGATGCGACCGCCTTTTTCCATGTAGGTCAGATCTTTGACTGTAAAATAGAGGTGCAGTTTATTTTTAGCCTGCTTTAAAGTTTCTATAATCTCATCTATTTTGAGATTTTTTTCAGCTGATTTTGCCGCCAGCACTGTCAGCATACCGAGTCCAAGGGAAATAGTAGCAGAATCAATTACAGTAACTTTATCATCCACCTCGCGAGCTGCCAGTTTTGCTGATTCAAAAGTACCACTTAAGGCAGCAGAAACATGGATTGAAAGCAGCTGATCATATTTTTTGAGCATTTCCTGATATTTTTCTATAAATAATGCAGGTGCCGGTCTTGATGTGTGGGGAAGTTCCTGTCTCTGTTTTAGTTTTTTGAAAAAACCATCCGGTTTAATGTCAACTCCATCCTGAAATTCATCTTCACCAAAATGAACTGAAAGAGGGATAACTTCAATCCCATATTTTTCGATAATTTCCTGATTTAAATCACAGGTGCTGTCAGTTACAATTCCAATACTCATTTTTTAAACTCCCTCCCTGGTTTATATATAAATTTAACTTAATTTTAAAAATATTCCTTTAATTAATTTTAGCATTTATCTACTACTTTGTCCATTCTTATAATGACTGGGAGACTTCCCCATAACTTTTTTGAAAATCTTAGAAAAGTTGAAAGGGTCTTCATAGCCGACACTTAAAGCTGCTGATCTAACTTTAAGATCATAGTTTTCTAAAAGCAAAGCAGCTTTTTCCATTCTGAATTCAATTAAATACTGCTGCGGAGATTTATCTAATAGCTCACTGAACAGCTGCCAGAGATAGGAGCGGTTTAAGTTTAGATAAGAAGCGACATCTGAGACTTTTAAATCAGGTCGCGAATAATTGCGGTCAATATAGTTAACTGCTTTTTTTAAGTATTCCTGTTTTAGATTTTGGTTGTTTTTTTGCTGTCGATTTGAATTTTCGATAAGCTCGGAAAAGAAAAGGTAGAGGAGACCCATTAGTTTAATTTCCTTTGATTTTTTTAAATTGCCTGTTTCAGTCATTTCATTAAAAATAGCGGAAGTTTTTTCCGAATTTTGAGTCCTAAAAAAGGGTTTAGCTTTTGTAATTCCAGCCTCTTTAAGATAATCTTCAGCTTTTAAGCCGGTAAAGCCAATCCAGGAGTACTGCCAGGGATTATTCTTGTCTGCCTGATAATAGGAAAGAAGATGGGGCCAGATTACAAAGCCCTCACCTCTTTTTAATTCGAATTTTTTGCCGTCTACTTCAAAAATTCCTTTTCCCCGGTGGATATAATGAATTAAAAAATAATCTCTAAGTGCCGGACCATAACTGTGACCCTGACTGCACTGCTGTGAGCCACAGATGTGAATTTCCATATCAGTTAAATGCAGCCTTTCAATATTTAAATCCTGTTCTTCAGCCATGATATCCCTCCTTTGAATTTTATAAAACAACATAATAACATGTTAATTTAACATTAGACCATTTATATAAACATAATACTATGGATATAATAAAAGTACAAATTAAAATAAATTTTAAAAGTGAGAAATTAAAGCTCACAATAATACTAAAAGGAGAGATTTTAATGGCTAAAATTACTTTCATGGGTGCAGGCAGTACTGTCTTTGCCAAAAATGTTCTGGGGGACTGTATTTTAACCCCGGCTTTAAGAGAATCAGAGTTTGCTCTATATGATATTGATGAGCAGCGCTTAAAAGATTCGGAAATGATGCTTAAAAATATCAACAGTAATCACGGCAGTTATGCTGAGATTAAGGCTTATACTGACCGTCGGGCTGCTCTCAAAGATGCAGATTATGTAATCAATGCAATTCAGGTTGGTGGTTATGAACCTTCAACAGTGATTGACTTTGAAATTCCCAAAAAATACGGACTGCGGCAGACAATTGGAGATACACTGGGTATTGGTGGAATTTTTAGAGCTCTAAGAACCATTCCGGTAATGCTGGATTTTGCCCGGGATATTGAAGAAGTTGCTCCTGATGCCTGGTTTTTAAATTACACCAATCCGATGTCAATTTTAACCGGGGCGATGCTTAGAGCAACCAATGTTAAAACAGTAGGTCTCTGCCACAGTGTACAGATCTGTCACGAGCAGCTGCTGGAGCCGCTTGGGATGAGCACCGAAAATCTGCAGTATAAGATTGCAGGAATCAATCATATGGCCTGGCTGTTGGAGATCAGTCGAGATGGTAAGGATCTATATCCGGAGATTAAGAAGAAAGCCTTTGAGAGAGAAACACCTCATGATGACATGGTTCGCTATGAATTGATGAAGCGTTTTGGTTATTATATAACTGAATCAAGTGAACATAATGCAGAATATCACCCTTATTTTATTAAATCTAAGTATCCGGAATTAATTGAAAAATATAATATTCCTTTAGATGAATACCCGCGCCGCTGTGAAAAACAGATTGCAGAATGGGAAGAGATGCGGGATGAGCTGGTTAAAAATGAAGAACTAGAACATGAGCGGACTCACGAATATGCTTCTTATATCATGGAGGCCCTGGAAACCGGCAGACCTTATAAAATTGGAGGTAATGTTTTAAATACCGGTCTGATTGAAAATTTACCAGCAAAAGCGGTAGTTGAGGTTCCCTGCCTGGTTGACCGCAGCGGCATTAGCCCCTGTCATGTAGGAGAATTACCCGAGCAGCTGGCAGCACTCAACAGAACAAATATAAATGTTCATTTAATGACAATCAAGGCTGCTTTAGAGAAGAAGAAAGAATATATTTACCAGGCTGCAATGTTCGATCCCCACACTGGCTCAGAATTAACCATTGACGAGATAGTTAATTTATGCGATGATTTAATAGAGGCTCATGGAGACTGGCTGCCCGAATACAAATAAAAATAAGGTGGGATTTACAGAATGCTTAAAAACAAAAAGAAGATAATTATACTTGCTTTTACCATAATGTTTATGAACGGAGTTGTTAATAATATCAGAGGTCAGGTTGGGCCATATATTATGGATGATTTTGGTCTCAATTACAGCCGACTTGGATTTTTGCTTTCCTTTATTTCAATTGGCTCAATGCTGGTCTTTTTTGGCAGTGGTAAGCTGATTGAAAAATTCGGTCTGATTAAAATATTGTTTTATGGTGTTATTTATAATTCACTTGCCCTGGGAGCGGTTTATGCATCAGTAAATTATTATACTCTTCTAGCTTCCTTCTTTTTTCTGGGAACCGGAATAACTCTATTAAATATTGTGGCTGTAAATCTTACCTCAATTTCTTATAGTGAAAAAAGAGGAAAGATGATCAACCTGCTCCACCTTTTTTATGGAGCCGGGGGGATTATTGCCCCATATTTTGTGACCTCAGTTTTAAAACTGGGTTTTAGCTGGAATTATTCATTCTTATTCTCAATTATTTTACTGATAATCATCTTTTTTGAATTTAACGCAGCCTCTCTGCCGGATATCGAAAGCAGCGGCAAAAAGATAATGAAAACAACTTCAGAACTGCTTAAGGATAAAAAGGTAATTTTATTTTCTCTAATTGTATTTTTTCAGGTGGGAGTAGAATTTTCTATAGTGACCTGGCTGGCCCCATTTTTAAGAGATGCTCAGTCAAGAACTGATCTTACAGTTAGTTTTTATTTATCGCTCTTTTTTATCTGCTTTACTGCTGGTAGATTTCTGGCCAGCATTATTGTTGAAAAAATTGGTTATTATAATTTCCTGATTTTTACCGGAGCAGCGGCGGCCTCCCTGATTTCGATTGCCTTAATCGGCGGCTATAACTTTACAATTTTAATTCCGATTTCTGGTCTCTTTTTAGCAGGTCAGGTACCAACCCTGCAGGCTGCGATTTTAGACAGTTTTGAGAGCAGTGGGATTAAAGTAGTTGGTTTTGCTCAGACTGCCGGGATGATTGGTTTGACAGTACTTTCCAACTGGGTCGTTGGCTTTATCAATGATTTTATTGCGATTGAAGCGGGATTTGTCTTCCTGGTAATTATCCTGGGAGCAGCAATTTTAATTACCTATTATTTAAAAATGATTACTCAAAATGTTGAAGCATAAATTATAAAAAGATCTAAATAGACAAAGGATGGTTTTAATGACAGAAAAATGGTGGCATGATTCAGTAATTTATCAGATTTACCCTAAAAGTTTTAATGACAGCAATAATGATGGAATTGGTGATTTGCGGGGGATTATAGAAAAGCTTGATTATTTAAATCGACTGGGAATAGATTTAATCTGGCTCAGCCCGGTTTTTTCTTCCCCGATGAAGGATAACGGCTATGATATTGATGATTATTATGCAATTGCTGAGCAGTTCGGCTCAATGGAGGATATGGAAGAATTGATAGCTGAGGCTGATAAAAGAGGAATTGGAATTATGATGGATTTAGTAATCAATCACAGTTCTGACCAGCACCGGTGGTTTAAAGAATCCAGAAAATCGAAGGATAATCCAAAAAGAGATTATTATATCTGGAAGGAGCCAAAGGCTGATGGCAGCCCACCGACAAACTGGCGCTCAATTTTTGGCGGCTCAGCCTGGACCTATGATCAGCAGACCGAGCAGTATTATCTTCACACCTTTGCCGAGGAGCAGCCAGATTTAAATTGGGAAAATAAGGAACTGCGGCAGGAATTATATCAGCTGGTAAACTGGTGGCTGGATAAGGGTCTGGCCGGTTTTCGAGTTGATGCCATCAGCTACATAAAAAAGAGTGGATTTAAGGATCAGGAGGTTAATGGTCCTGACGGTCTGAGCAGTATTTTTGAAGCCTCTGCCAATCAGCCTGGAATTTTGAATTTATTAGATGAATTAAAGGCAGAGACTTTTTCCAACTATCAGATTGTGACTGTAGCAGAATTATATGCAGAAGATAATAAGAGGATGCAGGAATTTGCCGGTGATGCTGGACCTTTTGATCTGGTCTTTGATTTCCGCCATGTCGATCTGGATTTAAGTGAGGGCAGTGAGTGGTTTAAGGCTCGAGACTGGGATCTAATTGAGCTAAAAGAGCGGTTAAATGAGATTCAAAAAACTTATGCCGGAAAGAGAAGGGCAACTTTATTCTGGGAAAATCACGATCAGCCCCGCTCTTTAAATAAATATTTAAATGAAACTGAAATTAATGAGCGTTCAATTAAAATGCTGGCAGCTGTTTTTATGCTGCAGCGGGGAATACCCTTTATCTATCAGGGGCAGGAAATAGGGATGAGCAATGTTAAATTTAAAAATATAGATGATTATCAGGATCTGGCAACCCACGGTTTATATCAGGAAGCCTTAAAGGCCGGATATGACAAAGAAGAAGTGATGGAGGTTGTCTGGAGGAGGAGCAGGGACAACAGTCGGACCCCAATGCAGTGGTCTGATGCTGAAAATGCTGGCTTTTCTGAAGCTGAGCCCTGGTTAAAGCTGAATCCAAATTATCAGCAAATTAATGTTGAAGAAAATCTAAAAGATGATAATTCCGTATTTTACTTTTATAAAGAGTTGATCAAGCTCAGAAAAAACAGCCCCTATCAGGAAATAATTGTAGATGGTAAATATCAGCCGCTTTTAAAATCAGATCCAAATCTGATTGCTTATCTCAGAGAAAAAGAAGGAGAGAGGCTGCTTTTAGCTGCCAACTTTAAAAATAAAGAGGTTGAGATCAATTTAGACTATCAGGTTGAAGAAATTATTTTAAGTAATTACCCTGAATTCGATTACCGAGCTTTAAAAGCTAAAATGCTCGATTATCAATTAAGCCCCTTTGAAACAATTCTACTTAAAGTTAAATAATTTAAAAAAGACTGCTGAATATTTTAGTTCAGCAGTCTTTGCAATTTCTATTTAGTTTAAGCGGCAAAACCCTGCTTAACTTTTACTTCACGCGCAGAGTTTTGATAAGAACTTTCTCTTTTATTAAGCAAATATTTATTTTCAAATTTTGAATCATCGTTTTTCTTTATTTCAGACGAATCTTCAGCTTCTTTATCCTCACCACTGAATTCTTTTTGATTTAATTCAGCCTGGGCTTCCATTTTCATCCGTGTAGCCTTGGCTGCAATCTGCATGTCAGCTCCAGAAGGTTGAGCGGGTGCCATAGCAGCTCTTTTAATCTGGTCTGCTTTTTTAACTGTTTCTTCCGGTGTTTTTGCCGGAGAGGTTTCAATATCTACCGATCCGCCAACTGCATAGCGTTTATTGTCGGGACCGGTTGTGTAACTGTAAGAGGCTGAGCCAGCATACTGGCCACCAGCAGACTGATGAGCCATCTCATGGGCCCGAACTTCACGATCTCTGCGTTTTAATTTTTCTATTTCTCTCTGTTCTGCTTCACTGAATTCATTTCCAGAGCTATTTTCATTTTTATTCTCATAATTTTTATTCTGCCCCTCGGCAGAACTCGAGGAATTATCCACAGCATTATCAAAGCTATTATTCTGATCACTTTTATCTACAGAAGTATTGATTCCTAAGTCAATATCCTTTGACTGAGAATTGCTGTTATTAATATTGGATTTAACAGCCCAGCCTGGAACCGGCTGAGAGTTAAGTGATGACATGGCTAACATTTGGCTCACCCCATTTATCTCTTTTACTTATTATACTATAATTACAATTTTCAAGCAACTAAATCAGCCGGATTTATTAAGATAAAAAAATGAGAACTTCTACTTTACATAATCTTAAAATAATGCTATAATAAACTTAGTTAATTTAATAAATTAACAAAGAAACGGGAGTGAGCAAATGGAAAAAGGCAGTTTTAAAAATATGAAAAAACAGAATCAAAAAAACATACTTACTTTAATCAAAAATGAGGATGGTATTTCCAGGGCTCAGATAGCAGAAAAGCTGGATGTCTCCCGGGCTACAGTAACCAATATTGTTAGGGAACTGGTTAAACTTGAACTGGTTGAAGAGTCAAAAATGGGTGAATCCCGCGGGGGCAGAAGGCCGATGCTGCTCAAACTGAATCCAGAAGGAGCCTATGTAATCGGGATTGAGTGGGGAATTGAGGCGATTAAAGCTGTATTATTAGACTTTGAAGCAGAAATAATTGCTAAAGATCAGATTGAGCCTCAGGATTACACATTAGAGGAATATAAAAAGCAGACTTTTTTTCTGATTGATAAATATCAAAATGAGCTGCAGAAGAGCAGCAAGATAATTGGGATAGGTCTCGGCATCCACGGGCTGGTAGATCCCGAAGCTGGGAAGTCGATATTCACACCGCATTTTGAATGGGGTGAGCTTGATATCAAAAGTATTTTAGCAGAAAAATATGATTACCCAATTTTTATTGATAATGATGTCCGGATGATGGCTGCCGGAGAAATCTGGCAGGGAAGAGATGACTTTGTCTTTATTAATACCGGCTCAGGTATCGGTGCGGCCCTTGTTTTTAAAGGTGAACTGCACTATGGAAATAACTACGCAGCCGGTGAATTTGGGCACATGAAAATCACTGATGATGGTACCCGCTGTCACTGCGGCAAAAGAGGCTGTCTGGAGGCCCTTTCATCCAAGGAGAGCATTATTTCTCGCTACCAGAAACTTAAAGATTTAAGTCAGGAGATCAGTTTTAAGCAAATAATGAATAATTATCAAAAAGGTGAGAGTGAAGCTCTAATTGTAATTAATGATGCTCTAAAATATTTTGGCCGGGCAATTTCTGACCTGGTAAATATTTTAAATCCAGAAGCAGTAATAATTGGTGGTCTTTTCGCTGACTATCAGGAATTACTAATTGATCCCTTATATCAGATTGTAGCAGAAGAATCCTTGAGCCAGGCAGTAAAGGATTTAAAAATAATCACAGCCTATTATCAGGATTTTGCCGGAGCTGCAGGAGCAGCAGAAAAAGTTTTAAATAATTTTTTTGAATTAAAACTCTAAGTTTATTCTAAAATTTAAGGAGGACGAATAATGAATATTTTAGTAACAGGTGGAGCAGGTTATATCGGCAGTCATGTTTTAAAAGCACTCTTAAAAGAAGGACACGAAGTAGTAACCTTTGATAATTTACAGAAAGGACACCGGGAGGCAGTAACCGGCGGTAAATTTATAGAAGGAGATCTATCAGATCAGAAACTTTTAGAACAGGTGATGCAGGAAAATAAGATTGAAGGAGTAATCCATCTGGCGGCAGACAGCCTGGTTGGGGAGTCAATGGAAAACCCGGCCAAGTATTATCGCAATAATTTTGCCAATGGAATTAATCTTTTAGAAGCGATGGTCAAAAATGATGTAAATAATATTGTTTTTTCTTCGACTGCTGCAGTTTATGGTGAGCCTGATCAGATACCGATTAAGGAAGATAATCAGACTGAGCCCACAAATACCTATGGTGAAAGCAAGCTCTTTTTCGAAAAAGCCTTAAAGCGTTATGATGATATTCACGGAATCAATTTTGTTTCTCTCCGCTATTTTAATGCAGCCGGAGCCGATCCTGAAGGTGAAATTGGAGAGGCTCATGATCCGGAAACTCACTTAATTCCGATTGTACTGCAGACAGCGTTAGGAATTAGAGATAAAATCTATATCTTTGGAGATGACTATCCAACCCGAGATGGCAGCTGTATTAGAGATTATATCCATGTTAATGACCTGGCAGCAGCCCATGTGCTGGCAGTAGAGGCGCTGGCTGATGGTAAAGATAGTTCAATCTATAATCTGGGTAATGGAGAAGGATATTCTGTTAAAGAAGTTATTGATACAGTAAAGGAAGTGACCGGACGTGATTTTGAAGTTGAGATTTCCGATCGAAGAGCTGGAGATCCGGCAGTTTTAATTGCTAGTTCTGATAAAATTCAAAAAGAATTGAACTGGCAGCCGGAGTATCCGGAATTAGAAAAAATAATTTCTACCGCCTGGCAGTGGCATAAATCAGGTGACTTTGAAGAATAATTGGAGATCTAAATAGAGCAGCGGACTTCTAATCCGTAGGCTTATTAAAAGAATAATTTAAAAGCAAAAAATAAACTATAACAAAATTTAAAAAGAGGTGGAAAAATGAATAAACAGGAGTTGTGGGATAAGTTTGGAAAGACCTTTAGAGATTATGATTTAGAAAGTGGAGCCTATAAGGCCCCGGGAAGAGTTAATTTAATTGGTGAGCACACAGACTACAATGATGGTTTTGTAATGCCGATGGCAATTGAAAAAGAGATTACAATGCTGGCCCAGCTGCGTCCGGATAAAAAAATCAAATTTTATTCACTTGATTATGACCAGCTGGTGGAGTATGACCTGGAAAACCTAGAATATGATGAAGAAAATGTCTGGGCCAACTACCTGCTCGGAGTTATCGATGAAATTCAAAAGCTGGGAGAAAGTCTGCAGGGCTTTAACCTGATGTTTACCGGTAATGTGCCCCAGGGTTCAGGTTTGAGTTCATCGGCAGCACTAGAGGTAGTTACCGCACTGGCAGTTACCGATCTGCATAAAATTAAAATTGATGGAGTAGAGATGGCCTTACTTGCTCAGCGGGCAGAAAATAATTTTGTCGGAGTTCAGTGTGGAATTATGGATCAGTATATTTCCCGTTTGGGCCAAAAAGATCATGCACTTTTAATTGACTGCCGCACAAATGATTATGAACTGGTACCATTTAAAAATGAAAATTACCAGATAGTAATCTGCAACTCTAAAGTAGAAAGAGGGCTTGTTGATTCTGAGTATAATCAGCGTCGCAGTGAATGCAATCAGGCAGTAGAATTCTTTGCCGAAAAAGAAGATGGAAATATAACAGCCTTAAGAGATGTTGAGCTAGAAACTGTAATCAAATATAAAGATCAGCTGGCTGAAAATGTCTATAAAAGAGCACACCATGTGGTCAGCGAAAACGAAAGAGTTCTGGCCAGCAAAAAAGCTCTAGCAGCTGATGATATGCAGAAATTTGGTGACTTAATGTATGCTTCTCATAAGAGCTTAAGTGAAGATTATGAGGTCAGCTGTAAGGAATTAGATATTTTAGTTAACTTAGCTGCTGAAGAAGGAGTAGAAGGAGCGCGAATGACCGGAGCTGGTTTTGGAGGCTGTACAGTTAATTTAGTCAAAAAAGCTAAGGTAGATGATTTTGTAAAGAATATTAAGGAGAAATATAAAGCAGAAACAGGTATTGAGGCTGAAGTTTATGTCAGCAATCCTGGTGATGGAGCGAGAAAGTTATAAATTAGATAAAGGAAGTTAGATATGCAAAAATACGATTTATTTAATGGAAAAGTGGATAGTTTACTCCACGGTGCAGACTATAATCCTGATCAGTGGCTGCACCGGCCGGATATTTTAAAAAAAGATATTGTATTGATGAAAAAAGCAAATACTAATGTGATGAGTGTAGGAATTTTTTCCTGGGCAGCCTTAGAACCTGAGGAAGGAAAATACAACTTTGAATGGCTGGATCAAATAATTGATAAACTATATGAAAACGGAATCAATGTTATTTTAGCAACCCCAAGTGGAGCCAGACCTGACTGGCTGGCAGCCAAATATCCGGAGGTTTTGAGAGTAAATGCTGATCGCAGCAAGAATTTGTTTGGAGAAAGGCACAATCACTGCTATACTTCACCTGTTTACAGAGAAAAAATTGCTGAGTTAAATAAAAAACTGGCCCAAAGATATGGTAAGCACCCGGGAGTAATTATGTGGCATGTTTCAAATGAATATGGTGGTGAATGTCACTGTGATCTCTGTCAGGCTGATTTTCGCAGCTGGCTTAAAGATAAATATGGTGACCTGGAGTCTTTAAATCAGGCCTGGTGGTCAAATTTCTGGAGCCATACTTATACAGAGTGGAAAAATATTGAATCACCAGCACCACAGGGAATGCAGTCCAATCACGGTCTGGCTCTGGACTGGAAAAGATTTGTAACCAAGCAGACTATTGATTTTTATAAAAATGAGGTTGAATCCTTAAGAGAAATAACACCTGAAATTCCGATCACTACAAATTTCATGTACAGATATGAGGGTCTTAATTATAATAAATTTGCTGAGGAAGTTGATGTTATTTCCTGGGATTCCTATCCAAGCTGGCACAGTGATCACGAAAGTGACAGCCACAGAGCTGCGGATGTGGCTTTTATGCATGACTATTTTAGATCTCTCAAAAACGGAAAGCCATTTTTATTAATGGAGAGTACTCCCAGTAAAACTAACTGGCAGCCTGTTGCCAAACTCAAAAGACCGGGAATGCATAAACTTTCTTCACTGCAGGCAGTAGCCCACGGCTCAGATTCAGTGCAGTATTTTCAGTGGCGTAAAAGCAGAGGTGGTTTTGAAAAATTCCACGGAGCTGTGGTCGACCATGTCGGTCATTCCAAGACCAGAGTTTTTAGGGATGTTCAGGATCTGGGAGCAGATTTAAAGAAATTAGATCAGATTAGAGGAACTTCGGTTGAGGCAGAAGTTGCAGTGATCTTTGACACGGAAAACCGCTGGGCGATTAATGAAGCCTCAGGTCCCAGGCAGGATAAGAAAAATTATGTTGAGGCCTGTGTAAAACACTATCAGCCATTCTGGAAAAAAGGAATTTCCGTTGATGTAATTGACCAGACAAAAGATTTTTCAAAATACAAATTAATTGTTGCTCCAATGTTATATATGCTGAAAGAAGGAACCGCTGAGCGTTTAAAAGAATTTGTTAAAAACGGGGGCAGAGTTGTCAGTACTTACTGGTCCGGAATTGTTAACGAAACTGATCTCTGTTTTGAAGGTGGATTTCCCGGTCAGCTAAAAGAATTATTTGGAATCTGGTCAGAAGAGCTGGATGTTCTCTATGACGGTGACAGTAATGAAGTTCAATTTAAAAAAGAAAATCAGCTGAATTTAGAAGGAAAATATCAGGCTGAGATTTTCTGTGATTTAATTCATCCGCAGGGAGCAGAGATACTGGCTGAATATAAGAGTGACTTCTATGCCGGCAGAGCTGCTTTGACCGTAAATAATTATGGCCGGGGAAAAGCATACTATGTTGCCTCCAGAAATGAAGAAGAATTTGTGGATGAATTTTATTATAAATTAATTGATGATCTTGAACTGAATAGGGTCTTAAATATTGAACTTCCTTCAGGAGTAACAGCTCAAAAAAGAAGTGATGGTCAAAATAGCTATATTTTTCTAATGAATTTTAGTGATCAAAAACATAAGCTTGATTTAAAGGATAATTATCAAAGTCTGATTAGTGGTAAAAAGTTAAGTGAGATAGGTTTAGCAGCTTATGGTGTGGATATTTTAATTAAAGCATAATAGTTAAGTAATAAATAATCATTTTAACAATTAAATAATATCTGGATTTAATTCCTAAAAGGGGCAGCAGTTTAAACTGTCCTTTTTAGGATTTTTCTATTTAATAGATAAAAATTGGCTAAAACAATTGTTATTTAATTTGTTATTAGATATAATTATTAAAACTTCTCTCTGTTATTCAGCAGCAGAGAGAAAATTTTTGGAATGAAATATCAGAATAGTGATTATCTTTAAACATCAGAAAATAATTTTAAAGGAGTTTTTATCTGTGAAAATTAATTTAGCCCCCAGTGTCAAAAAAGAAATGTTAAAAGCTGAATTCTGGCTTAATGATTCAGCAGCTGAGAGCATTTTAAACTATCAAGAAGTTGAAGAGATTAATAATAAAACTGCTCTTAAAGCCGAGGAAAATAATTTTACTGATTATTATTTTAATCTGGAATCTGTCCCAGAGAGTTATCAAAAATCTGAGCTGAAAGAAATGATTAGAAATACTTTCAGTAGAAAAATTGATCCTAAAAGAGATTATTTTAATTTAAGAGGAGAGCTGCTGGCTCAAAAAACAAAAGAAAAGATTATAGCTAACTGTAATCTTAATTCAGTTAAAGAGGGCAATCAGGTTGAGAGCGGAATTTTGATCAGGAGATCAGCTGTTAGAGCCCTGCCGACAGAAGAAGTTTTTGCCTCTGAAAAATTCAGCGGTGATCAGGATCTGCTGCAGCTGACAGCTCTTTCGCCTGGTACTCCCCTGCTGATTTTATATGAAAGCAGTGACCGAAAATATTTTTATATCAAAGCAAAATTGATGACCGGCTGGGTTAAAAAAGAAAATATTGCCCTAACTGAGGATCTAAAAACTGCCAGAGATTATTTAAATACTGATCAGTTTTTAGTAGTCAGAGAAAGCTATCTTGAAACTGAGCCAAATCCCTTTGCCCCGGAGACAGCCAATCTATTTTTTCAGATGGGGGATAAAATACCGCTGGTTAAGGATTCAGGCATAAGCGAAATTCCAGCCGCCCACCCCCATGCTCAGTCTAATTTAAATAACTATTTAGTCTGGCTGCCGACAAAGGATGACAGAGGTTATTTAGAACTAAAACAGGGAATAGTGGCCTCAGCCAGAGATCTCAACCTGGGATTTCTTAAATTTAATCAGCAAAATATTATCAAACAGGCTTTTAAAATGCTGGGAGAAAGATATGACTGGGGTGGTGCAGTTAAAAGAAGAGACTGTTCCCGCTTTATTATGGATATCTTCAGAACTTTTGGTTTTGAGTTTCCCCGCAATGCTGATCTACAGGAAAAATTGATCCCGTTTGCAAAGCAAATCTTTAGGGGAGATTTAAAAGCAAGAAAAATTATTTTAGAAAAATTAAAGCCGGGTGACATTTTACATATGCCGGGCCATATTATGCTTTATCTGGGAGAGTCAGCAGGGAAGAATTATTTGATTCATGCAGCTTCCGGTTATGGGGAGCTCGATCAAAGAGGAAAACTGCAGGCAAAGTCAATCAGGAGTGTTTTTATAATGGATCTAGAACAATTTTTAAAAAGTGAACAGCTCAGTTATTTAGAAAAATTTTCTACGGCTACAAAAATCACCAGCTAAAAAAGGAGAGATTAGAATGAAAATCAAAGACATTAAAATTTTTTCATTAAATGTACCACTTAAAAAAGAATTTAAAACTTCCTTAAGAACTGTCAAAACTGCAGCAGAGACAATAATCAAAATTGAAACCGATACGGGCCAGGTGGGTTTTGGAGAGGCGCCGCCGACAGCTGTAATTACTGGAGATACTAACCAGAGCATCAGGGGAATTATTAAAAATAAAATTAAGCCTTTGTTAATTGATGAAGAGATTGAAAATATAGAAAAAATACATTTTTTAATTGAAGAGTCTGCAGTCAATAATAACAGTGCCAAAGCGGCAGTAGAAATGGCAGTTTATGATCTTTTTGCCCAAAAATTAGGGGTGCCGCTCTATAAAATTCTTGGAGGCTATCAAAATAAGCTCGTCTCTGATCTCTCAATCAGTGTCAATTCTCCTGCTGAAATGAAAGAAGACGCACTGCAGGCAGTTAAAGATGGTTATCAGGTTTTAAAATTAAAGGTTGGTAAGGGTTATCAAAAAGATCTGGAAAGATTTAGAGCAGTCCGAAAAGCAGTTGGAGATCAGATTAAAATTAGACTTGATGCAAATCAGGGCTGGCAGCCAAAAAAAGCTGTATCGATTATCAAAACTATGGAAGCTGAAAATCTGAATCCAGAATTAATTGAACAGCCGGTTAAGGCAGCAGACTATGAGGGCCTTAAATTTGTCAGAGACAATGTACTGACTCCAGTGATGGCAGATGAAAGTCTCTTTAGTGCTCAGGACTGTCTCCGTTTACTAAAAATGCAGGCCTGTGATCTGATAAACATCAAATTGATGAAAGCCGGTGGGATTTACAATGCTTTAAAAATTAATGCCATTGCAGAAGCCTATGGAATAGAAGTAATGCTCGGTAGTATGCTGGAGGCAAAAGTTTCTGTAACTGCAGCAGCTCATTTGGCAGCAGCTAAAAAGAATATCACCAGACTTGATCTGGATGCTCCCCTATATCTGGCAGAAGATCCTGTTGTTGGTGGGATGATCATCAATGGACCTGAGATTAGTTTCCCTGCTAAAAATGGCCTGGGAATTGAAGATATATATAATCTGATCGAGGTGGTATAAAGCAGCAGGTTCATTTTTTTATCATCACAGTAAAATTATTTTAACAATTTTCAAAAAAATAAAGGAAATTTTATTATTCTGTTGAATATAAGTAAATAGAGAGGACAAAATGCCGGGGGTGAGATTTCAGTTTTTTAAAAATTTTTAATTTAATTATTCTTTAGAACTTAAACAGGAGGTAATTTTAGTGCAGAAAAAATTAATTTTTTTAATGATTACATTTTTACTTTTAACAGTGACAGCAGGAGTAATGGCGCAGGAAGTAAATAGAGGTGGAATTGTTAATGTTACAGCAAGTAAGCAGGGGGTTTTAGTAAAGAACTTTAATCCGTTTTCTCCAAATGCTCTTCACTCAACCTTTGGTGGATTTTATGAAACTTTAGTTTTTGCCAACTCCTATAAGGGAGAAATTGAGCCCTGGCTGGCAGAAAGCTATCAGTGGTCAGAAGACCTTAAAACTCTAAGATTTAATTTAAGAGAAAATGTAAAATGGAATGATGGAGAAGAGTTTAATGCTGATGATGTTATTTTTACTCTCAAACTGGCTGAAGAAGATCAGGCACTTGACCTTGCTGGAATCTGGGGCCAGGGATTAGAAGAAGTTAATAAGCTTGATGATTATACAGTAGAATTTGTTTTTGATGGAGTTAATACTACAGTTATTCCTCAGGTCGGAAGTATCTATATTGTACCTGAACATATCTGGAAGGATGTAGAAGATCCTTCGAAGTGGAGTGGAAATGAAAATCCTGTAGGAACAGGACCCTTTATGTTTGAAGAAGGCACCTTTGCCGAGCAGTCATATAGATTGAAAAGTAACCCTGACTACTGGCAGCTGGGTGAAGATGGGGAGCCACTTCCTTATGTAGATGGAGTTCAGTATGTTAGTGCAACTGGAAACTCTCAGGCTGCAATGAAGATTATCTCCGGTGAAGTTGACTGGGGTACCTACTTCATTTCTAATATTGAGCAGACCTTTGTTCAGAGAGATCCAGAACACAATCATTACTGGCTGCCGGAGGGTAATATTGTATATCTTAATTTAAATAATGGTAAAGAGCCGTTTTCTAACAGAAATGTCCGCAGAGCTTTAGCGATGGCCATCGATCAGGAAGAAATTACTACAATTATGAATTCAGGAGCAGTTCCAGCTCACCACAGTGGTGTCAAGATGGGCTATATGGACTGGTTAACTGATGTGACCCTTGCTAATAACTGGGGATTTGATCCTGCAGCAGCAGAAGCAGTGTTGAATGAAGAAGGTTACAGCAAAAATGATGATGGTATTATGGCTAGAGATGGAGAAGAACTTTCATTTGAGCTTTATGTACCTACTGGCTGGACAGACTGGATTACAGCAGTAGAAACAGTTAGTACTCAGCTGAATGAAATTGGTATTGATGCCCAGGTAAGACAGGTGTCCTGGCCTTCACCATTTAATGATAATATAATTAATGGAGATTATAAGCTGTCGATTGACTATACCAATTCTGGTTTTTCACCTTATTATCAGTTCAATAATATTCTGCCTTCCCGCCACTATGCACCAATTGGGGAAGCAGCAACAGGTCATTCGCAGGTTAGATACAGAAATGAAGAGGTTGACCAGGCAATAGCAGAATACAGTAAAACAGCAGATAAGGCTGAACAGATTGAACTATTAAATGTTATTGTTTCAGAATTTCTGGATGATACACCAATGGTACCACTCTTTTTCAATCCTGTCTGGTTTGAATATTCTACCAGAAACTTTGTCGGCTGGCCAAGTGAAGAAGATCCATATACTGCACCTTCTACAGCAGGAATGGCTAAGATGCCTGTATTCTTAAACTTACAGCCTGTTGAATAAATAGAAATAAAGCTTTTTAAGATAAAGCTAAAATAAAAAAGATTAGTTAAGTTTCTGACAAACCCTCGATTGAAGTCGGGGGTTTGTTCAGATTAATGGTGCGAGATATTAGCAAAAATAATTTTAAAACAGCAAAAAATTAAATTATTTTTTAAAATGAGGAGGAAGAAGATGAAATATTTTCTGCGGCGGATACTCTGGCTTGTATTTGCAATTTTTATTGCTCTAACAATAAATTTTATGCTGCCGCGTTTGATGCCAGGAGATCCAGCAACAATTCTAATTCAGAGGCTGGAAGGTCTTGAACCTGCAGCAATTAATGCAGTGCGCAATGCCTTTGGTTTGGAAACTGATAAGAATATAATTATTCAGTATAAAGACTATTTGATCGATTTACTACACGGTGATCTGGGAATTTCAATCAGCCATTATCCTACTCCGGTCTGGAATGTCTTAAGGAAAGCACTGCCCTGGACCATTGGTTTAATGGGAATTTCTACAGTTTTAAGTTTTCTTTTTGGAACTTTAATTGGAATTACTCTGGCCTGGAAGCGGAAGAGCAGAATTTCCGATGCAGTGCTCGGCTTATTTCTGTTTATTCGATCATTTCCCTATTTCTGGTTTGGTTTGATTTTAGTTTATTTTTTAGCCTTTAATAACCCTATTTTTCCGCTGGGTGGAGCTACAAAAGTAGGTTTAATGCCTGCAGATGGCTGGGAGTACATAAAGTCTATTCTCTATCACGGTATTTTACCGGGAATGACAATTACTATTACTTCCATGGGCTACTGGATTTTAACCATCCGCAATAATATGATCAATGTTCTGGCAGAAGACTATATAACAGTTGCTAAAGCAAAGGGCTTATCAATGAGCAGAATTAAAAATTTGTATGCAGCCAAAAATGCCATCCTGCCTTCAGTTTCAGGTTTTGCCATGGCTTTAGGTTTTGTAATCGGAGGCAGTTTATTAACTGAAATGGTATTTTCCTATCCTGGAGTAGGTTTTATGCTCTATCAAGCAGTACAGCAGCAGGATTATCCCCTCTTACAGGCGATATTTTTATTTATCATTCTCGGAGTTTTATTTTCCAACTTTATAGCCGATATAGTAATTATGATCTTAGATCCAAGAGTAAGGGATGGTGCTAAAAAATGATAAAAGACATGCTAAAATTATTTATAACAAACCGCAAAGCTCTGCTGGGAGTAATCATTCTTTCCATTTTTATTTTCATAGCGGTTTTTGCTCCTTTAATTGCACCCTATCATCCCAAACAGAGCAGTGATCAGGAAGGTAAATTTCAGCTTAGAGCTGCACCATCTTCCAAACATCTTCTGGGAACCAGTCATGCGGGTTATGATATATTTTCTCGCTTAATTTATGGGACCAGACTTTCATTAATGGTGGGAATTGTAACCGGGGTGATCACAACCTTTATTGCCCTGACACTTGGTCTGCTGGGAGGTTACTACGGTGGAGTTATCGATGACATTATTTCCTTTATCAATAATATTTTTCTGGTTATACCCAGTCTGCCGCTGATTATAGTAATTGCCTCCTATATTACAATTCGAGGTGTCTGGCCAATTATCTTTGTACTTTCCTTTACTGGCTGGGCCTGGGGAACCAGAGTAATTCGCTCTCAGGTTTTAACCGTCAGAGAAAGAGAATTTGTCAAAGTGGCTGAGGTCCTGGGCGAAAAACCGCTGGTAATTGTTTTTAGAGAAATCTTACCCAATATTATTTCTCTAGTTATGGCAACCTTTTTTACTTCAACTATCGCAGCAGTCATTGGTGAGGCAACATTAGAATTTATCGGTCTCGGAAATATCTCAGCAGTTACCTGGGGAACTATGCTCTACTGGGCCCAGAACAATGCAGCTTTACTCTATAATGCCTGGTGGTGGTTTTTACCTCCCGGATTATTTATAGGTTTACTGGGAACTTCCTTTGCCCTAATGAATTTTGCCATCGATGAGATATCAAACCCGAAAATTAGAAAGAGGTAGATATAATGTCAGATAAATTATTAGAAGTCCAGAACTTAATAGCAGGTTATCAAACCAAAATGGGCAGAGTTTTAGCCGTAAATGATGTCTCCTTTGAGCTTAAAAAAGGAGAGCTGATTGGAATTGCAGGCGAATCAGGCTGCGGCAAATCAACTCTTGCTTATTCAATTATGAATTTATTAGAGGATAATGGGGCCATATTTTCCGGTGAGATTAACTTTTCAGGCGACAATCTGGTTGACTTCTCTGCTAAGGAAATTAAGCAGTTTCGCTGGCAGAAGATGTCGATGGTTTTTCAGTCGGCAATGAATGCCTTAAATCCGGTGATGAAGATCAGTGAGCAGTTAATTGATGCCTTAAAAGCCCATCAAAAAGGAATTTCAGAAAAAGAGGCCCGGAAAAGAGCAGAGGAAATGCTGGAGCTGGTTGATATTCAAAAAGACAGATTGGATGCCTACCCTCATCAGCTTTCTGGAGGAATGAAACAGCGGGTAATGATTGCAATGGCCATGATTTTAAATCCGGATCTGGTAATTATGGACGAGCCGACAACTGCCCTGGATGTAGTTGTGCAGCGAAATATTATCGAAAAAATTGAGGATCTGCGCAGTGAATTTAATTTTTCAATTATCTTTATTACCCATGATCTCTCACTGCTGGTTGAAATATCAGATAAACTGGCGATTATGTATGCCGGTAAAATTTTAGAGATTGGACCGGCAGCTAAAATATATTCCAATCCACTTCATCCCTACACCAAAGGTTTAATGAATTCTTTTCCTCCTTTGACCGGGGAGATTGAAGAAATGAGTGGAATTGAGGGCAAGCCGCCTGATCTTCTAAATCCTCCGGCCGGCTGTCCATTTTATCCGCGCTGTGAAAAAAGAATGGAAATCTGTAAAACTGAGATGCCGGAGTTTAAAGAACTAGAAAATGAGCATCAGGTGAAATGCTATTTATATCAGGGAAGTGATAATCTTGAATAAGGAAATACTAAAACTGGACAGGGTCTCGATGCATTTTCCAGTCAAAAAATTTGGCAGAAAAGAAGAATATGTTCACGCCATGGATGATATCTCCTTTTCTTTATATCAGGGAGAGATTCTGGCAATTGTAGGAGAGTCGGGTAGTGGAAAGACAACAACTGCCAATGTGGTTGCAAAATTGCACCGCCCTACTTCAGGTGAAATTTATTTCAACGGTCAGGAAATTTATGGTCAGGAAGTTAGGAAAAATAATTTAGAATACCGCAAAAATGTGCAGATGATTTTTCAGGACCCCTTTGGCGCTTTAAATCCAACTCATACAATCAGGGGAATTTTAGAGAGGCCCTTCGTGATCCACGGGCTGGCAGAGAGAAGTGAGCTGGAGGCCAAGATTAAAGAAGTCTTAGTTCAGGTAGGTCTGGAGCCGCCAGAGCAGTTTATTGATAAATTCCCCCATGAGCTCTCAGGTGGTCAGCTGCAGCGGATTAATATTGCCAGAGCAATTTCGGTAGAGCCGGTTTTACTTTTAGCAGATGAGCCGACCTCAATGTTAGATGTTTCAATTAGAATTATTATTATGAATATGATTAAAAAGTTCAGAGACCGGGATAATATCTCCTACCTATATATAACTCATAATCTGGCAGGTGCTCGTTATATCGCAGATCGAATTGGAGTTATGTATGCCGGAATGCTGATGGAGCTGGGACCGGCTGATGAGATTATTCAAAATGCCTATCATCCCTACACTCAGCTGCTCAGATCTGCTGCCCCACAGCCGGAAAAAGACTTTAAGGAAAATAAGCTGACAACTCAGGGAGAAATACCGAGTCTGGTTAATCCACCTTCAGGCTGCAGGTTCCACCCCCGCTGTCCTAAAGCCATGCCGGAATGTTCAAAAAAGCTGCCGGAGATGTATCAGATCAATGAAAAGCACCGGGTTAGATGTCTGCTTTACAGACAATAATAAAATTATTTTACTAATTTAATAAAATTAAGAAGGATTTTTTATTAATGTCTTGAATATAGTAAATAGTGAGAAAATTTTAATGAATTATTAGGATGTGATTTGATGAATGCAAAAAGAAAATTTCCTCATGGTATTTTGAGGATTAACAGTTATTTAGAACAGTTAAAACCGGCGGAAAAGAGAGTAGCTCAGTATATCCTGGATAATTACGAGGAGGTTATACATCTATCGATCACTAAGCTGGCCCGGGCTGCAGATGTAAGTGAGGCAACAGTAGTTAAATTCTGTCAGCATATTGGCTATTCCGGTTATCAGGAATTGAAGATTATGCTGGCCCAGGTAGAGCAGAGTGGGGAACAGGAGCGAATTTATGGAGAAATAGAAGCTGATGATGAGATAGAAGAGATTATAGATAAGATTTTTCAAATTTATGATCATTCATTTCAGAATACAAAAAAGCTTTTAAAACAGTCAAACATAAAAGAAGCTATTGATTTATTAATCAATGCCAGAAGAATATTTTTCTTTGGTTTTGGCGCCTCAGGAATTGTAGCCGAAGATAGTGAACTAAAATTTAAAAGAATAAATTACAATGCTGAAGCCTTAATTGACAATCACCGTCAGAAGACGATGGCTTCCCTTTTATCAGCAGAAGACCTGGTTGTGGCTATCTCTGATTCCGGTAGAACAAGAGAGTTAATGGAATCACTAAATATTGCCAGGAATGCCGGTGCCAAAATAATGGCCATTACTTCGAATATGGGTTCACCTGTAACTGAGATTGCTGATACTATTTTATTAACTTCTTCTAAAGAAACTCCTTTTCGGGGCAGTGCTCTGGCTTCCAGAATGGCTCAGCTGGCTGTAATAGATGTGCTGTTTTTAGGAGCTGCAGCTGATAAGTATGATCAAACTTTAGAAGCTTTAGATAAAACCAGAGTAGTGATGCAGGACAGTCGAATTAAATAATTTTGGGGGTAAGAATATGGCAGAAAATATGGAAAAGAGGATAACTGAACAGCGAAATCCAAATACTTATCAAATTGATGAATTACCGACTGCTGATGTTTTAAAAATAATTAATCAGGAAGACAAAAAAGTGGCAGCAGCGGTAAATAAAATAATTCCTGAAATTCAGCAGGTTATTGACCGGATTGCTCCCCGGATGCAAAAAGGAGGTAGACTTTTTTATGTCGGAGCTGGAACCAGCGGCAGGCTTGGGATTCTGGATGCAGTAGAGTGTAAACCTACTTTTAGTGTCAGCCCAGAAAGAGTGATTGGTATTTTAGCTGGAGGAGAAAAGGCAATGTTTCGGTCTCAGGAAGATATTGAAGATAATGCTGCACTGGGAGCAGAAAAAATTAGAAGTTATGAAATCAGTCCGAATGATAGTGTGGTAGGAATTGCTGCTAGCGGCAAAACTCCTTTTGTTATTGGCGCCGTAGAGGCAGCAAGAAAAGAGGGAGCCTTTACAGCTGCTTTAGTCTGCAATCAGGATTCAGCTCTGGCTGCAGCAGCAGAAATGGAGATGGCGGTCATTGTGGGGCCAGAGGTTGTAACCGGTTCAACCAGAATGAAAGCTGGTACAGCTCAAAAGATGATTTTAAACATGATTTCAACAACTGTAATGATCAAACAGGGAAAGGTTTATTCTAACTTAATGGTTGATTTACAGCCAACAAATGATAAACTCCGCAGTCGGGCTCAAAATATCTTTAAGATTATTACTGCTGCTGAAAATCAGATTGCAGCAGAATATTTAAAAAGAGCAAATTATGAATTGAAAGAAGCAGTAATTATGTATGAAAAGGGGGTGGATCTAAAAGAGGCCCAGAAATTACTGGCTGAAAATGATGGTGTTTTAAAAAAAGTGATTAACTAAAATATTAAGGGGGATTTTGACGTGAAGAAATTTTTTAGTCTTTCATTGATCTTAGTTTTAGTATTAGGGCTTTCCTTTACAGTTGGCGCTCAGGAACTGGAAAGAAAAGTAGTAAGTGACAGTCTGATTGGAGAAATTGGCGAATATGGTGGAGAATATGTTATTTCTCTTACCTCAGCCCCACAGACTTTTAACTATTATGGAGCTATTGACTGGTCAACTTTTTCTATTATGACCAATGTTTTAGATTCTTTAGTTGAGGCAAATCCAGTTACTAAAGAAATTGAACCTGGTCTGGCAAAAAGCTGGGAATATAGTGATGATGGAACTACTGTAACTTTAAATTTACGTAAAGGTGTTAAATGGTCTGATGATGAGCCGTTTAATGCTGATGATGTAATTTTTACTTTCAATAACCTTACTTTAAACCCTAACGCAGAGGCGAATGAAGTAAGCCGCTATGAAATTGAAGGAGAAATGGTAGAGTTTACAAAGGTTGATGAATATACAGTTGAAGTTAATTTACCTGCACCATATGGTCCTTTTATGAAGATTTTATCTCAGGCACCAATCGCACCTGAGCATAAATTGGCCAAACATTTAGATCCAGAAAATCCTGGAGCAATTAATGAAGCCTGGTCAACAGGAACAGAGCTATCTGAGATTGTTGGTACAGGACCGTTCACTATTGATCAGTATTCTGTAGATCAAAAACTGGTACTTAAAAGAAATCCAAATAGCTGGCGCTATGATAGTGAGGGCAACCAGCTTCCATATGTAGATCAACTAGTTTATGTTTTTGTTCAAAATAGTGAAGTACAGCTGGCCCAGTTCCAGGCTGGCGAAATTGATCAGCTGACAATTAGTGGAAAAGATTTTCCGATGTTAAAACAGCAGGAAGTTGATGGAGCAGATTTTAAAGTATTAACAGGTAAGCCTGTTAACCCAACTCCAAGTCCAACTCACCTTTCTTTTAACTTCGATATCGCTGATAAAGAGCTGAGAGAAGCCTTTAGAACCCTTGAGTTTAGAGAGGCAATGGCTCATTTAATTGACAGACAGCGAATTATTGATGATGTATATAATACACTGGCAATAGAATCTGGGATGCCCGTAGTTCCAACAAATAAGGCGTTTTATAATCCAGAAATTGAAGAGCTCAGACGCGATTTTAATCTCGAAAAAGCCAGAACTATTTTAGATGACTTAGGTTATGAAGATACTGATGGTGATGGAATTAGAGAACTTGCAGATGGTGAGGATTTTGAATTTACTTTAACTACTGCTGTTGATTCTCAGGATAGAGTAGATATTGCTTCTTTACTCAAAGATAATCTGGAGGAAGTTGGAATTAAGGTTAACTTAAATCTGATTAAGGGTAGTTTAGTATTCGATAAGGCTCTTGCCGGTGAATTCGAATCAATGGTTATGGCTTTTGGTAATCAGCCTGATCCTCAGTTTAGAAAAGCTATCTGGCAGCCAGGTAGAGCATTATATTACTGGCATCTATCTACAATGGGCGAAAATGACCAGCCAGTAATGGAAAACATGTTTGACTGGGAAAAAGAGATCTTTGAGATGTTCGAAAAAGGTCAGGTTACAATGGAGCATTCGGCCAGAAGAGAATATTATGATAGATGGCAGCTGATTAATGCTCAGAAACTACCTGTAATCTTTATTACTAAAGGAATGGATCTTTCTGCAGTCCAGGATAATGTTGGCAACTATTATGTAAATGATAACGGCATCATAGTTGGAGTAAATTACACAGTTTATAAAAAATAGTTTAAAAACTATAATAATTAAAACTTCCGGGGGGGCTCAGCCCTGCCCGGATTCTTAATAATATTTATATAGGAGTAGATTAAGATGATGAATTATATACTCAGGCGCTTTTTGTATATGATTCCCCTGATGATTTTAATTTCAATTTTATCTTTTACAGTTATTAAGCTGCAGCCAGGGGAATTTGGAAGTCAGTATTTTAGTAATCCAAGAGTTTCACCGGAGACTGTTGAAAATCTTAGAGCAAGACTGGGGCTTGATCAACCTACATATATGCAGTATTTAACCTGGGTTAAAGGAATAGTTACCGAAGGTGATTTTGGTTATTCATTTGCCTATAAGCGCCCGGTAGCAGAACTAATCTGGGAAAGAATGGGCTGGACTGTAGTTGTTGCAGGCAGCACTATCTTATTTACCTGGGTCCTTGCAATTCCGATTGGAATTTTTTCGGCAACCCACAAGTATTCTATTTTTGATTATGTTTTTACTTTTATCGGCTTTATTGGTATTTCTGTTCCCAACTTTTTTATGGCCTTATTATTAATGTATTTAGTATTATCTATGGGAGGAACAGAGGTCGGCGGCTTGTTTTCCCAGCAGTATATCGGTGCCCCCTGGAGCATTGCCAAGGTGATTGACCTCTTAAAACATATCTGGATTCCTTTAATTGCAATTGGAACAGCTGGAATGGCAGGTATTTTAAGACAGATGCGGGGAAACCTACTTGATATTTTGGGGGAGCAGTATGTACAGACCGCCAGAGCAAAAGGGCTGAATGAGAATGTGGTTATTTATAAGCATGCGGTTCGTAATGCGATTAATCCCCTGATTTCAATGTTTGGGATGCAGCTGCCAAAACTAATCAGTGGTACAATTATTTCAGCGATTGTTTTAAACCTGCCGACAATGGGGCCTTTCTTTTATGATGCCCTGATCAACCAGGACCAGTATCTGGTTATGACCTTTTTGATGTTTTCAGCATTTATGATGTTAATCGGTAATTTAATAGCTGATTTACTGCTGGCACTGGTTGATCCCAGGATTCGACTTGATTGAGGAGGATTTATAGATGGATAAGCAGAATGAAAAAATAGAGACAGAAACTAATAAATTAGATAAAAGTGTGAGCTATAAGGCAAAAATAGTTCGCAGATTTTTAAGACATAAGATTGGAATGTTTGGAGCGGTAATTTTAATCATTATTTATCTCTCAGCAATTTTTGGTGGATTTATTGCTCCCTACAATATGCTGCAGAAAAATGAAGAATATACATATGCTCCTCCAACTAAAATTCATTTTATCGATCAGGAGGGTAACTTCAGCCTCCGCCCCTTTGTTTACAAGCTGGAAAAGGGTAGAGACCCGGTAACTTTTGCAGTTGAATATCAGGTTAACAGAGAGGTCAAATATCCTATCCACTTTTTAGTTCGGGGAGAAAAATATAAGCTTTTGGGTCTTTTTGAAACAGATTTACATCTATTTGGTTTAGAAGAAGGAGCAGATTCAAAACTATTTTTAATGGGAACTGACCGTTTTGGCAGAGATCTATTTGCCAGGACCTTAATCGGCGGCCGGGTATCTTTAAGTGTCGGTCTTTTTGGTATTTTATTAAGTTTCTTGATTGGAATAATTATGGGTGGGATCTCCGGTTATTATGGCGGCTGGATTGATAATTTAATCCAGCGGTTTATCGAACTCCTCCGCTCTTTTCCAAGAATCCCGATCTGGCTTGCTTTAAGTATGATTCTGCCACCTGAATGGTCTTCAGTAAAAATTTATTTTGGAATAGTAACTGTACTTTCCTTTATCGGCTGGACGGGAATTGCCCGGGTTGTCAGAGGTCAGTTTTTAAGCTACAGAGATAAGGATTTTGTTGATGCTGCCAGAGCCCTGGGGGCAAGTGACCGCTCTATAATGTTCAGACATATTTTACCCAACACAATGAGTTATTTAATTGTGGCGGCAACTCTTTCTTTTCCGGGGATGATACTTGCTGAAAGCTCAATGAGTTTTTTAGGGCTCGGTATCAAAGAACCAATGACCAGCTGGGGATTACTTTTAAAACAGGCCCAGCAGATGTCAGTTTTAAAAAGCAGTCCCTGGATTTTAGCTCCCGGAATTTTTATTATTGTGACAGTTCTTGCCTTTAACTTTGTTGGTGATGCAATGCGGGATGCAATCGATCCCTTTGCAGTTGATTAAATTTTTCTGTTTAAATGCACCAGGTAAATTATTTTCATAAGTTTTTAAAAACTAAAAAGTAATGGTGATCTTAAATGAGTAAATACAGAAGTGGTCTTGATAATCTTATTGCTGGAAAAATGGATCAATTAAAAGACCAGCGGCTGGGATTAGTAACAAATCATACCGGTTTAAGCTCTAATTTAGAAAGTACTATCGATATTTTATCCAAAGAGCCGGAGATTAATTTAGTCAAATTATTTGGTCCCGAACATGGGGTTAGAGGTAATGCTGCTGCAGGAGACAAAGTGGAAGATCAGCTTGACTCTAAAACCGGGCTAAAAATGATCAGTCTCTATGGAGACAATAAAAAGGCTTCAGCAGAAATGCTCAGAGATCTTGATGCTTTAGTTTTTGATATTCAGGATCTGGGCCTCAGATTTTACACCTATTTATCAACCCTGCTCTATACTATAGAAAGCTGTGGAGAAAATGATCTCAAATTATATATTCTGGATCGTCTCAACCCTCTGGGGAGAAAGCTTGAGGGTAATATTGTTCAGCCTGAATTCAGATCCTTTATCGGTCTTTATCCACTTCCCCACCGGCACGGTATGACCTTTGGTGAGCTGGCGCAGTGGGCAAATCAGGAGTTTAACTTAAATGCTGAGCTGGAAGTAATTAAATGCTCAGGCTGGCAGGGAGAGACATTTGCAGAACCCGAGAGTGAAGATGATTTGTTCTGGATTCCACCTTCACCTGCAGTTCCCCATTTCAAGACAGCTCAGGTTTATCCAATCAGCTGTATGCTGGAGGGAACAAATATTTCTGAAGGCAGAGGAACAGCCAACCCCTTTGAATATTTTGGAGCTCCCTGGATTGAGCCGGAGCTCTTAAGCAGAGAGCTGGAAAATAAAAAGCTGCCGGGTTTACGCTTCAGACCGGTCTATTTTATTCCTGCAGCTTCCAAGCATCAGGGCCAAGAATGTGGTGGAGTTCAAATTTTAGTTAGTGAGGAAGAAAAAGTTGGTTCATATCTTTCAGCTTTAACTATTATTAAAACTCTTTTCAAACTTTATCCTGAAGAGACAGAGTGGCTGCAGCCGCCAAAAGACAGTCAGAAGTATTTCTTTGATTTGTTGATGGGGACAGATCAGGTCAGAAAAAAGATTGATCAGGATTATGCTGTTAGAGATATTTTAGCAGACTGGAAGCGGGAGCTGGATCAATTTAAAGAAAGCCGAAAAGAATATTTGCTTTATTGAAATCTTTCTGGATAAAATATTAATTAGGAGCAGAATAAATGGATAATAAGCTTGATTTTTCAGCAGTTAGAGAACTTTTAGAATCTGAGTTAGAAAAAGGATCTTTTCCGGGAGCAGCACTTTCTGTTGTTTCTAAAAACGAAGTTTTATACAGGACTCATCTGGGCTCTGCCCAGCTGCAGCCTGAGCAGAGAAAAATGAAGTCAGACACTATATTTGGTCTGGCATCTTTAACCAAAGTAATTGTTACAACTTCTTCAATTATGAAATTAGTTGAAATGGGTCGGATAAATATATATGATTACATTAAGGAATATTTTCCGGAACTGCCTGCTGATAAAGATGAAATAACAATTTTTCATCTTTTAACCCACAGCTCTGGCTACCAGGCGATTGTAAAGCTCTGGGATCAGGGGATGAATTATCAGCAGAAAATAAAGTATATCCTGGATCTGCCCTTAGAGAATGAGGTAGGAGAGCTTGTTAATTACAGTGACCCTAATTTTATTTTGCTGGGAGAACTGGTTCAGCGGGTGAGTGGGATGTCCCTGCAGGAGTTCAGTCAGCAGTACTTTTTTTCGCCTCTGGGAATGGATAATACTTCCTATAAACCGCTGACGAATCTTGAGGCTGCTGCAGATGATATCGCTGCTGCAGAATACTGCAGCTGGAGAAATAAGATGATTGTCGGGGAAGTTCATGATGAAAATGCTTATTCTCTGGGAGAGATCAGCGGTCATGCCGGACTTTTTTCAAATAATAAGGATTTATCTAAATTTGTAATGATGCTCTTAAATAATGGGAGTTATCAGGATCAGACAGTATTTAGTCCTTTAACTATTGTGAGCATGCGGCAGAACTGGACAGCAGACTTAAATCAAAATAGAGCTTTAGGCTGGGACCTCAGAAATAACTTTCGCTCTTCTGGTGGGATTCTATTTTCAGATCAGGCATATGGTCATACTGGTTTTACCGGTACTTCAATCTGGATTGACCCGGTGCTGGAGCTGGGAGTGGTTTTTCTAACCAACCGAGTTCACCCCACCCGAGATAATGTGGATATTATTTCTCTCAGACCAAGACTGCACAATTTAATTGCAGCGGTTTTAAAGTAAATATAATTTTGAGGTGATATGATGTTAATAGCCGGAATTGATGCCGGAGGTAGTAAAACAGAGTGTATAATTGTGGACACTGAAAAAGATAAAATAATTACTCGAGCCCAAACTGGAGCTGCAAATTATCAGGTTGTTGGCTTAGAGGCCGCCTGCAGAGAAATAAAATTGGCTTTAGAGCAGGCCAAAAAAAGAGCAGGTATCAGCCGCTTAAAGGCAGTAGGGATTGGTCTTGCTGGAGCCGGCCGCAGAGAAGACTTGGTGAAAATTGAAAGAGAAATGGGAAAAATAATGAATTCTAGAAACTTCTTTTTTTGCAGTGATGCTCATATTGCTCTGCTGGGAGCTACTGGGGGCAGCACGGGAGCTGTTTTAATCGCAGGAACAGGGTCAATCGCCTACGGTTTAAAGAAAAATGGAGCTAAGATTAGAAGTGGTGGTTGGGGACCAATTATCGGTGATGAAGGAAGCGGTTTTTGGATAGGACTTGAGGCAGCAAAAAAGGCTGTGAGAGCAGAAGAGATGAGAGCTGAAAAGACAGAGCTGAAAAATCTAATTTTAGAGCATTTTAATTTCAGCAAGTTAGAAGAACTAATTCCCTTTATTTATCAGCAGCAGCTGCCCCGGAAAAAAATAGCTGCTTTAGCACCGGCAGTTTTTGATTTAGCTCAAAATGGAGATGCGGCTGCACTGGAAATTTGTCAGGAGGCAGCAGCTGAGCTGGCAATCCTTGCCCATTCAGCGCTCTTAAAACTTGATTATCAGGAAGATAAAATAGCTGCTGCTGGTGGTTTAATCAAAAGCAGTTATTTTTATCAGTTATTAAAAGAAAAATTAAGGGAAAATTATGAGCTGGAAATTTATAAGGCAAAAAAATCTGCAGCTTATGGTGCTGTTTTTATGGCTTTACGGGAATTAGAAAATTAAAATGAAAAAACAGCTAATTTTCAGCTCAATTTTTCTTTTACTTATTTTCTTTTTGATTCCGACAGTGAGAGCAGAAAGCTCAGAAAACAAAATTATTAATTTTTTAAATAGAGGAGGAGATTTACTAATGGAGCATAAAATTGCAGAGATGTCTCTGGCAGAAAAGGTAGGACAGCTTTTTCAGATTGGATTTTCGGGTCCTAAAGTAGATGCTGAGATTAAGGATATGATTGAGAATTACCATGTTGGAGGAGTGATCTATTTCAGCAGAAATATTGTTAACCCGGCTCAGACGGCAGAGCTTTCAAATAAGCTGCAGGACCTGGCCCTAAACTCTGGAGCAAAGCTGCCGCTTTTTATTTCGGCAGATCAGGAGGGTGGTACAGTAACCAGGTTAAAAGGAGCAACTCATTTTCCCGGTAATATGGCTCTGGGGGCTGCTGCTGATCAGAAACTTGCCTATCAGGCAGGAGAAGCAGTAGGTGATGAACTAAAGAATTTAGGGATCAATGTTAACCTGGCACCTGATCTGGATGTAAATAATAACCCGGATAATCCGGTAATTGGTGTCCGCTCATTTGGTGAGGATCCAGAATTGGTTGCTGAATTGGGAACTGCTTATATTGAAGGTCTGCAGTCACAGGGAGTTACTGCCACAGCAAAACACTTTCCCGGTCACGGGGATACAGCAGTAGATTCTCATCTGGATTTACCTGTGATCAGGCATTCCCGCAGCCGCCTGGATCAGGTTGAATTATATCCATTTAAAAAGGCAATTGAAGCTGGAGTAGACAGTATTATGACAGCCCATATATATTTTCCAACAATTGAAAAGGAAGAGGGGATCCCGGCAACACTTTCTAAAGCAGTTTTAACTGATTTATTAAGAAAAGAGCTGGGCTTTGAGGGCCTGATTATTACTGACTGTATGGAAATGAATGCAATAGTTAATACTTTTGGGACTGTAGAGGGAGCTGTTAGAACTATAGAAGCTGGCAGTGACACCGTTTTAGTTTCTCACAGCTATCAAAAGCAGAAAAATGCAATTGAAGCTGTGCTGAAAGCGGTTAAAAGCGGCCGGATTAGTGAAGAACGGATAGATCAGTCTGTAAAAAGAATTTTAAGCCTCAAAGGTAAAAGAATCAGGCTGGCTGAGCTGAAAGAGGCGGATGAAAATAAAATTAATTTTACTGCTCACCAGAAAGTTGCCAGAGAAATTGCCGAAAAATCAGTGACGATGGTTAAAAATGAGGGTGTTTTACCCCTTAAAAATATTAAAGAAAAAAAGATCAGTGTAATTGATTTTAAAATGGGCAGGGTTTCACTGGCTGAGGATGTAGGAGAAAAAAGCAATTTATTTCTAGATTATTTAAAAACTGACCTAAATCGAGTCGAACATCTTAGTTTAGAA
Organism: Halanaerobium saccharolyticum; assembly: GCF_003053565.1. Classification (GTDB taxonomy): domain Bacteria; phylum Bacillota; class Halanaerobiia; order Halanaerobiales; family Halanaerobiaceae; genus Halanaerobium; species Halanaerobium saccharolyticum_B. Next base: position 44,819 of record NZ_QAXS01000006.1, on the reverse strand, counting down.
GCTAATCAGTTGAGTGCTGCTGCTGAGCAAAAATTAAACGGCAGTGATTTAGTTGTTGTCTGTACCTATAATGCGGCAGTAAACAGAAGCCAGGCAGATATTGCAGAAAAACTGGCTGCAGACTATAATGTTTTAGTTTTAGCACTCCGCAATCCCTATGATTTTAAATATCTGGATCAGGTTCAGGCATTTATCACAACTTATGATTACAGCCCGGCCAGCCAGAAAGCTGCTGCTGATTTAGTCAGAGGAAAAATTGAAGCTCAGGGGAAACTGCCGGTAAGTATTAAATAGAAAGAGGTGAGATTTAATAAAAGTTTTCTGCTGATTATTTTAGAAACTTTTATTAATATCAGGATGAGTAAAAAAGTAATTGCGTTAATGTCAGGAACCTCAGTTGATGGAATTGATGCTGCTTTAGTAGATATTTCAGAAGCAGAAAACAATTTAGAAGTTGAGCTGCTTGATTTTATTTCTCTGCCCTATGAGCGCGAGTTTAAAAATAAGATTTTAAAGGCTGCAGATTATAAAAAAAGCAGGGTTAAAGAAATTGCAGAATTAAATATTGAGATTGGAGAGAAGTCTCTCAAAACAGTTTTTAAATTGATTGAGAAATCGGGTTATTCTGCAGTAGATATTGACCTGATTGCATCCCACGGCCAGACAATTTATCATAATCTTGAAGAGAGGCCGGTTACCCTGCAGATTGGAGCTGCTCCTTTTATTGCAGAAGGAAGTGGAATCACCACAGTCTACAATTTTAGAATGAGGGATCTGGCTGCAGGTGGGGAAGGAGCTCCTCTGGTGCCCTATGTGGATTATCTGCTCTATCAGGATCAGAATAAAAATAGAGTGCTGCAGAACATTGGTGGGATTTCTAATTATACCTATCTTCCTGCCGGGGCAGCTGTAAGTGAAGTGCGGGGTAGTGATAATGGACCGGGAAATATGATGATTGATTATACTGTTAAAATTCTGACTGATTATCAAAAAGATTTTGATCAGGACGGGGAAATGGCAGCTCGGGGCCAGTGCAGTCAAAAATTATTAGATTATTTAATGGGGCATCCTTTTATCAAAAAAGAAGTTCCCAAAAGCTCAGGCCGAATAGATTTTGGGGAAGAATATACTAAAAAAGTAATTGCTCGAGCGAAAAAGTCTGAGCTGAGTGATAATGATATTCTTGCCACGATTACTGAATTTACAGCCAGAGCAATTGTTGATTCTTACCAGAGATTTTTAAATTCCGAAATTGATGAAATAATTATCTCCGGTGGCGGCAGCTACAATAATTATCTGATGCAGAAAATTAGAGAATATGCTGTTAGAGAAATATCTGCAGCAGTTAAAGTTATAACTCTGGAAGATCTGGGGCAGAGCAGTGAAGCAAAAGAAGCAATCGCCTTTGCAGTGCTCGGCTATCAGACCATGAAGGGGAGAAGTAATAATCTGCCGGCTGCTACTGGTGCAAAAAGAAAAGTTGTGCTCGGTGATCTAGTGCCGGGTAATGATTTTTATGATTATTTGAACTGGTAGACCTGTCTTGTGATTTGATCTGATTTGATAATCAAATTTTTAAAGGCGAATTTTCAAAAATCTTTTCTTGACAGAATTACTTATCTATGTTAAAGTTATAAAAAACAATAAAACTTATCGCGAGAGGTGGAGGGACTGGCCCTTTGAAACCCGGCAACCAGCAGTTAGCTACTGCCCGGTGCTAATTCCAGCAGGAAGATTCCTGAGAGATAAGGAGTAAGTAAATTACCCACTCCTATTTTTTAGGTAGTGGGATTTTTTGTATCTATTAAACTTATTATAAGCAGGAAGCAGGAGAGTGATCACTCAAGTTTTATTGTTAGAAGCAAGAAATTTTAAAAATCAAGTAGAGAAAATTCGAGGAGGAAATAAAATGGAATTTAAATTTGACACACTGGCACTACACGCAGGCTACGAGGCAGATCAGAACAAAAAATCGGCAGCAGTACCTATTTATCAGACTACTTCTTATACTTTTGAGGACACAGACCATGCAGCAGATCTATTTGCTTTAAAAGAAGCTGGAGATATCTACACTAGAATTCAGAACCCGACTAATTCAGTTCTGGAAAAAAGAATTGCAGCTCTGGAGGGAGGAGTAGGAGCTCTGGCAGTTTCTTCAGGTCAGGCAGCAGAGGTAATTGCCCTTTTAACTATCTGCAATAATGGAGACCATCTAGTAAGCGGCAGCTCTATTTATGGAGGAACTCACAATCTCTTTAAACATACTTTTAAAAATATGGGAATAGATGTTTCTTTTGTTGATTCTGAAGATCCGGAAAGTTTTAAAGCAGCAATCAATGAGCAGACAAAGGCTCTTTATGTGGAAACAATCGGCAATCCCGCTTTATCAGTTCCTGACTTTGAGAGGCTGGCTGAAATTGCACATGAGGCTGGAGTACCGCTGATAGTTGATAATACCTTTGCTTCTCCCTATCTCTGTCGCCCATTTGAATATGGAGCCGATATTGTAATTCATTCAACCACTAAATACATAGCCGGTCACGGTAATTCAATTGGTGGAGTTATAGTTGACAGTGGTAATTTTGACTGGGATACCGGTAGATTTCCCGGTCTTGTAGAACCTGATCCAAGTTACCATGGGGTTAAGTTTCAGGAAGAATTTGGCGCAGCTGCTTTTATTACTAAAGCGAGAGTTCAGCTTTTAAGAGATTTAGGTAGTGCACCCAGCCCTTTCAACTCATTTTTAACAATCACTGGCTTGGAAACACTGGGGCTTAGAATGCAGCGTCATTCAGAAAATGCACAGGCAGCAGCAGAATTTTTAGAAGCTGATCAGCGGGTAGAATGGGTAAGTTATCCCGGTTTGGACAGCCATGACTCATATCAAAATGCTCAAAAATATTTAGAAAATGGTAATGGCGGTATGATAGCTTTTGGGATTAAGGGCGGAAAAGAAGCGGCCGAGAAATTTATCAATCAGCTTCAGCTCTTTTTACATCTGGCCAATGTTGGTGATGCAAAATCTCTGGCCATTCATCCAGCCAGCACAACCCACCAGCAGCTTAGTGATGAAGACTTAAAGAAAACTGGTGTTTTGCCAGAACTGATTAGACTTTCAATAGGCATTGAGGATGTTGAAGATATTATAGCTGATTTAGATCAGGCTTTAACAGCAGCTCAAAAATAAATAATCATTGCATAATATTTAATGGAAAAAGTTTCTCTGATTCAAAACTGAGAAGCTTTTTCCTGAAATTATAGAATTTAAACTTTTAAAAGTTAAGAAGCTAGGAGTGAGAAGAAATGCCAATTAAGATTCAGGATGAATTACCAGCAGTAGAAACCCTTGAAAATGAAAATATATTTGTGATGAAAGAATCGCGGGCAACCCATCAGGATATCCGCTCACTTAAAATATTAATTTTAAATTTAATGCCGACTAAAATCAAAACAGAAACCCAGATTTTACGCCTGATCGGAAATTCACCCCTGCAGGTTGACATTGACCTGATGCATCCGGCCAGCCATAATTCTAAAAATACATCTGAAGAGCACCTAATTAAATTTTACAATACCTTTGAAGAAATTAAAGATAATAAATATGATGGGATGATTATTACCGGAGCTCCAGTTGAGACACTCGAATTTGAAGAAGTTGATTACTGGGAGGAACTGCAGAAAATTATGGACTGGAGTTTACACCATGTTTTTTCCACTTTTCATATCTGCTGGGGAAGTCAGGCAGGGCTTTATCACCACTATGGAGTACCTAAATATCCTCTGGAGGAAAAAATGTTTGGAGTTTTTCCTCATTATAAAAACAAAAAACATGTTAAGTTAATGCGCGGCTTTGATGATTTATTTTTTGTTCCCCATTCCCGGCATACTGAGGTCAGGAAAGAAGATATTGAAAAAGTAGATGAGCTGGAGATTTTATCTGAATCAGAGGAGTCTGGGATTTACCTGGTAGCCAGTAAAAATGGAAGACAGGTTTTTGCTACCGGACATTCAGAATATGACAGGGAGAGCCTGCAGGACGAATATCTGCGGGATATTAATAAAGGAATGAAAATGGATCCTCCTAAAAACTATTACCGGGATGATGATCCGGAAAAAGAAATAATTATGCGCTGGCGCAGTCACGCCAATCTCTTATTTGTCAACTGGCTGAACTATTATGTCTACCAGGAAACACCATTTGATTTGAGCAAACTTAAATAAAATAGATAAAGCATTTTATGGTTAGACTGACAACTATAATGCAAAAGAGCCCTTCTAAACTTAAAATAGAAGGGCTCAAGCTTTTTCTAGTTCTTAGGCAGCAGATATTAGCTGCTATTATTTATAATTCATCATTTAAATACTTATCGATACCGACAGCTGCATCATGTCCAGTTCTGATAGCATTGATTACATCTGGACCACGGGCAATGTCACCACCGGCAAAGAGCCAGTCAACTGAAGTCTGGCTGTAGTCATTAATCTTAATTCTGGGGCCAGCATATTCAATTTCAAACTGGTCGTCAATATAGGAATTATCTCCACCCTGACCAATAGCTTCGATTACCATATCACATTCGTAATTTTCAATATCACTGTCATCAAAAGTAGGGTTGAAATTCATTTCCTCATCAAAGACAGAAACACAGCAGTTGGTACATAAATTAGCCAGTGAGCCGTCTTCATTAACTTCGATTTCTTTAGGACCGCGACCGGGTTTAAAGACTACTCCTTCTTCCCGGGCTTCTTCAATTTCTTCCTGGTCAGCAGGCATAATATCTTCAGTTTCTAAAGAAGTAACAGTAATATTTACCTCACCATACTTATCCATCTGCAGTCTGGCCATGGAGCGGGCAATATCCATCGCTACATTACCCCCACCAATAACTACTAAGTTTTTGGTGACCGGAACTTCTTTACCGCGGGCAATGTCTGCCAGCAGGTTAACAGCCTGATAGACATTATTGTTGTCAGTTCCCGGTACTCTGGTGCTGCGGCCGTTGTGAAGTCCGGTGGCTGCAAAGACTGCATCATACTGCTCGTGCAGCTCATCTAAAGTAATATCCCCGCCAACCCTGGTATTAAAAACAAAGTCTACCCCGAGACTCTTAATATAATTAATGTCTTTATCCAGGGCATCATAGGGAAGGCGGTATTCAGGGATTCCATAGCGCATCATCCCGCCGGCATTTTCTTTACTTTCATAAACTGTTATCTGATAACCCATTACACTTAAATAGTGGGCAGCAGAAAGTCCGGCAGGACCGGCTCCAACAACAGCAACCTTTTTATTATTCTGTTCAATTTTTTCTGTTCCTAAAATTTTCTTGTAGTCGGCAGAATCAACATTGTCGACTGCATAGCGCTTCAGCCAGCGGATAGAGACTGCTTCACCCCGGTGGGAGATTGCACAGACTCCCTCACATTTATGGGTGCAGACTCGGCCGCAGACCTCAGGTAGTGGATTATCCTCATAAATCTGCTGCAGAGATTCTTCTAAGTCTTCATCAAAAATTCCTCTGATATACTGGGGAATATTCATATTGGCAGGACAGGTTTCAGTACAGATTTCACACTCCACACAGCGAGAAGCTTCCTTTTCCGCCTGTTCTTTAGAAAAACCTTCTACAATTTCTATAAAGGAATCGACTCTTTTTTCCGGCTCCAGCATTTCCATGTCAATTCTTTTTAAATCTAAGAGATCAGAATTTTCATCTCTTAAATATCCGAGTGGATGTTCAACTTTATTTATATCATGCTGATCCGGAGTAACTATAAATGTATCAGGGTCCAGGTCAATATAGCTGTAGTCCCGGCTCATTTCCAGAGAACCGGTGGTACAGACATCAACACAGAGTCCACACCAGCAGCGGCCGTAATCAATCTGGGGTCTTTCATTTCGCTGTCCTTCCTCAGCCGGTACATCCAGCATTTCCACCATCGAAATGGCATCATTAACACAGACTTCCTGGCAGGTAGAACAGCCGATACATTCTTCTAAATCATTAATATGAAAACCCCTGTATCTTTTAGCAGCATCATTTGACTCTGCCGGATAGCGAACTGTTTCCGGTTTCTTTACTAAATTTTTAAAAGCTGTAACAGGAGAGAAGATGCTTTTTTTAGGTAACGTCAAGTATTTTGTGTAAATAAATTAATATCTTTCTTCAAATAGTTGAATTAGCTTATCTCTAGTAGCTAAAAATCCTTTTAATCTTCGTTCTGACCATTTAGAATTGTAGTCTATGATCTTAAGATATAAGATTTTTTCTGCTGCTTTTTCATTTGGTAAACTGTTCATTGTTTTAAGTCTTTTTCTAATTTCTTTATTGGCTCTTTCAATCCAGTTTGTTGTATAAATTGACTTCTGAATACTATCTGGATATTTGTAGAAAGCAAATAATTCATCTTTATCTTCAAACCAGCTTTGAGCCAGGTGAGGATAGAGTTTATCCCACTTTGAACTGAAATCATTTAAGGCCTGCTCTGCATACTCTCTGCTGGGGGCTTTGTAAATTTTCTTAAGATCAGTAACAATTTCATCTGTATGTTTCTTCTTAACTTTATGAAGTGTATTACGGACTTTGTGAACTACACAGCGTTGAACATCAGCTTTTGGATATACTTTAAGAAATGCGTCAGTTAAACCTGGTAGGCCATCCATAACGCCTAAAAGCACCTGTTCTACGCCTCTGGATTTAAGGTTCATCAGTACTTCTTCCCAGAGTGTAGCTGACTCTGTTACGCCAATGTAGAAGTCTAGAATCTCTCTATAACCTTCTTCATTGATTCCAATAATGATATATGCTGATTCATTACCAACATGCTCTCGGCGAATCTTGATGCTTAGAGCATCAATGAAGAGCACGCTATAGCGTTTTTCTAAGGGTCTGTTTTTCCATTGCTCAATTTCTTTTACTGCTATATCTGTTAGATTGCTGACACTGGTAGCACTGTATTTTTGACCATACATTTGCTCAATCAAATTGGCTATATCTCGAGTGGATAGACCTCTGGCATACATTTGGATAACAGTCTGCTCCAGCCAGTCATCACGGCGTTTATATGGCTCAAATAGAGCAGTCTGAAAGTCATTATTTCTGTCTCTTGGGACTTCTAGTTTTTCAATGACACCATATTTAGTTTGGAAATTACGAGAATAGTTGCCATTGCGGCTATTGCCAGAGTTCTTACCAGCAGATTCATATTTATCGTAATTAAGAAATTCAGTTAATTCACCTTTAAGCATTTTTTCGATAAAATTTTTGATCAAATCATTAATCATATCGTCAAAATTCACTTGACCATTATTGGGGTTATCAGTTATACTTTTCATGAGGAGTCCTCCTAGTGGTTTGGTTTTTATTTCGCTAATAAATAATTCAACCACTTAAAGAAGGATTCCTCTTTTTTATTTTAAAAAAATCGTTAAATTTAATTTACACAACTTATTATACAATACTCTTAAAGAAAATGAAAAACAGAGCATAAATGCAACAATTAAACTAAATCAATTAAATAATGATTTAGAATCAGAAATTAATGATTCTGAAATAAAGCTTAAAGTAGAAAATTTAAATTTCTCTCACTGATTCCCTTTCAATCAATTCTGTGGGGATAACTGATTTAGTTGATTTCTTTTCAGGATTTTGGATGCGCTCAAATAATTTTCGTGCAGCTTCCTGGCCCATTCCTTCTTTATCGACAGAAATAGTGCTAATTGACGGCGAAGTAAAAGCAGTGAGTTCAATATTATCAAAGCCAATAATTGAAATATCCTGAGGAACCTTAACTCCATATTTATTAAAGGTCTGCAATAGCCCAATCGCAGTTGCATCATTGGCCGCAAAAATAGCAGTAGGAAGTTTTTCTTCCTTTAGGAATTCTTTTGCCAGTTTTTGGTCCATATCCTGGCCAAATTCACTTTTAATTTTTACGAAATGACTATTAATTTCTAAATCATTTTCCATCATTTCTAATTTAAAAGCCTTGTATCTTTCTTCAAAACTGGGATGGCTCAGAGGTCCTCCTGCATAACCAATATTTTTGTGGCCCATACTAATTAAATAATTAACTGCTTTCATTGCTCCCGAAAAATTATCAGAAACAATGGAATCCATAATCGGAGAGCTTAAATAATTATCAACTAAAACTGTTGGAAACTTAAGTTTTTCAATGGCTCTAATCATTTTTTGATTGATATCAGCTCCAGCCAGAATTAAACCATCAACTTTATTCTGACTGATAATAGCAGGAACTTCTTTATTATCCAGGGCATCAAGTATAATTGTAGAAAACAAAAGATTATAATCAAAATTTTCAACTTCTATTTCCACTCCTGCAATAACCCTGGTATAAAAGGGATTATTAAAAATAGGAATATGATTTCGACTCATGAGAAAAGCAATATTATGAGTTTTTAAATTTGCCTGAGAATGGAAAGAAAAATAGCCCATTTCTTTAGCAATATTTAAGACTTTCTGTCTGGTAACAGGAGAGACACCACCTTTATCATTCAGTGATTTAGAAACTGTTGAGATTGATACTTCTGCTTTTTCAGCAATATCTTTAATTGTAACACTCATAATAATTCTTCCTTTCTTAAAAAAATGATTACGAAATTAATTCTTAATAAATTGTTTTTTTCTTTCAAAATCAGCGAAACTTATTTCTTTTAGTATAACATATGTTCAAAAATAAATAAAATCAAATTATTTTTTAAAATAGTTTGAAAAAACGAAAAAACAATGCTATAATAAAAGAAAGTTATTTCGTTAATCACGAAAATCAACCTAGGTGGCGACTAATAACTTTCGTACATTGAAAATTAAATAAAAAAATTAAAAAATTAGCTTGAATTGTCTACAAATTTGCGCTATAATTAAACTAAGAAATCGTTTTAGTAATTTTTAGCGCAAATTCTTTTAAATCTTCGTCAAAGTTTTAAGCATTAAATTAAATAATTTAATGAAGATTAGTGGAATTGCTAAAAATTTGCTCACTCTTACTTTTTATAAGTTAATAATCCCTTAAGACAAAAGAGAGTGACATTTTGCATCACAAAATAATTTAAAGGGGTGTTTATTAATGATGAATGTTGGTAAGAAGGTTTTAATTTTGACTCTAGCTTTTCTATTTTTAGTTGGAGGAATGTCTTTAGCTCAGGATCTTCCTAGAGAAGAGACATTAGTCGTTTCTGGAGCTATGTGGGGACCTCCATCAACTTGGAATATTTTAATTCCTAACCCTACACCTGGTACAGGTGGATTAGTTTATGAAACAATGTTCTCTTACAACCCACTTGAAAACAAGTATGAGCCATGGCTTGCTGAAAGTGGAGAATGGGTTTCTGACAACGAATATGTTGTTGAGTTAAGAGAAGGTATTAGTTGGGAAGACGGAGAAGCATTAACTTCAGAAGATGTTGTCTTTACTTATGAAGTAGCTAAAGATAACTCAATTATGTATTCTCCAATCTGGGACTGGATGGAATCTGTAGAAGCAGAAGGAGACTATACAGTAAGATTTACATTCAGTGAACCACATTATGCCGAATGGGATGCTGAATTATACGGACGTTATATTATCCCAGAACACATCTGGAGTGAAGTTCCTTCTGATGAGTTAATCACTAAAACAATGCAGGATCCAGTTGGAACTGGACCATATACTGCCAGAGAAGCTGGTCAGGATAGAATGGTCTGGGAAAGAAATGAAGACTGGTGGGGTAATGATGTTTTTGGTCAGCCTACACCAAAATACATTGTTGACTTAGTAAACCAGAGTAACAATGTTGTTATGGGTATGCTGATGAAGGGTGAGGTTGATTTAAGTAATAACTTCCTACCTGGAATCCAAAAAGTTAAAGACCAATTTGGTTTAGAAACTTGGTACGAAGAAGAACCATATATGCTTTCCTGGAACACAGCTAATATGTACATGAACACAACCAGAAAGCCAATGGACGATGTTAAATTTAGAAGAGCAATGGCCTTTATGGTAGATCAGCAGGCAATTGTTGATCGTGTATATGGTGGTTTAGTACAGGCTGCTAATCCTACTGGTTTATTTGGAGAAGGTTGGTTAGAATATTTAGATGAAGAAGTAGTAGAAGATTATGGTTTTGAATATAATACTACTAAAGCCAAAGCATTATTAAATGATGCAGGTTATGTAGATGCAGATGGTGATGGTTGGAGAGATATGCCTAATGGAGATCCATTAGAACTAAGTATTATTGTTCCTAGTGGCTGGACAGACTGGATGTCAGCTGTTAGAGTTATTTCTCAAAATGCTGAAGAAATTGGGGTAAATATTACACCTAACTTCCCAGATTCCTCACTATTTGATAATAAGCGTTTCAATAAAGACTTTGATATGCTGATTGGTAACTTTAACACTACTCTTTCCTCTAATCCATTTGATTACTGGAATGGTGTAGCAAATGAGAGTATTCATGGAGAGACAATTAGTAATGGTAACTGGGGTGCTTATGATAATCCAACATTATTCAGAAAAATTGATACTTTCAATATGACTAAAGATGAAGAAGTTAAGCAAGATTTGGCTTCCGATATTCAGAGAATTTTATTAGAAGATATGCCAACAGTTCCACTATGGCACAATGGTCTTTGGGCACAGCAGACAACAAATAATTGGACTAACTGGCCAAGCGAAGATGATCCATATGGTGTACCAGTTAGTTGGGGTAATGCCTATCAGTTAGGTATGATCCATACCTTAATCGGATTGGAACCTGCTCAGTAAAGATCACAAAACTGAATTTAGTCATTAATACAGGTCCGATAGTTACTATCGGGCCTGTTATTTAGAAAGGAGCAAAATATGGGTAAATATTTACGAAAAAAATTAATCATTTATATTATTACTTTTATAATAGCAGTAACTATTAACTTTGCTATCCCCAGAATGATGCCCGGAGATCCAATTCAATCACTTTTATCACGTTTTTCTGGTATGGAGGGTGGACGTGAAATTTTAGAAGAACAATTAACCTTACTCTTTAACTTAGATCAGCCGATCTGGGAGCAGTATTTAAACTTTTGGAAATCAGTTTTTACATTTGATTTTGGAATTTCAATTATTCAGTTTCCAACACCAGTTTTTGATATTATAAAAAGAGCTGTAGTTTATGATCTTGCCGTTCTGTTTCCCGCAATTATATTAAGCTGGATTGTTGGTAATAAACTAGGTGCTTATTCTGGAACAGATAAAAAGGTAGATAATGCTTCAATGCCGTTCTTTTATTTTTTAGCTTCCTCACCATATTTTTGGATGGCAGGTATTGTGGTGTTTTTCTTTGGAGTGGTGATTGGTTGGTTCCCAATCAGTGGAGCTTATGGTTCGACAACTTCCCCAGCTTTTACCTGGAATTTTATAGCTGATTTTTTACACCACTGGTTTTTACCATTCTTTACTATGTTTTTAGTTCAGCTCGGTGGTTGGGCAATCGGTATGCGGAATATGATTATGTATGAGAAGAGTTCTAATTATTCAAAGTATATGGAAACACTCGGAGCCTCAAAAAAATTAATTCGTAATTATGGTTTTCGTAATGGTGTTTTACCTCAGGTTACCGGTCTTGCTTTAAGAATTGGAAGGATTGTTGGTGGAGCAATCACTGTTCAGGTAGTATTTAACTATCCTGGCCTCGGTAGAATGATGTTAGACGCAGTACAAAATCAGGATTATTTTTTAATGCAGGGAGTATTTTTAACAATAGTAACTATGGTTTTAGCAGCAAACTTTTTAGTAGATATTGTTTACATGTTTATTGATCCTAGAGTAAGACTTTCATTCACTGAGGAGGTGTAGGTTATGGCAAAAGATTTTTGGGCAAAACATGAAAATTTATATTATGCCCTTACAAATAAAAAAGTTATTTTTGGTTTGACAATTGTAGCTATTGTCTTTTTGCTGGCAGCATTTGGACCTTTAATTGCACAATATGAATATGATGAATATGCAGGACAGGGGTATTTACCACCTTCCTCAGATCATTTTTTCGGTACAACTATCGATGGTAAGGATGTATTTACCCGGACAGTTCACGGTCTACGTTCTACTCTTTTGGTTGGAGCTGTTGCTGGTACAATTGCAACATTAATTGGTTGTATTATCGGTTTCGTTGCCGGTTATTATGGAGGTACAATTTTCGATGAGTTATTAATGATGTTAACAAATATCTTTGTAGTTATGCCTCAGCTTGCACTTTTAATTGTAATTGCAGCATTTTTAGAAGTTAGAGGTACATTTGTTATGGCAGTAATCGTTGCTTCAACAGCCTGGCCCTGGACAGCAAGAGCTGTTAGATCACAGACTCTTTCTTTAAAAAATCAGGAGTATGTATCTTTATCCAGAATTTCTTCAATTAGTGTTAGTAGAATTTTAAGAGAAGATATTGCTTCAAATATGTTCTCCTATGTATTTATGGTTTTTATCCAGCAATTTAATGGAACAATGCTGGCAACAGTTCAGTTAGAGTTTTTAGGACTTGGTCCAACTAAGGGTATTTCTCTTGGTCTTGTAATGCAGAATGCTGTTAACTGGAATGGTATCCAACTTGGCATGTGGTGGTGGGCAATAATTCCTGGTCTGATTTTAACAATTTTAATCACAGCTTTATACTTTGTTAATACAGGATTAGATGCAGCCTTTAACCCACGTTTAAGGGAGATGTAAGATATGAGTGAAAATATACTAGAAGTCAAAAATCTCAAAGCATACTATGATATTTTAAAAGGACAAGTTAAGGCAGTAGATGATGTAACTTTCAATCTTAAAAAAGGCGAAATTTTGGGTTTGGCTGGAGAGTCAGGCTGTGGTAAAAGTACACTTGCCAGTTCATTTATTTCTCGTAAAAAGCCTCTCAAATACATATCAGGTGAGGTTGATCTTGTAGGGAACAAAATTATGGAAATGAGCGAAAAAGAATTTAAAAAATTGCGTTTAAGTACTATTTCTTTAATTCCTCAGTATGCCCTTGATGCTTTTAGCCCAACTAAAAAAATCAAAACATATATAGCAGATTTGGCCAGACAGCACGGAATCAAAACTGATAAAAAGTTTTTTAATAAAGTTAAAGAAAGACTTGATTTAGTTAATCTGGATGAGTCAGTTTTAAATCGTTATTCAATAGAATTATCTGGTGGTATGAAACAGAGAGTAATTATGGTAATTTCGACAATCTTAGATCCAGAGTTTTTAATAGCTGATGAGATTACATCTGCTTTAGATGTGAGTTCACAGCGCTTTGTGGCAACAATGCTTGCTAATTTAAGAGATTTAGGCATTATTAAGTCTTCAATTTTTATTACCCATGATTTATCAATTCTATATCAGATAGCTGACAGAATAATGATTATGTATGCTGGTAATTTTGCTGAAATTGGACCGACAGATGAGATTGTAGATAATCCTCGTCATCCTTATACTAGAGCTTTAATTGATTCTTTACCAAAAGTAGGAATTCAGTATAAAGATAAAAGATTGTCCGGGATTGATGGAACACCACCTCATTTATTAAACATTGGTGAAGGATGTCGCTTTAGACACCGCTGTCCTTATGCAATAGACAAATGTGAAGAAACACCTCAGCGGGAGCAGGTAGCAGAAGATCATTATGTATCCTGCTGGAGATGGAAAGAGTTAGGAAGTGATTTAAGTGGCCAAAAATAAAGATATAGTAATGTCTGTTCAGGGTTTAACTAAAGTTTTTAAAAGTGGAATTTTAAATCCAGAATATACTGTAGCGGCTAAAGATGTATCTTTTCATATTGAAAAAGGAAAAATAATTTCTTTGATCGGAGAAAGTGGTAGTGGGAAAACTACTGTTGGTAAATTGATATTGAAACTAATTAATCCCAGTGAAGGAAAGATAATATATAAAGGCAAAGATATTGCTGAAATAAATGATAAATCTGAAACTCAGAATTATTATCGACGAGTTCAGGGAATATTTCAGGATCCATTTGCAACATTTAACCCTTTATACAGAGTGGATAGAGTTTTTGATCTGATTTTCGATTCCTTTGATTTAGATTATGAAGATAAAGATAAGGCAATTAGAGATGCTCTTTATGATGTGAACTTAAATCCAGATCGAACTCTGGGTAAATTTCCCCATCAATTAAGTGGAGGCCAGCTGCAGAGATTGTTGATAGCCAGAGCTCTGCTGATGGATGTAGATGTTCTAATTGCAGATGAGTTAATCAGTATGTTAGATGCCTCAACTAGAATTGGAGTTTTAAACTTATTGGTGGAATCCTGTAAAAAACATGGTATGTCAGTTATATTTATAACTCATGATTTGAACCTTGGTTATTACATCAGTGATAAATCACTTATTATGTACAAAGGACGCCTGGTTGAAAGAGGAGACACCAAAAAGATATACGAAAACGCGACTCATCCTTATACTCAGATGTTATTTGAAGCAGTACCTGAGATTGGTGAGCGCTGGGATCCAGACGAAGAATTCTTGCCAGAACAAGTTGTAGATGATGTAAATGACTTTTACCAAAATAATAAGGGTAAGGGTTTTGTAGAGATAGAAGAAGACCACAGTGTCTTATTCAGTGATCAATAGAAGTTAATTATTATTTTTCCGTTAAGCTTAGATAAAAGAAAGTGTTGAGCTGTTCGGAAGAGTATATTTAGCAGGGAGGCATTTTAATGACAATGATTAAGTTCCCCGAAAAATTTGAATGGGGTGCTGCTACTGCATCTTATCAAATTGAAGGGGCATATAATGAAGATGGAAAAGGGGAGTCTATCTGGGATAGATTTACCCACCAAAAAGGTAATATAGCAAATAATGATAACGGAGATGTGGCCTGTGATCACTACCATCGCTATCAGCAAGATGTTAAATTAATGCAGGAAATCGGGCTGGATACCTACCGATTTTCTATAGCCTGGCCCAGAATCTTACCAGCAGGAAAAGGGAAAATTAATCAAAAAGGAATTGATTTTTATAAAAATCTTGTTAATAAGTTATTAGAGGCTGGGATTAAACCTGCTGCAACCCTTTATCACTGGGATTTACCCCAGAAACTGCAGGATAATGGAGGCTGGGAAAATAGAGATACAGCCAAGTACTTCAATGAGTATGCTCAGATAATGTATAGGGAGCTGGGGGACCTGGTTCCCCGCTGGATAACACATAATGAGCCAATGGTAGTTTCGATGGTTGGTAATCTATGGGGGGAGCATGCTCCTGGTTTTACCGATCCTCAAAAAGCATTACAGGTGGCACATAATCTATTACTTTCACATGGAATGGCAGTTAAGAGCTTTAGAGAAAGTGGTATCGATGGTCAAGTTGGTATTACTCTAAACCTAAACCATGTTTATCCAAAAACTAATAGCACAGAAGATCAGTTGGCTAAAGATTATTGTGATGCTTTTAATAATCGCTGGTTTTTAGATCCAGTTTTTAAAGCTAAGTATCCGGAAAAATTAATGTCTTTATATCAGAATGAATATGATAATCCTTTTGAAATGGAAAAGGGAGACTTAGAAATAATAAGCAGAGATATTGATTTTTTAGGTATCAACTATTATTCAAGAGCAGTGGTTGAATATGATGAGTCTGAAAAACTTAATTTTAAAACAGTAAAACCAGATGGTGTAGAATACACCGAAATGGATTGGGAGGTATATCCAGAGGGCTTAACTGATTTATTATTAAGATTAAACAAAGAATATACTAAAGCTCCAATCTTTATTACCGAAAATGGAGCTGCCTATGATGATCAAATAGCAGAAGATGGGCAGGTTCATGATAAGAAACGAGTTGAATATTTGGAAGAACATTTTAAAGCAGCCAAGCAGGCGATTGAAGCTGGAGTTAATCTTGCTGGTTATTACATCTGGTCATTAATGGATAATTTCGAATGGGCATATGGTTATGATAAACGCTTTGGAATTATATTCATTGATTATGAAAATGAGCAGACAAGAATTTTAAAAGATAGTGCTAAGCTACTGCAGGAAGTTATTGCTAAAAACGGTTTAGATAAATAAATATTTGTTCTAAGGCAATAAAAGCTTAGAGTGGTTTAATTATAGAGCAGGTTCCCCTATACCAGCTTAATATCCCTTAACCACTTTAAGCTTTATTGACTTTCAAGACAATTAATGTTAATTTAGTTATACTCATTTTAAAAATTTTTAATTTTATTAATTTGATCCAAAAAATTAAGCAGGAGGAAATAAAATGGCTTCCCAAAAAGGAAAACTCGGATTTTTTCACTCACTCAAATGGAAGATTTCTGCCATTATAGTTTTAATTTTATTATTAGTTTTAGGAACGATCAGTTACATAACTTTTAATTCAGCATCTGAGATTGTGAGAGAACAGATTGATGAAAATATTAATTTAATTGCTGCTTCTTATCAAAGCAATGTTGATGCAATGTTAAAAACACTTAATCGGCAAATAGACTCAATTAGCTCTGATAGTAGTTTTAATGGTTATTATACTCTAATGGAAGGACTTTATCCCGGAGGAGAAGTAACTGCTGAACAGAGAGAAGAATTTTTAGCAAATATTGATTCCTTTTTAAGTATGGAATATTCTACTGCTTCAGCCCTGGGTTCAGTTTCCAAAAACATAGAAAGTATTGAATATGCATATCTTGCTATGGCAGATGGAACTGTTATTGCCGATTCTCGTGCTTATTCAGCTCAGGCTGTAGAAGATAATGAGAATTACTTAAGAGAACATCTGAGTCAAGATTTATATAAAGATATTAATTTTGGTACTATCCATAGTGAGGGAGAAAACAACTACTTATTATATAATTCTCCACTATATGGAGATGATGGGGAGACTATAACTGCTTATATTGTTCTTGCCCTAAACCCAGAAATTGTTTACTCTGAGCTCCAGAGTCTTGCTGTTGATAATGCAGATAATTATAGGCTTATTAACGCGAATGGACAAATAATTAGAGCTCAAAATAGAGATTTATTTGCCCAGACAATTGATAATCAGTGGTTTATAGATAATCAGGTAGAGGGAGAAAATATAATAACTACTGAGATAGATAATAATTATTTACTAAAAGAACAAATTACTGAAAACTTAGCTCTGGCAGTAGAAATACCAAATTCTGAAATGCTGGCACCTGTAAATAGTTTAGGCCAGAATATTTTAACAGTATCAATAATTTCATTGTTTTTAGCTTTAATTATTACAGTCTTATTTATTAGCTGGCAGCTTAAACCACTTTCAGCCTTTATGGAAGCATTTAGGAATATGAAAAATGGTGATTTAAGAGATCAGGTCAAGATGGAAGGCAAGAATTTAAAAAGAAAAGATGAAATTGGAATTATGGCTGGTATTTTTAATGAGATGCTAGATGAACTTAAAGGTCTGGTAATTGATATTGATCAACAAGCAAGAAATTTAAATCAGTCAGCAGAAAAAATGGATAATAATAGTCGTGAGGTTAGTAAAGGAGCAGAAGAAGTTGGTCTGGCAGTAGAAAATTTATCAGCTGGTTCAGAAGAACAGCTTGCTCAGATAGAAGAAAGTAATAATAATGTTCAGCGTTTAAATAATGAGATTAAAGAAGTTGATAGTAATGCGGAAGAAATTTCAAAAGGTGCTCAAGAAGTTTTAAGCAGTATCGAAAAAGGGAATCAGACTGTTGATAGTTCTATTAAAAATATTAATGATCTGAGTCAGGAGACATCGGAAGTCGCAAAGCTAATTCAAAATTTAGGGACAATGTCAGAAGAAATTGGAGATATTGTAGTTTTAATTAATGATATTTCTAATCAGACTAATTTATTAGCTCTTAATGCGGCAATAGAAGCTGCAAGAGCTGGAGAAGCAGGGCGAGGTTTTTCTGTAGTAGCAGACGAGATTCGTTCTCTTGCAGAAGAATCAGCAGATGCAACAGAACAAATATCTAAGCTAATAGAAAAAATTCAGTCTGGAGTTAATCAGGCAGTTAATTCTATGGATGAAAATGAGGAACTTGTAGATGCCAGTGTGGGCAGTATTGAAGAGACAAATGACATCTTTAAAGAAATTAGAAATGTATCAAATGATTTAGGGAATTCAATTAATAATGTAGTTAAGAGAATTGCATCAATGCGAGAAGAAAGCGAAAATGTTGAAAATGCTATTAATGATATTGCAAAAGTAACCCGTGATTTTGCTTCCAGTTCAGAACAGATTTCGGCTTCAACAGAAGAACAGTCTGCTTCAACAGATGAGATTTTAGATACAGCTGTTGAGCTTAAAACTATGTCTGAAGAATTAATTAATAATATCAATGATTTTCAGGTAGAATAACTAATAAAATATAGAGGTGATCAGATGAATAATCTTAGTCTAAATGGTAAGTGGCAGTTAAATCAGAGTGGAGAGAATGATGTTATCACAGCAGAAGTTCCTGGTTGTGTTCATACTGATTTAATAAATGCTGGTCTAATTGATGATCCATTTTATAGAGATAATGAAGAGAAAGTTATGTGGATTGGTGAGAGTGATTGGGATTACAGTCGTACTTTTAATCTTGATGCTGACTTTTTAGCAGCTAAAAAAATTCTTTTAAGTGCAAAAGGTTTGGACACTCTGGCTGAAATTTATTTAAATGAGCAAAAAATAGCTTCTACTAATAATATGTATCGGGAGTGGGAGTTTGATGTCAAAGAATATCTGAAAGAAGGAGAAAACGAAATAAAAATTCATTTTAATTCTCCTCTGCCATATCTAAAGCAAAAAGATGAGGAATTCCATATTCCAGCTTGGAGTGTTGGTGACCACCGTCTGCATGGAGGTGGCTGGCTGCGAAAACAGCCAAGTAATTTTGGTTGGGATTGGGGTCCGATGCTTGTTACAATGGGAATCTGGAAAGATATTGAACTAATCGCACTTGATAAAGCACGTATAGAAGCAGTTCAGATAGAGCAAAATCATTTAGAAAATGGTGATGTTGATTTAAGTATTGATCTCGAATGTGAAAAAATTGCTGCTGAAAATCTTACTGTAGAAATAGACTTTTCACTGGCAGGAAAAAAGGAATACCACAATAAATTTGAAATTGAAGGTGAAAAAGCAAAAATTGACTTTGAAGTAGAAAATCCAGAAATCTGGTGGCCTAATGGAATGGGAGAGCAGCCTCTCTATAACTTAGAGATTACCATTTATGATAGTAATGGCCAGTATTTAGACAAGAATCAGAAAAAAATAGGTTTAAGAACTCTTGAATTAATTACTGAAGCAGATGAATGGGGAGAATCTTTTAAATTCAGGGCAAATGGAGAGGACTTTTTTGCCAAAGGAGCTAACTGGATTCCAGCTGATGCTTTTGTCTCTCGAGTTAAAAGAGAAGATTATAGAGAGCTTTTAGAATCTGCAGCCGCTGCTAACATGAATATGCTCAGAGTCTGGGGTGGTGGACTATATGAGACTGATGACTTTTATGAAATCTGTGATCAACTTGGATTGACTGTCTGGCAGGATTTCGTATTTGCCTGTGGAACCTATCCGAGTTTTGATGATGATTTTATGGAAAATGTTAAAGTTGAAGCAGAAGATAATGTAAAAAGAATACGCCATCATGCTTCTCTGGCACTATGGTGTGGTAATAATGAGATTGAACAGGGAATTGCAGCTGAAGAGTGGGACAGTGAAAAAATAACAATGCCCTGGGATGATTATAAAAAGCTTTTTGATGAACTACTGCCCGAAATTGTAGCAGATCATAATCCACAGACTGATTACTGGCCAGGTAGTCCTCACACTCCTCAGGGTGATCGTAATGATTATAATAACCCTGACTCAGGAGATGCTCATCTCTGGGATGTCTGGCATGGTTTAAAACCATTTGAATGGTATCGTAGTTGTGAACATCGCTTTAATAGTGAATTTGGTTTTCAATCATTTCCTGAACCTAAAACTAGTTATGGATATACTGAAAAAGAAGACCGCAACATAACTTCATATGTAATGGAACACCATCAACGGAGTGGAATTGGTAATTCAGTAATTATGCATTACATGCTCCAGTGGTTCCGTTTACCTGTTGGTTTTGAAAATACTATCTGGACCAGTCAAATTCTGCAGGGCCTCGGTATTAAATATGCTGTCGAAAACTGGCGTCGTAATATGCCAAGAGGAATGGGAACACTTTACTGGCAGTTAAATGATAACTGGCCGGTAGCGAGCTGGTCTTCCCTAGATTATCACGGCCGCTGGAAGGCCTTACACTATATGGCTAAAAAATTCTATGCACCTCTACTAGTTTCTGGAATTGAAAATCCAGAAGATTCAACAGTAGAAATTCATATTACCAGTGATTTAATGGAGAAGCAGCAGGGCGAGTTAAACTGGCAGCTTCGCGATGTAGCTGGTAAATTAATTAAGTCTAATAATTTTGCAGTGGAAATTGAAGGGCAGAGCAATCAAAAAGTGCTCAAACTTAACTTTAAAGAAGAAGTTTCTGAATTTGGAAACAGAGATTTAATGCTTTGGGTGGAATTAAAAGTAGAAGGAGAAATTGTCGCAGATAATTTTGTTTCTTTTGCTAAACCAAAACATATGCAGCTTAAAGAGCCTGGATTTGAAACTAATATTGAAGCTTTAGAAGAAAATAAATTTAAATTAAATCTTAATGCTCAAAATACTGCTCTCTGGACCTGGCTTGAGCTTAGTGAGATTGATGCTCAATTAAGTGATAATTTCTTCCATATTTACCCTGGGAGAGAGATAATAATTGAGATTAAGCCGGAAAAAGAAATGACAGTAGAAGAAGTAGAAGAAAAATTAATGATAAAATCACTTGTTGACACATACTAAATTTTTTAGATTTAGTCATTTGAGACTAAGTTAAGCTGATATTTTGGTAGTCAACTTAGTTTTATCTTAATTAAAATTAAATAATAGGCACACTAATAGGGGTGGATTATTAAAAGCTAATTTTTAATAGTACACCCTTTTATTTTTAAGAAGGGATGATAATTATGCAAAAAAAGCTTCAATTAAAATTTCTCGATTCATTAATTAAAGAAAAAGAAAAATTATTAAATTTCTGGCTTGAAAACTCGATTGATCAGAAAAATGGAGGTTTTTATGGAGAGTTAAAAGTTAATAATCAACCGGTACCTGCAGCTAATAAAGCTCTTATTTTAAACAGCCGTATTCTTTGGAGTTTTAGCAATGCTTATCGGGAAGATAAAAATATTAAATACAAAAAAATGGCAGACAGAGCCTATAATTATCTGCTAGATAATTTTGAAGATAAAAAAAGAGGTGGTTTTTATTGGTTGCTTGATCAAAATGGTCAAGCTCTTCAAACAAAGAAGCAAATATATGGACAGGCTTTTTGTATCTATGCTTTTAGCGAATATTTTCGCGCTTTCAAAAAAGAGGCAGCAATTAATAAAGCAATTGAGATTTTTTCTTTAATTGAAGATAAAAGCTATGATTCAGAATATGGTGGTTATTTTGAAGCTTATAGCAAAGACTGGTCACCAGTAAATGATATGAGCCTAAGTGAAAAAGATATGAATGTTGCTAAATCAATGAACACTCATCTTCATATTTTAGAAGCTTATACCAACCTCTATCGAGTCTGGCCTGATAAAAAATTAGAGGCTAGATTGGAAGAATTAATTAAAGTAATGATTAATAAAATTGTTGATTCAAATAATTACCAATTCAAACTTTTTTTTGATCAAGACTGGAGTTCTAAGTCTGATATAATCTCATATGGTCATGATATAGAGGGCAGCTGGTTGATTTTTGAGGCAGCAGAAGTGCTTGGAAATAAAGCTCTAATCGATAAAACTGGTGTTTATGCTAAAAAAATGGCTGCTGTGGTTTTAAAAGAAGGAATAAATCAAGATGGAAGTGTTATTTATGAAAAAGAAGCTCAAAAAATTGACAGTGATCGACACTGGTGGCCCCAGGCTGAAGCGGTAGTAGGATTCATCAATGCTTATCAATTAAGTGGTTCTGAAAAATATCTGGAAGCAGCCTTAAAAAATTGGGACTATATATTAAACAATCTTATCGATCACCAAAAAGGAGGCTGGTATTGGTTGGTTGATCATCAGGGAGTGGCTTCAGATAAAGCCAAAATTAACCCTTGGAAATCACCTTACCATAATAGCCGTGCCTGTTATGAAGCTATTAATAGAATTAAAACAATTAGAAAATAACTAATTTTGTTAAATCACTAATATAATAAAAATTGAGGTGGGAAAAATGGAATTAATGAAAAAATTAACTAAAGATGAATTTCAGACAAGACTGCGTTTATTGGAAAGAGAGAGAAGAAATATAGTTGAAAAAGAAAATGAAAGGATTGAGCCAGGAAATGGTATTTTTTATCGTTATAAATATCCAGTCTTAACTGCAGAGCATACTCCGATTTACTGGCGTTATGATTTAGATTATGAAAGCAATCCCTATTTAATGGAAAGACAGGGGATTAACGCAACATTTAATCCTGGTGCCATTAAATTAAATGGCAAATATTATTTAATGGTCAGAACTGAGGGAAATGACCGCAAATCATTTTTTTCGATAGTAGAAAGTGATAATGGAATTGATAATTTTGAGTTTTGGGATTATCCGGTTGAGATTCCAGAAACCAAAAGACCAGATATTAATGTTTATGATATGAGGTTGGTTAAACACGAAGATGGCTGGATTTATGGTATTTTCTGTACTGAGCGAAAAGATCCTGAAGCAGATGCTGGAAATACCACTGCTGCAGAAGCTCAAGCTGGTATAGTCAGAACAAAAGATTTAAAGGAATGGGAAAGACTGCCTGACTTAAAAACTCCCTCAGCTCAGCAGAGAAATGTTGTTTTACATCCAGAATTTGTAGATGGTAAATATGCATTTTATACTCGTCCTCAGGACGGATTTATCAGTACTGGCTCCGGCGGTGGAATTGGTTGGGGGCTGGCTGATGATATTGAAAATCCAGTAATTAATAAAGAAGAAATTATTGATCAAAGATTTTATCATACTATAAAAGAAGCAAAAAATGGCCAGGGTGATGCTCCAATAAAAACTGATGAAGGTTGGCTGCATATTGCCCATGGTGTTCGTAATACAGCTGCCGGACTGCGTTATGTAATTTACGCTTTTATGACAGATTTAGATGATCCTACTAAGGTGATTTATAATCCTGGTGGTTATTTAATTGCTCCCCATGGAGAAGAAAGGGTTGGAGATGTCTCAAATGTAGTTTTTGTTAATGGAGTAATCAGAGAAGATAATGGTAGAGTTTTAATTTACTATGCTTCCTCTGATACCCGAATCCATGTGGCAGAGACTTCTGTAAATCGTCTGCTTGATTATGCAAAAAACACCCCGGAAGACAAACTTCGCTCTGCAGCTTCTGTTAAGACAAGAAAAGAATTAATTGAAAAAAATCTAAAAATAATGAATAGCTAAGAAGTTTAAGCTTACAGGTCTTTTTGGCCTGTTAGTTTTTTGAGATATAACTGAGTAAATTACAAAAAAATCTGAATTATATTCATGTTCAAATTGATAGTTTTATAATATTATTAATTTACAGAATTAAAACAAATTGAAGGAGTGTTAATTTATGAGTGAAGAAATCAAAATTTATGGAGAAAGCCTGCCAAATATTCCCTGGGAGGAAAAACCTGCGAATTGTGACAATGTAGTTTGGCGTTCAAAGAAAAACCCAATAATTCCGCGTGATGCGACTCCAAATTCTAATAGTATTTTTAATAGTGCTGTTGTTCCATACAAAGAGGGTTTTGCTGGTGTCTTTAGAGTTGATGATAAGGCAAGAAATATGAATATTCATGCTGGCAAAAGTAAAGATGGAATTAATTGGGACATTGAGCCAGAACCGATAGAATTTGACTATGATAAAGACGAAATTGGTAAGTCAGAATATAAATATGATCCAAGAGTGGTAGCAATGGATGGGAAATATTATGTAATGTGGTGTAATGGTTATCATGGCCCAACAATTGGACTGGGATACACTGAAGATTTCAAGAACTTTACTCAGATGGAGAATTCTTTTTTACCTTTCAATAGAAATGGGGTTTTGTTTCCGAGAAAAATAAATGATAAATATGTTATGCTAAGCCGTCCCAGTGATAATGGCCATACACCTTTTGGTGATATCTTTTTAAGCCAGAGTAATAATTTAGTGCACTGGGGAGAACATAGATATGTAATGGGAAGCAAAGGTGGTTGGCAGAGTACAAAAATAGGACCAGGGCCAGCTCCAATCGAAACATCAGAAGGATGGCTTTTAATTTATCATGGTGTTTTAAATTCTTGTAATGGTTTTGTCTACAGCATGGGTGCTGCCTTATTAGATTTAGAAAAACCATGGCAGGTAAAATATAGAACTGAACCTTATTTACTTTCCCCACAAGAAGATTATGAATGTGTTGGAGATGTACCTAATGTTGCTTTCCCTTGTGCAACTTTACATGATCCTGATACTGGTAGAATGGCAATTTATTATGGTGGAGCAGACACAGTAGTTGCTCTTGCTTATACTAAAATAGATGAACTGGTAGAATTTATTAAGAATAATTCACTTTAGAATAATATGATATTTAGTGTTCAAGATTATAAAAATCTCAAACATAAGAAAGGAATAGCTAATGGATAAATTAACTATTATTTCTCTTATCTTATTGATTATGTTTTTTAGTACGTCAGTTATTGCAGTTGAGCCAACAAAAATTATTAGAACTGAACCTATCAATTCGGAAGCGAGTAAAGAAGTTCGTGCAGTACTTAATTATCTTCATACTATTAATGGAGATAAAATGCTCTCAGGACAAATGGAGTCTACTTGGGTGGATGGACCTAATTATGAACTGGAATATATTAATAAACACACAGGTAAGCAGCCAGCTATTAGAGGCCTAGATTTTATTCATGAAAAAGATAATCAAAATGTTGTTAATAGAGCAATTGAGTGGTGGCAAAAAGGTGGAATCCCGACAATTATGTGGCACTGGGGAGCACCAACGATTGGAGAAGGTTATGAAAATAGCAAAAAAGAAATTAACATTGATCAAGTTTTAACAGAAGGAACAAAAGAATATAAAGCAATGATTTCAGATTTAGATAGAATTGCTAATTATTTAAAACAATTAAAAAATGCTAATGTTCCTATAATCTGGCGCCCAATGCATGAGCATAATGGTAGTTGGTTCTGGTGGAG
Source organism: Halanaerobium saccharolyticum (assembly GCF_003053565.1). GTDB lineage: Bacteria > Bacillota > Halanaerobiia > Halanaerobiales > Halanaerobiaceae > Halanaerobium > Halanaerobium saccharolyticum_B. The sequence goes on along the minus strand of NZ_QAXS01000006.1, from coordinate 19,596 downwards.
TAAAGGAGGACCAGAGAAGTTTAATAAACTATGGAGATTTATGTATAATTATTTTACTGAAGAAAAAGGCTTAAATAATCTTATCTGGTTTTTAGGTTTTGCAGGTAATGCTGATAAAGATTGGTATCCTGGAGATAAATATGTAGATCTAAGTGGTGCTGACACTTACAATGTTGATTCTAAACCACAGAAAAAAATGTATAACTCCGTTCGAGATGTAGTAGGATTAGGAGAGCCGGTAGCTTATCATGAATGTGGAGTAATGCCTGATCCAGAATTGTCAAAAAAAGATAATATTGATTGGATTTGGTTTATGACCTGGCATTCTGATTGGCTTATAGATAATAATTCAATAGAACATCTAAAAAAAGTATATAATAGTGAATATGTAATAACCTTATCTGAACTACCAAATATTATGGATTATTATATTACTGAAAAGGTAGAAACAAAAATTGCTAAAATTTATACAATGGCAAAAGGAAATGGTAAAATTAAGAGTAGTACTAATAATACAACAGTAGATAAAAGAACTGAAGTCTGCTTTGAGGCAGTTGCAAATAAAGGTTTTGAATTTACTAAATGGTCAGGAAATATTAGTGGTCAACAGAATCCCATTAAAATAAATGCAAATGATGATATTAAAATAATTGCTCACTTTAAAGCGGCTGCAAATACCAATCTGCTAAGTAATGGAGATTTTTCTGATGGCTTAACTGGTTGGAGTAGCTATATTTTTGAAAATGAGGGAGCAAAAGCTGAACTGAAAACAGATAAGGGAAAAGCTAAAATTAATATTCAAAATCCTGGTAAAGAAAAGTATCATGTTCAATTAATTCATTCTAATATAAAATTAGAAAAGGGTATTAAGTATAACCTAACTTTTGACATTTATTCAGATTCTGAGCGAAAATTATTTGTGAAAGTTGGAGAGCAGGGTGGAGATTATTTAATGTATTTTGGTGATGATTCAATTGAGATTAGCCATAATAAAAAGACAATTAAAAGAACTTTTACTATGGAGGAAGCAGATGATCCTGATGCTCGTATTGAATTTAATGTTGGATTAGAAAAACCAAATGTTTATATTGATAATGTTAGTTTAAAACGGGTAGAAAATTAAGAATACTAAATGGCAGAGTGTAATAGCTCTGCTTTTTTTAGAAAAAATCTGAGTTTATTACAAAATCATTTGAGATTATTACATTTTTATTTGAAATTTTCTGATATATAATTATATTAAGTTAAATAACAGGCAAGATTATAAGTTTATAAGTAATCATAAATAGCTTACCGGTAGCTAAACTAAACTCAGGAGGAAAAAAAGTGAAGAAAAAAATTGTTTTATTATTAGTTTCACTATTATTAGTGTCTTTTATGTCAACTGCTGTGATGGCTCAGGACGAGAATTATGAAAAAGAGTATACTTATGTAATTAATACAATGAATGTAGATTCTCTACTTGAAGACCCTCGTTTGGATTTAATTAAAGAAAAGTTTAATGTTGATTTTGAATTTAGACCAGTAAACTGGGGAAATTGGGATGAAAAGGTTAGAATTTGGACTGCTTCTGGTGATATGCCAGATGTTATGTGGACTGATTTACAGAATAAATTTACTGAGTATGTCAATTGGGCAAGTCAGGGAGCATATAAACCTATTCCAAAATTTGGTGATAAATATCCTAATTTACAGGCAATCAGAGATAAATTAAAATCAGACGATTATTGGGAGATAAATGGAGAATTATATGCAATGCCAGTACCAATGGGAACGGTAGATTGGAGAGATCCTTTGGTAGATACTTTTAACTTTATCTATCGAGTTGATTGGGCTAAAGAGGTTGGTCTTTTTAACAAAGATCACGAGTATAGCTGGGATGAAATGGTAGAGATGGCTGAAGCTTTTATAGAAAAAAACCCTGGTGAAAACAGAAAAACTATTGGTATAGGTGGTATTGGTTGGGCTTGGCCCTGGTTTGCAGGTTTAAGACAAACTCATCAAATGAATACTTATACTGTTAAAGATGGAGAGTATGTATGGGCGCCTGCTCAACCAGAATTTCTTGCTGGAATAAAAGAAACAAAAAAGTTATATGATCAAGGAATAATTTGGGAAGATCAGCCGATTGCTAACAATGATGCTGCTAAGAATAAATTCATTGCTGGAGAATTAGGAATATATTTTGATAACATTAGTGTTGGAGATTATTCTGGAATAATGAATTCTATTACTGCAGCCGATAAAAATGTAGAACTTGCCGACGTTTCCCCTATGTTTGTTACGAGTCCAAAAGGCAATTATTTTGCAGAGGAAATTTTAGATCACTGGAGTGCAACAATATATAATCCTGAGATGTCTGATGCTAAACTTGCTAGATGGTTAGAAATTGAAAATTATATGGCTGGAAAAAAAGGACAGCGACTTTCTACTTTAGGTATTGAAGGTAAAGATTATCAAATAGACGAAAACGGTGAAGTTGAAATACTCTGGGAAAAAGATGAAGACGGAAATTTAATTAATCCCTATGATACAGGAGTAAGATTTTTTCAATTAACCACAATGCATGATGAATTTGACTTAAATAATCCTAATTTAGCTGATAAAATTAAAAATGATGTAAAAAGTATATTAAGAAGAAAATTAGAAGATGATGTTTATGTGAAACCTCAACCATATGAAGTAACCTGGTTTGCTGGAGATGATTATACCAGATATAATTCTAGATTAGGAGACACGATGGCTGAAGTTAGTGATGTAATTGTATCAACAAATAGCATGGAAGAATTAGAAAATAAATGGCAAGAATATATTGATTCTAAAAGAGACACTGTTGATATAATTTTAGAAGAATTAAATCAAGAATTATTAAAAGAATAAGATTCTTTAGTCCAGGAGTTATAACTCCTGGACTACAAATCATTAACTAATATTGAGGGTGAAATTTTTATGAAAGCTAAAATTAATAATTTACTTAGTAGTATTTTTGAACATAAATATATTTATCTAATGTTAGTTCCAGGTTTAGCTTTTTTATTAGTATTCAAATATTTTCCGATGTATGGAATACAACTTGCATTTAAAAGGTATATGTTAAATGAGGGGATAACAGGCAGTCCCTGGATTGGTTTAGAAAATTTTCTGTATATTTGGAGTGAGCCAGCATTTTGGCGAGCTTTTAAAAATACCATTGTCATTTCTTTAATGAAATTAGGTTTAGGATTTCCTATAGGTATAATTTTGGCTTTATTAATTAATGAACTGAAGATGAAAAAATATAGAAGATTCTTGCAGACTATTTATACTTTTCCCCATTTTCTATCCTGGGTAATTGTATCTGGTATAATATTTAACTTTCTGGGTAATACTGGTGCTTTAAATAGTCTTTTAGAAAATTTAGGTTTAGGACAGATTAATTTTTTAATGAATAAAGGAATTTTTAGATATTTACTGGTTTATTCAGAGGTATGGAAGGAAGCTGGCTGGAGTACAATTTTATATTTAGCTGCGATTGCAGGTATTGATCCTACTTTATATGAAGCAGCGACTGTTGATGGAGCAAATCGCTGGCATAAAATTAAATATATTACCTGGCCGGGAATCCAGAATATAGTTGTGATAATGTTCATCATGACAGTCGGTAGTATTATGGTGGCGGGTTTTAATCAGGTATTTAATCTTTATAATGAAGTAGTCTATGATGTAGGAGATATTATTTCTACATATGTTTATCGGATATCTTTTCAGCAGGCACCAGACTATGGTGTAAGTACAGCAGTCGGATTATTTAATGGTGTAGTAAACTTTATGCTTTTAATGATTGCTAATACTGTAGCTAAAAAGTTTGGTAAATCAGGTATTATATAGGAGTTGATATGATGACTAAGAGAAAATTTACAGTGGTAGATATAATAATATTGATATTATTGACGATTTTTGGGCTTGCTGTTTTATATCCATTTTATAATGCTATTTTAGTTTCTTTAGTTCCTCAACATGTATATGCTGAAAGTCCTTTTATGCTCTGGCCAGATGAAATTACATTGGATGCATATAAACAGGTTTTTAATGATCAGACGCTTATTAATGGTATGAAAACAACAGTAATAGTAACATTTCTTGGAACGGTATATAATATGTTAATAACAATTTTAACTTCATATGCTTTAACAAAAGATATACCTGGACGTAAGTTTATTAATTATCTAATTTTGTTTACAATGTTTTTTTCAGGAGGTTTAATACCATATTATTTATTAATTAAAAATTTGGGTCTAATAAATAATATTTTAGTAATGGTATTACCAATGGGTTTTAATATTATGTATATGATTGTATTACGGAGTTTCTTTAATGATATACCAGATGCTTTAGAAGAATCAGCAAAAATTGATGGAGCAAATGATTTTATAATTTTGTTTAAAATAATTTTACCTCTTTCTTTACCAATTCTTGCAACATTATCTTTATATTATGGAGTAAATCGCTGGAATGAATGGTATCATGGTATGTTATTTATTACTAGTCCAGATATAATGCCTTTACAGCTTGTTTTAAGGAATATTGTTCAAGATGCGAGTAAATTTCTTCAGGGAAATACAGCTGCAATGGCAAATGTTGAAACTTTCTCAGAAGGAATACAAATGGCCAGTGTTGTAACTACAATGTTTCCGATAATGATGCTTTATCCATTTCTGCAGCGTTATTTTTTATCAGGTTTAACTTTAGGGGCTGTAAAAAGCTAGTTATATCATATATAATTTTAATGATGGATGCAGATATTTATTATTTGTATCCATTTTTCCTGCTTATTTAATCGAAAAAGGGGGTAAAAATGTATCAGGTTGTAGTTGTTGATGACGAATGGTGGATATTACAGGGAATATTAAAAACTTTTAATTTCAAGCAAATGGGGTTTAATGTATCTATGTCAAGTACTGATCCCAAAGAAGTGTTAAGATATTTAAAAAACAATAAAGTTGATGCAGTTTTTACTGATATTAAAATGCCAGAGTATTCTGGCATTGATTTAATAAAAGAAAGCAGAAAAATAGACTGCCGTTGTGAATTTGTAATAATTAGTGGCTATGCAGAATTTTCTTATGCCCAGGAAGCAATTAGAGAAGGTGCATTTGATTACTGTCTCAAACCAATTAAACAAGAAAAAGCTGATTCTATATTAAATTCACTTAATAATAAATTAAATAAAAGAAATAATAAAACATCCAAAAAAGAAAATATTGAATTTAAAAAAATTGATAATCCAGAATTTAAAAAAATGTTGAGATATATTAATAAAAATTTCAAAGAAACACTTTATTTGAAAAACTTATCACAAAAATTTGGTTTTAACTCAAATTATGTTTGTCATTTGTTTAATAAATACTTAGACAAAAGTTTTTCAGAATATTTAACAGATTTACGAATGGAAAAAGCGGAAGAATTATTAAAAAAAGAAAAATTGAGTATAAAAGAAATAGCTGCTCGAAGTGGATATAATGATTATTATTATTTTAATAAGGTTTTTAAAAAATGTCATGATTTAACAGCTTCTGAGTTTAGAAAAAAATTAAAATAACAAAATAAGGAGAGAATAAAATGCCAATTAAATTTGATCAACAGAATAAAATTTTTCATTTATATAACGATAAATTCTCATATATTATTCAGGTAGCAAAAACCGGACATCTGCTGCACTTATACTGGGGTAAAAAAGTTAATCCTGATCTTGATTATACGCATTTATTAAGAAAAGAAACAAGAGATGAAAACTTAAAAGGGGAAGCAGAGAATGAATTTTTACTCGATAATATACCCCAGGAATATCCTGCCTATGGACATTCCGACTTTAGACAGCCTGCCTATCAGGTTGAGCTGGCAGATGGAAGTAGAGTTAGTAATTTAAAATATAATGGACATCAAATAAAAACTGGTAAAGATCAATTAAAGGGATTACCGGCAACATATGTAGAAGCTGATAAAGAAGCAGATAGTTTAATTATTAATCTTTTTGATGAGGTGGCAGAATTAAAGGTTGAGTTAGTCTATAGTATTTATAATGAATATAATGCTATAACACGTTCGGCTAAATTTATTAACCAGTCAGATAAGAAGATTGAACTAAAAAGAGCATTTAGTATGTCTGTAGATTTTGCAGACTCTAATTTTGATTTAATTACAACTTCCGGAAGTTGGAGTAGAGAAAATCATATTAAGAGAAGATCTTTAATATCTGGAATGCAGTCGGTAGAAAGTACAAGAGGTGCCAGTAGTGCACAGCATAACCCATTTATGATGCTGGCCCGAAAAAATACTGATGAAAATCAGGGAGAGGTTTATGGATTTTCTTTTGTTTACAGTGGTAACTTTTTTGCTGGAGTTCAGGTTAATACTTTTGATAAAGCCAGGGCCTTAATGGGAATAAATCATTTTGATTTCAACTGGCTTTTAAAAAGTGAAGAAAGTTTCCAAACTCCAGAAGTAGTAATGAGTTATAGTGATTCTGGTTTAAATGATTTATCACAGATTTATCATAAGTTATATCGAGAAAGATTGGTTAGAGGGAAGTTTCGAGATAAAGAAAGACCAGTTTTAATAAATAATTGGGAAGCTACTTACTTTGATTTTAATGAAGATAAAATTCTTGAAATTGCTAAAACTGCTGCTGATTTAGATCTTGAATTATTTGTACTGGATGATGGTTGGTTTGGAAATAGAAATGATGATACAACTTCACTTGGTGACTGGTTTGTTGATCAGGCAAAGTTACCTAATGGACTTGCACCCTTAGCTGAAAAAATTAATAATTTAGGTTTAAAATTTGGCCTCTGGTTTGAACCAGAAATGATATCTCCTGCAAGTAAACTTTATCAAGAATATCCTGATTGGTGTATTCATGTAGAAAGTAGAACTAGAACTTTAGCCAGAACTCAGCTTGTTTTAGATTTGAGTCGAAAAGAAGTGAGAGAAAAAATTTTAGAAATGTTAACAAATATCTTAAGTAGTGCCAATATTGCTTATGTAAAATGGGATATGAATAGAAATATGACTGAAATTGGATCAGCTAAATTAGACTCAGAACGCCAGCAAGAACTGGCTCATCGTTATATTTTAGGACTATATGAAATTCTAGAAGAACTTAGAAATAGATTTCCAGAAATTTTATTTGAAAGCTGTGCCAGTGGTGGAGGCCGTTTTGACCCAGGAATGCTTTATTATATGCCTCAGACCTGGACAAGTGATAATACAGATGCTGTAGAAAGATTAAAAATTCAATATGGCACCAGTTTCATTTACCCATTGTCGTCAATTGGAGCTCATGTATCTGCAGTACCAAATCATCAACTTGCTAGAGTTACACCTTTGAAAACAAGGGCTGAAACTGCTTTTTTTGGTAATTTTGGTTATGAACTTGATCTCAGTGATTTATCTAAAAAAGAAAAGAAACAGGTCAAAGAACAGGTTAAATTTTATAAAAATAAGAGAGACTTAATTCAGCAGGGTGAATTTTATCGTTTGCTGAGTCCATTTTCAAATAGTGGAGATACAGCCTGGATGGTTATTTCTGAAAATAAAGATCAGGCTTTAGTTGGTTATTACAAAGTACTGGCAGAACCAAATGCCCCCTTTAGACGTTTAAAACTTAAGGGTTTAGATTCTAATGCGATCTATCAGATAAATAACAATGGTAAATTGTATGGTGGAGATGAATTAATGTATATCGGTATAGATCTACCAAAACAGTTTAATGGTGCTCAACCTGATGGGACAGTTTTTAAAGGAGATTTTCAGTCAAAAATATGGGAGTTAAAAAAAATTAAATAGTAAAATTGATTGAGAAAGGAGGTGAAAAATATTATAAAACAAATGACTTTAAAGAGAAAAATATTTAGCTTGATTGCTGTAGCTGTTTTCTTCATCATATCTTTTCAAACAGTAAGTTATTTGAGTATCCAAAATGTGATAGAAAATAGAGCCAAAGATTATTCTCAATCCACAATCTTTCAAACTAAAACAGCTGTCGAACAGACTTTAGATAAAGTGGAAAATAGAACACAAAAATTTGCTTATAATACTTATCTAATTGATTTTTTAAAAGCAGACACTATTGAAGAAAAAATTAAGGTTCATCCATATGTAGAAAATGTTATAAATAATCTTTTGGAAAACAATACCGAATTTAGAGCTGCTGCTTTAGTAAAAGAAAATAACTGGAGAAATTTTTATGGAGATTTAGATTATTTTATTTACCAAAAAGTTGTCAATGATTTAGGGGAGAAATTTAATAATTTGACAAGAGGCCAGTTTGAGATTATAGAACATAAAGGGGAAATTATTCATTTTTATTTATACCCAATTTTTGATTTACATAGCAGTTCAAATGAAAATAATAAACTGGGAACTGCTGTTATTAGAATTGACTCTAATAATATTAAAAAAAGCATTAGAGATATTTCTGCTAATCAATATACGACTTTTTTTATTGCAGATGAAAATGATAGATTTATTACTTCCAGTTTAAAAAGTAATTTAATTGATAATAGTAAAGCTTTTGAAAACTATAATCGGAATTCAGAATATATTGTTCAAAATGAAAGAATAAAATTTGCTAACTGGAGAATCTATGGCTTTACTTCTCGTAATAAAGTTGCGGAAGATTTAAAGCAATTTCCATTGATGATTATTTTTAGTAGTCTAACCTTTGTTATTTTACTTCTAGGGATTGGTTTTATCCTTAACCAAAATATAACTAAACCCGTTATTAAAATTGCTAAAAGTATGGATCTAATTGGAGAAAATAAAGCTAATCAAAGAATAAATTTAGATATCAATGGAGAATTAGGAATTATTGTAGAAGATGCTAATAATATGCTAAAAAAAATTGAAAACTTAAAAAAACATGAAATTGAAATGCAAACACAAATTTATGAAACAAAAATTTCTAGGCATAAAGCTGAATTATCTGCTCTGCAAAGTCAGATTAACCCCCATTTTTTATATAACACTTTAGAATGCATGCGTAGTATAGGTGCGGTTTATGAAAGTCAAGAAATAATGAATATTTCAACTGCTATGGCTGATATTTTTAGATACAGTATTAAATCAAATAGATTTGTCAAAGTAAAAGAAGAAATTGAAATTATAGAAAGTTATTTAAGAATAATGAAGCTCAGATTTCCTGAAAGAATTGACTACGAAATAGATATCAAAAAACAGATAAAAAATAAGAAAATAATAAAAATGTTATTACAACCAATTGTCGAAAATGCTTTTTATCACGGGCTTGAATCTAAAACTGATGGTGGTAAAATTGTGATTAAAGCAGAAATTAAAGATAAAAATATTATATTCTTAATTTCAGACAATGGTAAAGGTATTAAGGAAGAAAAATTAAATTTATTAAATGATAGTTTAAATAGAGTTTTAAAAATTGAAATTGAAGACTTTAAAAAACATGGGATTGGAATTTTAAATATTAATAAAAGAATAAAACTTAATTATGGAGAAGAATATGGTTTAAAATTAGATAGTAAAATTGATCAAGGAACAGAAGTAGAAATTATTATTCCTGTAGAGAAATAAAGATCTAAAAAAAGCATTAAAGAGATAAAATGAATTTATAGAGGTGAGAGAAAATGGGCATATTTAATATTAATGGTCCAATTTATAAAATATCAAAAATTATCTATAATTTATTAGTTTTAAATATTTTTTGGTTTGTTTTTTCAATTGCAATAATAACAATAGGGCCTGCAACTATAGCCTTGTTTTTTGTAAGCGGAAAAATAATAAGGGGAGAGAGCTATAAATTAGTCAGTGATTTTTGGAAAAGTTTTAAAATGAATTTTAAGCAGGGAATTATTATTTTCTCTGTATTTGCGTTAGCTTTTTATTTGATTTTAGTAAATATTAGAAGTGTAAATATGCTTTCATTAAATAGATTTTTACTTCCAGTGCAATATTTTATTTTATTTGAACTTATGGCTGGAAGTATTATTATTTACCCGCTTTTAGCGAGATATCATCTAAGTATTCTAAGAAGCTTTAAAATGGCTTTTTTTATTGCAAATAGGCATTTAGTTACAACAATTTTATGTCTTGGTGTTTTACCGGCTTTATATTATTTAATATACTGGAAGCCAATTTTCTTGTTTTTTATAATGGGAATTTATGTGTTTTGGATTAACTTTCTTTTAAAAGATATATTTAATCGATATCATAATAGATAAATTCTAGTAAATAACAGGTCAATCTTGGACCTGTTATTTATTGTTTTTAAAAAAATTAAATTAATTTTAAAATAGACTTGCAACTTTAATTTTAAAGTGATAACTTAAGAGATAAGAATTAATTTAATAATTAAATAAAGTAAATAAAAATTTTGAAGAAATATTTAGTAGTTATTAAATCATTTTAACAATTGTTAAAAAGGAGAGATGCAGATGCTTTTCGAAATGTCATTAAAAGAAATGAAGGAATATAAAGGTTCCAGTCCAAAAGCTGATGATTTTGATCAGTACTGGGACAGGGCTCTGGCGGAAATGAAGTCAGTTGATCCAGAAATTGAAATTAATGCTTCAGCTTTTCAGACTGAATTTGCTGAGTGTTATGATCTATACTTTACCGGGGTTGATGATGCCCGGATCCATGTTAAATACATAAAACCAAAAAATATTAAAACAAAACAGCCAGCAGTAATCGAATTTCACGGTTATGGCTGTAAAATTGAAGACTGGTCAGATAAGCTGCAGTTTGCTGCTCGCGGTTATTCTTACTTTGGAATGGACTGTCGGGGTCAGAATGCAGGTTATTCTGAAGACCGCGGGGGAGTTAAGGGAAATACCCGCAATGGTCATATTATTAGAGGGCTTGCAGATGATGCTGAAAAACTTTATTATCGCAATGTCTTTTTAGATGCTGCACAGCTGGCTGGAATTGTGATGGAAATGGATAATATTGATCAAAAGAGGGTCGGAGTCTTTGGTTATTCTCAGGGAGGAGCTCTAACAGTTGCCTGTGCAGCTTTAGAACCACGAATCAAAAAAGCGGCTCCAGTTTATCCATTTTTAAGTGATTACAGGCGGGTAAGCCAGCTTGATATTGATGCCAGCGCCTATGCTGAAATCAAAGATTTTTTTAGAAAATATGATCCCCTACATATTAAAGAAAAGGAGATTTATAGAAAATTATCTTATATAGATATTCAAAATCTCGCAGATAGGATAAAGGCTGAAGTTTTAATGACTACTGCAGTTGCAGATCCAGTCTGTCCACCTTCAACTCAATTTGCTGTTTATAATAAAATAACATCTAAAAAAGAGATGCTAATTTATCCTGATTATGGACATGAAGATCTGCCGGGTTTAAGAGACAGACACTACAGATTTTTTAATGACTTATAAATAAAAACAAGCTTTAATCTGTTAGGAGAGATAAAGAATGGCTGAATTAAAAAAACTCTGGAATTATGTGCGCAATTATAAATTGTACCTTATTGTCGGCTTAATATTTATAATTTTTAATGTGCTGCTTTCAATGATTCCAGGTTATCTAAACAGAAGAATAATCGATGATGTAATTACCGCTGGAAAAATGGAACTTCTTTTTGGCTTTTTAGTTGCTTATATCATCGCCAATTTACTGAGAGCGACAGTGATTATGGTCCACCGCTATTACACGGAAAGTCTTTCTCAAAATATACTGCGAGATTTAAAACAGGATCTTTATGATCATCTGCAGAAACTTTCATTTAATTTTTTCAATCATAACCGAACTGGAGAATTAATGTCCCGGATGACAGGTGATATGGAAGCAGTTAGAATGCTATTTGCAGAGGGAATGTTTCATTTTGTCAGATCTATTTTTTATATAGTTTTTGTAATGGCTGTTTTGATTCCCGAAAGTCTAAAACTATCTCTTGTTTCACTGGCTTTAAGTCCTTTGATTGGATTTTTTGCTTACCGTCTGGGAGTAAGGATCAAGCCAGTTTTCAGACAGGTTAGGCGCCAGTACTCTGATTTGAACTCAACTGTCCAGGAAAATATATCGGGGATTAGAATTGTTAAAGCCTTTCATCAGCAGTGTTATGAGATGGAAAAATTTGATGAAGAAAATAATGATTATTTTACTAAAAATTATAATGCCGCCAAAATCTGGTCAAAATATTTTCCAATAATGGAATTTTTGGGCGGAATGAGTACAGTTCTGCTTTTATTTTATGGTGGCCGCCTGGTAATTCAGGGAGAAATCACTCTTGGAATCTGGATGCAGTTTAACTCCTACCTCTGGATGTTAATTATGCCGATGCGGATGATCGGACATATTGTTAATATGTTTTCCCGGACCAGTGCATCTGCTGAGAGAATTTTTAATGTTTTAGAAACTGAGCCAGAAATCAAGAATAAAGAGAATGCAATTACTGTTGAGCGGCTGCAGGGAGAGGTTGAATTTAGAAATGTATCCTTAAGCTATGATGAAGAAGATATCTTAAAAAATATTTCTTTTCACGCTTCCCCTGGCGAAACTGTTGCAATTATGGGAGCAACCGGAAGTGGAAAATCATCTCTGATTAACTTAATTCCCCGCTATTATGAAGCAACAGAGGGAGAAGTTTTAATTGATGGAGTTGATAACAGGGATTATGATCTGCAGAATTTGAGATCACAGGTTTCTATCGTAATGCAGGATGTATTTTTATTTTCGGAGTCAATCGCCAATAACATCTCCTACGGACAGCCGGGTCTTGATCTGGAAAAAATTAAAAGGGCTGCCTCAATCAGCAGTGCCAGAGAATTTATTGAAGAAATGGAAGGTGGATTTGAGGAAGTTATTGGAGAAAGAGGAATGGGACTTTCAGGTGGTCAGAAGCAGAGAGTTTCAATGGCCAGAGCAATTGTGGAAGAAAGTCCAATCTTAATTCTAGATGATGCAACTTCTGCAGTCGACATGGAGACTGAACATCAGATTCAGCAGGCACTGGAGGGGATGGAGCAGCGAAGCACCTTATTTTTAATTGCTCACCGAATCTCTTCAGTTAGAAATGCAGATCAGATTTTAATTTTAGATCATGGAGAAATTATAGAACGAGGGACTCACGAAGAATTAATTAATAATAAAGGTCACTATTATACAATGTTTAAGGAGCAGTACAAAGAAGTAATTGGCGAAGAAGAAATTGAAGAAAGGTGGGTGAATTAAATGGCCTATAATCGTTATTTTGAAGATGAGGAAATGGAAAATCTTGATCCCAATAATATAAAAAGAGTCCTTGCTTATTTAAAACCATATAAATATAAGGTTGCATTCTCACTATTTTTAATGGCCATGGCCGCCTTTGCAGATCTTTTAGGACCTTATTTAACTAAAGTTGCAATTGATAATTACATTACTGCCGGTGATTTTCGGGGGCTGACAATGATCAGTCTGCTTTTTATGGGGCTGCTGGCAGTAAACGGCTTTGCTGTTAGGTTTCGTGTTTTAATTATGAGTAAGGTTGGACATAAGGTTGTCCGCAATATCAGGCAGGATCTCTTTCAGCATATCCAGAAACTATCTTTCAGTTATTTTGATTCTATCCCGGCCGGTAAAATTATTGTGCGGGTAATGAATAATGTCAATTCACTGCAGAATCTACTGGAAAATGGTTTAATTAACATCATTACTGATACATTTCGCTTTCTGGCAATTTTAGTTATCATGCTTAATCTGGATCTGCGTTTAACTCTGATTTCAATCACTGTAATGCCACTCTTGATTTTTATAATCTTTTTACTGAAAAAGAAGATTAGAGTTGGCTGGCGCCGGGTACAGAAAAAGCGCTCCAACATGAATGCCTATATCCATGAGAGCCTGACTGGAATGCAGATTACTCAGGCCTTTGTGAGAGAAGATAAGAACAGTAATATTTTTAAAGACCTCCAGGATGATTATGTAAGCAACTGGATGAAGACAGTTATGATGTCCCACGGAATTTTTCCGGTCGTACTTTTAATTAATACCACCAGTGTTATTATCATGTATTTAGTTGGTATTAGAGATTTAAATGCCGGTCTGGTTACAATAGGTACTCTGATAGCGCTGCTCCAGTATATCTGGCGTTTATGGCAGCCGATTATTAATATCAGCAACTTTTACAATCAGATTTTAGTTGCTAACTCAGCAGCCGAAAGAATTTTTGATGTGCTGGATACTGATCCGGAGATAGTTGATCTACCGGGAGCAGAAAAAATGCCGGAAATTGACGGTAAGGTTGAATTTAATAATGTAAGCTTTAGTTATGAAGAAGATGGAGAAACTGTTTTAAAAGATATGAATTTTGAGGTTCAGCCTGGAGAAACAATTGCCTTTGTGGGAGCAACTGGAGCCGGTAAAAGTACTATCATTAATTTAATGACCCGCTTTTATGACATTGATCAGGGAAGTATTTTAATAGATGATATTGATATTCAAGGAGTAAAAGTAGCTTCTTTAAGAAAACAGATTGGAGTCATGATGCAGGACACCTTTATTTTCTCCGGCTCAATTGCGGATAATATTCGTTATGGAAATCTTGAAGCAACCCGAGAAGATATAGAAGGAGCAGCCAGGATGGTATATGCTGATGGTTTTATTAGAGAAATGGAAAATGGCTATGATACTGAAGTCAATGAGCGCGGATCCCGACTTTCTGTTGGTCAGCGGCAGCTGATCTCATTTGCCAGAACAATTCTCTCAGATCCAAAGATTCTGATTCTGGATGAGGCTACTTCAAGTATCGATACTCAGACGGAAATCTTAATTCAAAAGGCAACTCAGGCAGTATTAAAAGGAAGAACATCATTTGTAATTGCTCACCGCCTCTCAACCATCCGCAATGCTGATCGAATAATGGTCCTTGAGGATGGAGAAATTATAGAGACAGGCAGTCACGAAGAATTAATGGCCCGAAAAGGCCACTACCATGATCTCTACATGGCTCAATATAACCGGGTAATTTAATTATTCCTGTAAAACAAAATACAATTTAAGGGAAATCAGTAATTATTCTTGACAGTCAGAAATATATCTGTATAATAACATTATAAGAATTATAAGAAAATCACTAATAATTAATAATAAGCTAATAAGAAAGGGTGATTGATAATGTTTAAAAGAGTAATCAGATTTTTTGACGAGGTAAGTTCTGAGGGGCAGAGAATAGAAAATAACCTCAGAGAGGTCAAAGAACAATATCGCAACGAAAACACAAGCAGTTATATGCAGTTTTAGGAAATAAGCTTATAATGAATAAAGCAGTTAAATATAATAATTTTAATCAGACTTAAGGAACACTTCCTTCTAGATAAAGGGGTGTTCTTTTTTTGTTTTTCAGTACATTTAATTCTTTAAATATAGGGGAATAAATGGTATAATAAATTCAGATAATTTAAAAGTTAAAATAACTTTTTTCAATTAGATTAAATTTCAAGGAGGTAGTATTAATGAAGTATAGAAAATTAGGAAAAACAGGTTATGAAGTTTCGGAAGTTTCTTTTGGTGGCTGGGCAATCGGTGGTACCTGGGGAGATGTAGAAGATGAGCAGTCACTGGCCGCTTTAAGAGAGGCTGTGGATCAGGGGATAAACTTTTTTGACACAGCAGATGTTTACGGAGATGGCCGCAGTGAGCGTCTAATGGCTAAATTAAGAGAAGAAACTGATGAGGAGATACATATAGCTACCAAGGCAGGTAGAAGACTAGATCCGCACACCGCTGAAGGCTATAATAAGGAAAACTTAAATAAATTTGTGGACCGCAGTCTTAAAAATCTGGATGTAGAGACTATAGATCTGCTGCAGCTTCACTGTCCACCAACTGAAGTTTATGATCAGGAAGAGGTATTTGAGGCTTTAGAAGAGATGGTTGAAGCCGGTAAAATTAAAAATTATGGTGTCAGCGTAGAGAAGGTAGAAGAGGCGATGAAAGCTTTAGAATACGAAAATGTTGCCACAGTACAGATTATCTTTAATATGTTCAGACACAAACCTGCGGATGAATTTTTTGCTAAGGCAAAGGAAAAAGGGGTAGGAATTATCTGTAGAGTACCGCTTGCAAGTGGTCTTTTAACCGGTAAATTCTCTAAGGATTCAACTTTTGCTGAAAATGATCACCGCAACTTTAACCGTGATGGAGAGGCCTTTGACAAGGGAGAAACCTTCTCCGGGGTAGATTTTGAGCTCGGCTTAAAGGCTGTTGATGAACTGGGAAAAATTAAACCAGAAGGTTTAACTATGGCCCAGTTTGCTCTCAAGTGGATTTTAATGCATGATGCAGTTAGCTGTGTAATTCCTGGTGGTAAAAAGCCATGGCAGGTAAAAGATAATGCAGCAGCTTCTGAAGCTGACGATCTCTCCGATGAAGTAATGGAAAGAGTAGATGAAATTTATGACGAGTATATCAGAGATAGTGTCCACCACCTCTGGTAAAAAAATTGATAAAATAAATAAAGAGTAATTAATAGAGTCTCAATAGCAGCTGATAGATTTCAGTGCTGTTGAGGCTCTTTTTTTGTTTATTTAAAATTAAAATACGACATTTTTATATATTTTTTGACAATTTTAGTGAAATTTTTAATAAATAGTGGTATAATAAATTATAATTTTTTATTTTAAATATTTTATAACAGGGGGAATACATATGATGATCAAAAGAAAAATCTGGGGATTTGTCTTTGTTGTGCTGGCTTTGATGATTATTTTAAGCGGCTGTGAGAGTGGAAGTAGTGGAGAATTAAGTGATGTCAAAGATGTGCGCATATTTGCTGGAAGTGTTGGACCTGGGGACTTTATCAATATTGAAGTAAATGTCACAGATGGTTATTTGGATTATGAGGTAAAAGCTCTTACTAACCCTTCAGTAATTGTGGAACAAGATAGAATAGGATTTTCCAAACCAGGATCTGATTTTTATGTAATGGATAATGATGACCGATTTCTAATGTTGGGTGATGAAGTTTTAATTGCTACAGATAAAGCTGTGGATGAAGATACAGGAGAAGAAATTATCACAGCCCTAAAAGAAATGGATTCAAATGAAGCTAATCAAATTAGTGGAAAATATAATATTATAACTTCTTTAGAAGGAGCACCAGGTATTGTTGATTTTCAATCAGGTGGAATTGTGGAAATCAAAATAGATTTAGATGGAAATGGATCTTATTCAGAAGATGAAGAATCATTTACTGCTGATTATAGTTATAAAGATGATTATAAAGCTTTAGAAATGATAGAAAACAATAATGGATTATTTAAGCATTACGGTGTTTTCTTAGATGGGGATATCGGAATATTTGACTCCTATGTAGAAAATGATAGTGGTTCTCTGGAAGGTGATGGGATGTCTATTTTAGTTAAGCAGAATCTTGATTCGCAATTATCTGATTTTGCTGGGACTTATAATTTTATAGATGTCGATGGTTATAATGGTGAAATAAGTATTTCAATTAATAATGATAACACTATTGACCTCACTTTTTTAACTGATGATGATTCAGGAACAGAAAGAGTTGGTCCAGTTTCTAATTTTGATGAAAATACTAATCCTGGTTTATGGAGTTTTAGAACAGACATGAGTGGTAATGGATCTGAAGAATTATGGACAATGATGCTCTTTGAAAAAGTTGGGAAAGAAATCTTAATAGTAGGTGTTACAGAAGATGGTGGAACTATAAATGAAGCTGAAGATAAATATGATGGGCTTTTCGGATGGGATGGCGACGAATCTCATGGTGGAATGATTATTGGAGTTAAGCAATAATTAACGTAAAAGTCTGTAAATTTAGACTTTAATAAAACCCTTGACAGGAGATTTAAAAGCTGTATAATGTAATTAAGATAAGAAAAATATAAGTAAATCACTTATAATTGATTAACAACAATAAGACTATAAGAAAGGGTGATTTGATAATGTTGAATTCTTTATTCACATTCATTAAAGCAAGTAATAGTGAGGGTAGAAGAATCGAGAGCAATATTCGCTCAGTTAAAGAAAAACAGCTCAAACATGATTCTTGTGCTCACTTAAATCAGTACTAAAGACTGTTTCATTAAAAGCAAATAACTTTTAAAAATATAAGACAATCAGATTATAACTAATATAACTTTATAAGAAAGGATGATTGCATATGTTTAATAGCATGTTCAAATTCATGAAAGAGGCTAAACTTGAATCTAATGAGAATCAAGCAAAGCTTAATGCTTTTAAAAACTTAGGTAACTACTAAGCAAATTATAAGAGCCGATCAGGCTAAAATATAACTAAAGTAATAACAATAACTAAAACTAATAAGCAAATAATTATATAACCCTTAAATATATAATGATAATTAAAGCCACCCTTCCCCGGGGTGGTTTTTCGTTTTTGTAGTGCAGTTTTTTGTCATTTTAAGCTAAATATATTATAATAATATGTAGAACTGAAAATATATAGGAGGTTATACTTATGAGTGTACATATTGGTGCAAAAAAAGGCGAAATTGCAGAAACAATTCTGCTGCCTGGAGATCCACTGAGAGCTAAATTTATTGCAGAAAACTATTTAGAAGATGTAAAACAATATAATGATGTTAGAGGAATGTATGGATTTACAGGAACTTATAAGGGCAAAAGAGTCTCCACCCAGGGAACAGGTATGGGAATGCCCTCACTTTCAATTTATGTTAACGAATTAATTAGAGATTATGGAGTGAAAAATCTGATTAGGGTTGGTTCCTGTGGCTCTTTTAATGAAGAAGCCAAAGTAAGAGATGTAATCCTGGCGAAAGCAGCCTGCAGTAATTCCAACTTAAATAGGATGCGTTTTGATGGTAAGGATTTTGCAGCAGCAGCCAGCTTCAAACTTTTATCAAAGGCCTATCAGGTAGCTGAAGAAAAAGG
Organism: Halanaerobium saccharolyticum; assembly: GCF_003053565.1. Lineage (GTDB taxonomy): Bacteria > Bacillota > Halanaerobiia > Halanaerobiales > Halanaerobiaceae > Halanaerobium > Halanaerobium saccharolyticum_B. The sequence goes on along the minus strand of NZ_QAXS01000006.1, from coordinate 706 downwards.
TACAGATGTTAAAGTAGGTACCATTTTAAGTTCAGATGCTTTTTATAATGATGACAAGGAAGCCTGGAAAAAGTGGAAAGAATATGGAGTTTTAGGTGTAGAGATGGAATCAGCTGAGCTATTTACTCTGGCAGCTAAGTATGGAGTAGATGCATTAAGTATTTTAACAGTTAGTGATTCATTAGTAACTGGAGAGGAAACTACTTCTGAAGAAAGAGAAAAGACCTTTACTGATATGATGGAGATTGCACTTGAGTTAGCTGAATAAATTAATTTAAATAACTATATCAATGATAAATTAGGGCTGCTAATTTAGTTAGGAGCTCTAATTTTTCTTTTTGCTTATTTTATTTAAAAAATTCAAAAAACTAAGTTTTGCAAGGAGAAAAATGATGCAGTTAGATATTAATCTTGATTTAAAGGCAAAACAGGAATTGGTAATGACCCCAAAACTGCAAATGGCAGTTAAAATATTACAATATAACAGTGTAGAATTAGAAGAATTTATTAATGAACAGGCAAAAGAAAATCCTTTATTAGAAATAATGGAAAATATAGAGGCTGGCTATAATAATTCTAGCTACAGTGGAATAAAAAAAGAAGCTATAAATGGCTCTTTGACAAATGTTGTGAAATCTAAATAGCACCGTTTGAATCAAGTTATCTCTTTAATTTTTTGAATTGCTCTTAAATACTTAGCAATGAT
>NZ_QAXS01000005.1:125081-126871 GCF_003053565.1 Halanaerobium saccharolyticum | reverse complement strand
TCGACTTACTAAAACTAGTTTTAGTTTCAGGCAAACACAGAACTCCTCCGGTCAACTATTCCATCTTACTGTCATTCCAACCCTAATCACATCTGTAAATCCAGCCTAGATTGCATGGTTTTTATGCCGGCATTGAGCTTCTTCGTTATAATGGCGAATCGCCATTTACAGATGCCACCTCTGGTTCACATAATGTTTTGGACTAACAGCACGTCTCAGACTCTTCAGATTTCATCTCACGGTGAACACCCTGTCATTGTTGACTTCTACATGATACATGCCACAACATAGATAGGACTTTCACCTACTATCAGAATAATTTACGGAGCACACAAAATAAACACCCACTCCATAAGAGGAGTGGGTGTTAAAAAGAGGAGAGAATTATCAAGTACAAAAATCTATGTAATAGCTGCCTCTAGTGCAGCTTCTAAAAGGGAATCAAATTCATTCTTTTATTCTGTTTATTATAATATCAGCAAATTATTAAAAATCTTTTAAAGCAAAATTAAAAGATAATTAGATTTGTGATCATGCAGAAAGTCTTTAGTTATATTATTTTCTATTATTTGATTTGTTATTTCAATTTTTTATACCTTTAGAGGTGTCTGAATTATTGAATGTTTCTTGGAAATTAAAATAATTTTCTTCGATTGTTTCTAATTGACTATCGGTTAATATAGACTCAATATTTTTTTGATACTCAATTCTTTTCTCATTTATTTTGCTTAAAACTTGTTCTAGTTTATCTTCCACTTCTCTAATCTCTGCATCACTTGCTCCACGAAACTCTAAATTTCTAATCTCACGAATTAAACTTCTCAATTCATTTCTTAACTCTTCAGTATCATTATAAAATTCATCTCTAAATCCCATTATTTTTTCTATTTGGTAATCAGTTAATAATTCTATTGTTTTTTCTACTTGATGATCAAGCAACTTAACTATTTTTTTTACTTGATCATCAGTTAAAGATTCTAATATTTTTTTTATTTGATAATCAGTTAATTCAACTGATTTATAACCAACACCTTCACTTTTTGCTTGAAAATTATGGTTTTTGACTTCAGAATTTATTCCAGGTCCTTGTGCAAAACTAACTCCAGTCAAACTTACTGCTATAAAGCCAATGAACAATAAAACTTTTAATATTTCTTTCATTTGATATCCCTCCTAATTGATTTTAATTTCTTAACTCATAGTTTAATTAATTTCTGAATAAGTACTGGTCATTTTGACATCTGAAAAAATAAACTGTTTTTAAATAAAAAATCCCTCTGGGGAGAGGGATTAAAATTAACAAAGGAGGAAATTATCTAGTTCAATAATTTATATAGTACCAGTCTTTGTTACAGGTTCAAAATGAAGGGTTTTAATTCACTTAGTTATTCTATTTATAATAATATCAGCAAGATATTAGACCTTAATTAACTACAAATTAAAAACTTATTAAATAAAAGATAGTGAAGTTAAAGATCCAAAATCGAATAAAAGTATACTAGAAATTGATAGGGAATAGGGATTTAACGAATTTGCTGATATTATAATTGAATTGACTTTTCTATATTGAGCTAACGTGATAAACTTAAAACAGAGAAAGTGTTAAAAACCTTTGCACATATTTATAAGTGCGGATAATTCTAACGGAGTGAACGGTTTATATGTTTAGTTAAACTATAAATTATTATAATGTCAGGTGTACTCGATATGAGTACACCTTGTTTAACATCGTAAAATTTAATATAGGTTTAGTCTGAAAAACTATTAAGAGAATCACTTTAAGACTATTT
>NZ_QAXS01000005.1:0-124982 GCF_003053565.1 Halanaerobium saccharolyticum | reverse complement strand
AGGTGTACTCGATATGAGTACACCTTGTTTAACATCGTAAAATTTAATATAGGTTTAGTCTGAAAAACTATTAAGAGAATCACTTTAAGACTATTTTTTTACCTATAACCTAAAATTTTCAACGAATATGATATTTTTTATATCGATTTTGTTGAAAATATTGATTTTTATCACTAATAGTTGTATAATTTAATCAATGGAGGTGATCAAATGAAGGAGCGAATGCTGCGTCTGCAGCAGGTACAACTGAATAACTTTAAGAATGTTAGGCAGGGGCTGATTGATTTTAACAGCTATAAAAGTGACGACCTTTTTTCCAAAACATCAGATGTGCTGGGAATATACGGCCAGAATGGTTCTGGAAAAACTGCTTTTATTGAGGCTTTATGGATACTGAAACTGGTATTGCTTGGAGAATCTCTGCCTGGAGATATTAAAGATTATATATACCAGGGTGAGAAAGAAGCTGCTATTAATGCTGTTTTTTCTATGGCTTTGGGAGAGGATAAGTATCAACTATTTTATGAAATGGTGATTGAAAGAAGAGAGAATGCTGCTCCAGTTATTATTAAGGAAGATCTATCATATAAAAAGCTTGAAGAAGATGGCTGGACATATAAGAGAGGGATAATAACTCATAACCTTGATGAGAAGGAGCAGTTGTTGAGCCCCCAGAAGAATTACAATTTACTCACTAAGAACAATAAAGATGCTAAAGTGGATCTTAAAGTAGCTAAGGAGCTGGCAAAGAAAGAACAAACTTCTTTTATTTTTTCTAATGAGATGGATCATATTTATAAGGGTAATGAGGCCTTTGAAGAATTTGCTGATATTATAATGGAGATTAAACAGTATGCTCGGATGAATCTATTTGTGATCAGAAACTCTCGATCTGGAATGATCAATGCCAATCTAATTATACCTTTTTGTTTTCAGCTTAGTGATTCAGAGAGAATAGAAGGTGGAGACCTGGCAATAGCTTTGTCTGAGCCGACAACAGTTCCTGAGCGGGTCCTCTCTACTGTTAAAAATGTTATCGAGAACTTAAACATTGTCTTAAAAGAGATAATTCCAGATCTGACAATTAAAATTAAAGAGTATGGAGAAGAATTGGATGAGAATGGTGATCCAGTTATTAAAATAGAGCTGCTGGCAGAAAGAGGAGATATTAAGATTCCTCTGAGATATGAATCAGATGGTATTAAAAAGATCATATCGATCTTGAGTGCAATGATTGCTATGTACAATAAGCCGGGTATTTGTCTGGCTGTTGATGAGCTTGATGCCGGTATATTTGAATATCTTTTAGGTGAAATTCTGGAAATCATACAGGATAGAGCTAAGGGACAGCTGGTCTTTACTTCTCATAATCTAAGACCACTGGAGAAACTTAATAAAGAGTCACTTATTTTTACAACTACTAATCCTCAGAATCGATATATTAGATTTACCAATGTTAAGGAAACCAATAATCTAAGAAGCTTCTATTATCGTGGAATTAAGTTAGGTGGACAGGATGAAGAGGTTTATAAGAAAACTGATAAACATAGAATTGCTAGAGCTTTCAGGATAGATCAAATTCAATGACTCAATGACTGCTTTGATTTAATTAAGTTATCTACTGTGGTATAATAAGCATAACTTGAAGCTGAAAATGAGGTGAGCTAAATGAAAAAATTTAACACTACCGGCGTCTGTATTCCAGAAAAACATTATATGGCTGATGTTAGTAAAAAAATTAGAGAAATTGAAAAGATGGTTGCAGAGGGAAAATATTTTACTATTAATAAACCTCGTCAGTCTGGAAAAACTACAATTTTGTATTTGTTAAAAAAACATCTGGAAAAGAAAGAGTATAGAGTTATTAGTATTACTTTTGAAGATTTTGATCAGGATATTTTTAGTAGTATCAATACTTTTTCTAAGGAATTTCTTTTAACAATTAGAGATCGTTTTGAATTTAGTGGAGATTCCAAATTTGTAAAATTAATTGAAGAAAAAGTAGATACTGTTAATAATTTTAAAGATCTTTCTCGTTTTATCACCACAATGATTAGAAAAAGTAATAAAGATATTGTTTTAATGATTGATGAAGTTGATAAAAGCAGTAATAATCAGCTTTTTTTAGATTTTCTCGGCATGTTAAGGAGTAAGTATTTGTTTGAGCAGCAAAATCAGGATTTAACTTTTAAGAGTGTAATTTTAGCTGGGGTTCATGATGTAAAAAATCTTAAACTTAAATTAGGATCTGATGAGGAACATAAATATAACAGTCCCTGGAATATTGCTAGTGAGTTTAAAGTTGATTTTGAGCTGGAGGTCGATCAAATAGCTTCGATGTTAAAAGAGTACCAAGAAGACAGGAATATTGACCTGGGTTCAGATTATTTTGCTAAGAAAATGCATTATTATACTTCGGGTCATCCGTTTTTGGTTAGCAAATTAGCAGAGATAATTGCTGAAGAAATACTGAGAGAAAATGAGTCCAGTTGGGATAAAGAATATCTTGAGCAGGCAGTAAAAATCATTTTAGCAAAAGACCTTCCTAATTTTGATACCTTAATTAAAAATATCGAAAATAATAATGATTTAGAAGATATGTGTATAGATTTAATTGTAGATGGTAGAAAAATCACTTATAATCTGGATAATCCAACAATAGAAAAAGGGGAACTCTACGGTGTTTTCAAGAATGATGGCGGCAGCTTAAAAATTCATAACAGAATTTATGAACAGCGAATATACAATTATTTAATTTCTAAAATAGAGAATTCACTGGAAAGTGATGCTTTTGATTTCAGAGACAGCTTTATAGACAATGGTCAGCTTAATTTAAAAGAAGTACTGGAGCGTTTTCAGGTTTTCATTAAAGAACAATATAGTGATCAGGATAGAGGATTTTTAGAAAGAAATGGTCGTTTGATTTTTCTCGCTTTTTTAAAGCCAATTATTAATGGTAAAGGATTTGATTTTAAAGAAGTGCAGATTTCTCAGGAAAAAAGGCTTGATGTGGTAATTACCTATCTTGAACAGAAATTTATTGTGGAATTAAAAATCTGGCGGGGAGAAGAATATCACAAGCAGGGATTAAAGCAGCTGGCTGATTATTTGGAAAGCCAGAATATGGATCAGGGTTATCTTTTGAGTTTTAATTTTAATCAGAATAAGGAATATAAGAATCAAGAACTGGAAGTTAAAAATAAAAAAATCTTTGCTTACTGGGTATAAACAAATGGTGCCCCCGGTAGGAGTCGAACCTACGCTCAAGGCTTCGGAGAGTTTTGTCGAAGTTCCTTATGCTATTAGATTTTCTTATAATCCCTGTCATAACAGCAACCTAGTGTTGGAAATATCCCATATAGTTGTAAAATACTGTATATTTCACTGCGGTATTTAACGGTGGCTGAGGCTCACTGCGGTGAAATCACGGTGGAAAATAGAATAAAATTAGCATCTCAATTGGAGATGATTTACTCTCAGAGAGGCTTCATTTTGTTCAGTTATTGATGGAGCTTTTCTGGGGGTTTTTGTTTTTATAACTATGGCTTTGTGATAAGATAAAAGTAGAGAGTAATAAAGGGAAATTTTAATTCGGTTTTTTTCTTCCCATATAACTAATTTGTTGAGTCTGAAATTGTTTTTGCCCTGCGGTTTATATATTAACTATCAAAGGAGGTTTATATGTATAAAAGTATTTTTAAAGTGAAAAAGATGGATTGTCCCTCGGAAAAAAATCTAATTGAAACAAAACTTGGGTCAATTAAATTAATCCAAAAACTTGATTTTGATCTTGAAAAAAGAAAACTTATTGTTTTTCATTCACAAAAAGATAAAAGAATAAAAAATTATTTAGATGAGCTAAAGCTGGATTCTAAATTAGAAAAAGTTGTTGAAATACAGGATGAAAATAATGAGATTACAAATGACTCTCAGAGTCAGAAAAAACTTCTAAAAACTGTTCTTTTAGTTAATTTAGGTTTTTTCCTCTTTGAAATGACTGCAGGGCTAATTGCAAATTCAATGGGGCTTGTTGCTGATAGTTTAGATATGTTTTCAGATTCAATAGTTTATTTAGTTAGCCTTTTTGCAGTAGGTGGGAGCATTCTTCTTAAGAAGAAAGTTGCAAAACTTGCAGGATATTTTCAAATTTTTATTGCATCCTTTGGATTTATTGAAGTATTAAGAAGATTTTTTGGTTTTGGAGAAATGCCTGATTTTAGTACAATGATAATTGTATCTATTTTGGCTTTTATTGCTAATTTGTATTGTCTTTACTTATTCCAAAAATCAGATAGCAAAGAAGCACATATGAAAGCAAGTTGGATTTTCACTTCAAATGATTTAATTGTAAATTCGGGAGTAATTATTTCAGGAGTTTTAGTTTATTTTTTTGACTCAAATAAGCCTGATTTAATAATTGGAGGTATTGTGTTTATTGTAGTAATCAATGGAGCTAGAAAGATTTTAAATTTAGCTAAATAATAATTTTTTATATTTAAGTTCAGAAAGGAAAGTGTTAAACTATGATCTATCTTGATTATAATGCTACAACACCAATTGATAAGAAAGTAGCTGAAGCAATGGAAGAATATATTTATGGAAATTTTGGTAACCCCTCAAGCAGCCATGAACTGGGATCAAAAACAAAACAGGCTGTAGAAGAAGCTCGAAAAAAAGTTGCCAGTTTATTAAATGCTTCACCAGAGGAGATTATTTTTACTTCTGGAGGAAGTGAGTCAAATAACATGGTGCTCAAGGGTGTTGGATATACTTATCAAAATCGTGGTAAGCATATTATCACTTCTGAAATAGAACATCCTGCCGTGATCTCTCCCTGTAAGTTTCTTGAGGGAAACGGTTATGAAGTTACTTATTTATCTGTAGATCAGGATGGAGTAGTAGATATTGAGCAATTAAAAGCTGCTCTAACTGACGAAACAATTTTAATTAGCATCATGCATGCAAATAATGAGACAGGAACAATTCAGCCACTGGCGGAAATAGCTGAAATAGTCTCAGAAAACAACATTTTATTGCATACCGATGCTGCTCAGTCTGTGGGTAAAATTGAAACAGACGTTAAAAAGCTGGGAGTAGATTTTCTATCAGTAGCCGGCCATAAAGTTTATGCCCCAAAAGGGATCGGTGCACTTTATATAAGAGATGGAATTGAGATAGAACCTTTAATTCATGGAGCAGGACACGAAATGGGAAAAAGAGCGGGGACAGAAAATGTAATTTTTGATGTTGCTCTTGGTAAAGCCTGTGAACTTGCGGAAGATCTGTTTCAGGGAAAGAAAGCTGACTTTGAGCATAATACTCCCGGGGAAATTAAAGAATTGAGAGATTATTTTCAGAAGCAGCTGCAGAAAAACTTTAAAGATCGAGTTATTCTGAATGGCCATCCGACGAAACGCTTACCAAACACTTTAAATATTAGTTTTTTAGATTACAGTGGTCAGGAAATTCTGGATCATTTAGATAATGTAGCTTTATCTACAGGCTCAGCCTGTCATTCTGATTTAGTAGAAATTTCTTCGGTCTTAAAAGCTATGTCTGTAACTATGGAAACTGGAAGAGGTGCTGTGAGATTTAGTCTTGGTAAATATACTATAATGTTTCTAAGCCTGTCAAAGAGATTTTTAAAAGTTTTTTGTAGTAATTTGAATTATGCCAGCTAGCTTGACATGGTCGTTTTCTTCCTTCAAAATAATAACTAGAAAGGGAGATAATTATGAGTAAAAACACTAAGCGCTCACCTGAAGAAAAGATGGAAATTGTTCTTGAAGGTCTTCAAAATGATAATATCTCTGAGACCTGCCGCAAACATGGAATTTATGAGAGCCAGTTTTACCAGTGGAAAAAACGTCTTATTGGATCTGCCAGTAAAGTCTTTAGAAACAAAAAGAAAAAAGATCCTGAAAAAGAGAAACTTAAAGATGAAGTAGATAAACTAAAAAAGACTCTTGTAGAACAAACCTGTGAGCTGCAGATTCTAAAAAAAAACGACAAATAGGACTACATGGTGAAATCAAAAATGACTGGCTTAAACCAGAAGAAAAAAGAAAATTAATGGATATTGTGGAAGAATCCACTCTGCCTGTTAAAACAACCTGCGAAATATTAAAACTTAATTCCTGGCGTTACTATTACTGGAGAAAACGTTATGAAACTGACGGGATGGAAGGACTTAAAAATCACAAGTCCACTCCTGCAGCATGTCCTCACAGCCTCTTAGAAGAGGAAAAACAGGCAATAATAGATTATGCTCTTAAACATCCTGATCAGCGTCATAGAAAGCTAGCTAAAAAGATGATGGATGATGATATTGTTTATGTATCTGCATCCAGTGCATACCGAGTGCTTAAGGAAGGTGGACTTATTCCGGATCAGGAATATCATAAAAAGAAAAAAGCAGATGGAAAAATTGAAGTTGATAAGCCAAATAAAATGTGGCATACCGATATTAGTTATATCCCTGTAAAAAATACTCATGCCTATTTAATCTGTGTTCTCGACGGCTATTCCCGTAAAATCATACATGGAGAACTTTCTCAAACTATGACTGCAGACGATATGCAGCGGGTCCTTAGCAGAGCCATGTTTAAAGCAGGTATATTTGAAGCAGATCCAGTCAGCAGGCCAGCACTTGTAAGTGATAATGGCACTCAGCTTGTAGCTAAATCTTTTACTGAATTCCTTGAAGAATGGGAGATCAAGCACATCAGGATAGCTGTAAAGCATCCAGAGACAAACGGGAAAATTGAAGTCTTCCATAAGACAATAAAGTATGAAAATGTATATGCTCAGGAAAAATATCAAAGCTTTTATGAGGCCAGAGAAGATATAGAGAATTTCATTGACCAGTACAATTCTGAAAGACTGCACCAGGGTATAGGGTTTGTAACACCAGATCAAAAATATAACGGCAAAGCTGATAAAATTATAAATGAGAGAAAGAAAAAACATCAGTCAGCAATTGATAGAAGAAAACGGCTCAATAGAAAGAGAAAATCAACAGCTGCATAAAACACCTCGGACTACAAAAGTATTTTTAAAATTTACTTGACTTTTCAGAAACAATGCATATACAACCAGGGATGAAATTGAACATGTTTTAGATAAGTTAGAATCTTTACGTGAATTATAATATTTAGAGGAGGAGATAATTGATGGGGTAGAGTTAAGTAATATGACAGAATTTACTCAGTGGATTATTGAGGCTGATAAGGTAATTAATTTTTAGTGAATTTATAATTGTAAACTGAACTTAGAGATGATATCCCCTCAGAGAAGCTTCATTTTTTCGATTAATGATGGAGCTTTTCTGGGGGTTTTATTTGTTAATAATATCTATTATTGGACAATTATCACTGTCTTTTGCTTTAATACAATCAAAGACAAATGGAAGAAATATTAAGTCCACAATGCAGAACAAAGGGGAAAAAGTTAGTGTAGTAACAATAAAAACTGATTGAAAAAGAAGTTGAAAGGAATAACTCTTGTCAAATCTGATATTATAAAGAAAATATTAATATTAATCCAAGTGGAATACAATAATAGGCAAAATAATGAAGTTTTTGTTCTTTTATCATTTTTAAGAAAAAGTTAATAGCAAGATAACCTGTGATCATTGATGATATAGTAGCTAAAAATAGATAGAAATAATTTAGGTCAGTTGTACCATTTAAAGTTAATTCTTTTAGTTTGAGAAGAGTTGCTCCTCCTATGACAGGTATAGAAAGAATAAACGAAAATTTGGTAGCAAGTTCTCTGTTTAAATTTTTATATAAGCCGGCAGCTATAGTAGATCCAGAGCGAGATAAACCGGGGAAAATTGCGAGTGCCTGAGCTAGTCCTATAAAAATTGAATCTAAAACCGACATATCTTTTATCTTCCGTTTATTGATTGTTATTTTATTAGTTAGCCAGAGTATTATACCGGTAATTATTAAAAAAAACCCGACAACAGTTAAAGAAGAATTCATTTTTTCAAAAAAATCTTCAAAAAATATCCCTACAACTGCAGCAGGGATTGAGCCGATTATGATATATAGATTAAAAGTCTTATAGTCATCCTTAAAATAAATCATATTTAGTATATCCTGGTAATACACAAAAAATATTGCCAGTAAAGTTCCAAAATGCAAAAAGATGTCAATTGTCAGTCCAGCTTTAATATCTAAAAAATATTTAAAAAGCACAATATGTCCTGAACTGCTGATTGGTAAGAACTCAGTTATTCCCTGGATTACGCCTACAACTAAGTACTTAATAATTTCCATAAATAACCTCCAATATAATTTTATTAAATTATTATAGCATATAGTTCTCATTTTAACAAATTGAGTTTTTACTCCTGTTTCAATAATTTAATTAAGTCCGGTGAAATAGTAGGGTGAAAGATTTTTTTGACGCTAGGGAAGAAATATAGTATAATATATTTGAACATCTACTCATACATTAAAAGTTTATTCTATTCTTTACTATTTTTATACAATACTAATGAAAACAGGGAGCAATCTGAAATATGAAAAAAAGATTTATAGCTATTCTTTTATTAATTGCATTTACAATAATTTACAAAAACTTTGTTCTGGGAGAGCAGCATTTGGAAAGCACAAGAGTTCCCAGAGGATCTATTTCTGTAAAAAAAGAACTTGATCTTAAGCAAAACTCAAAAGAAAATTCAGATTTTAGTTTGATTATAACGGAAAAGCGAAAAAATGTACTGGAGAGAAAGACCGATTTTGTTAAAATCAAAGAAGAATTTAACCTCTCAGAGAATTCAGAACTTAATTTTGCAGAAAATCAGTTAGAATTTAATAATAAGTTAGAATACATAGAAAAATTATATAAAGATAAAGACACAAAGTATAATATTGAAAGCTCCAGTCAGGGTTTTACTGAAGAATTAGTTAAAGAAAATAGTCGAAAGCCGGGCAGTAGAATTGGTTTAATTAATCAAATAAAAAAGCACAGAGTAGAAAACGGTGAAACTCTTTGGGATATTGCTCAAAAGCACAATGTGGATTTAGATACTTTAATTGGGGCAAACGATATTAATAATATTAATAAAATAAAACCCGGTCAAACGACAAAGGTTCTTCCAGTAAAAGGGATCTTATATAAAATAAGTCCGGGGGAGAATCTTTCATCTATTACTGATAAGTTTAATATAAGTTTAAACAAAATTATTGCCAGTAATTTAATTAATAATCCAAATAGGGTTCAACCTGGTGATACATTAATCTTACCTGGAGCAAAACCTGAATTTGGTTATCGTGATCGCCTTGAAAAAGTATTTACTAAACCAGTATATGCAAGAATCTCGTCTTATTTTGGTAGGAGATGGGGAAGAATGCATGAAGGTATTGATTATGCAGTTCCTTCAGGTTCGAAAGTGAAAGCATCAGGTGAAGGTAGAGTTGTATATAGTGGTTGGGCTAGAGGTTATGGTAAAACTATTATTATTGAACACCAAAAAGGAATGAGAACACTTTATGCACACAATTCTAAGTTGATAGTCAATACTGGAGATAGAGTTTCAAAAGGTGATTTAATAGCAAAATCCGGTAATACCGGTAATACAACAGGACCAAATGTGCATTTTGAGGTTCAGGTTAATGGAAGACCAGTTGATCCTTTATCATATATTTAAAAGATTTACCTAAGGGTAAATTTTTTTATTTAAACAATATATGAATAATTGCTCAATCATTGTTGACAAAAATCGAATTTAATTGTATACTATATATGAACAATTATTCAATTAATCATATATTAAATTATAACTAGGGAGGATTATTATGCCAGAAAAAGCAGAAAATAAGAAAAAGAAATTTGAACTAGAAGGTTTGACCTGTACTAATTGTGCAGGTAAGATTGAGAAAGAAGTTAATAATTTAGAGGATATAGAAAAGGTGAGTTTGAATTTTGCTACCAGCACGATTACTGTTGAAGGAGAGGGTGCTGATAATTCATTTGAAAATGAATTGCAAGAAATTGCAGATAGAATAGAACCTGGCTTAACTGTTAAGGAGTCTAGAAATAGACGAAAAAGAGCTAATCAAAAGTCTGATCACAACCATGTCCATGAACATAATCACGAGGAAGGTCGTGTAAATGATCACGAAGAGAGTCACGACCATGGGGTTGACGATGAAAATTCTTATCTTAAAAAACGATTCTGGCCGGGAACAATAATTTTTGCTCTGGCAATAATACTATTCGAACTACCATTTTTGGAAGTAGAATTGGGAAGTTTATCAATATATCTGGAATGGCTACTTTTTGGTTCCAGTTACCTGCTTATCGGTGGACCAGTATTAATGGCAGCTTTCAAAAATATAAAGCGAGGCCAGGTCTTTGATGAGAACTTCTTAATGAGTATAGCAACAATTGGAGCTTTTTCTATTCAGGAGTTTCCTGAAGGTGTAGCAGTAATGCTTTTCTACATGGTTGGTGAGATTTTTCAGGAAAGAGCAGTTGACCGTTCCAGACGCTCAATTAAAAAATTAATGGATATAAGACCTGATTATGCTAATTTAAAACTTGAAGATACAACAAAAGAGGTTGACCCTGAAGATGTTCAAATAGGTGATATAATAATTATAAAACCTGGTGAAAAAGTACCACTTGATGGAGAAGTGCTTGAAGGAAGTTCTATGGTGGATACTTCAGCACTTACCGGGGAATCTGTTCCGCGTAAAGTTGAAACTGGTGATGAAATTTTGAGTGGAACAATTAACAAAGATGGTTTATTAACAGTAGAAGTGACAAAAGAATATGGTCAGTCAACAGTATCTAAGATTTTGGAACTTGTGGAAAATGCCAGTGAAAAAAAAGCACCAACTGAGAAGTTTATTACTAAATTTGCCCGTTATTATACACCGGTTGTAGTCTATTCGGCTCTGGCTATTGCGGTCTTACCGCCACTATTTTTACAGGGAGCAGCCTTTGCAGACTGGTTTTATCGAGCTCTTATCTTTTTAGTTATTTCCTGTCCCTGTGCACTTGTAGTATCCATTCCGTTAGGATTTTTTGGAGGAATAGGTCGAGCATCGCGACAGGGCGTTCTGGTTAAAGGTGGTAATTATCTGGAAGCACTGAACAATGTTAGTCAAATAGTATTTGATAAAACTGGAACTTTAACTAAAGGAGAATTTGCTGTTAGTAAGGTGGAATCATATAATGGCTTTAATAATGAGCAGATTTTAACTATGGCTGCTTATGCTGAAAGTCATTCCACCCACCCGATAGCAAAGTCCATTGTCGAAGCGTTTGACCAGAAAATTGATAATCAAAGAATAAAAGATTATCAGGAAATTTCTGGACACGGGATTAAAGCTGTGGTTGATGACAAAGAAATTCTGGCAGGTAATATCAAATTAATGAATAAAAATAACATTGAATATCAGGAAGTTGATGCAGATGGAACAATTGTTTATCTAGCGATTGAAAATAAATACGCAGGTTATATAACAATTACGGATGAATTAAAAGAGGATTCGATAAAGGCAATTAAGGGTTTAAAAGAATTAGGTATTAAGCAGTTAACTATGTTAACTGGTGATCGGGAGGCAGTTGCCGGGAGAGTAGCCCAGCGGCTTGGCTTAGATAATTATTATTCTGAACTTCTACCGGATCAGAAGGTAGATGAAATTGAAGAATTACTTGGCAGACAGAAAGAAAATGATAAACTTATCTTTGTAGGAGATGGAATCAATGATGCACCTGTTCTGGCTCGCTCTGATATAGGTGTTGCTATGGGAGGACTTGGTTCAGATGCAGCTATTGAGGCGGCAGATGTTGTCTTAATGACAGATGAGCCTTCAAAATTAATTACTGCTATTAATACTGCCCGGAGAACAAGAAAAATTGTCTGGCAGAACATTATTCTGGCCTTAGGTGTAAAAGGTATAGTACTTATAATGGGTGCTGTGGGTTTAGCAACCATGTGGGGAGCAGTCTTTGCCGATGTAGGTGTGGCATTAATTGCTGTCTTTAATGCTATGAGAATTAGCCGTAATGTTTAATTAAGCAAGTAAAAAATCCCTCTGAAGCTTAAAAATAATTTCATCAGAAATATGTTTGGATAAAATCTTCAGGGGGAAATCATTTATAAGGCTGTGGGGGGATTATAATGAAATATTATGATATCTTTTCTTATCTATATGATCTACTAGCACCTGACTGGTATTATCACAAGCCGCGAAAATTTGCTATTGAAAAACTGGATTTTAAAAAAAACAGTAATATAATAGTTTTACCCTGTGGAACTGGACAAAGTTTTAAATATCTTAAAAATCAGTTGAAAAGTAATGGTTTAATAATTGGTATTGATTATTCTGAAGGAATGTTGACAAAAGCCAGAAAAAAAATTAGAAAAAAAGGTTGGGATAATATAATAACTTTACATGAAGATGCTGCTAGATTTAATAAATCTGATATTGCATCTATTTCAGAAGAAGAATTAAATATTGATGCTATCTATCTCGAATTGGGTTTATCAGCTATGCCTGAATGGCAAAAAGTTATTGATAAAAGTCTTTCGCTTGTAAGGGTTGGCGGTAAAATTGTTATTATGGATTGGTATATGGAAGAACCCAATTTATGGGGCCGTTTTATAGACTTAATTGGTAATGCTGATGTTACTAGACCAACCTGGGAGTATTTAAAAAGCAGAAAAGAAGTGAAAGATTTTAATTTAAATCACAGTTTTAAAAATGGCGGTGTCTTTGTTGCTTCAGGATATAAAGTTTAACCCCAATAATTGCTGCTGTATAATTTAGATTAAAGTAAATGCCTTCTATTAGAAATTAATCTATGTTAAAATAAATATAAGGTGCTAGTTTTGATTTGGGGGAGATGATTTAATGGCAAAAGACAAAAATTTTTGTGATATGTGTGAAGTGTTTGACCCGGATGAGCAGGTTGTAAATTTAATGAAAGACCGTAAACTTCAAAAAAATATTGTTTATCAGCTTTCAGAACTATTTAAGACCATAGGAGATCCAACACGGATAAATATTTTATATGCTTTAAAAGATAGGGAGTTATGTGTTTGTGATTTGTCTGAAATACTGGAAATGAGTTCTTCTGCAATATCTCATCAATTAAGAGTTCTTAGGAACAATAACCTAGTTAAATATCGAAAGGAAGGTAGGTCTGTTTATTACTCTCTGGATGATAATCATGTTTTATGTTTGTTTGGACAGGGTTTGAATCACGTTTTAGAGGATTAATATTTTTATCTTTAGATGTAGTTTATAAAAATTAAACTTACTGGATTTTTCAGAAACAATGCATTTTATTATTGAACTATAAATTTGGGTGCGATTATTCACCCTCAGAGAAACCTTCATTTTGTTCAGTTATTGATGGAGCTTTTCTGGGGGTTTTTGTATAATATTTTTTTCAGGAGTATCTAATAATTAGATATTATTTCGAGTTTTATGTAATATAATAAATTTAGGCTCAATTAGTAAGTTGTAATATCAGGGAGGTGCTGAAAATGAAAGCTAAGAAAAAAGTAGCTAAGAAAAAACCTGTGAAGAAAGAAATTGAAAAGAAAGAAGAAAAGAAATAATTTCTTTCAATCAGTCAAAGTTAAATTGTTTATATTTTCCCCTGTAGACTAATAGTTACAGGGTATTTTTTGTTGAGCTATTTGATTGGTGCAGTTGATAAGTGTTAAAAACCTCCGCACATATCTATAAGTGCGGATAACTTTAACGGATTGAACAGTTTACATGTTTAGCTTAACTATAAATTATTATAATGTAAGGTGTACTCGATATGAGTACACCTTGTTTAACATCGTAAAATTTAATATAGGTTTAGTCTGAAAAACTATTAAGAGAATCACTTTAAGACTATTTTTTTACCTATAACCTAAAATTTTCAACGAATATGATATTTTTTATATCGATTTTGTTGAAAATATTGATTTTTATCACTAATAGTTGTATAATTTAATCAATGGAGGTGATCAAATGAAGGAGCGAATGCTGCGTCTGCAGCAGGTACAACTGAATAACTTTAAGAATGTTAGGCAGGGGCTGATTGATTTTAACAGCTATAAAAGTGACGACCTTTTTTCCAAAACATCAGATGTGCTGGGAATATACGGCCAGAATGGTTCTGGAAAAACTGCTTTTATTGAGGCTTTATGGATACTGAAACTGGTATTGCTTGGAGAATCTCTGCCTGGAGATATTAAAGATTATATATACCAGGGTGAGAAAGAAGCTGCTATTAATTCTGTTTTTTCTATGTCTTTGGGAGAAGATAAATATCAACTCTTTTATGAAATGGTAATTGAAAGAAGAGAGAATGCTGCTCCAGTTATTATCAAGGAAGATCTATCATATAAGAAACTTGAAGAAGATGGCTGGACATATAAGAGGGGGATAATAACTCACAACCTTGATGAGAAGGAGCAGTTGTTAAGTCCCCAAAAGAATTACAATTTGCTTACAAAGAACAATAAAGATGCTAAAGTGGATCTTAAAGTGGCTAAGGAGCTTGCGAAAAAGGAACAAACATCCTTTATTTTTTCTAGTGAGATGGATCATATTTATAAGGGTAATAAAGCCTTTAACGAATATGCTGATATTATAATGGAGATTAAACAGTATGCTCGTATGAACCTGTTTGTGATCAGAAATTCTCGTTCAGGTATGATCAATGCAAATCTAATTATACCTTTCTGTTTTCAGCTTAGTGATTCAGAGAGAATAGAAGGTGGAGATCTGGCAATAGCTCTGTCTGAGCCGACAACAGTTCCTGAGCGGGTCCTCTCTACTGTTAAAAATGTTATCGAGAACTTAAACATCGTCTTAAAAGAGATAATTCCAGAGCTAACAATTAAAATTAAAGAGTATGGAGAAGAATTGGATGAGAATGGTGATCCAGTTATTAAAATAGAGCTGCTGGCAGAAAGAGGAGAGATTAAGATTCCTCTGAGATATGAATCAGATGGAATTAAAAAGATTATATCTATCTTGAGTGCAATGATTGCTATGTATAATAAGCCCGGTATTTGTCTGGCTGTTGATGAGCTTGATACTGGTATATTTGAATATCTTTTAGGTGAAATTCTGGAGATCATTCAGGATAGAGCTAAGGGACAGTTGGTCTTTACTTCTCATAACCTAAGACCGCTGGAGAAACTTAATAAAGAGTCACTGATTTTTACAACAACTAATCCCGAGAATCGATACATTAGATTTACCAATGTTAAGGAAACAAATAATTTAAGAAGCTTTTATTATCGTGGAATTAAGTTAGGTGGACAGGACGAGGAAGTTTATGAGAGAACAAATGAATACAAAATAGCCAGAGCTTTTAGGGCTGCTGGTAGAGTTGATGCTGATGACTAGAAAATTAATTCTATTCTTAGTAGAAGGTATAACGGAGGAAATATCTTTTGGTCTTATTTTTTCTGAGATATTTGAGGATAAAGAGATTGAATTTCAAATTGCTCGTGGAGATATAACTACCAGGAATGGAGTTAATTCTCGTAATGTGATAGAAGTAATCAATGAAGAAGTATTATCTTTTTTGGACAAAGAACATTATAATAAAGGGGATATTTTAGAAATTATTCATTTGCTGGACACTGACGGAGCATATATCAGTGAAGATTTGATCGAAAAGCATGATAGGGATAAGATTTACTATTATGGTGATAAGTTATGTACCAGACATCCTGAAAACACAAAGAAAAGAAATAATAAAAAAAGCAGCATCATGGATAGACTGAGTAGGCATTCTAAAATAAATGGTATTCCATATAATGCTTACTACCTATCCTGTAATTTAGAGCATGTACTTCACAATGATGCAAATGTTGATGATAATCAAAAAGTAGATAAAGCTGAAGAATTTAGTGATAGCTATTTTGAAAGGGAATTAGAGTTTTTAGATTTTATTAGAACTGAGAGTTTTGCTGTTGAAGGTTCATATAAGGAAAGTTGGGAGTTTTTTAAGCAGGGAAGTAACTCCTTAAATAGATATAGTAATTTACACTTTGTTTTTGAAGATCTTTAGCATTTCAAAACTGTTTTTTTCCTATTAGCAACTTCAAAAATTACACAAAATTTCTAGAGGGACCACGTCTTAATTATGAATTTCAAATCGACGTTCGACGCCCCACCCCCTAGAGCATAACTTAATACTTAAAGACACTGAGCTGTCTGGATAGTCTCTTAACTGAGGCTGTTCAGGCAGCTCTTTTTTTTATGCCTAAATTTAAGGAGGTGAAAAGCAGCAGGGTGGGGAGAAGAACGTATTAACTACAGAAAGGGAGATGAATCAGATGGCTTCTAAGACACTTGTTATCCTACTGCTTGGTGCTTTAGCCTGGCAGAGTTTGTTCAGTGGAGATATTCTGCTGGCTTTGTTCTTTATTCTTTTTGATCTTTTTCTAATATCTGAGTAACTGCTGTTTAAGTTGAAAGTAAAAACAAAACTAAAATACGGAGGTAATAACTATGTTTAAAAATGATAACAATGTTGAGACTGTTCTAAGATTGAGAGAGATGCTTGTGAGAGCAATGATGGCGGAAAACGATGTAATGCAGGAGCTGATCCTAAATAAGCTGAAAGAGCTTGGCCTAAAACGTAAAGGCGAGCTCAAATATGCTGAGGAAGTAATTGGATCTGATAAAGCTGACAATGCTTTCAAGAAGGTAGCTCAGATTACTGAGAATGGCGCTAAAAAGGCAGCGAGCCTGGCAACTGCTGGAACTAGGAATGTTGCTAGAGTAACCGGTGTGGCAGCTTCAAAGGTCGATAGAGCTGCCTTGAAGACGATAGAGAAGTCAGTCATCGCTGCCAATTTTACCAGGCTTAAAACAGAGAGTGTTTTCTCAGGACTTAAAGATGCGTTCATGGAAGGTTGGAATAATGCTTAACATTAATCTAAAGGGGCTGTCAGTGAGAGCTGATGGTCTCTTTTTTTATTTGGAGGTGAAAATTATGCAGATAAATGGTGTACCGAGTGATGAGTGGAGGATAAAAAGAGCTTTAGGACCCTATGCTGAGCCAATGGATGAGGATGAGCTGGAAAGAGCAACAAGACTGCTGAGGAAAAAGAAGAAAAGTGCTGCAACTTTAAGCAGTGATGATCAGGAATTTAAGATGCCCTTTTAAATGAATACTAAAAACATAAAGGAGATGAGAGTAATGGTAAATATTCAGAAGTTTAGTCTAAGGATTGTTAAGGAATCAGGTGGAAGGTATGACATTGATAAGTATGTGAGGAACCCATTTCAGGCAAGAGATCTCTTTGTTGAAGTGGTTGAACTGGACAGGAGAGCAGAGGAAGTCTTTGCTATCGCTACCCTTGACGTTAAGAACAAAGTAACGGGGGTATTTGAGGTTTCTACAGGTACATTGACCTCAAGTCTAGTTACTCCTAGAGAGGTCTTTAAACGGGCAATACTGCAGAATGCAGCGGGAATAGTTTTGGCTCACAATCATCCTTCTGGGGTGGCGGATGCAAGCAGTGATGATATCTCAATTACTAAAAAGCTGCAGAAGGCCGGTAAGATAATGGGGATCAATGTAGTTGATCACATAATCATCGGCAGCAGAGATAACTTTATCAGTATGCAGGAAGAGAATCTGATGAAAGATTGAATCAGCAAAAGTTAATAATAGTTAATCAACCTGGCCGGCGCCGGGCTTTTTTTATGTCTAAAACCAGAGAAAGGAGGTGATTAAGATGTATGTAAAGCACTGTCCTGTGTGTAAGAAGAAGTCTTACAGCTCTTGTAAAAAGAGTGAATGGAATTGTCCCTACTGTGACCATGATCTAAGTGATGAAGAAGCTCAAAGACCAAAAGAAGACTAAATATAATGGGAGGCCTGGATTAAATCTGGGTCTCCTTAAATTAAGAGGAGGAATAAAAATGAGTGCAAAGAGTAAAGTTGTTGATATTAACAGAAAGAAAAAAGAACTGATTACTTTTACTGAAGAGGAGTTAGAAACCCTGAGACGAACTGTTGCCGGAGATGCAAGCAGTGATGAATTTAAAATGTTCATCTATCTAGCTAAAAACTATGGACTTGATCCTTTCAATAAGGAAATATTTTTCTGGAAGAAAGATGGTAAGCCAACAATTATGACTTCCAGGGATGGTTATCTAAAGATAGCTGATAGGCATCCCCAGTATGATGGGCTGGTTTCAGATGTAGTTAGAGAAAATGATAAGTTTAGACGAAAAGAAACTGGAATTAATCATCAATATGGGACCAACCGCCGACAGATTGTCGGTAGTTACGCTTTAGTTTATAGAAAGGACAGAAGCTATCCCGTTTATGTCTTTGCTCCCTTTGAAGAATACAGGTCAGATACTAAGATCTGGAAGCAGTATCCTTCAGCTATGATTCTTAAAGTAGCTGAATCAATGGCTTTAAAGCGAGCTTTCAGTGTCTCTGGTCTTGTTTCCAGAGAAGAAATGGCTGTACAGCAGCAGAGTGATTATAACTTTGATGAGATTCCATTTAGCCAGGTACAGGGCAAGAAAAATAAAGGTAAGACTCAGAAAGATGAAACTTTAAAAAACGATCAAGTTAACTCTCTAACTGAAAGAGAACTTGCTATTAAAGAGATAGTTGGTGATGATCCTAAGCTGAAAGAGGATCTCTATAATTACCTTAGACATGTAAAAAGAGAAAAAGGTATAGACGGCAGCAAAAAGATATCGATCAACAGCTTGAGTAAAGATCAGTTTGAGCAGTTGAAGTCCATCTTAAATACATTTAGCAGGTTAAGTGCTCAGGAAAGGAAGGAGATTTCATGAATAAACTAACCGCAGCTTCTGTATTGATGGCAGTAATGTTTCTGACAGCTGCAATTTTAGCTCAGACAGGTTCAGATGATATTATTGATAGTTACAGCTGGAATGAGGTTTATGTGGTAAAGCGAGGTGATACCCTTTGGGAGATAGCAGAAGAGATTAACTCTGACCTTGACCCGCGGCTGATGGTAGCAGCCATTAAAAAGGTCAATGAGATTGAGACAATGATCAGAGTTAATCAGAAGATTGTGATTCCAGAAAAGTAGACTGAGAAAGGGTTAAAGCTTTCAGAAATCTTTTCTGGTTTAAAACTATGATTTAATAATATCACTGGAGCGACTAATCTTCAAAAATAATTCTGCAGTCTTCATTGTGAATAAAGATAAATCATGATGGAGGCTGCTTATATTCTAATCTAGCCTATATCCCTTTAAATGCTTGTTTTGAAGGTGTTTATCTGTTAATATACAAACAGTCAGATAAGGCAAAAATAAGCGTATATGGCTCTCTGAGACCTTTTAAGAGTGGCTATTCCAGTGTGTAATGCATGTGTAAGATAATTTAAATATAGTTGGTTATATCGCTCTTTTTCTACAAAATACGACAATAATAACTGCTTCAGCAATAAAGGAAAATTAAATAATTTCTTGAAGTATAAATAGTAATAGGTAAAATATTTTCTTGCTGGTGACAATACGGAGTCAGAGTAGTGAGCTACAATAAATTAAAGGGGATGAAAAATAATGAGAAGAAAACTTGGATTAAGTCTTGCTTTAATATTTGTGTTGGTTTTTACTATTTCAATTCAGGCTGCTGGACCAGAAGATCTATTTCTTGATTCTGAAGCTGCTCAAGAAGTTATAAAGGAGCATGCAACAGAAGACTGGGAAGATGATTTTGAAATGGTTAAATACCAGATTGATAACCAGACTGCAGCCTATAACTGGCTTATAAAAGTAGAGGATCATATTGACTTATTGAAACTGGCTAAAGAAAAATGGGATACCGATTATGAAATGATTAAGTACGAATACGAAAATCAGGTAGCTGCCTATAACTGGGTTCAATCTCAAGACGAACATCCAGAAATTATGGCTGCTGCCAAAGAAAAATGGGGCCTTGACTATGAAATGGTCAAGTATGAATATGAAAACCAGGTAGAAGCTTATGAAAGCATTAATTAAACTTTATAATATATTAATAAATGAGAACTTAACTATTCTAGGAGGAATTGTAAATGTCGAAGTTAACATTAGAAGAATTAGAATCACATCTCTGGGAATCAGCCAATATACTAAGAGGCAGTATTGATTCTGCAGATTATAAGAACTACATATTTGGACTATTATTTCTAAAAAGAATGAATGATGTATTTATGGAGAACAGAGAGCACATAATTGAAGAATACGGTGAAGAAGTAGTAGATGATCCAGACTTTTACACTGAGTCAAAGGTGTTTATTCCTGAAAGAGCTCGCTGGTCTGCAATTAAAGAACAGACTGAAGATATTGGAGCAGCTATCAATAAAGCCTTTGTAGTTTTAGAACAGGAAAACTCTGTTTTAGAAGGAGTTCTGACAACTGTTGATTTTAATGATAAGGATAGACTACCTGACAGTGTGTTAGAAAAGTTAATCCAGCATTATACTGATTTAAAATTGGGAAATGAGGACTTAGAGGATGCTGATCTTCTGGGTAGAGCTTATGAGTACTTAATCAGACAGTTTGCTGATGATGCCGGTAAAAAAGGTGGAGAGTTTTATACCCCTCGTGAGGTGGTTCAGCTTTTAGTAAGAATTTTAGATCCTCAGTCTGGAGATCGAGTCTATGACCCGGCCTGCGGCTCTGGTGGGATGCTTATTTATTCTGCTGAACATATTAGAAAAGAAGATCAGGATAGAATGGAGAACATTTCTCTTTTTGGTCAGGAAAGAAACTTAAATACCTGGTCTATTGCTAAGATGAATATGTTTTTACATGATCTTTATGATGCTCAGATTAAAAGAGGAGATACTTTTACAGAGCCACTGTTTTTAGAAGATGGTGGTAAGCTGCAGCAGTTTGATAGAGTAATAGCAAATCCAATGTGGAATCAGAGCTATGCTAAGGGTGATATTAAAGAGTCTCAGGCATATAATAGATTTAACTATGGTTTCCCACCTAAAAACTCTGCTGACTGGGCCTGGGTTCAGCATATGTTAGCAAGTGCTAATCGTGATGGCAAGGTTGGGGTAGTTTTAGATAATGGTGTGCTTTTCCGAAGCCGTTCTGAGGGTAAGATCAGAAAGAAAATCTTAAAAGAAGATTTAATTGAAGCTGTAATTGCGCTGCCATCTAATTTATTCTATAACACTTCTTCACCTGGTTGTATTTTAATGCTGAATAAGAATAAGCCTGCTGAGAGAAAAGACAAGGTTATTTTTATCTATGGTGAGGAAGATTATGAAGAAGGAAGCAACCAGAACTTCTTAAGAGAAAAAGACTTAGAAAAGATATTAAATGCCTATCACAACTTTGAAGATATAGAGAAATACTGTAGAGTTGCCGATATGGAAGAAATAAAGAGAAATGATTTTAACCTAAATGTACCTCGTTATGTTGACACCACAGAAGAGGAAGAACCGGTCGATGTAGCAGAAGTTTTAACTGAGCTTGATAAGCTGGAAAAAGAAAGAGATGAGATAGAATCAGAGATGATGGGCTATCTTAAGGAGCTTGGTTATAATGGTTAAAGAAGTTTATGTTAATGCCCAAAAGAAGAAAATTCCAGAAAATTGGTCTATTAAAACTATTGGAGATGTTTGTGAATATATGGCTGGATCAACATTTCCCAAAAATGAACAAGGAAATGAAAAAGGAGATATTCCCTTTTATAAAGTAAGTGATATGAATAAATTTAGAAAATATATGGGGGAAGCAAATAATTACATTTCTGAAAAAACAGCAAATGATTTAAATGTAAAAACATGTCCTTCAGGCACTGTAATCTTTCCCAAACTTGGTCAAGCCTTATTAACAAACAAGAGGCGTGTGTTAAGTAGAAATTCTGCTTTTGATAATAATGTAGCAGGTTTAATGGCTAATGAAGTAGATGCAGATTTTTTGTATTATTTTCTTCTATCTTTAAAGTTTGATGCTTTAAGTAATCCAGGCACTGTACCCTCTTTAACAAAAAAAGCAATTAATTCTATTGATGTAATTTACCCTTCTCTATCTGAACAAAAAACAATAGCGTCAATTCTTTCATCAGTAGATAAATCAATAGAAAATGCTGTTGAAGTTATAAAGGAAACAAAAGTATTGAAAAAAGGATTAATGCAGGAGCTGCTTACTAAGGGAATAGGAAATAGAGAGTTTAAGGAAGTAAGATTGGGAGTTAAAAAAATCAAAATTCCTATAAGTTGGAAGGTGAAAAAGTTAAAAGAGATTACAAAAAAGATAAGTGTAGGAATAGCAACAGGTGCTACTGACCATTATAGAGATAAAGGTGTTCCGTTAATTAGAAATACAAATATAAAAAAAGGTTATCTAGATGATACAGAATTGAAATATATTTCTCCTGATTTTGATAATAAAAATAAAAACAAAAGAATAAGATATAATGATGTGATAATTGTTAGAACTGGATATGCAGGTTTAGCATGCAAAGTTCCTGAGAAATATGATGGAGTGCAAACTTTTACAACTTTAATAGTAAGACCACTTCAAGCAGTTTTAGATTCAGATTATTTAGTTAAGAATATTAATTCTTATTTAGGGACAAGTCAAGTAGAAAGAATACAGGTTGGTGGAGGAAGAAGCAACCTTAATGTTGGG
The DNA here is from genome assembly GCF_003053565.1 of Halanaerobium saccharolyticum. Classification (GTDB taxonomy): domain Bacteria; phylum Bacillota; class Halanaerobiia; order Halanaerobiales; family Halanaerobiaceae; genus Halanaerobium; species Halanaerobium saccharolyticum_B. The sequence continues at coordinate 102,355 of NZ_QAXS01000005.1, read as the reverse complement.
AATTTAAAAGATTATTATTTACCTGTTCCGCCTTTAGAAGAACAAAAGCAAATAGCATCAATCCTATCATCAGTTGATTCTAAGATTAAAAAGGAAGAAGAATACAAAGCAAAACTGGAGCGACTAAAAAAAGGTCTGATGCAGAAACTATTAACAGGAGAGATTAGAGTAAATACAGATATGGAGGTTTAGAAAATGACTGGAAATTGGGATGAGTATAATCAATCAGAAAAACCTGCTTTAGATTTGTTTAAAACTTTAGGCTATAAAGTCTATGATCAACTGGATAAAGATTTTGTGAAACTGCCTGTAAGAGAATCAGAACACCAAGTGATTTTAATTGAGGAGCTTAAGAGTGCACTCAAAAGAATCAATCCCTGGATCAATGAGAATAACTTGAATAAGGCAGTTAATGAGATCAGGCCCGCTCGCCTAAAAGCTAATTCTTTAATGGCAGCCAATGAGATGATCTATGATAAGCTAATTAATCACATAAGTTTGCAGCAGGATATAGGTCATGGCAAGAAAAACCAGACTGTTAAGTACATAGATTATGAGAATCTAGATAATAATTCTTTTATAGCAATCAACCAATTTCGAGTCAAAGGAAAAGATCCGATTAAACCTGACATAACTCTGTTTGTTAATGGTTTACCTCTGGCTGTAATAGAATGCAAAAATAATACTACCTGTAATGAACCAGAAGAAGAGGCAATAAATCAGCTGAGAAGATATCAAAATATAAGAAGTGATGATACTGAGGAAGGTGCAGAAGAACTATTTTACCCCAATCAACTGCTTGTTGCAGCCTGGGGTGATTCAGCATCTTCTGCTACAGTAGGAGCTCCAGCACAGGCATTTAAAGGCTGGAAGGATCCTTATCCTTATAATAAAGACTCTTTAAAAGAGTTGTTAGGTAAAGAGCCGACAGGACAGGATATACTTCTTTTCTCCCTTTTTAAGAAGAATAGGTTTTTAGATATTATCAGGAACTTTACTGTTTTTGAAGATAAGGGTAATGCTAAAGTTAAAATGGCCTGCCGCTATCAGCAGTACAGAGCTGTACAAAAAGCAGTGGAAAGAATAAAAAATGCTGAGAGTTTAGAGGACAGAAACGGAACTGTCTGGCATACTCAGGGCTCAGGTAAATCTTTAACCATGCTCTTTTTAGCTCTTAAGCTGAGAAGGATGAAAGAGATTGGTAACCCTACAATGTTGATTGTAACAGATAGGGTAGACCTTGATGAACAGATCAGTGGTACTTTCAAAAAATGTGGCTTTCCTAATCCAGAAAGAGCAGCCAGTGTAAAAGACTTAAAAGATCTTTTGTCATCAGAAGCAGGCAGAACTATTATGACTACTATCCATAAGTTTCAGGAATATGAAAACGAAAAATATCCTGTTTTAACTGAAAGAGAGAATGTATTTGTAATGGCTGATGAAGCCCACAGAACTCAGTTTAAAGATTTAGCCTCTAATATGAGGAGAGCTCTGCCAAATGCAGCTTATATAGGTTTTACTGGGACACCAATTGACAAAGAATCAAGAAGCACCTTAAGAACCTTCGGTGATTATATTGACACCTACACGATAGAAGAATCAGTTGCCGACAATGCTACTCTGCCAATTAAATACGAGAGTAGGCTGACTGAGTTACATGTAGAAGATAGAACTTTAGATGATGTCTTTGATCAAACCTTCCACAGATATTCAGATGAAGAGAAACAGAAGATAAAAGAAAAATACGCTACTGAAAATGATATAGCTGAAGCAAGTTCCAGAATTAAAACTATTGCTCTGGATATTATTAAACATTATACGGAAAAGATTGCCCCTTTTAAGGCTCAAATTGTGGCCGTAAGCAGACAGGCAGCAGTTAGGTATAAAGAGGCGATTGATGAGTTAGATGGTCCAGAAGCAGCTGTATTAATCTCTGGTGACCACAATGACGAGAGTTTACTTAAAAAATACAGTGTTGATAATGATCAGAAATCTAGAATAGTTGAAAGGTTTAAGAATCCTCTCTCTTCACTTAAAATAATCATCGTTTGTGATATGCTCCTAACTGGTTTTGATGCTCCAGTTGAGCAGGTTATGTATTTGGATAAGTCTCTGAAAGAACATAACTTGCTGCAGGCTATAGCCCGAGTTAACAGAGTTTATCCTGAGAAGAATTATGGTCTGGTAGTAGATTATTATGGAGTCTTTGATAACCTTAAAAAGGCACTGGCTATCTTTAATCCTTCTGATGTGGAAAATGCTGTAACTCCAATTGAAGATGAGAAGCCAAGACTGGAAGCTAATCATAGAGAGGTAATGAAATATTTTAGAAATACAGATATGAGTGACCTGGAAGCCTGTATTGAGCTCTTTGAAGACGAAGAGAAGAGAAATGACTTCAAAAATGACTTTAAGGACTTTGCTAAGAGTATGGATATCATTATGCCGCACCCAATAGCTGATCCTTACAGGAGTGATTTATATAAGCTAAGCAAAATCCATACAGCCGTTAGAAATAGGTATCGTGATGATAGTATTGATATCAAAGGTGTGGGAGAAAAGGTTAAAAAACTAATTGATGATCATATCAGAGCAAGCAGTGTCAGAGTCCTACATGAGCCAGTATCTATCCTTGATGAGAAAAAGTTTGAAGAAACTCTAGATGACTTAAAATCTGATAAGGCTAAAGCCAGTGAGATGGAGCATGCGATAAAGAAAGAAATCAACGTACAGATGGAAGAAAATCCTGTCTATTATAAAAAACTAAGTGAGCGACTGGAAGAAATTATCGAAAAGCGTAAAAACAATCAGATGAGTCTTTTAGAGCAGATTGGTGAGATGAAGGATATTATTAATGATATGAGAACAGTTCAGTCGAAAGCAGAAAAACTGGGGTTAAACAAGAAAGAGTTTGCCCTCTATGAACTTCTTTTAAATGAGAGAGATAAAGAAGAAAAGGGCAAAGTTGCAGAAGAGCCTGGTGAATATACAGCAGGTGAAGGGAGCAATGAGCCTTATGTAAACAAAACTGTCAAAGAAGTTACTCAGAATATCTTTAATGATTTAAGTGAGTACACTAAGATTGATCTCTGGCGGCAAAAGACTGAAGTTCTTCAGAAGATGCGAAAAACAACTAAGGTCCACTTGATCAAATATGATGAGTTTAAGCAGAAATATGAGAGTTTAACCAACAAGATAATTAAGCTCTCTCAGAACATATTTATGTTTTAATCGGAGGTAAGAATGCAGCAGATCAAACTGGGAAATAAACTAATAAATTATGAAATAATACGCACTAGACGCAAAACTATGGGGATCATTGTTGATCATGAGAGGAATTTAATAGTTAGATCTCCAAAAAATACAGCAGAAACTAAAATAGAAGAGGTACTAAAGAAAAAAACTAACTGGATTCTTTCCAAATTAAAGGAAATGGATAAGATTAAGCCGGCACCAAAAGAAAAAGAATTTATGACCGGGGAGAAACTTCCTTATTTAGGTCGAAGATATAGGCTGGAAGTTAATCCAGCAGAAATTTCAATAGTAGAAGTAAAGCTCTACCAGGGTAAGTTTATTATTGACTACCCAGTGGATATTGAAGATAAAGAAGAACAACGAAGAGAAAAAATTAGAGTTGCTTTAATTGACTGGTATCGTGAACATGCTAAAGAAAAGATTAATGAGAGAGTGGATAAGTATAAGATTAAGCTTGATGTTGAACCAAATAATGTAGTTGTAAAAAAACAGAAGAAACGTTGGGGCAGCTGCAGCAACAAAAATAACCTTAACTTTAACTGGAAGATCATCATGGCACCAATGTCTATTGTGGATTATTTGGTGGTACATGAGCTTACGCACCTGATACATGACAATCATTCTAGAGATTTCTGGGCAACAGTAGCTGCTGTTATACCTGATATTAAAGAGAAAAAAGAGTGGCTTAAAGTGAACGGTAAGAGGCTAGACTTTTAAAATAAAGTTTTTGTTATAACAGAATAGAATTGATATAATAGTATTAGTAGGTAGTTTACTCTAGCAGAGGAAGGAGTTAAAATATGGATAACAAAGATCTCAAGAAAAAATTAAAAGATTTAAAGCCGATTTTAGAAAAGAATTATAAGGTTAAAAGCATCGGTCTTTTCGGATCATTTGCAAGAAATGAAGCTAATGAAAATAGCGATGTAGATATTCTCGTCCAATTTTCTGAAGATATAGGCTGGGAATTTATAGATTTAAAGCGATTTTTGGAAGAAAGTTTAGAGCGAGACGTTGATTTAGTAACTGTAGAAGCTTTAAAATCAGAATTAAAAGAAGAGATATTAAGAGATGTGATATACCAATGAGAAGAGACCTATTATTTTTAAAAGATATCATTAAGGCAATGAATAAAATATTTAGTTATACTGAAAAGATGACAAAAGAAGATTTTAAAAAAGATGATAAGACTATTGATGCAGTTTTGAGAAATATAGAGATTATAGGGGAAGCAGCTAATAAATTATCCGAAAAAATATATGAAGAAAACAAAAATGTTCCCTGGGGACGGATGATTGGTTTAAGAAACATTGTTATTCATGAGTATTTTGGTGTTGATTTGAATATTATCTGGCAGATTGTTACAGTTAATTTACCAGAAACCAAACCGAAAATTGAGGAAATATTAAAAAAAATGTCATAACTTAATTTTTTAGGAGGTAGGGGGTAAACAAATTAAGATTTTAAATTGGAATTGTAATATGGCTTTTAGAAAGAAAAAAGAGCATGTTTTAGAGTTAGATCCTGATTTATTAATAATTCAAGAGTGTGAAAACCCAGCTAAACAGGGTACCTGGCAGGAATTTTCTAACTATATTTGGGTCGGAGATAACAACAATAAAGGGATAGGAGTATTTTCTAGAAATGATTTTAATGTAAAGTTAATAGAAGAAGTAAAGAAGGATATCAGTAGATATGTATTACCCGTTAAAGTTACAAGTAATGGACAGGAAATAATCGTATTAGCAGTATGGACAATGAATGATACTCTAGACAGGAAAAAACGCTATATTGCTCAGGTTTATACAGCATTAAAATATTATAATAATCTTTTAATGAACACACTATTGTATTAGGTGATTTTAATTGGAATCATATATGGGATATCTCACCAGATGGGCCCCTTTACGGAAATTTAGCAGATACTAGAAGAATTCTAAATAATAATAAAATATTTAGCCTCTATCATAAATTAAAAAAGGAAAAATTAGGAAAAGAACTAGCTTCAACTTTTTATATGTATAAAAAAAGAGACAGGGGATATCATATTGATTACATCTTTGCCCATAAAGATATGATAAATGATATTTTAGACTTTTGGGTTGGGGAATATGAAAAATGGATTGAGTATAGTGATCACATGCCTTTGTTTTTTGAAACTTCAAATTAATCAATTCACCACAATAGTTAATAAGGTGAGTTGACATTTGTGGTCTTTATTGCTGTTATAGCAACCTTAGCGGCGGTGAAGGCCCAATATTTTGCTTATGAACTCACTTCAATAGATGTCTATTCTGTGTTAAATGAGCTTTTATGTATCTTAAACAAATTAGAAAGGGGATTAAACTAATGAAAAAAGTTGAGCCGATCAGAGACAAGGAATTGATTGAGGAGATTAAACGCTTATTGTTGATGGATAATTACAGGAATTATCTACTTTTTGTGCTCGGAATTAATACTGGCCTTAGAATTGGAGACATGCTGCAACTAAAAGTTTCTGATGTAAGGAATAAGACACATATCCAGATCAAAGAACAGAAGACTCAAAAGTCAAAGAAGTTCTTTATTAATGGTGTTTTGCGAGATGCTTTAGATCAATACATTAAAAACATGGCTGATCATGAGTACCTCTTTCAGAGTAGGAACGGGACCAACAAACCGATAACTAGAAGTCAGGCATATAGAGTGCTAAGTTCTGTAGGTAAAGAAGTTGGTCTGGAATCCATTGGCTGCCATTCTACCCGTAAAACCTTCGGTTACCACCATTATCAGCAGTACAAAGATGTAGCAATGCTGCAGAAACTTTTTAACCATTCTGCTCCGAGTATTACTCTAGATTATATAGGGGTAAATCAGGATTTGATGGATGAATCAATGAAAGACTTCGAACTGTAAGTTAGAAAAGCGATAGTGCTCTAAGCTCTTATGTAGAAAGGGCTGAGGAGGGTTGAGAATAGCAGTTTGGAGCCTTGTGTTTATGCTGGGTATTCTTTATGTAGAACGGTTAGAAACAGCTTTAAATAGCCTTTGTGTGCTCCCAGTAGTATATTGGTTGTTAAGCTTTTTTTCTACTGCAGATATGTGCTATAATAGAGTTAGTAATACGCATCTGAGTATAATAAGTCCAGTAGGAGGATAATGACATGCCTAGAAAAATGGAGATAGAATATCCTGACACTTTGCCTGATTTACTTCAAGAAAGTCCTGAAGAATTTGAACGAGAAGCTAAATTGGCAATGGCGGTCAAACTATTTGAACTTAAACGAATATCTTCGGGTATGGCTGCAGAAATGGTTGGGATGGATCGAGCCGCATTTCTGTTAGAGTTGCACAGATATGGTGTAGAAATGATAAACATGGATCCAGAAGAATTAGCTTCTGATGTTGAGAATGCCTAAAACTCATTAATTCCTTCATTACTGGCAAATTTCTTGAAGGAGGTGATTATAGTGGGGAAGAAGGAAAAGAAATCTGATTGTCGTTTCATCTTAAAAAAGAAGAAAAAAATTAGTGAAATGAAACAAGTTAGTATTTATGTAACTCAGGATCAAGATGATAAAGCTAATGAACTAAGTGAGAGATCTGGTCAAAGTAAATCATACATTTATAGAGAAGCATTTTATGAATATTATGATCGTGTTGAAGTAAGAGATTAATTTTTTAAGATACATCATCTTATGGTATAAGTTTGGGTAGCATATCGATTACAATATTATCGATTCCTATAAAGATAATAAGATGAATCAGCATGATGATAAGATTTATAAATTATATTTGAGACAAAATATTAAAATTAGGAGCTGATAACCGTGACAAAGCAATTTGAAGTCGGCGCAAGTTACCAGGCAAAGAATTATAGAGACAGTGGCTATAACTTTCCTAAAGGAGAGTATCACCTTAAAATTATCCAGGAAGGATTTCCTGAAAAGCCAGTTAATGATGAAGAAGAACTAGTCATTGCTGAAGAACAGTGGCTGGAAGGCTTAGAGGGAACTGATTAATACAAGACTGATCTGGAAGGTAATTGGTACTATTTTGAGTTTCCTTTAAATGATGAGGGTGTAGAATGCATGTGGATACCTGAATCAGTGGTATTTGATGTATTTGAATAAAAGTTAAGTATAGCAAGAAATGGACCTTTTCTTTCTCTGGGCGGCTGGACCACTTTTATATAAGTTTTAGACATAGATCTCCCTGTGATTATGACCTGGCATTTAAAGTCCTGCGGCGCGCATCCAGGTGTTATCTAATAGGGAGTAAGAGTAAAATATTTAGTTGTCAATGTTCAAGCAGGAGAGACCCTATGCTGCAACAGTAGCCGGCATATATTCCTGATCATTGTAGAAAAGTTCATGCTTGGCCTGATAGTATATATCTTTGGTTATAATGTCACTATTAAGTTTCTCTGCTATTTCTAGAATCTTATCCAGTAACTGGCCTGCTCTTTGTTCTATCATTGAGTAGAGATTAGAATCTTCCATAACTCTTCTTTTTATGTTGGAGCAGAATCTTCCATAACTCTTCTTTTTATGTTGGAGCAGAATCTTCCATAACTCTTCTTTTTATGTTGGAGCTTTTTGAATACTCTCCCTTACCTTCGATTAACCCACTTTCCCAGTCTACCCCAACAGAATTACTAAACACATATTGGTCCACCTGTCGTTGTAATTCAGGAGTAATTACCTCCAGTGGCTGTTTTAGTAAGTCATTACTTCTCAAAAGTATTTTTCTATTTTTAGTTCTAGAATCTTTTCTAGTTTCACTAATTTCTTCGCAGAGATAATTTGACAACTTAGTCGCTTTTGCCTTTAAATTATCTTTTTTACTGATGTGTAGGCCAGGTCTACTAATCGAATTAAGAGAGCTAATATGAGCTATTCCGTGACCCCACTTATCCTGAAGTTTAGATTGCTCCAGGTACTTTAGATTAGACAGCATGTGAAAGTGTGGTCTACCATTTTCCTGGAATTCTAACACTGCTATGTATTTGAAGTCACCTTCATAGGCTTCTGATAAATTCTTCAGATTCTCAATGAATTTACTGAAAGCAGAGTAGGCATTTTCAATATTATGCGGAGACTTACCAGACAGAAGAGAGTTGATTCTTGAAGCTAGTTTTCTTTTAATAGCTTGATTATGAGTACTGATACTTTTAAATGTTCTTTCTTCCTTTTCAAAAGACTCTTCTATTTTGGCGATCATAGATGAAGCCTGTTCGATTAAGATGTTTATAATTTTTTTACGTAGCTTCTTTTCTTCCTCACTGTTATTTAAGTATCTTCTATCTTTCTCCTTTTTATATTTCAGGTTGGTCTTACCTTTAAGAAGCTGCAATTCACTTTCACTCAACTGATCAGCAAGGTAGAGTTCATTTTTATCTTTATCGCTTCTTTTTGAAGAAAATAGGCTGTAGAAGTCTACATCTCCCATAGTTACTGTGGTAAAAGTATTCATGTCTTCAATATTAGCAATGGTCAATTTCCAGGTCTTCTTTTTCAGTTGATTGATATTAGAAGCTATTCTTTCTTCTGGAGATGGAGTATAGGTGCTTTTACTTCTTGATGATGTGTTATCATTTATCCTGGGCTTCCATTTGTTTTCCTTTTCTCCGCCCCTGTATATTTCATCTTTATAACTTATTTCATCGAGAATATTACCGTATAGATCTAGCTTTCTCGAGTACCATACTCCTTTAATATCCCTTTCGATAGAGTTTAATGTTGCTACATTTCTGCCTTCCGCCTTATCCTCATTCTTTTTCATGGTAGTTCTGAGATTTTGAGCTGTCACTGTCATTGTTATTACCTCCGTTATTGCTTTCCTGTTTCTTTCTGCTCTGGAATATATCTTCTTTAAGCAAACTAAGTATTTGAATGTTACTGAGTTTAGATTTCTTTAACTTTAAGATTTCGTCTACTTTCACTGTTTTAGAAGCCTCCTTAATCCGATCACAGGATTTCGTAAGTACTTAAGTAGTTATTTAAAAGAACTTAATAGCAGGTCTTTTTTTATGGCTGAAGGCAGAGAACCTTGCTTGGGATCCTCTACCTTCATCCCCCCATTTTAAAAAGTGCTTCTATATATATAATACCGATTAAAAGGCCGTTTTTGACAGTGAAATTCAAATTTTGATAATAAAATTACTCAAGCTCACTAAAAGAGCATATGTTCATTTAGAATGAAAGTTAAAATATTAGTAAACAAAAAAAGACCCAGGCCCGTTAAGACCTGGATCTGTTGGAGGATTTTCAGATTACTACTTCGCTATTTAGAATGTGATAATTTCGGGGGAGAGGAGACTCTTCTTTCTCCCCCTACTATTATAATTAAACGATTACCTGTTCTTCCAAATCTAGATCTTCTTCAGATCCGTAAAACCAAGCAAGGAACTCTGCTCTTGAGACTGTCCATTTACCTCCCATCTTTCTTGCAGGAATTTCTCCTGCTTCCAGCATCATATAAATTTTAGAATCAGATAGAGGCAAAAGCTCTTTTAAGTCGCTTACACCTAAAGAAAAAGGTATCTGCTCAAAGTCAAAGTCGATTTGTTCTTTTACGGCATTCTTAAAATAAATTATCAGATCTGTTTTAGTATCTTTCATCTTAAATCCTCCTAAAATATTAGTGTGTGCAAATATTGAACAACAATCAATTGCTGTTTATTTGCTTTATTACAACAATATTATAGCATGAAGCCTTCTTTTTGTAAAGTATAATCCTAAAATAATTAAAAAAGTGTTTGTAATAATCCTAAAAATATGTTACAATCTATTTGGAGGTGAGAGAAAGTGAAAAAAGATAAAGTGAAATTAATGAATTTAGTAAGTAGAGCAATTGGTGATAAATCAGTCACGAAGTTTGCTAAAGAAGCAGACATACACAGATCTTATTTATCTAAACTCAAAAACGGGTCGCTTGAGTTTGATCCAAAGCCAGATATTTTAGAAAAAATAGCCGAGAATAATGATAAAGTTCGTTATATTGAATTAATGGTAGCCGCAGGTTATCTGGATGAGAAGTATCTTTTAGTTATGGATAATGATGACGAGGAGCAAGATGAGGAAAAAAAAGACACTCAAGGAGCAAAAGGGTTACTTTCAACTTATCTTGAGCAGGTAGAAAAGAAGAACCCTAGAGAAATGGTTACAAGTTACAATTATAATAATGAAGCTTTTTGGGATGAGAAGCAAGAATGTGTTAAAGAAGACTATTTCACTTTTCCAGAAGGCTATGTTACAGATTCCTCTTATGCTTTAAAGATGACAAACAATAAATTTAAGGATTGGGGAATTATAAGAGATGATTACATTCTAATTAGACCCATAAATGATGAGCCTGAGAATGGCTCTACAATATTAGTGATTATCAGAAAAGGTGGTGATTGCAACAGAACAATTAAAAGATACTACATTATTAATAAAGATAAGGTGAGATTAGAACCAGATGTTGAGAACTATGGCGAAATTGATAAATCAGAAATTGAGGTTAAAGGATTAGTAATATACGCAGCAAGACAATATATCAAATAATAGGAGGAATATTTATGTCTAGCATTAAGAAATTGAAATCTGGAAATTGGCAATCACAAGTATATCTGGGGAAGGATCCAGAAACAGGAAAGGCAATAAGAGAATATAAGACATTTACCCGTAAGAGAGATGCAAAAAAATGGGCTAGAAAAATGGAATTGCAGGCTGATCAGGGAATCGTAGTACAGACAAACATGACAGTAAAGGATTTGTTACTGAAGTGGTTTGAGGAGTATGCAGTGGTTCAGACAGAAAAGACTACTCATGATAGATATGAGATCATACTCAAAACTCACTTAATTCCCGCCCTGGGACATATTAATTTAAAAGAACTGAGTCCGGCTCACATTCGAGTATATTTGCAGAAGAAGCGGAAAGACGGGAGAAAAGACGGCAAAGAAGGTGGGTTATCAGAAGCAACACTATTAAAGCACTATAAGAAGCTGAAGCAAGCTTTAAGCTTTGCGGTTAGAAATAGATACATTGCAGCTAACCCTGCTGATCCTGTTGAATCACCAAAAATTGATCGGAGAAGGAATAATACCATTGTTACTTTAACGAAAGAAGAAATAAGTAAACTGTTAGATGTTGCTAAAGAGGATGATCCGCTATTACATGACTTTATCTATCTTGCAGTCCATACAGGGATGAGAAAAAGTGAGCTTTTAGGCCTGGAATGGGATAATGTTGACTTTGAGAATAAGAAGATTCGGGTGAGACAGGCTCTGGTAGGTGAAAAGGGTAATGGCTCTGTTCTAAGAGAAAGTACTAAAACGGCTAATAGTAACAGGAATATCGATATTACTGACGAAATAGTAGAAGTACTGAAGAAAAGAAAAGAGAAACAAAAGGAGTTCAAAGAATTCCTGGGAGATAATTATCACGATGAGTATAATCTGGTGTTCTGTAAAGAAGATGGTGAAAAATATTATCCAGACAGATATAATGTTAGATATGCTGAATTAAGAGATAAAGCTGGATTAGATAAAGAAAAAACACTCCATACACTTCGCCATACACATGCTTCGATTCTGCTGCAGCTAAATGAACATCCTAAGATTGTTCAGGAGAGATTGGGTCATGCCTCAATCACTCAAACAATGGATACTTATTCTCATTTAATTCCGACTTTACAGGCTGAAGCTGCTGAAAAAGCTTCTAAATTTCTGGATGCTTGATTGCGGTGGATAGAAAGTACTGCGGTGAAATCACGGTGGGAAGCTTAATGAGAATAGATACTGAAAAAGAAAAACTGCTATAATCGCTGTTATAGCAGGAATGATATATGGTGCCCCCGGTAGGAGTCGAACCTACGCTCAAGGCTTCGGAGGCCTTTGCTCTATCCACTGAGCTACGGGGGCATTACCTAAATTATTTTAACAGACAGACTACTTAATGTCAATAAGCTGCAAATTTTTATTGGAAAAAGAAATTATTTAACAGTATTAAATTCCTTTAGATGCTATAATTTTATATATAAAAAATAAAGGGGAATAAAATATGAATTATATTTGTGATTTTAATGAGTGACCATCACCATCAACATGATCATTCAGCAGTGGGAAATATTAAATTTGCCTTTTTCTTAAATTTAAGCTTTTCAATAATTGAAATCATTGGTGGTCTTTTAACTAACAGTATGGCAATTTTATCTGATGCCCTACATGATCTTGGTGATTCCATTTCTCTGGCAGTTTCCTGGTATCTTGAGAACTTTTCGCAGCAGGGAGCAGACGAAGATTTTAGTTATGGATATGCTCGTTTTTCACTTCTGGGAGCATTAATTAACAGTCTGGTTTTAATTCTGGGTTCATTTTTTATTCTTTCAGAGGTAATACCAAGACTTTTTAATCCTCAGACAGTTCATCCAGAAGGGATGTTGTTTCTAGCAATCATTGGGATAACAGTTAATGGAATTTCAGTTTTAAAACTAAGAGGGGGCAGTTCCTTAAATAAAGAAGTGGTAAGCTGGCATTTGATGGAAGACCTGCTGGGATGGACAGCAGTTTTAATTGTTAGTATAATTTTGATTTTTAAAAGTATACCAATTTTAGACCCGCTCCTATCTTTATTAATCAATATCTACATTTTATATAATGTTATCTCCAAACTGAAAAGAGTTTTAAATATTTTTCTGCAGGGGGTTCCAGGTGGAATTGATATAAAAAAACTGCAGCAGAAGCTTGTTGAGCAAACTGAGGCGCTTGCTGTTCACCATACTCATGTCTGGACACTGGAGGGAGAAAAGAACTTTCTCAGCACACATCTTATTATTCCGGATCAATTTTCAAAAGAAGATATAATAAAGCTTAAATCTCAGGTTAAAAATTTGATGGCTGCTGAAAAAATTGATCATGTAACAGTAGAAATTGAATATAAGAATGAGAATTGTGAGGATAAAAATTGTGATGCTTAAGCTGTCCAAATTCTTGACACAAATCTTTTAATGTGGTAAAGTAATTAAAAATAGAATATTGTCTTATCAAGAGTGGTGGAGGGATCTGGCCCTGCGAAACCCGGCAACCAGCAGTTATACTGCCCGGTGCTAAATCCAGCAGGTTCAGCCTGAAAGATAAGTAGTTGTGAAACCCACTTCTACTTAGGAAGTGGATTTTTTCTTTTAATGTTATTTTTTAAACATTAAGTTTCAACAAATTTTAATATTAGAGCAGAGAGTAATTAGAGCAGAGACAATAAGTAAATAATTTTAAAAGCAGCAGAGCAGCTTAAGGAGGATAAGATTAGCAATGAAGATTAAAAATATTTTTGACGAAAAAGAAGTGGTGTTTTCTCTGGAGGTATTTCCACCGCGACCGGATGTGCCGATTGAAAATATCTATCAAACTTTAGAAGAACTAAAAGATATTGATCCTGATTATATAAGTGTAACTTATGGTGCTGGGGGAGGAGTCCGCAAAAATAGAACCTGTGAACTTTCTTCGATTATCAAAGAAAAATACGATGTAGAAGCGCTGGCCCACTTAACCTGTATCAATTCTGATCAGGATACTCTAAATAAAATACTGGCCAGGCTGGAGGCGAAAGATATTAACAATATTCTAGCACTGAGGGGAGATAAACCTGTAGATGGTGAGCCACTCGGAGACTATGATTATGCCTATCAGCTGGTTGAGCATATCAAAAAGCATAATGATTTTGGAGTTGCAGCTGCCTGTTATCCAGAAGGCCATTTAGAAACAGAGAGTCTGGACCAGGATATTGAATATTTAAAACAGAAGGTTGAATATGGAGTCGATTATTTAATTTCACAGATGTTTTTTGACAATTCTCTTTTCTATAAATTTCGCAATAAGGTAGAAAAAAAGGGGATTGAGGTACCGATTGAAGCTGGAATCATGCCGGTTATTAATAAAAAACAAGTAGGAAGAATTATTGAGTTATCAGATGCCTATTTTCCACAAAAATTTAAGAAGATTTTAGATAAATATGAAGATAATCCGGAAGCTTTAAGAGATGCTGGAATTGCTTATGCAGTCGAGCAGATAGTAGATTTAATTTCCAGTGAAGTAGATGGAATTCATCTTTATACAATGAACAATCCTTATGTGGCCCGCAGAATTAAAGAGGCTGTTGGTTCTTTGATTACCCATATAAACGGCAAAAAGGTTGATTAAAATGGAATTTGAAATTGACAGAAATGAAGTTTTAAGATATTTACAGACTGCAAAAGACTTAGAAGATGAGAATATAAACCGTCTTCTTGACGAATCAATTGCAGAAATAAAGAAGCTGATCAATTTCCGCTATCTTTATCAAAAATTTCCTATTCAGCATACTGCAGAAGGGGTAAAAATTAAAAATACAACCTTAACTTTAAAGGGGAGAAGTATCAAAAAACACCTTCAGAAATCAGAAGAAATTTACCTAATGGCGGCTACACTCGGTGCTCAGGTTGATAAAAAAATTTCTTATTATGAAAAAATATCAGTCACCAAATCAATGATTTTTGATGCCTGTGCCACCACGGCTATTGAAGAAGGCTGTGATCAGGTGGAAGCAGAGATTAAAGAAAAAGTACTGGCGGCAGGAAATGAAGCTATCACTTTCCGCTACAGCCCGGGTTATGGTGATCTTGGGATAGATATCCAAAAAGAATTTTTACGAATTATAAAGGCCCCAAAAAAGATTGGTTTAACTGCTTCTAAATATAATATGCTGCTGCCGACAAAATCTGTAACTGCAATTATTGGAGTTCTGGAGGAAAAAGAGACTGCAGCAGAGAATTTAACTAATCAGGAGCAGGAAGTTGTAAATCAGGATGATAGAGATCTAGAATTTGAAGCAAGGCACTGCAAAAACTGTCTTCTATACGAAGACTGTGAGCTGAGAAGAAGGGGGATTTACTGTGGAGCTAAAGGATAGACTGGGAAAAGAAGTTATTATTTTTGATGGCGCAATGGGAACAGTACTACAGCAGCGGGGGTTAAAAGCTGGAGATGTTCCGGAAAAATTAAATATAGAAAAAAGTAAAGAAATTATAGATATTCATAAAAGTTATCTTAAAGCCGGAGCTGAAATTTTAACTACCAATACCTTTGGAGCCAATGCCCTAAAAATGGAGGAGATTGATTATTCAGTTGAGGAAGTAATTGCAGCAGGAGTTGAGAATGCAAAAGCAGCGGTAATGGAATCCGGGCTTGAGGCAGCAGTTGCTCTTGACATGGGTCCTCTGGGAGAACTTTTAGAACCGATGGGCAGTTTAACTTTTGACGAAGCTTATAATCTTTACCAGCAGCAGGTGCTGGTGGGAGTTGAGTATGGAGCAGATTTAATACATATAGAAACAATAGCTGATCTTTACGAAGCAAGGGCGGCTGTGCTGGCGGCTAAGGAGAATTCTAATCTGCCTGTATTCTGCACCCTGACCTTTGAAGAAGACGGCCGCACCTTTACCGGGGGCAGCATCCGCTCTATGATTTCAGTTTTAGAAGGTCTGGGGGTAGACGGGCTTGGTCTCAACTGTTCTCTGGGGCCGGAAAAGCTGGAGCCGCTGGTGGAGGAAGTTTTAAAATATTCTGAGACACCGGTTATTCTGCAGGCAAATGCCGGCTTACCGGTAGTTGAAGACGGAGAAACCGTTTTTAAAATTACGCCTGAGGAATATTTTAAGCCAATTTCACGTTTATACGAAAAGGGACTGGCGGTTATTGGAGGCTGCTGTGGAACTAATGAAGATTTTATTTCTCTGATTGCAGAGAACTTAAAGAATAAAAAAGTCAAAAATCGGACTGTGACTAGTGAAAGTCTTGTCTGTTCACCTTCTCAATATCTTAAACTGGATGGGATAAATGTTGTGGGAGAAAGAATAAACCCGACAGGTAAAGCAGCATTTAAGCAGGCTTTAAGAAATGGAGATTTGGATCATATACTCAAAGTGGCAGTTGAAGAAGTCGATGCTGGGGCAGATATACTCGATGTAAATCTCGGGCTGCCTGATATTGATGAAAAAGAAATGATGGTTAAAGTGATTAAAGAGCTGCAGGGTATTTTAGATATCCCTCTTCAGATTGATTCCAGTGATCCTGAGGTAATAGAAGATGCTTTAAGATATTATAATGGAACAGCGATTGTTAATTCAGTTAATGGAGAAATGAAGGTTCTGGAAAACACCCTGCCTGCTGTTAAAAAATATGGAGCAGCAGTGATTGGGCTGACCATGGATGATAACGGGATTCCGGATACTGCTGCTGGACGTTATAAAATTGCAGAAAGAATTGTTAAAAAGGGAGCTGAATACGGAATCAGTAGAGATAAGATTATTATTGACTGTCTTACTCTGACTGCTTCTGCCCAGCAGGAAGGAGTTAAAGAAACTCTTAAAGCTTTAAAAATGGTTAGAGAAAAACTTGGAGTAAAAACTACCCTTGGGGTTTCCAATGTTTCTTTTGGTTTGCCGGCTCGTCCGGTTTTAAACAGAACTTTTTTGAGTATGGCCCTCTATCAGGGTTTAAATCTGCCGATTATTGATCCTAATGATCAGGAAATGATGGCAGCAGTTAAGGCTGCTGCTGTATTAAATAATCTTGATCAGGGAGCAGCTCAATATATTGAATATATGGCTGAAAATGAGAGTGATAATGATTCGAAAGCAGCTGCTGAAAACAGCGGAGAAAATAATTCTAAGGCTGATTTAAAAACAGTAATAGTAAAAGGCTTAAAAACTGAAGCCGGCCGCTTAACAGAAGAAATACTGCAGGAAAAGGATGCCCTGGAAATAGTAAATGATTATTTAATTCCGGCTTTAGATACTGTAGGAGAGCGCTACGAAAAGGGAGAAATATTTTTACCTCAGCTGGTTCAGTCAGCTGAAACAGTTAAAGAAGCTTTTGCTGTTTTAAAAGCAGAAATGGCCCGCACCGGAGGTAGAGATATCTCTAAAGGGAAGATTGTAATGGCTACGGTTAAAGGTGATGTTCACGATATTGGTAAAAATATTGTCAAAACAGTACTTGAAAACTACGGTTATCAGATAATTGATCTGGGACGGAATGTAAATATCAAAGAAGTAGTTAAAGCTGTTAAGGAAAATGAAATTAAACTTCTTGGTTTAAGTGCTCTGATGACAACTACTGTAAAAAATATGGAGAAGACAATTAAGGCTGTGCGAGAAGCAGCACCAGCGACTAAAATTATGGTGGGGGGAGCAGTTTTAACAGCAGATTATGCAGAAATGATAGAAGCTGATTATTATGCTAGAGATGCAAAAGAAGCGGTAGAAATTGCTAAAAAAATATTTAAAGAATAAATCAATTGAACAAATTGCTGTAAAATCAACTAAAAAAATGCCTCCAGCCATTAAAGCTGGAGGCACTATTTTTTTATTTTATTTCTTCAATATTTTTCTGTTCAGCTGCCAGCTCAGCATAATGAACAGCATGCTGTTTTAATTCAATTATTTTTTCCTTAGTGATAGTTCTTATTATTTTAGCAGGTACACCTAAGACCAGACTTCCAGGTGGGATCTCAGCATTTTCCGGAACCACTGCCCCTGCCCCTACTATTGAGCCTTCACCTATTTGAGCTCCAGTTAAAATTGTAGCATTCATTCCAATCAGTGATTTGTTTCCAATTTTACAGGCATGAATTACCGCATTGTGGCCGATAGTCACATAATCACCAATTTCAACTCCCTGATTTTGCTCAACATGAAGTGTGGAATTTTCCTGAACATTAGAGTATTTTCCTATTTTGATTTTTGCCAGGTCAGCTCTAACAACAGTATTATACCAGATACTGCTGTGTTCGGATAATTCTACATTACCAATAACTCTGCTCCCAGGAGCAATAAAAACATTTTCAGCAACTGTGGGACTTTTCTTTTTTAATTTATAAAGCATATTTATAACCTCCAGTCGTTTAGCTCTAATTAATTATTTCTATTTAAAGCTTGAAACTCCTCTTTTAGAGGGTTATTTAACTTGCAAGCGCTCTTAAAATAATTTATAATTAAAGATGTATGAAATTAGAGGTGAAAAATATGCCAAAAAAAAGAGTGGCTATCTTTGGGGGAACTTTTGATCCACCGCACATAGGTCATTTTATTTTAGCAGAGCAGATTATTAATCGTTTTGAACTTGATAAAATAATATTTATGCCCGCAGGTAGACCACCACATAAAAAAGATAAAGAAATTTCACCAGATTATATTAGATTTGAAATGTTAAAATTAGCTGTAAATAAAAATGAAAAATTCAGTCTTTCTGACTGGGAATTAAAAAATGATGGTTTTTCATATACTGCCAAAACTCTGGCTCAATTTGTACCAAAGCTGGAGGCAGGAAAAGTTTTTTTTATAATTGGTGCTGATTCTCTGGCAGAGATTTTCAAGTGGAAAGAGCCTGATTATTTATTGTCAGAAGGTAAATTTATTGTTTTTAATCGACCGGGTTATGATCTTAAAGAAATTTTAAGTCAGCAGAGATATCAGCCATATCTAAAGAATGTTTTAACATATCAGGGCTTGAATATAGAAGTTTCCTCTTCCTTTATTAGAAGGGAATATAAAAAAGGAAATTCTATTCGTTATTTAACTCTGGATAAGATTGAAAAGTACATAGAAAAAAATAATCTCTACAGGTGATTGAATGACATTAAATAAGGAAAATTTAGCTTCAAACCTTGACTTAGAAAAAATAAAAGATTTACTTGGTGATGAAAGATATCAGCATACAAAGTTGGTGCTTAAGTCTGCCTTAAAACTGGCTGATCAGTTGGGCCTGGATTTGAAAAAGGTTGAGACTGCTGCTTTACTGCATGATATTGCTAAAAGCAAAAGTAGTGTTGAATTAAAAGAAATACTAAAAAATTCCAAATGGGAACCTGATCAGTTGGAGGCAGAGATTTTGCCGGTGCTGCATGCACCTGCAGGTGCTGTGCTGGCTGAAGAAATTTTTGGAGTAAATGATCCTGAAATTCTAGAGGCAATCAGGTTTCACACTCTGGGACATCCGGAGATGGGAAAAATTGCTCAGGTAATTTATGCTGCTGATTTTATTTCTGAAGATAGGGACTTTGTCGGTTTAGATGAGATCAGATCAAAAATTGAAATGAATTTTTATTTAGGACTTTATTTAATAACAACTCATATAATGAAATATCAACTTGAGAGAAATAATTTTATTCATCCATATTCGAATGATTTTCGAAATAAATTATTAAAAGAGAAGTGATTAATAAATGGTAGAAAAATTAACTGACTGGAAATATATAGCTTTAATAATATTTCTAGTTATTATCGGTGTTGCTATTCCTTTTTTGTGGAATGACGAATTAAGTCAGATTTCATCCAGTGGACCTTTTAAAGAAAATAAAGTTAACATTCTGGCTGTAGGTTATGACTCTGATATTAATGGAGCTTCCAGAGCAGATACAATAATTTTAATCAGCCTTGATGTAGAGACTAATGAGGCAGGACTGGTTTTTCTGCCCCGAGACACTTATATAAATTCTAATAAAAGAAATTTCACTAAATTAAATTCTTCTCATGTCTATGGGGGGATTAAATTAACTCAGGAAACTGTAAAAGAGATGTTGAATATTGATATAGATTATTATCTGGAAACAGACTTTAGAGGTTTTGAAAAAATAATTGACCGCCTGGGAGGAGTAGAGATTAATGTTTCTCGACATTTAAATTATGTTGATAAAGCAGGAGGACTCTACATTGATATCCCGGCAGGTCAGCAGACATTAAATGGGGAAGAAGCTTTAGAATATGTTCGTTATCGTGATGCAAGGGGAGATATTGGAAGAATTGAAAGACAGCAGAAGTTTATAGATGCTGTTTTAGCAAAAGTTCTTTCTCCAGCAATAATTACTAAAGTTCCTGGAATAATGAAAGAAGTTAATGAAGCAGTTAATACCAATATTCCGATTCAGGATATAACTCCATTTTTGAATACAGCTAAAAAGATTAATTTAAACCAGATTGAATCAAAAATGCTGCCCGGTAAAGCAGAATATATTAATGGAATTAGTTACTGGGTACCTGATATGCAGGAAGCCGAAATTATGGTTGATAATTTGATCAGAAATAAATCTTATATTAAGAACAAAGAATATAATTTAAAAGTTCTTAATGGTGTTGGGGAGTCAGGAGCAGCTTCAAATACAGCCGGGCTGTTAGAGAAATATGGATTTAATATTTCAACTATTGGTAATGCAGATAAATATGATTATGATAGTTCTGTTGTTAAATATTATAGTGAAGAAGATGCAGAAACTGCTGCTAAGGTTGCAGAATTACTTGGTGGTAAGACCGAATTTATAGAGGAAGCAGAAGAAGAGTCAAATAAAAAATTAGAAATTATAGTGGGAGCAGGCTATGAGAAGTCTGTTTAAGGAGGAATTTATTAAATGTCAGATTTAAGTATTAAGGATATTGCTCTAATCGCTGCTGATGCAGCTGATGATAAAAAAGCAGAAGATATAGAGGTTCTAAATGTTCAGGGTTTAACTGTAATTGCAGATTATTTTGTGATCTGCAGTGGTAATTCTGATCAACAGGTCAGAGCTATAGCCCGAGCAGTTGATGAGAAATTATCTGAAAAAGGAATTGAACCCAAAAGAATGGCAGGAATGGATGATGCCAAATGGGTTTTAATTGATTATGCAGATGTAATTGTTCATGTTTTTCAAAAAAGAGAAAGAGAATATTATGACCTTGAGCGTCTCTGGTCAGATGCAGAAAAAATTCTGCGTCAGAGTGATGGAGAAGAAGAGTAGTTTGATCGGAGTTTAATTTAATTTTGATTATATAGAAAAAATTTTAACTTAATGAGGAGAGTGAAGATCTTTGCAGGACTATTATCCGTTTCAAGAAGTAGAGAAAAAGTGGCTTAAAAACTGGGAAGACTCAAATTTACATAAAACTGGAGATGATCCAGATAAGGAAAATTATTATGTTTTAGAAATGTTCCCTTATCCATCTGGTAATTTACATATGGGTCATGTAAGGGTTTATTCTATTGGTGATGTTATTGCCCGCTATAAGCGAATGAAGGGCTATAATGTGCTTCATCCTATGGGCTGGGATGCTTTTGGACTGCCTGCAGAAAATGCAGCAATTAAGCATGGAAATATTCATCCGAAGGAATGGACCTGGGATAATATTGCTCATATGAAAGAACAGATGAAGGCTATGGGTTTAAGTTATGACTGGGATCGAGAGGTAACTACAGCAGCAGAGGATTATTATAAGTGGACTCAGTGGTTTTTTACTCAGATGTTTAATGATGATTTAGCTTACCGAAAAGAATCTACTGTTAACTGGTGCCCCAGCTGTGAAACAGTACTGGCAAATGAGCAGGTGGTAAATGAAGCCTGTGAGCGCTGTGGTACAGAGGTGGATAAAAGAGACTTAGAGCAGTGGTTTTTAAAGATTACTGATTATGCAGAAAAACTCTTAGATGATCATGAACTTTTAGATGGCTGGCCAGAAAAGGTAAAAACAATGCAGAAAAACTGGATTGGCCGTAGTGAAGGTACAAGAGTTACTTTTGAACTGCCTGAACTTGATAAAGAATTAGAGGTGTTTACAACCAGACCTGATACCTTATTTGGAGCTACTTATATGGTCCTTGCTCCCGAGCACCCTTATGTAAAAGAATTATCAGAGGGTACCGACAAAGAAGAAGAGGTTGAAGCCTTCGTTAAAAAGGCTAAAAAACAGAAAGAACAGGAGAGGACTTCAGCTGATTCTGAAAAACTTGGTCTCTTTACAGGTGCCTATGCAGTAAACCCTGTAAATGGCGAAGAAATTCCTATTTATATAGCAAACTATGTTTTGATGAGTTATGGAACCGGTGCAATAATGGCTGTTCCAGCTCATGACCAGCGTGACTTTGATTTTGCCCGTAAATATGGTATTGAAATTAAAGCAGTTATCCAGCCTGAGGATCAAAAAGAAGAACTGGTTGGTTCTGAGATGGATGAGGCTTATGCTGGCCCAGGACATTTAATTAATTCTGGTAAATATAATGGTTTAAGTGTAGAAGAAGCCTTTGATAAAATGGCAGAAGATTTTTCAGAGGCGGGTTTTGTGGAAGTTGAAACTAATTACAGGCTGCGTGACTGGTTAATTTCTCGTCAGCGCTACTGGGGAGCTCCAATTCCTATTGTTTACTGTGAGGAATGTGGCCCGGTTGCAGTACCTGAGGAAGATCTACCGGTTAAACTGCCCCATGATGTGGAATTTTCTCCAACTGGAGAATCACCACTTAAAAAAGTAGATAGTTTTGTTAACACCACCTGTCCGGAGTGTGGGGCTCCTGCAAAGCGCGAAACTGATACTATGGATACCTTTGTTGATTCCTCCTGGTATTTTATGCGCTATGCAGATCCAAAAAATGATAAACTTCCATTCAGCAAGGAAAATGTAGATCAGTGGTTCCCTGTTGACCAGTATATAGGTGGAATTGAGCATGCAATTTTACATTTATTATATGCTCGTTTCTTTACCAAAGTTGTCCATGATATGGATTTAACTGATCATGTTGAGCCTTTTACAAACTGGCTGGCTCAGGGTATGGTGCTTAAAGATGGTGCTAAAATGTCTAAATCCAAAGGAAATGTTGTTGATCCTAAGGATATTTTAGCAGAATACGGTGCAGACACTGCCCGCTTATTTATCCTTTTTGCTTCACCACCTGAAAAAGATTTAGAGTGGAGTGATAAGGGAGTTGAGGGTGCTGACCGCTTCTTAAATCGTGTCTGGCGCTTTGTTACTGAAAATCTTGAACTGATTAAGAATTCTAACACTGAACTTAATCCAGATAACCTGGATAAAGAAGCCAAAACACTTTACCGCACAATGCATGCCAGTATCAAAAAAGTGACAGAAGATGTGGGTCAGAGATTGAACTTCAATACAGCAATCAGTGCGATTATGGAATTAACTAATGAGGTTTATTCTTATCTAAATGATCGCAGTCAGGAAGATACAGATACTGCTCTAATAGAAGAGGTTGCAGAAAACATTGTACTTTTACTGGCACCATTTGCTCCCTTTATTACTGAAGAATTATGGGAATACTTAGGTAAAGAAGGAAATGTACACAGAGCAGAGTGGCCTTCCTTTAATGAGGAAGCTCTTAAAAAAGATGAAATTACAATTGTAATTCAGGTTAATGGTAAGGTTAGAGATAAGATTAATGTTGCTGCAGATGCTGACGAAGATGAGGTAAAAGAAAAGGCTATGCAGGCAGAAAATATAAAGTCCTATCTTGAAGATGGTAATTTAGTTAAGACAATCTATATTCCTAAAAAGTTAGTGAACCTGGTTGTAAAATAATGTACATGCACCGGGTACCACCCGTATTATGTCGAAATAAACCGAAAATAGAATAGACAATAAATTAATTCTCGATAGTTTTTAAATTGCTGTCGAGAATTTTTTTATAGTATAATATTAAGTTATAGAGCAATTAATAATCGTTGTTAATAAAGGAAAGATAAAAGTTTTATTTCAGTAAATATGTTGACTTTGAAAATCGTTTTCAGTATAATAAAGTTAAGTAAAGTAATTTGCTTATAATAATAATTTTATTATAAATGAAATTTAAAAGACTAATCAGAGCAGCAGGAGGTAATAATTAATGACATTAGTTGACATGAAAAATGGTCATAAATTTATTATAGATAAAATTGATGATAAACAAACTCGTTTACAGGCACTTCGCTTTGGTATCAGTGAAGGATCTGAAATTGAGTGTGCTGGCTCAATGCCAGGTGGACCTGTTATTTTAAAGAAAAATCTACAGGAAATTGCAATTGGCAGAAGAACTGCCGAAAAAATTAGCGTTAAGAAAAAAGGAATGGTTTAATTGAACGACTGCAGTCAAATTGAAATTGACCAGGAACTGCAGGCTGATAAAAAAATTGTGCTGGCTGGAAATCCTAATGTTGGGAAATCTATTTTTTTCAATTACCTGACAGGAATTTATGTCAGTGTTTCAAATTATCCCGGGACTACCCTTGATATCAGCAGTGGCAAAATGGGTGATGCTGTTGTTTTTGATACTCCAGGAGTTTATGGAGTTGGTTCCATAAATGATGAGGAGAGAGTAGCCAGGGATTTTATTATGTCTGCAGATATCATAATTAATGTTGTTGATGCCAGTCACTTAGAGCGAGATTTATTTTTAACTCAGCAGCTGCTGGATATGGATAAAACAATGATTGTTGCTCTTAATATGATGGACGAAGTAGAAAAAAATAATATTTCAATAGATATTGATGCTTTAGAGGCAGAGCTTGGGGTTCCTGTTATTCCAACGACTGCTGCCAAGAATAGAGGTTTAGACAAGGTCAAACACGCTGTTGATAAAGCTAGAAAAGGAAATAGTATTTTTAATAATGGTCAGGCTGAAAATCATGCTCAGGCCTTTAAAAATATCAAAGAAGAATTTAGAGAGTTAAATAAAAAAACGGCAAATACTGCCGATACTCTAATGCTTTTAGAAGAAGATGAGAATATTCGCTGCCAGTATGATAGTCTGGCTTCAATTTCAGATTATAGAGAGGAAATATATACAGCGCGCCGTCAGCGGGTTGATCAAATTACAGCTGAGGTTCTAAGTTATGATCAGGAAAGTGGTCAGTTAGCCCGTAAAATCGGAGCCTATATGTTAAAACCAGTGACAGCTGTTCCCCTGCTTTTAGTTTTACTTTATTTAATTTATCAATTTATAGGTGTTTTTGTTGCTCAAACTGTAGTTGGAATTACAGAAGAAATGATTTTTGTTGAAACATATGAACCATTTATGCGGGGGATAATCAGCAGTACCATTGGTTTAGATAATTTTATTGGTGAGCTTTTAGCCGGAGAATACGGTATTTTAACTATGGCAGTAACTTATATTTTTGGACTGCTTCTGCCACTTGTGGCCGGATTTTATTTTCTACTTTCAATTTTAGAAGATTCGGGTTATCTACCCAGGATTGCAGTTTTAATGGATCGAATGCTGCAGAAAATAGGTTTAAATGGTAGGGCAATTATTCCGATGCTGCTGGGCTTTGGCTGTGTTACTATGGCTACTATTACAACCCGCCTGCTGGGTACAAAAAGAGAAAGAATTATTGCAATTTTTCTTTTGGGACTGGCAATTCCCTGTTCAGCTCAGCTGGGTGTTATTGCAGGTTTAATAGCTCAACTTGATCTTTTTTATGTAATTGTTTATGTGCTGGCAATTTTTGCGGTTTATGTTCTGGCCGGTACTTTTTTAAATAAGGTTCTACCTGGAGAATCAAGTGACTTATTGATTGATTTACCACCAATTAGACTACCTGATTTAAAAAATGTTTTGAGTAAAACTTATCAGCAGACAGTAGCTTTTGTTAAAGAAGCAGGTCCGATTTTTGTGCTTGGGGCAGCTTTAATTACAGTTATGGAAGCTACAGGCCTGCTGGCTTTAATCACCAGGGCAGCGGAACCGGTAACTGTTAACTGGCTGGGTCTGCCTGCTGAAGCAGCAACTGCATTTGTGATGGGAATAATTCGCCGTGACTTTGGAGCAGCAGGTTTAACTGCTATTGCCTTAAGTCCAGCTCAGATAACTGTTGCTTTAATCACCTTAACTCTTTTTGTTCCCTGTATTGCAGCAATGATGATTATGGTTAAAGAGAGAAACTTTAAAGAAGCAGTCTATATCTGGTTTGGAAGCTGGATTACTGCCTTTATAACAGGTGGTCTGGTTAACCTTTTAATTTTTTAAAAGCTGGTCTTAAAAAGTTGATTTAAACTTTTAAGGAGGTTAGGATGGATAATTGTGATCTAAACTTAAAGCCCAAAAATGATGAAGCTAAGAAAATTGTCTGTTCAAACTGCGGTTATCAGATGAAAGAATTTAAATCAATTAAATGTCCCCGCTGTAACAGCTATTTATTTAAAAAGTGCAGTGAATGTAATAAATGCTCTTTATTTTAGATCTGGTTTTTGTTAAAATATAGCTGGGTTAAGTGAAAAAAATCAACCTGGAGTTTAGATGATTAGATTAAAGTAAAATAATTAATTGAAGAAAGAGTGGTTTTTAATGAAAGAAAGAGCAAGAGTGATAAAAAAGAAAAATGGTCAGAGCCTTGTTCAAATTATAAGAACTTCTGCCTGTAGTCACTGTGACGAAAAATGTATGCTGGCAGATGACTCACATGAGGTAGAGGAGATGGAAGTTTTAGTTAATGATCCTATTGGAGCAGAAGTGGGTAGTATGGTCGAACTCGAAATGGGAGCCAGACCTATTTTGTTTTCTGCTTTTGTAGTTTATCTACTTCCATTAGTCGCTATTATAGCCGGTTATTTTGCCGGCAGCAGTTGGTTTAGTTCTTTTATCAGTAGTGCAGAAATAGCCGGAATTATTGGCTCTGGACTTGGCTTTTTATTATCATTTGCTTTACTGAGAATTTTTGATAAAAAAGCAGGTTCAAAAAGTTATTTTCACCCGGAAATAACAAGAGTTGTAACCCATAACGGATTTTATTATGATAATTAATTAGATATAAACTGAAGGTGATCAGGTGGCAGCAGATAATAAAGCATTAATTAACGAAGATAGTTCAACCAAAAAAGTAATATTTAAGCTTGCCTGGCCGGTAATTGCCGAACAGTCTCTGGCAACAATCACTCATATTGTTGACATGATGATGGTCGGTAGGCTGGGAGCTTCTGCTGTGGCTGCAATTGGTTTAACCATGCAGCCTGTATTTTTTTCGACAGCTTTAGCTTCAGCCCTCGGAGTGGGAACTACAGCTTTGGTTTCTAGATTTGTAGGTTCAGATGAGAACAAAAAAGCAGCTTCAGTCCTGCAGCAGTCAGTACTGCTGTCCATTATTTTTTCAGTGGTTTTTGCTGCTATTTTTTATATTTTTGCTCCTGTTTTATTGACTTTAATGGGAGGAGAGGCAGAGGTTATCAGACTCGGTTCTGGTTATCTTAGAGTTATGACCCCTGGTTTTGTTTTTATGGTTCTGGCTTTTATAGTTACTGCGGCATTAAGAGGCGCTGGAGAAACCAAAACACCAATGAAGGTTAATATCCTGGTAAATATCTTAAATATTTTAGGTAATTATCTTTTTATTTTTGGTAATTTTGGTTTTCCCAGACTGGGAGTAAATGGAGCCGCTCTGGCAACAACTCTTGCCAGATCAACCGGAGGAATTATTTTACTGGCCTTAACTTTTTCTGATTTTAGTGTTTTAAAAATGAAATTAAAAGGATTTTTTAGTTTTGATCTTGAACTAACAAAAAGAGTTTTACGGATTGGTTTACCGACAGCAATGGAAGAATCAGTAAGAAGACTGGCTCAGCTTTTATTTGTCAGAGTTATCGCATCTCTGGGTACTACTTCTTTTGCTGCTCATCAGATTTCTTTAAATGCGGAATCAATTTCTTATATGCCTGGTTTTGGAATTGCAGTTGCAGCAACAACCATAGTTGGCCAAAATCTGGGAGCAAAAAATCCAACTGGAGCTGAAAAAGGAACATTCGAAGCCTGGAAAATAGGTTCAATGATTATGGGCTTTATGGCAGTAGTTTTTTTAATTTTACCGGAACAATTAATTAGATTATATACAGCAGACCCGGAAATAATTTCAAAAGCTGCTTTGAATTTAAGAATTATTGCTCTGGCACAAATTCCAATGGGAACTCACTTTATTTTTTCCGGTGCTCTGAGGGGAGCCGGAGATACAAAAGCAGTTTTTTACTCTACAGCTATCTCAACCTGGATTTTCCGTCTGCTTTTAGGATATGTCCTAGTTCATCCTCTGGGCCTTGGTCTGCTTGGCGCCTGGACAGCAATGGTGATCGACTGGACTGTTAGAGGAAGCTATGTATTTTATAGATTTAAAAAAGGAAATTGGAAATTAATTGATGTTTAGATGTTATCAGAATATTTTTACTTTTTTAAAAAACTTGCATTTTTAGCAGCTCGGCTATATAATAATAAAAAATAAGTTTTATGATAAAATAACAAATCCAGTGAATGAGAGAGTAAAAATAATTTTGTTTTAAAGCAAGGTGGAGTAGCTGAAAGTCCGCCAACAAAATATTTTGAAGCGCACTCAGGAGGAGCTCTACTGAAGCTAATAGGTAGAGACGTATGACGCGTTAAGTTTTAGAGTGGTCAGTTTACTGGCAACTAGAGTGGCAACACGGGTAATTCCTCGTCTCTTTTAAATAAGAGTGCGGGGTTTTTTTAGTTTATATAAGTTTTTTGAGCATTAGAGCAGTTTTTTTAAGATTAAATTTTAGTAATTTAAATTATTAAAGTAAATGAAGTTAGTCAGCAGGGAAGAATATTTTGAGGCCAGCGAGAATTCAAGGAGGAGATAATTATGGCTTATAATTTAAAGGGAAGAAATTTATTAACACTTAAAGACTTTTCAAAAGAAGAAATCAACTATTTAATAACTTTATCTGAGGACTTAAAATCTAAAAAGCGGGCGGGAATCAGTGGGAATAGTCTGGCAGGAAAAAATATTGCCTTGATTTTTGAAAAACCTTCTACTAGAACCAGATGTGCTTTTGCGGTTGCGGCAAAAGATGAAGGTGGAATGCCCGAATATCTTGGCAAAAATGATATTCAGCTTGGAAAAAAAGAAACGGTAGCCGATACAGCCAGAGTTTTAGGAAGAATGTTTGATGGAATTGAGTTTAGAGGTTATGAACACGAAACAGTTGAAATTTTAGGAGAATATGCAGGAGTTCCCGTCTGGAATGGGTTAACCGATCTTTATCATCCAACTCAAATCTTAGCCGACTTTTTAACTCTTAAAGAAAACTTTGGTAAATTAGAAGGGCTAAATCTTGTTTATACAGGTGATGGACGCAATAACATGGCAAACTCTCTGATGGTAGGTTCAGCAATCATGGGTGTTAATTATACTATAGCTGCTCCTAAAGAACTGTGGCCGGAGCCAGAACTGGTAGAAGAATGCAGAGAGTTAGCAGCTGAGTCGGGAGCCAAAATAGAATTAACAGCTGATATAAAAACAGGAGTTAAGGGAGCAGATGCAATCTATACAGATGTCTGGGTTTCAATGGGAGAAGAATCAGAATTTGAAAAAAGAATTGAACTTTTAACTCCCTATCAGGTTAATATGAAGATGATTGAACTGACAGAAAACCCCAATGTAATATTTTTACACTGTCTTCCTGCCTATCATAATACAGAAACTGAAAATGGCAAGAAAATATTTGAAGAATACGGGTTGGAAGAAATGGAAGTCACAGATGAGGTTTTTGAAAGTAAATACTCTAAAGTTTTTGATCAGGCTGAAAATAGGATGCATACCATTAAAGCTGTCATGACAGCTACATTATAGGGGTGATTTAATTGATGACAGCAGTAAGTAAAAAAAGCAATTATAAATGCAGAGAGGGCGTTTTAGCTGATGCAGAAGCAATTCATATTTTAATGCAGCGGGCTTTTGCAGACTACGCAAAGAAAAAAAATAAAGAAAATGATGGAGAAAAGGTTATTAATTCTGCTTTAAGAGAAGAACTGGAAGCTGTAAAAGCAGATTTAAATAATAATATTGTTCTGGTTCTTACTAATGGTGATGAGATAATTGCCTCACTCAGACTGGAAGAAATTAGTGAGAAAAGATATCTGCTCAAGCGTTTTGCAGTTTCACCTGTCTATCAGAATCAGGGGCTGGGAACGATGCTTTTTCAGCAGGCAGTGGACAAATTAAAGGAGTTAAATGCACATTATCTTCAGCTGTATTCTTCTTTAGAAAATGAAAAATTAATCTGCTTTTATCAGGGGCTTGGTTTTAACTGTCTGGAAACAGATCACAGCAAAGGTTATGAGCGTGGGCTCTGGGTAAAAACAATTAAATAAAATTTGTCGAAATTCCCTCGACAAACTTCATTTTAAATAATTAAGTATTATTTAAGAATGGAGAAGCTAGAAACCCACTCTGTTTGCGAGCAGAGTGGGTTTCCTGTTTTTTAATTATTTAAAGGGATTAGCCTATTTTGAAAGAATTATTATAAATAGTAATCACAAATTTTGGGGGTATTTATATGCAGAAAAAAGAGCTTTTAAAATCTATCCCGGCTGTTAATGATTTTTTGGCTGCTCCGGAGGCAGAAGAAATAATAGATGAATATAGCAGAGATAAATTTTTACAATTATTGAGAAAAGAACTGGATAATATCCGCAGTGAAATTCTTAGTTCGGATTTTGAAGTGGATAATTTTAATTTAAATCATCTAAATGTCAAATATATAATAAACAACATTGAAAAAAAATTAAAAATAAAATCTGAAGCAGGGTTAAAAAAAGTTATTAATGCTTCCGGGGTAATAGTTCATACCAATCTCGGCAGATCAAATTTAGCAGCAGAAGCTTTAAAAAAAGTTTTGGAAATTGCAGAAAATTATTCGACACTGGAATTTGATCTAGAAAAAGGTGAAAGAGGATATAGATATAATAAGGTTAAAGAGCTGTTGAAAGACTTAACTGGTGCCGAATCAGCTGTAGTTGTTAATAATAATGCAGCAGCGGTAATGCTTGTTTTAACAGCTCTGGTACAGAGGAAGGAAGTAATAATTGCGCGGGGAGAAATGGTTGAAATTGGAGGGTCCTTTAGAATTCCTGAGGTAATGGAAAATAGTGGGGCTCTTTTACAAGAAGTTGGCTCAACCAACAGAGTTTATAGTGCAGATTACGTAAATGACATTAACGAAAACACCGGGGCTCTAATCAAGGTACATACAAGTAATTACAGGGTGCAGGGTTTTACTCATACTGTCAGCTCAAAGGAATTAGCAGAAACAGCTCACAGTCACCAGCTTCCACTGATAGAAGATCTGGGCAGTGGAATTTTATTCGACTTAAGTGACTATGGACTTCCCTATGAACCAACTGTAAAAGAAAAAATTGAAGCCGGGATAGATGTGCTGACCTTTAGTGGTGATAAGCTGCTTGGTGGGCCACAGGCTGGAATTATTGCCGGTAAGGAGCAGTATATCAGTCAAATTGAAACTCACCCTTTGATGCGGGCACTGCGTGTTGACAAAATGACTCTGGCTGCCCTGGAAGAAACGCTCAAGCTTTATTATGACTTTGAGAAGGCAGTAAAAAGAATTCCAACTTTAAATTTAATAACAGAAAGCAGTGAAGTGGTAAAGAAAAGAGCTTTAAAATTAGAGTCTAAAATCAATAAAAAAGATGCTTTCAAAGTTGAATTGATAAAAACAGCAGCTAAAATTGGTGGTGGAGCATACCCTTTAAATAAATTTGACAGTTACGGACTCAAGCTCAGCTTAGAACAGAAAAGTACAGAAGCATTTATTTCAGAGCTGAGAAAGTTTGAAACTCCAGTAATTGCAAGAATTCAGGCTGATAAAGCTATTTTTGATTTAAAAACAGTAAAAGATGAAGAAATTGAGCTGCTGGCAGACTCAATAAATCAAGTACTGGCGGAGGTGTTTTAATTGGATAATAATATAATCGTGGGTACGGCAGGTCATATTGATCACGGAAAAACAACTCTGATTAAAGCTCTAACTGGAGAAGATACTGACCGCCTGCTTGAAGAAAAAGAAAGAGGAATTTCTATTGAACTTGGTTTTACTCATCTGCAGAATGAGGAAACAGATTTACTGAATTTAAATCTTGGCATAGTTGATGTTCCGGGGCACCAAAAGTTTGTTAATAAAATGCTTGCAGCGGCCGGTGGTATTGACCTGGCTTTAATTGTAGTAGCAGCTGATGAAGGGGTGATGCCTCAGACAAAAGAACATCTTTCTATTTTAGAACTGATGGGAGCTGAAAAAGCTATAATTGTTATCAGCAAAAAAGATCTGGTAGACTATGAGTGGCTGGAGCTGGTGAAACTTGATATCCTGGATCAGTTTGAAAACACCTTTGCAGAAAATGCTGAAATGATTACTGTATCTGCAGTTAATGGTGAAGGAATTGCAGAGTTAAAAACAAAAATTATTGAACTGGCTTCTAATACTAAAGTGAGCTCAAATTCTGAAATACCCTACTATCCGATTGATAGAGTTTTTTCTTTAAAAGGGCAGGGAACAGTTGTTACAGGAACTCTCTTTAAAGGAGAGCTTTTTGAAGGTCAGGAATTAGAATTATATCCTTCAGCAAAAAAATTAAAAATTAAAAGTATGGAAAGTCATCAAAAAAAATTAAAAAAGGTTAGTTCTGGCAGCAGAGTTGGAATTAATCTCAATTATCCTGATAAAAATGAAATTAAGCGGGGTGATGTTATCTCAACGGCTGATTCTTTGATCAGCACTAATTTTTTGGAAGCCAAACTTAAAGTTCTTAACTCAATAAATTTTAAAATTGAAAATGGGGATAGAATTCATTTTCACACCGGGACTACAGAAGTGATGGGAACTATTAACCTTTATGGGGAGCAGGTAGCTTTTCCAGGAGATGAAATCTTTATTAAAATAAAACTTGATCATAAAATATCACCTTATTATAGACAGAAATTTGTGATCAGACGTTTTTCTCCACTTGATACTATAGGTGGCGGTGAGATTTTGGAAATTGATCCACCCCCAAGAAGAAAAATTAATCCAGAAAAATTAATTGCTCATCTTAATTTATTAGAAGAAGCAGATCTTAAAACTGCTCTGGAATTATTTATAAAAAATAAGACTGGATCAGCGGCTGAACTTATTCAATTAAAGAAAAAGACTGCCCTAAAAATCGAAAAAATCTTAGAATTACTTTCAGATTTAAAAGAGGAAAATAAGATTTTTGAACTTAAAAATGACAGCAGTTTTATCCACACAGATAATTTCAAGAAAGTAGAAAAAGATATAAAAGAAATTGTAAATGATTATCATCAGCAGCACAGACTTGAAGCTGGAATTACCAGGGAAGAAATTCGCTCGCGTTTGGATTTTGATTTAACTAAAAAGGAGTTGGATCAAGTATTAGAAATATTGACTACCGGGAAGCTTCTTCAGGAAAAAGATTCTTTAATTACTGCTTCAAATTTTAGAGTTCAGCTGACAGAAAAAGAAAAAAAACAAAAACAATTTATTTTGGACAAAATTAACAGCAATTATTTTTCTCCTCCCACCAGAAAAGAACTGTTAGCAGAGAATGAAAATTTGGAAGCTGTAATAAATTATCTTGAAGATAATTCTGAAATAGTACGTCTGGATCAGGAACTGTATTTTGATAAAGATATTTTTTCAAAACTGCAAAAATTATTAAGAAAATATTTTAGAGAAAATGAAAGTATTGAGCTGGCAGAGTTTAGAGATTTAATTAACAGCAGCCGCCGTTATGCTCTAGTACTCTTAGAAAAATGTGACCAACTTCAGCTTACTCTTCGCAGAGGGGATCTCCGCTATCCTGGTAAAAATTTATAGCTGATAGAAAATCCTGCTGAAATTGCAGCTCTCTTTTAAGATAACTGCTTGAATAACTGGAAATATCATGTTAAAATTATAGAAGAAAATATCTGGGAGTGGCTGTGTCCATGGTGGACATCGTAGACTTCAAATCTAATGGCAGGCAGGCGGACCTGTCTGTGGTGGGTTCGATTCCCACACATTCCCGCCAGTTGACTGCAGTCGGGGGACTGTAGTTTATTTTTATTTAAGCATAATTTTTTCTATTATTTTTATATATTACTAAATATAGGCAAAGAGGGGATTTGGATGTATGGACTGGTGCTCGAAGGCGGGGGAGCTAAAGGTGCCTATCATATTGGTGCTCTAAAAGCTCTAAAAGAATTAAATATTGAAATTGAAGCAGTTGCCGGCACCTCTATTGGTGCAATAAATGGTGCTATGTTCGTTCAGGATAAGTTAGATATTGCCTATGATTACTGGTATAATATATCCACTTCTAAAGTTTTGGATATAGAAGATAAATATTTATCTGAGTTTTTAAATTTAAGTATTAACCAAAATAATTTGTCATATTTCATCAGCAAAGCCAGAGAGGTATTTCAAAATAGAGGTCTGGACAATTCATTTTTACGGAATATTTTAGAGGAAAATATAGATGAAGCAAGCTTAAGAAAATCAAAAATTGACTTTGCGATAGTTACCCTTTCTTTGAGTGATTTAAAACCTCTTGAATTATTTTTGGAGGATATTCCTGAAGGTAAGGTTGTTGATTATATAATGGCCAGTTCTTATCTGCCTGCATTTAAAATGCAGCGGATTGATGGTAAAATTCTATTAGATGGTGGCTTTTACGAAAATCTACCAATAAAGACTCTTCAAAACAAGGGCTATAAAAAATTAATTGCAATTAGAACTTATGGTCTGGGAGATATAGAAAAAAAGACTGATGAAGATAAAGAATTGATATTTATTAATCCCAGTCAGGAACTTGGAAGAATGTTAAACTTTGATCAGCAAAATGCTCGTAAAAATATTAAGATGGGTTATTATGATACCTTAAGATATTTTAAAGAATTAGCTGGAGACAAGTATTATTTAAATATTAAAGAAAATGAAAGTTATTTTATTGATTATTTATTGAGCCTTGATAGAGAAATTATTAAGAAACTTTTAAAGCAGTTATCACTGGCAGAGGAGCCCTATCTTCGTTCATTTTTTGAAAATTTAATTCCTAAGCTGGTAAATTTACTGGAAATTGATTATCAGTCCAGTTATACGGTTATTGTAATCAGATTATTGGAGGAACTGGCTGCTTCTTTAAATATAGATAGATATAAAATATACAGCTTTGAAGAATTATTAAAATCTGTCCGGGCAAACTATCAGAAACAGGATAAAAGTCTTGCCAAAAAACTGCCAGCTTTTATTAAAACCAGTAATTTGCTGCCCGGGCAGTTAAAAAAAGATTTACTGATAGATATTGCAGAGAAGTTATTTATTCAAACAGGGGGAAGCAATTCTAATGAATAAAGAAAATGAAGAAAAAATAATAAAAGCTGAGGCTGAAATGATCAGGGAATTAAGAAAAAGAATTTATGGTAAAAGTGATGCAGGACCAGATTATCCTTATTCTGAGCAGAGCTGTATTTTTTGTGGGGCTGAATCAGAACTAAAGGAATATAAAAATTCTTATATCTGCAGAAAATGCCTGGCTGATATTAAAAATTAGGCTGAATATTAAATTTTATTTAGAAATTATTTTTGGGAAAAGTAGAAAGAAAACAAATAAAACCTATAAAGGAGTTAACTGAATGAGTTCACTTTTAATTGGAATAGCAGGAGGAACTGCTTCTGGAAAAACTACACTTGCCAGAATTTTAAAAGATTCTTTTCAGGATAAAGTAACGATTTTAAAACATGATTATTATTACTATGACCGCAGTCACTTTAAGGTTGCTGATCATAAAATAAACTTTGATCATCCTGATTCTTTTGAAACTGATCTGCTGGTAAAACAGCTGCGCGAATTAAAGTCTGGCAGGTCAATAGAAAGACCGGTTTATTCTTATAAAACAAATGAGAGATTGGAACAAAAAAAGGAAGTTAAACCGGCACCAATAATTATTGTAGAGGGAATTTTGATCTTTCATTATGAAGAATTAAAAGATCTTTTTGATTTAAAAATATATGTAGACACAGATGCTGATATCAGATTGCTGAGAAGAATCAGTAGGGATATCAAGGAAAGAGATAGGACATTTGAATCTGTTAAAAATCAGTATTTGAGAACTGTAAAACCAATGCATCAAAAGTTTGTAGAACCAAGCAAATATCAGGCTGATATTATTATTCCTCATGGTGGTTTAAATGAAATAGCCAATGACTTGATAATCAAAAAAATAAAAGATCATCTAAGCAAGATTTAATCCATAGCAGCTGCAGCTGCTATATTTTTTTAATAAAAATGTAAAAAAATTACAGGAAATCTAAATTTTATCTAGAATAAGAATTTAGGAGGTGTAAATATGTACAGAAATAAAAAACTAATCTTTGTTTTCTTAGCAGCCTTATTATTGGTATTTGGGTATTATATTCAGGAGGGAGAGAAAGTTACTGAGCTGGATTCAAAAAACAATTTGCAGGTTTTAGAAACAGGAAGTTTTCCGCAAAATGCTTCTGCTGAGCCAGCAGATAAAAGCATAGTAGTTCATCTTGCGGGAGCTGTTAAAAATGCTGGAGTTTATAAATTAGATAAAAATGACAGACTTGTTGATTTGATTAAAGCTGCCGGTGGACTCACAGAAAACGCTGATTTAACCAAGTTAAATTTAGCTGAAAAATTATTTGATGGACAAAAATTAATAGTAGCAGATAAATCGAAAAATAATGATTTTGAAAAAATTGGTAATTCAAACATTGAAAGTACTGAAGAAATAGTGATTGGCAATTATTCGAACTCTAAACATAGTTCATTAATTAATATCAATCAGGCCAGTCAGAGTCAGCTAGAAGAGCTGAGTGGAATTGGACCCTCTAAAGCAGCAGCAATTATAAAATATAGAGATGAAAATAGTTACTTTTCCAGCAAAGAAGACTTATTAAAAATAAGTGGTATTGGAGAAAAAACACTGGAAAATATCAGAAATGAGATTGTTTTACAGTGAAAATTCAGAGAAGACCAGCCTTATACCTAGCCTTGTCTTTAATCACTGGAATTTTAGGCAGTTATTATTTGCTTAATTATAATCAGCTTAAAATTTTAAAATTGATAATTTTAGCTGAGATAATTTATTTATCATATTTTACAGTTTTCAATTTTAAAAAAAGCAAGAAATCAGTTTATATCTGGCTCACAATCTTTTTTCTTATCCTGGGGAGTATTCTTTATGCTTATCAGGAATACAAATATTACAGCAGTTATTCCTGTATTAATTTTGCAGAAAATGGTTTATGTCAGGTGCTGGCTGAAATCAAATTTGATCTGGGGGATCTGGAAGGAGATCAGGTTTTACTTAAGCTCCACTCTATAAACGGAAAAAAGATTAAATATGGAAAAGTAATTGTGGCTTCTAAGCAGTTAAAAACTTTTAATGATGGTGATTTAGTAAGTTTAGAAATGGATTTAAGCAAACCTGCCTCAGCTTTAAATCCGGGAGGATTTTCCCATCTTGAATATTTAAAAAAGAAAGGTGTATATTTACAGGGGTGGAAGCCCCATAAGATCATTTTAATTAAAGAAAATGAATCTTTAATGAATCCAATCATTAAATTCAAAAAAACTCTTTTAGATAATATAAATCAGCTGTTTTCTGAGGATAAAGCTGCTTTTATTAAAGCAATTTTACTGGGGGAAAGAGAATATCTAAGTTATGAGCAGCAGTCACTACTCAGAAATGCAGGTGCCAGTCATCTTCTTGCTATCTCGGGTCTGCATATGGGAATTTTAATTTTAAGTTTTTCCTTTGTTTTATTTAAAATCTGTGCTAATAAAAAAACAGCTCTCTGTCTGCTCAGCTTTTTAACTTTTCTTTATATAATTCTGGTTGGGGCAGCGGTTTCAATCATTAGAGCAGCCTTATTAGCCTTATTATTTCTATGGTCAGATCAGTTTGAGAGAGAAGGAGATTTTTTAAATATTATTTCCTTAACACTGATTATTAATCTTATCTTAGACCCTCTAACCTTATTTACCGTTTCACTGCAGCTGTCCTATCTTCTTGTACTTGCATTATTTTATCTTACTCCGTTATTTAATAAATTTTTTCCAGTTTATTTCGCTGTTTCTTTTTCGGCTCAAATAGCTTCTCTGCCCATAACTGGCTATTATTTTAATGAATATTCATTTATTGCTTTAATTACAAATCTCTGGGCTATCCCTTTAATTACAGTTTTGCTGCCCTTTATATTAATTTTGATTTTACTTTCTTTATTAAGTTTAAATTTCATCCTGCCAGCGGCTTTATTAGCTGAACTGGGTCTGGAAATTTTATTTAAAGGACTGAAATTAATGGTTTCAATTCAGGGGGATACTCTGGTTATTGCCCAGCCAGAATTATTTATGGTTATTTTATACTATCTACTTTTATTTAGTTTACCCTATATTTATCAAAAAAGATATATTTATCTTAAAGCTAAAAATTTTAAAATCTGGCAGTGGATTGTTCCCGGTTTACTAATTTTAATAATCAGCTCATTTTTTTTGAGTCCAGTCTCTAAAAATTTAGAAATTGATTATCTGGCTGTTGGTCAGGGTGATGGAATTTTTATTCAATTCCCAAATGGAGAAAATATGCTGATTGATACAGGTCCACCAGGGAGTGAAGGCAGGAATGTTGAATACAGCATTATATCCTATCTAAACTATCTAGGAATTAAAACAATCGATTATTTAATGATCAGTCATTTTGATGCAGATCATGCCGGTGGAATCCCCCATCTGCTTCAGCGAAAAGAGATTAAAACAATTTTAATTCCTCCCTATAAAGAACCAACAGCTCTGCATATTCAGCTGGCAGCAGGCAGTAAAAAAGAAAGTCAAATTAATTTTTTGACCGCTGGGATGGTTTTTGAAATTTCTGGCTGCCAGGTTAAAGTGCTGAATCCTGAATTAAATAAGTTAAGTGAAGATAGAAACGAAAACTCATTAGTTTTTTTATTAAAACATCAAAATAGCAATTTCTTGTTTACCGGTGATTTATCTGCAGCAGGAGAAGAAATGATAGTCAAAAACTATAATTTACCTAAAATAGACATTCTTAAAGCTGGTCATCACGGCAGCAAAACTTCGAGCAGTAAATTCCTATTGGAGGAGATTAAACCGAAGCTGGCAGTAATCTCTGTTGGTAGAAATAATTTTGGCCACCCTTCTAAAGAAGTTATCAATAGATTTGATAATTTAAATATAAAATATCTGCGGACAGATCAGAGAGGAATGATTAAGGTGATTTCTGATGGTCAGAAAATTTATCTCGATACTTTTAGATAAAAAATCAGGCTGATTAAAACTAATTGACTGGAGAGGCTGCCTAAAATATGTTAAACTATATTAACAGACTAACTAGTTTATAATTATTGAGGTGGAAGTAAATGGATTTAGAAGGATTTATAAAAAATGAGCAGAAAGCAAAAAAATTATATTATATTTATGCAGAAAACTCATATTTAAGAAATAAATTTAAAGAAAAATTTATAGATAAATTTGTACCCGAAGCTATAAGGGATTTTAATCTTTCTTATGTTAACCCTGGTGATGATTATTTAAAAAGACTATCTAATGCTGTTCAGACTCCACCAATGGGAGCAGAAAAGAGATTTGTTATTTCTCATTTTAGTGAGGATGACTCTCTAAAAAAGGAAGAAAAACAGAGGTTGCTGAAAATCTTTCAAAATTTAAATCAGAGCACCACCCTTATATTTTTAACAGCAAATAAGGTAGATAAAAGAAAAAAATTCTATCTGACTTTAAAAAAAATTGCTGAATATCAGGAATTTGAAACTCCCCGCTATCGTGATCTGGACAGGTGGATTAAAGAGCGCTTTAAAAAGTATAATAAAAAAATTGACAGCCAGAGTGTAAAAATGCTGGAAAACATGTTCAGCAATAAGCTGGAAATATTAAACAGTGAGATAGAAAAGATTGTCACTCGCTATCCGGATAAAGAGAAGATTTCTTACTATGATTTAAAAAATATAATTAGCAGAGAAAAATTTTTAGAAGATGAAGAAATATTTAATTTTTTAGATCTGATAGGGGACAAAAAAACTGACCAGGCTCTTTTGACTTTAAAAGAAATGCTGAATAAGGGAGTTTATCCACTTTATTTACTAACAATGCTCAAAAATCAAATTGAGCTTTTAATGCAGGTTAAATTTTACAGTCAATATACTCATGATAATCGCAAAATAGCTAAGAAGATAAATAAACATCCCTACCCTGTAAAAAAAGCAATGCAGCGGAGCAGAAATTTCACTCAAAAAGAGCTGGAAAATATATTAGAAGAGATCCTGAGAGCTAATTATCACTTTTTAACAGGTTATTATCCAGATCAGAACACTGCTTTAGAAATGATTATCATCAAATCAATTGCATATTAAAATCTAGATAAAAAAATCCAGCCTCCTAAAATCGATAGGGGCTGGATTTTTTTAGACAAACAAAAAACTCATCCAGCTGGATGAGTTTAATAATTTAAAAGATAGCTATCTTTTAGATAAATTTTAATTTTTAATTACATATTATTATACATCTTTGTGAGGCGGGATTTTTTGCGGGCTGCGTTGTTCTTATGAATAATATTTCTTGTTACAGCCTTATCGATGACCTTTTTAGTCTCTTTTAACTGTTCTGCAGCAGCTTCTTTGTCCCCTGCTTCAACTGCTTTTTCCATATCCTTAATCACATTTTTTAATCTATCTTTCCATTCGCGATTTTGAGCAGTTTTCTTTTCTGTTGTCTTAACTCTTTTCTTAGCAGATTTAATAATAGGCATCTAACTTCACCCCCTCTTAAAAGTAAGTATTTATACTCTCAGACTTAATTTGCAACATTTCAATTTTAACATGTTGTTTCCTAAAATGCAAGAGTTAAATTCAAAAAAAGCCATGAACAGAAAGAGTTTAAAAATTTTGAACACAACTGGCTGTTCAAAAAGAGAATTGATTAATCAGCTTAAGTATAATATAATTAAAGTGCTGTGGATATTAATTTTTGTCCAGCAAAATGATTTATTAAAAGGAGGAAGTCTTTTTGCAGACCGATAAAATTAGAAACTTCTGCATAATAGCTCATATTGATCACGGGAAATCGACTCTTGCTGATCGTATGTTAGAATATACAGGAACTATTACAGATCGTAAAATGCAGGAACAGGTATTAGATAAAATGGATTTAGAAAGAGAAAGAGGAATTACAATTAAGGCTCAGGCGGTGACTATTGAACATCAGGGCTATGAACTTAATTTGATTGATACACCGGGCCATGTTGATTTTGCTTATGAGGTATCAAGAAGCCTTGCCGCCTGTGAAGGAGCTCTTTTAGTAATTGATGCTGCTCAGGGAGTAGAAGCTCAGACAATGGCTAATATTTATCTGGCCTTAGAGCATGATTTAGAGATTATTCCAGTTATTAATAAAATTGATTTACCATCAGCTAACCCTCAGCGGGTCAAAGAACAGCTTTTGGATATTGGTATTGATCCGGATGAAGCTATCTTAGCCAGTGCTAAAGAAGGGACAAATATTGATCAGATACTGGAAGCAATTATTGAGCGGGTTCCAGCTCCTTATAATGGAGAAAACCAGCCTTTAAAAGCTTTAGTCTTTGATACACTCTATGACTCCTATCAGGGGGTAATTGCCTATGTTAGAGTTATGGAAGGCTCAGTAAAAAAAGGTGATAAAATTTTATTGATGTCCAATCAGAAAAGTTATGAGGTTGATGAGGTTGGATTTTTTAGTCCTGCCATGCAGAAAAAAGACGAGTTAAGCTCTGGAGAAGTTGGTTATATTATCTCCGGGATTAAAGATGTTAGAAACTGCCGGGTGGGAGACACAATCACTTTAAAAAATAACCCTGCTGCTAAAGCACTTCCTGGTTATCAGAAGGTTCAGCCGATGGTATTTAGTGGTCTTTATCCGACTGATAATGCCGATTATGAGGTTTTAAAAGAAGCTTTAGAAAAACTGCAGTTAAATGACGCTTCTTTCACCTTCGAACCAGAAACATCTGAAGCTTTAGGATTTGGCTTTCGCTGTGGATTTTTAGGGCTGCTGCACATGGAGGTTATTCAGGAAAGACTGGAGAGAGAATATGATCTTGATCTGGTGATTACTGCTCCCAGTGTGGAATATCAGATTATTAAAAAGAATGGGGAAGAGCTGAGAATAGAAAATCCAGCTGCTTTTCCAGAACAGAGTGAAATTGATAAGATAAAAGAACCTTTTGTGACTGCTGAAATTCACCTGCCGGAAGAATATGTTGGTCAGGCAATGGAGCTCTGTCAGGATAATCGCGGTGAATTTAAAGATATGCAGTATATAGATCAGGACCGGGTTACCTTAAAATATGAAATGCCCCTGAGTGAAATTATAACTGACTTTTTCAATCAGTTAAAATCAAAAACCAGAGGTTATGCAACCTTAGATTATGAATTAGAAGGCTATAAAGAGTCTAAGCTAGTTAAACTTGACATTCTTATTAATAAAGAAGTTGTTGATGCACTTTCTACAATTGTCCATGATGAAAACTCATATCAGCAGGGAAATGCCCTTGTAAGAAGATTAAAAGAAGTTATTCCCCGCCATATGTTTAAAGTTCCAATTCAGGCTGCAGTCGGTGGGAAAATTATTGCTCGAGTAAATATTCCAGCGATGCGGAAAAATGTACTGCAGAAATGTTATGGTGGAGATGTCAGCCGTAAAAGGAAATTATTAGAAAAGCAAAAAGAAGGTAAAAAGCGGATGAAA
Source organism: Halanaerobium saccharolyticum (assembly GCF_003053565.1). Classification (GTDB taxonomy): domain Bacteria; phylum Bacillota; class Halanaerobiia; order Halanaerobiales; family Halanaerobiaceae; genus Halanaerobium; species Halanaerobium saccharolyticum_B. The sequence goes on along the minus strand of NZ_QAXS01000005.1, from coordinate 59,742 downwards.
CAGGTTGGAAGTGTAGAGATTCCTCAGGAAGCATTTATGACAGTTTTAGAAAGGGATGAAAATGCCTAATTTAAATTTTAGTTTAGCCAATGCTTTATATATTCACCTTCCTTTCTGCAGCAGCAAATGTCCTTACTGTGATTTTTATTCAGTTAAATACTCCAAACAGAGGGTGGACCTTTACTGGTTCGCCCTTTTTATGGAATTAGAAGAATTATCTCAAAAAGTTAATAATAATTTACTGCAGACAATATATATTGGAGGAGGAACTCCTTCATTAATAGAACCTTTTTATATCAGAGAACTGATAAAAAAAATTAAGAAAAATTTTAAGCTTATTCCGACTGCTGAAATTACAGTGGAGGTTAATCCTGCTTCAATTAATGAAGATAAGATTATTGGCTTAAAGAGAGCCGGGGTTAATAGATTGAGCGTTGGAATTCAAAGTTTTAATGACCAGCATTTAGATTTTTTGGGACGAAAAAGCAGTTCAGAGAAGAACAAAAAAATTTTAACTTTGATAGATCAATATTTTGGTAATTACAGTGCTGATCTGATTTTTGCTCTGCCGGAACAGAGCTTAAATGAATTTGCTGATGATTTAGAGACCATGCTTAGTTTTAAACCACCTCATATTTCATTATATAATCTTGAGATCCACGAAAACACACCTTTTTATAAGCGTTATCACAGTGGTGAACTAAAGTTACCCTCGGAGGAGCTGGATGCAGAGATGTATGAGCTGGCTGTAGATAACTTAAAAGCTGCTGATTATCAGCACTATGAAATTTCTAATTTTTCTCAGAGAGGTTATAGGGCCAGACACAACTATCTTTACTGGTTATTTGAACCTTATTTAGCTCTTGGACCAGGAGCAGCAGCTTTCGACGGCAGCTGCAGATCCCAGAATATTGCTGATCTCAATCAATATTTAGATCATTATAATCCCCAAAAAAGAAGTTTTAAAGAATTGATAAGTGATGGAGCAGCAGATAATTCAAATCTGTTTCCCCCTAATATTGAATCAAAAATTAGGACTTTAAACTGTCTTGAGCCAAAAGAAAAGATGGCCGAATATTCTTTTCTGGCCTTAAGAACGGCCCAGGGATTATTTTATCATAAATTTTATAGTCAATTTAAAGTTGGAGTTAAAAAAGTTTTTAAAGAGGAGATTGAAGAATTGAAATCAAAGCAGCTAATAAAGGAAGGAAATGAGAGAATTTATTTAACAGAGCGGGGAAAAGAATTAGCAAACGAAGTTTTCTTAAAATTTCTGCTTGATTAATTCCAATTAAAATTTGACAAAAAAAAATCAATATGTTATTTTATTATTAGCTGTTAGCACTCTCCTTAATTGAGTGCTAAAAAAAGAGGTGAGAAATGATGGTTGAAGAATTAGATCCGAGAAAAAAGCAAATACTGCAGGCCATCATTCAGGAACACATAATTTCTGCATCTCCGATTGGCTCAAAGACACTTGCAAAAAAATATAATCTGGATGTAAGTCCTGCAACTATCAGAAACGAAATGGCTGATCTAGAAGATTTAGGTTATTTAGAACAGCCTCATACATCTGCTGGTCGAGTGCCTTCTGATAAAGGTTATCGCTATTATGTTGATCAGCTTGTCAGCAGAGAAAAAAATGAAGTTCCTGGGGTAATAGAAAATATAGAGAATTTATATCAGGATCTTCAGGATGTACAGGATATAATTTCTGGTATGGCAAAAATGCTTTCCAATATGACTCATTATACTGCTATGGTTAGTGAGCCCAAAAGTCAGGTCAGTCGTTTAAAAAAGGTTGAGATAATGCAGCTGGCAGATAACTCCCTACTTTTAGTTTTAGTAACTGATACAGGGATGGTTAACAATAAGATTATTAACCTTGATCAGAGTTTATCTGCACGCAAAATTTCTTATCTTAATAGATTTTTAAGCGAAAAGCTGGAAAATAAACTACTTGCTAATTTAGATACTAATTATCTAAAAGAAGTTGAAAAAGAACTGATGGCAAGACTTGATTTGTCTGTTGACCTATTTAAACAGTTTTATAATGAGTTTGAAGGTGCATTTGAACCTGGTGGAGTTAAAGTCTATCTTGGGGGAACTTCTTATATTTTAGAACAGCCCGAGTTTAATGATTTAGAAAAGGTTAAAAAGATGCTTAGACTGCTGGACCAGGAAGAAATGCTTAATAAAATTATAAACAGTATGTCTGGTTCTGATCTTGAAATTAAGATCGGCCAGGAAAATGAAGTTGAAGATATTAAAAACTGCTCACTGGTTGTTGCAACCTATTATATTTCAAATAGAGCAGTTGGGAAAATTGGCGTTATTGGTCCCACCCGTATGGAATATCCGCGTGTTATTTCATCGGTTGATGTAATTTCAGATATTTTAGGTAAATTAATTTCTAAAGCTAGTGGGTGATAATTATGGACAAAGAAAAAGAAAATATTGAAATGGAAACAGAAAAAGAGAAAACTGAAACAGCAGCCAAAAGGGCTCAGGAGAATGAAAATTCTCAGGTTGAAGAAAATGAGGAAGAGAAAGCTGAAGAAACTGAAGAGCTTAAAGGAGTTCAGATGGAGCTTTCTCGCGAAGAACTAATTGAAGAAGTAAAAGAAAAAAACGAAAAAATTGAAGAAATGGATGCTGAAATCGATGATCTTTTAAGTCGACTGCAGAGGCTGCAGGCAGACTTTGTTAATTATCGCAAAAGAAGTCAGCGAGAAAAGGCTGAAATGTCTGCCCGGGGTAAAATTAAACTCTGTGCCAGTTTGCTGCCTGTTATTGATAATTTTGAGCGGGCATTAAAATCAGAGGATAATAAAAATGAATTTTATCAGGGAGTTGAAATGATCTATAATCAGCTCTTAAAAACTTTTGCTGACCAGGGGATTGAAGAAATTCTGGCAGAAGGTGAAGAATTTAACCCGGAGTATCATGAGGCGATTATGCGAGTTGAAAGCGAAGAGTTTGAAGAAGGAACTGTGGTTGAAGTCGTTCAGAAAGGCTTCAGTCTTGATGATAGAGTAATTAGACCGGCAATGGTAAAAGTAGCTGGTTAAAATAAAGTTTTAAATTTTTAGATAAAATTTTAGCAAATTTAAATTTATATTAATCAAAAACTTAGATAACAATTTTATAAGGAGGAATATAAAATGGGTAAAGTAATTGGTATTGACTTAGGAACAACTAATTCCTGTGTGGCAGTAATGGAAGGTGGAGAACCAACCGTTATTCCAAATAAGGAAGGTGCTAGAACTACTCCTTCTGTAGTAGCATATTCTAAAAAAGGAGAAAGAATTGTTGGTGAGCATGCTAAGCGTCAGGCTGTAACTAACCCTGATCAGACAGTAGCATCCATTAAAAGACACATGGGTTCTGATTATAAAGTTAAATTGAATGATGAAGAATATAATCCTCAGCAGATTTCTGCAATGATTCTGCAGAAATTGAAAAGAGATGCTGAAGAGTATTTAGGCGAAGAAGTTGAGGAAGCTGTAATTACAGTTCCTGCATACTTCAGTGATGCTCAGCGTCAGGCAACAAAAGATGCCGGTAAAATTGCTGGTTTAAAAGTAGAAAGAATTATCAATGAGCCTACAGCTGCTTCTTTAGCTTATGGTTTAGATGATAAAGGTGAAGAAACTATCTTAGTTTATGACCTTGGTGGAGGTACCTTTGATGTTTCCATTCTTGATATTGGAGATGGAGTATTCGAAGTAATTGCTACAAATGGTAACAACCACCTTGGTGGAGATGACTTTGACCAGAGAATTATTGATTATCTGGCAGAAGAATTTGAAAATAGAACTGGAATTGATTTAAAGAAAGATAAAATGGCACTTCAGCGCTTAAAAGATGCTGCCGAAAAAGCTAAAATTGAGCTTTCCAGTGTAAAGCAGACTAATATTAATCTACCATTTATTACTCAGACTGATGAAGGACCTGAACACTTAGATATTGATCTAACAAGAGCTAAGTTTGAAAGTCTGATCAGTGATTTAATCGAGCAATCTATGGAGCCAGCTCGTAAAGCGTTAAAAGATGCTGGAATGGATAAATCTGATATAGATGAGGTTATTCTTGTTGGTGGATCTACCAGAATTCCTGCTGTTCAGGAAGCAGTTAAGGGACTAATCGGTAAAGATGCCCACAAAGGAATCAACCCTGATGAGGTTGTAGCTGTTGGTGCTGCAATTCAGGGTGGTATTTTAGCTGGGGATGTTGATGATGTAGTACTCTTAGATGTTACACCACTATCTCTCGGTATCGAAACACTTGGGGGAGTATTTACTAAATTAATTGATAGAAATACTACAATTCCTACTTCCAAGTCTAAGATATTCTCTACCGCGACTGATAATCAGTCAAGTGTAGATATCCATGTTCTGCAGGGTGAGAGAAAGATGGCTAAGGATAACAAGACCTTAGGCCGCTTCCAGTTAACTGATATTCCACCTGCACCACGTGGAGTACCTCAGATTGAAGTAGAGTTTGATATTGACAAAAATGGTATTGTGCATGTAGCTGCTAAAGATAAAGGTACAGGCAATGAGCAGAAAATCACCATTAAGTCAACAAGTGGTTTATCTGAAGAAGAGATTGATGAAATGGTAAAAGATGCCGAAGAGCATGCTGAAGAAGATAAAAAGCGAGTAGAAAAAATTGAAACTCGCAATGAAGCAGATGCTTTAGTTCATCAGACAGAAAAGACCTTAGATGAAGCTGGAGATAAGGTTGATGATTCAATCAAAGAAAAAGTAGAAGCTGCTAAGGATGAGCTTAAAGAAATTCTGCAGGATGAAGATGCTGAAATTGAAGCAATCAAAGAAAAAATGGAAGCATTAACTGATGAGCTAACTGAATTAAGTTCTGAACTATATTCACAGGCAGAAGGAGCTCAGGCTGGAGCAGGAGCTGCAGGAGCCGGTGCTCAAACAGGAGCAGGCCAGGCAGGTCCACAGCCAGAAGCTGGAGCTTCTCAAGCTGATGACAATACAGTAGATGTAGATTTTGAAGAAGTAGATGAAGACGAAGAAAAGTAAATTAGACAATTAATATATAACACAACTATAATTTGTAAGTAATGAGAAAGATGTGTCAGTTTAGGGAGAGGAGGCCTCTCCCTATAACTGTTTTCTCTTTCTTTTTAGAGAGGTGATTTTAAGATGGCAAAAAAAGATTATTACGAATTGCTCGGTGTTGACCGGGATGCCGATCAAAAAGAAATTAAGCGGGCTTATCGTAAGCTTGCCAAAAAATATCATCCTGATATGAATCAGGAAAAGGATACCTCAGAGAAGTTTAAAGAAATATCTGAGGCTTATGAGATATTAAGTGATCCGGACAAGAGAGCTCGTTATGATCAGTATGGTCATTCAGGTATTAATGATCAGGACTTCAATTTTGATGATTTTGCTCGCGGCGGTTTTGGTGGACTTGATGATCTTTTCAATATGTTTGGATTTGGCGGCGGCATGGGCGGCCGCAGACAGAATGGACCACGCCGGGGAGCAGATCTGCAGTATAGGCTGCAAATTTCTTTTGAAGAAGCTGCTTTTGGTGGTAAGAAAGAAATTAGAATTCCACGGGAAGAAGAGTGTGACCGCTGTGGTGGCAGTGGTGCTGAACCTGGAACAGATGTCAAAACCTGTCCGGAATGTAATGGTCAGGGCCAGGTGCGCAGCAGCCAGCAGACACCATTTGGACAGTTTACTCAGACAAGAGCCTGTCCAAAATGTGGTGGGGATGGTAAGATTATTGAAGAAGCCTGTCATAAGTGTAATGGTTCAGGCAAGGTTCGTAAACAGCGCAAATTAACTGTTAACATACCGGCTGGTGTAGATACTGGAACCAGACTCAGAATGTCCGGGGAAGGCCAGGCTGGAGAAAAAGGTGGACCTGCAGGTGACCTATATATTGTAATCGATGTCCAGGAGCATAAGATTTTTGACCGCAAAGGTGATGATCTCTACTGTGAGGTTCCAATAAGTTTTGTTCAGGCTACCCTTGGTGACAAGATTAAAGTTCCTACTTTAGAGGGGAAAGTTCAGTTTGACATTCCTGAAGGAACTCAGCCTGGTACAACTTTTAGACTTAAAAACAAAGGTATTCAGCATCTTAATGGATATGGTCGTGGTGATCAGTATATTAAGGTAAAAGTTATGATTCCAAAAGATTTAGATAATAAACAGAAAGAACTGCTGGCAGAATTTGCTGATATCAGCGGTGAAGAAATAAATCCAGAGCATAAAAGCTTTTTAAAAAAAATAAAAGACGCGATTAATATATAATAGCAAGGTAATTTAATTAATTGATAGAATGAAATTGCTAAACTTATAATTTGAGAGACTCTAAAATAGTGGAGTGAAAAAAATGCATAGATTTTTTATAGATCAGAGTACTGAAATTGACAGTAGAGTAATTATTTCTGGAAATGACTATAACCATCTAAAAAATTCCCTGCGCCTTAATCTAGGTGACAGGGTTATTCTTTCTGATGGTAGTGGTTTTGATATGGAAGCAGAAATAATTAACTTTAGTGATGATGGAGCAGAACTTAAAATATTGACTAAAGAAAAATCTAAAGTTGAGTCAGGAATTAAAGTCTGGCTGGCTCAGGGTTTACCCAAAAAGAGTAAAATGGATTTAATTGTAGAGAAAGCAACAGAAATTGGTTTTGCAGGTTTAATTCCTTTAGAAAGCAAGAGAACTATAGTAAAATATAATCATAAGAAAAAGGAGAAAAAACAGAGCCGCTGGCAGAGAGTTGCTGAAGCAGCAGCCAAACAGTCAGGTAGAGCTGTGATTCCAGAAATTAAAGATTTCTATAGTTCAGATAACCTTAAAAATTTAAAGGATAAATTTGACTATGTTTTAATCTTATGGGAAGATGAAAAAAGTTATTCAATTAAGAATTTTTTTAGAGATAATCCAGTTAGTCAGGAAGCAAATATTCTGGTGATTATTGGTCCGGAAGGCGGTTTTTCGGAAGCAGAAGTTGAGAAATTCAAAACTGAGCTAAAAGCAGAAGTTATTAGCCTGGGACCAAGAATTTTAAGAACAGAAACAGCAGGAATTACTGCATTGACAGCAATTTTATATGAGAAAGGTGAACTTGGTGATTAAAAATGATTAAAAAGGCAGCTTTTTATACTCTGGGTTGTAAAGTAAATCAGTATGAAACTGAAGCTGTAATTGATATATTTTTAGATAATGGCTATCAGATTGTAGATTTTTCCGAAATGGCAGATGTGTATATAGTTAACAGCTGTACTGTAACTAATGAGGCTGCTCGCAAAACGAGGCAGATTGCCCGGCGAGCTAAAAGAAGATCTCCAGATAGTCTGGTGGCAATTGTAGGCTGCTATACTCAGGCTTTTCCGGATGAAGTAAGTGAGATTGAAGAAATTGATTTTGTAATGGGCAGCAATAATAAAGCGGAAATATTGGACAAAGCAGAAGAGATGCTGGCCGGTAGAGATGTAGATGCTGAAATTAAGGAATATAAAGAACTTAGGGACTATGAGGAATTAAACTTAAAGCGGCTTTCTAACACCACCAGAGCTAACGTTAAAATTGAAGATGGCTGCAACCAGTTCTGCAGCTACTGTATTATCCCTTATGCGAGAGGACCTGTTCGCAGCCGCAAAAAAGAAGATGTGGTTGCAGAAATTAGAAAACTTTCTCAGCAGGGAGTAAAAGAAATTATTTTAACCGGAACCCATCTAGGGGCTTATGGAAGTGAAAATGGGAATTCTAAAGCCTTAACAGAATTAATGCAGAGTTTAACTGAAATTGAAAGTTTAAAAAGAGTTCGTTTGAGCTCAATCGAAGGCACCGAAATTGATCAGGGAATGATGGATTTAATTGCGGAAGAAGATATATTCTGTCCTCATTTACACCTTCCGCTGCAGAGTGGTAGTGATCAAATTCTGGATGCCATGCAGCGTCCCTATACTGCTGGAGAATTTAAAGAAACTGTGGCTGAACTCAGAAAAAGAATACCCGATCTGGCATTAACTACAGATGTAATAGTTGGTTTCCCCGGGGAAACAGAAGAAACATTTGCTCAAACTGTTGAAGCAGTAAAGGAAATTGGTTTTGCTAAAGTACATGTTTTTCCTTATTCAGCCAGGGAAGGTACACCTGCAGCAGAAATGGATCAGTTGAATGGGAATATTGTGACTGAGTACAGTAAAAAATTAAGGTTAATTAATGAAGCGTTAATGCTCGATTATCAAAAAGAATTTTTAGGAGAAAAGAGAGAGGTCCTAATAGAAGAGGTAAGAGATCATCAGACTGATTTATTAACAGGATATACTGATAACTATCTCAAGGTTTTAGTTGATGGACCTGATGAATTAAAAAATGAGCTGGTTGAAGTTAGGCTGGAAGAGTCTTTTGATTCTCATCATATCCTGGGAAAAATAATAGATTAGCAGGAATATTATTCTTTTAAGCGAATATAGTTAATAGTCACTTTTTCTAAAAAAATCTGAGATATTCTTTTAAAATTGAAATTAGAAAAAATAAAAGGAGGGATTTTTCTTGGCAGATTGTTTGTTCTGTAAGATTTCTTCAGGTGAGATGGATACTGATTTTGTTTATGAAGATGATCAGGTAGTAGTTTTTGAAGATATTAATCCTCAGGCACCTGTTCATTTATTAATTGTTCCTAAAAAACATATAGCTGATTTAAACCATTTAGAGGCAAGCGAAAATGATTTAATTGGTCATGTTTATCAGGTGGCCAAAAAAATGGCAGCAGAAAATGGAATTGATGATTCAGGTTACAGACTGGTTAGTAATTGTGGAGATGAAGGTGGTCAGACTGTTTATCATATTCACTTCCATTTATTAGGTGGTCGTGAACTGCAGTGGCCTCCAGGTTAAAAATGGGTTCTAAAAAATATAATCGTTTAATTGTAAAATAGATTGGAGATGTTAAAATGAGTGAATTAAAAGAACAGCTATTGGAAGATATGAAAAAAGCAATGAAGGCAAAGGATAAGGCCAGACTTTCGGTAATTAGAATGACCAGGTCAGAAATAAAAAATAAAGAGATTGAAACTGGCGAGGAATTAGATGATCAGGGTGTAACAGCTGTGATTGCAAAGCAGGTTAAACAAATCAAAGATTCACTTGCTGATTTTGAAAAGTCAGGGAAAGATGATGTTATGAAAAAACTGCATCAAGAAATTGAGATTCTCCAGGAATATTTACCTGAACAGATGTCAGAAGAAGAAGTTGACCAGCTTGTAGAAGAGGTTATTTCCGAAACAGGAGCAGAGAATATGTCTGATATGGGTCAGGTAATGGGTGCCATCATGCCTAAAATAAAAGGTAGAGCTGACGGCTCAATGGTTAGTGAAAAAGTTAAAGAAAAATTGAGCAGCTAAATATCAAATTAAAATAGAATTTAAAAGAAGGGGATTTCCCCTTCTTTATTCCTCTATACTGGAGGTTCAATTATGAAAAGAAAAATTTTAATTTTTTTAATATTAATGTTAACTTTTACTTTTTATAGCTCTGCTGCAGAAGCAGAAGTAATTCATATCCGACTTGATGGAGAAATTAACAGTGCAGAATATGCTTTTATAGATAAAAATCTGAGCCAGGCTGAAGCAGCAGGGGTAGATTTTGTGATCATAGAAATCAGCTCTCTTGGAGGCTATGTAGACCCTGCTTTAAAAATAAGAGATAGAATTTTAGAATCAGAAGTAGAGGTAATTACTTTTGTCAGCGGCAGAGCCTGGTCTGCTGCAGCCTTAATAGCTCTGGCGGGAGAAGAGTTATACATTTCTCCTTCAGCGAGTATTGGAGCTGCTGAGACAAGGCCTAATGAAGAGAAATATATTTCTGCTTTAAGAAAAGAATTTGCAGCTACAGCAGAGAGAAGAAACAAAAATCCTCAAATTGCAGAGGCAATGGTTGATGCTGCAGTAGAAATTGAAGGTCTGATAGCAAAAGATAAACTTTTAACTCTGACTGCAGCAGAGGCGCTGGAATATCAAATGGCAGATTTTAATGCCTCAAGTCTTGCTGATGTAGCAGCGATTAGAGAAGTTGATCTAAATGAAATTAGGACAGTAGAAAAGACTAATTTAGAAAAAATAATGGGTATTATCAGCAGTCCTTATATCAGTTCTCTGGTTTTAATTATTGCCTTTTCAGCTCTGATTTTTGAAGCGCTGACTCCCGGCTTTGCTCTGGGAGGAACTGTTGGAATTATAGCCTTACTGATATTTTTTGCCAGTCATATTTTTACCGGAGCAATTGGAACTGGGATTGTAGTTCTCTTTATCATTGGTGTGATTTTAATTCTGGCAGAAGTGTTTATAATTCCCGGATTTGGAATTGCAGGTATTAGTGGGATTGCAGCAGTTCTTGTTAGTTTGTTTTTTATTTTTCCCAATACTACAATTGCAATAAATGTGCTGCTGGCAGTAGTTTTATTTACAATGGTGATTGCAGTATTTATGTTTAAGAAGTTCGGCAGCAGCCGTTTTTGGAAGCGGATATCTTTAGAAAGTAGTTCCAAAAATTATTATTCTTCAAGCTCTAAAAAAGATTATTTAGACCAGGAAGCGAAAACTCTTTCCAAACTGCGTCCGGCAGGTACAATTGAGATTAATGGAAAAAGAATTGACGCAGTTAGTGAAGGTGCTTTTATAGAAAAAGATAAAAAAGTAAAGGTTATTTCTGTTTCAGGCTCAAGAGTTGTTGTTAGAGAAACATCAGAGGAGGAATAAATAATGGAAATATTTTCAATTTTAATTTTAGTTGCTTTAATATTATTTTTTGTTTTGTTTTTCTACTTTATCCCAATTGGTTTATGGATTTCGGCAACGGCTGCCGGAGTTAAGGTTGGCTTTTTCAATTTAATCGGAATGCGTTTAAGAAGAGTAGTACCTTCTTCAATTGTTGGACCGATGATTAAATCCCATAAGGCAGGTAAGGGTTTAAGCAGTGATCAACTAGAAGCTCATTACCTGGCAGGAGGAAATGTTGACCGAGTTGTTGATGCTTTAATTGCTGCTCAAAGAGCAGAGATTGACTTAACATTTGAGAGAGCTGCAGCAATTGATCTGGCAGGAAGAGATGTTTTAGAAGCAGTTAAAATGAGTGTTAATCCGAAAGTTATTCAGACTCCAATTGTCACTGCGGTAGCAATGGACGGTATTCAGGTGATGGCAACTGCTAGAGTAACAGTTAGAGCAAATATAGATCGTCTTGTAGGTGGAGCTGGAGAAGAAACAGTTCTGGCACGAGTTGGAGAGGGTATTGTCACAACAGTAGGTTCTGCAGAATCACATAAAAAAGTACTGGAAAATCCGGATTCGATTTCTAAAACAGTTTTAGATAAAGGACTGGATTCTGGAACTGCATTTGAAATTTTATCTATTGATATTGCTGATGTTGATGTTGGTAAAAACATTGGTGCTCAGCTGCAGACAGATCAGGCAGAAGCAGATAAAGAAATTGCTCAGGCTAAGGCTGAAGAAAGAAGAGCAATGGCAGTAGCTGAAGAGCAGGAAATGAAAGCTAGAGTCCAGGAAATGCGGGCTAAAGTTGTTGAAGCTGAGGCAGAAGTTCCACTGGCTATGTCCGAAGCTCTTAAAAAAGGTAATCTGGGCGTAATGGATTATATGAATCTTAAAAATGTGGAGTCAGATACAAAAATGAGAACCAGTATTTCCGAAGCTTCCGAAAATGAAAAAGATAAGCAGAATGAAAACTAATAGTTTAAACTGTCATCAATGCTGGAGGTGAAATATGGAAGATCTTATTTTTGTACTTCCTACATTAATAATATTCTTTTTCATTATTTTTCAGATATTAGCATTTTTCAAAAGGGGATTTGATTTTGTCAGGAAAAACTTTGATCTGACAATTGATCAGGCTGGTGAAGAAATTAAAAAGAAAGGCTCTCAAGCTGAAGAAAATTTTGATCAGAATGAGCTTGAAAATAGAATAGCTGAAGCTGAAAAGAAATCCCTGGCTGAAAGTAAGGAAAGAATTTTAAAGAGTTCGAGAACAAATTCAAAAAGAGATAATGCTAAAAATAAAAAAGATAAACTAATAAAGGGTAATCCTGATCAACAAGAACTCAGCAGTAAAAAAAGCAGCTCACTGGGGGAAATTTTTGCTCAGTACAATGAGGTGGAAAAGGCTGTTATTTATAAAGAAATCTTATCTAAACCAAAAGCTTTAAAAAAAGATTAAAATCAAATCTTCTTCAAAACTGTGGCCCCCCTCCGGCTGCAGTTTTTTCGCTAAATTTGTTTAAAGAAATAAATATGATATAATAAATAAGTAAAAGTATTAAGGAGGAGTTATAATTTGAGTCAAAAAGAGAGAAAAATTGAAATTAATGATTATCAGCTTGCCCAAAACTTTTTCGGTCATAATGATCGGAACTTAAGGCTTTTAGAAGATATACTTTCCTTAAAGCTCAGCGGCAGAGGTAATCAGATAAAAATAAAGAGTGATGGTGATCTTGAAAATCCTGTAAAGATAATAAAAAAATTATTATCATTGACAGATCAAAATGAGGAACTATCACCGCGAAAACTTAAATATGCAGCTGAGCTTTTAAAACGAAATCCGGCTGTTGATTTAAATAGAATTTATGATGAAGTTATATTAGAAAATTATAAAGGTCGGAAAATAAAAGCTAAGACGATGGGGCAAAAACTTTATTTGGAGTCAATAAAAAATAGAGATATTGTTTTTTCTATTGGTCCAGCTGGAACAGGTAAGACATATCTGGCAATGGTTATGGCGGTAAAAAGTCTTTTAAATAATGAAATCAACAGAATAGTATTGACCAGACCAGCAATTGAAGCAGGAGAAAATTTAGGCTTTTTACCTGGAGATATGCAGGAAAAGGTTGATCCTTACTTGAGACCTTTATATGATGCACTTTATGATATTTTGGGACCTGAAAAAGCTAAGTTATATCAGGAAAAAGATATTATAGAAGTTGCTCCCCTGGCTTATATGCGGGGAAGAACACTTGACGATTCTTTTGTGATTCTGGATGAAGCTCAAAATACCACTTTAGAGCAGATGAAAATGTTTTTAACCAGAATTGGATTTAATTCTAAGGCAGTAATTACAGGTGATATAACCCAAATCGATCTTCCCAGTAAAAAAAGATCCGGCCTGGCCACTGTTCAAAAAATATTAAAAGATATTAAGGGAATAGACTTTGTCTATTTAAGTAGACATGATGTGGTCAGACACGATCTGGTTAAAGAAATCATAAAAGCATATGAAAGTTATGAAAGTGGGAACTAAAAATGAAATTTATGAAAAAATTAAGAGTCAAACTCCGAAATTGGAGAAGAGAATATCTTGATTTTTCAACAAACACCTATAAAGTAATCTGGGCTGTGATCTTCTTTCTTCTGGTTGCTCTAATTTTGAATTTGGATTTAATTCCAAATCAGGTTGATTTAAGAGCAGGTCAGGTAAGTCAGAGCGATATTACAGCTCCCAGGACGATCACTTTTATTGATGAGGCTAGAACTTCTGAATTAAGACAGCGGGCAGCAGATACTGCGCCCAGGGTATATGAAGAAGACAGTACTGTGGAAGAGAATGTGCTAAAAAAAGTTGATAGTTTATTTGCAGCAGTAACTGCTGAAAGAAAGTTCTTTTATAATAATAAAATTTCTCTAACAGAAGAAAATGAAACTGAGCAGGGTCAAATCAATGAGGCAGTTAGTGAAGATTCTGCTGAGGAGGAAGAGAATAATTTAACAGACGCTGAAATTAAAAACTTTAGTCAGGCAGAAATTAATGAAATTGCTGATCTGACCAGTGCTGAAATTGATTATGAACTCAGTCAGGAAAGCCTTGGAGTCTTAATTACTCTTAACCAGGAAGAATTATCAGAAATTGAGGATCGGACACTTAATCTTTTAGAAAATAAGCTGGGCAGCAGGATTCTGCCATCAGATCTGGTATCTGCCCGTGAAGAACTGCGCCAAAGTGCAATGGAGATGGATATTTCGCGTGATCAAAGACTTGCTATCGCTGAAATTGCAGAAACAGTTATTGCAGCAAATATGTTTTTGAATCAGGAGGCTACTGCCAGCAGAAGGCAGGAAGCTATATCTGAAGTTGAAGCTGTAGAAAAAACTGTAAGACAGGGAGAAATTATCGTCCGCAAGGGTGATGTAGTTACAGAAGCTGATATTGAGATTTTAGAAAGACTGGGACTGCAGAAAGGCGGCATCAATTATTATAATATTGCCGGAAGAATTTTAATTAGCTTTATTCTGGTTCTTTTGCTTGGCTTTTATTTTTATAAATATCAGAAAGATGTCTGGAATGATAACAGCAGATTATTATTGATAGAATTATTAATTTTAACTGTGGTTTTCTTTGCAAAGATCATGACTTTTTTTCAGAATCCTTTTGTTGATTTTATGGTACCCACAGCTATGGCGTCAATACTGCTTACAGTTTTAATCAGCAGTGATACAGCTTTAATTACTACCTTATTTATCAGCTTATTAATTGCTCCAATTTATGATATGAATTTTAATATAGTTTTGACCTCTTTTCTGGCCGGCTTGATTGGTATTTTTAGTGTTACCAGGGTTAAAGAAAGAGGAGATATTATAAGAGCCGGTTTAAATGTTAGTTTTATTTTAATCTTTTTAATTGGTGGTCTTTCATTACTTCAGCAGAATCAGGATTGGACATACCTGCTCTGGTCAATCGGTGGTGGAATTGTTAACGGGCTATTAGTTGGGGTGCTTGCAAATGGTCTGCTGCCCTATCTTGAAGATTTATTTGATATGACAAGCTCGGTTAAACTGTTAGAGCTATCTAATCCCAGCCAGCCAATTTTAAAGCGGATGCTGGTTGAGGCTCCAGGAACCTATCACCACAGTGTTATAGTAGGAAATTTAGCTGAAACTGCTGCAGAAGATGTGGGGGCAGATTCTCTATTGGCCCGCGCAGCTGCCTATTATCATGATATTGGAAAATTGAAAAGACCCTACTTTTTTTCAGACAATCAATTTGGTGGAGAAAATCCTCATGATAAAACTTCCCCCAATTTGAGTGCCTTAATCATTAAATCCCATGTTAAAGATGGGGTAGAAATGGCAGAAGAAAATGGTCTGCCTTCAAAAATTATAGATATAATTAAACAGCATCATGGTACTAATCTGATTTCTTATTTTTATCAGCAGGCGCTTCAGGATAACAAACATGATGATATTGAAAAGAAAGATTTTCGTTATGATGGTCCTAAACCTCAGAGTAAGGAAGCAGCAATAATAATGCTTGCTGACATAACAGAGGCAGCAATTAGATCTAAAAACTTTAATAAAAACAATCATGATCGGATTGAAGGATTTGTTAGAGGCCTTGTTAAGGATAAATTAATAGAAAACCAGCTTGATCAGTCAAATCTAACTCTGAGTGACCTGGATACAATAGTAAAGAGCTTTGTTAAAGTTTTAACCGGTATTTATCATCAGCGTGTAGAATACCCGGATAAACTGCTGAAAGAGATGAAGGGTGGTAATAATAGTGATTAATGTAGATTTTAATAATCAACAGGATAAAGTTGAAATCAGCGAGGAAATGTTTGATCTTTTACGGGAAGTTATTATTACAGCTGCTGAACTGGAAGGTTATAGTGGTGGTGAAGTAAGTATTGCCTTTGTCAGTAATCAGCAGATCAAAGAGTTAAATCAAAAATACAGAGATAAAAATGAAGCTACAGATGTACTTTCATTTCCAATAGATGACGAGATGCTGGGAGATATAATAATTTCAGCAAATAGGGCTCTAGAGCAGTCTAAGGAATATGGACATTCTTTAAAGCGTGAACTCGCCTATTTAACTGTTCATGGAATGCTGCATCTTTTTGGCTATGATCATCACAGTGAGGAAGAAAAAAATGAAATGCGTCAGAAAGAAGAAAGAGTTTTAACCCAGCTTGGAATCAGCAGAGATTAGGTGTAAATAATGTGGATTTTAAAAACTATTGATAGTTTTAATCATGCAATTGCTGGTTTAATTCATGCTATTAGAACCCAGAGAAATATGCAGATTCACCTGACTGCTGCAATTTTAGTCCTGGCCTTCAGCCTTTTCTTTGATTTAAGCAGAATAGAGCTGGGGCTGGTTATAGTAGCTATTTCTCTTGTTATTTTTGCCGAGCTGATTAACACAGCTGTAGAAGTTATTATTGATATTTTAAGTCAGGAATATAATTTTAAAGCAAGAATTGCCAAAAACATTAGTGCGGCAGCAGTAGTTATTGCAGCCGGCAATGCAATTTTTATTGCTTATCTCGTTTTTATTACTAAAGCTCAGGAATTATCTTTAAATCTCATTTTTAATATCAGACATGAGCCACTGCATCTAATATTTATTACACTGTCTTTAATATTTATTCTGGTTATTGTTTTAAAATCTATTTTCAGCAGTGGTACTCCACTTAAGGGTGGTATTGTTAGTGGTCATGCAGCACTTGCAGCTTCCTCGGTGCTTATCATCTGGTTTTTAACCAGGAGCTTGATTGCTCTTTCTTTAGCTTCAGTACTTGCTTTTTTGACAGCACAGAGTCGGCTGGAGGCTGGTACCCATTCATTTAAGGAGATAGTACTGGGGACTTTACTAGGAAGTATAATTGCATTTATAATTTTTTATTATTTCAGTATTTAATAACTTTGATGACTGTGGAGGAATTAATAATGTATTTAGAATTATTATCTTTATTCATCTTGATATTTTTATCTGCCTTTTTTTCTGGTTCTGAGACAGCCTTTATGTCTGTTAACAGAATTAAGATTAAAGAAAAAGTTCAAAGAGGAGATGAGCATGCTGCAAAAGTAGATAAATTACTGCAGGATCAGACTAAACTATTAACAACTATTTTGATTGGTAATAATCTTGTTAATATTGCAGCTTCCTCCATAGCAACAGCGCTTTCGATAGAATTATTTGGAAGTAAAGGAGTTGGGATTGCGACCGGTGTAGTGACTTTATTAATTCTTATTTTTGGAGAAATAACTCCTAAGTCACTGGGTAATAATAGAGCAATTGATTATGCTAAAGCTGCAGCAGTTCCCCTTTATTATCTTGAAATAATTTTATCCCCTTTTATTTATCTTTTCACAAAAATAGTGAATCTTTTTGTGAAAGATAAAAGCCTGATTTCTTCCGCTTTTTTAAGTGAGGAAGAGATTAGACGTTTTGTTGATGTCAGTCAGCGAGAGGGTGTCATTAAAGAAACAGAGCAGGAAATGATTCAGAGTGTATTTGATTTTGATGATACTCTGGTAAAGGAGATTATGATCCCCAGAATTGATATGGTTTGTATCGAAAAAAATGCCAGTTTAAAAGAATTAATAAAAATGGGGGTTGAAAAAGGTCATTCCAGAATTCCAGTTTTTGAGGAATCCATTGATAATATTATTGGTTTGATTTACATTAAGGACCTCCTGGAATTACTGCTGGAGCAAAAAGATGATGTTGATATTGAAGAATTTGTTAAACCCATTTATTTTATTCCAGAAGGAAAACCAATCAATCAATTATTATCAGAAATGAAAGATAGAAAAGAACATATGGCAATTGTAGTAGATGAATATGGTGGTACTTCTGGTTTAATTACTATTGAAGATTTACTGGAGGAAATTGTTGGTGATATTCAGGATGAGTTTGACTTAGAAAAAAGTTATATTGAAGTTATTGATGACAACAAACTGCTGCTTGACGGTAGAGTTGATATCGAAGAGTTAAATAGATATTTAAAAGAGCCGCTGGCTGAAAGTGATGATTACGAAACGGTAAGTGGTCTGGTATTATATTATCTAAACCGCCTGCCGGTTCAGGGGGAAAAGCTGCAACTGGAAGATGTAACATTTGTTGTTGAAAGTATAATTGACAATAGAATTAGAAAAATAAAGCTGATAAGTGAAAAAGAATTAAAAATTGAAGATGATGAATAATTTTTGGGGTGAGAAGATGAAGTCAAAGGTATATTTTCTGCTGATTTTACTGCTCTCAGCACTGCTCATATTTACAGCCTGCAGTAGTGAAGAAGGAGAGCAGCCAAAGCAGAGTGAGGAAGAAGTCAGTCAGCAGGAAGATTTAAATCAAGAAGAGCTGGAAGAAGAAATCAAAAAGATTGAAGAAGAATATGAAGCCGAAACACCGGAGGAAGATGAGATAACAGAAAGCAATTATAATGCAGTTTCTCCATTTACCGGGCTGCCAATTAAGCAAAATTATTATAAAAGAGCAGTGGCTGTTTCAATTGAAAATTCACCTGCCGCCAGACCTCAAAGCGGTTTGAAAGAAGCTGAAATAGTCTATGAATTTATGCTGGAAGGTGGGATCACCAGATTTCTGGCAATTTTCTGGCCGGAGGTACCAGAAAAAATTGGACCAATTAGAAGTGCCAGACCTGCTCTGGTCAAAACTGCACAGTCATATGATGCAGTATTTTTACATGCTGGGGCCAGTCCTGATGGTTTTGCAATTTTAGCAGTAAATGATATTCTGCATCTGGATCAGCTTTATAAGAGCCAGTACTTCTGGCGCAGCAGTAAGAGAAGAGCTCCTCATAACCTTTATTCCGGAGAAGAACCTTTAAAAGACTATTTAGATAACCTGGAGGAAAAAGAATATCCGGAGCAGTTTAATTTTTTAACTGCTTCTGTAGTCAGCAACTTTGAAAAGGCTGAAAATATCAGTGTTGACTACTGGGGATCATATGAAGTTCTTTATGAATATAATAGACTGGAAAACAATTATTTAAGATATTTAAATAGCGGAGATAACCCGCATCTTGTAGAAAATGGAGAACAGCTTAAGGCTAAAAATATCATAGTCCAGTATGTCAAAACTTCTACTAAAGATAATCAAGATCGACAGGATATAGATATTAAATCAGGTGGAGAAATGAAATTGTTTAGAGATGGAATGGTTATTGAAGGCAGCTGGGAGAATAATGACAATCAAATAACTTATTTAAATGCTGCTGGTGAAGAAATTGAGATTAATCGGGGACAAACCTGGATTCAGGTGGTTCCAAATGGTACAGAAGTTACTTATTAATATAGAAAAGTTTTAAAAGCAATTTTGTGAGGTGTTAGTAATGAAAAAAGAAATTAAAGATAAAATGTTTAAAAAAGCTTTAGAAGTTCAAAAAAATGCCTATGTTCCTTATTCAGAATTCCCTCTGGGAGCAGCTATTTTGACTGAAGATGGTTCGATTTATACAGGGGTAAATATTGAAAATGCTGCCTATGGTTTAACTAACTGTGCAGAAAGATCTGCAATTTTTTCAGCTGTATCTGAGGGACACAGAAAAATTGAAGCAGTACTAATAGTTAGTTCTACCGAAGAACCTGTCCCTCCCTGTGGTTCCTGCCGTCAGGTAATTAATGAGTTTGCTGACGGAGAAATTGAGATTATTATGATGACAGAAAAAGGGAAAGAAATAACTATGACCAGTACAGAACTGCTTCCAGGAGCTTTTTCAGACAGTTCAATGGAGAAAAATAATGAGCTATAAATCAGGATTTGTAACAGTAATTGGCAGACCGAATGTTGGTAAATCGACCCTGATTAATAATTTAATAGGAGAAAAAATAAATATTATTTCTCCCAGACCCCAGACGACCCGTAATAGTATTAAAGCTATCTATTCAGAAGACGATGGGCAGATTATTTTTATTGATACACCGGGTATTCATGAACCTAGAAATGAACTGGATAAATACATGCAGGATGAAGCTTACAGCAGTCTTGACGGGATAGATGTGATAATTTTTATTCTTGACGGCAGTACTTACTGGGGTAAAAATGATCAATTAATTTATAATCAAATTAAAAATAGTGATCAGGAAATAATCTATGTGATGAATAAAATTGATAAAATATCAAATAAAGAATTGGTAAAAAGACAGCAGAAGTACAGTCAAAAAGTTGGTAAAGAAGTTATTCCAATTTCTGCTTTAAATAACAAAAATACAGATAATCTATTGAAAGAAATATTTTCAAAATTACCGGAAGGACCTCAGTATTACCCGGAAGATATGATAACTGATCAGATAGAAAGATTTGTTTTTGCAGAAATGATCAGGGAGAAGATTTTCTACCTAACCCGGGAAGAGGTTCCTTATGGGGTGGCTGTTTTAGTTGAAGAAGTTAAGGAAAGAAAAAATGATGATTATTATATTAGAGCCAATATTTATGTAGAAAAGAAATCACATAAGGGAATTATTATTGGCAAAAATGGTAAAATGTTAAAGAAAATTGGTCGGGCAGCCAGAAAAGAAATAGAAGATTTAATGCAGACCAAAGTTTATTTGGACCTCTGGGTTAAAGTCTTAAAGGACTGGCGCGAAAAAGATAGTCTGCTCAAAAGAATGGGTTATAAATAAATTTATTGCAGGACAATGACAAAGTTTGTAGAATATAAATATTGATAAAGCAAAAATATAAGAATTTAAGGAGTGGTTTTAAAAATGGCGATCAAACCTCGTGATATGGCTAAAATGATTGACCATACAAATTTGAATCCAACAGCAACTGTGGATGATATCAAAAAATTATGTGAGGAAGCAAAAGAGCACGAATTTGCATCAGTGTGTGTAAATCCTATATATGTTCCTTTGGCTGCAAAGTTACTTGAAGAAAGCTCAGTCAAAGTCTGTACAGTAGTCGGCTTTCCTTTGGGTGCAAACACTACAGAAGTTAAATCATATGAAACCAGAAATGCAATCAAAAACGGAGCTCAGGAAATCGATATGGTAATGAATATTGGAGCTTTTAAATCTGGTGCTTATGAGATATTTAAGGCTGATATTAAGGCGGTTGTAGATGCTACTAAAAAAGCAGGTGTGAGTTCGGATATCATTGTAAAAGTTATTCTGGAGACTTGTTTTCTGGATGAAGAAGAAATTGTTAAGGCCTGTGAAATTGCAAAAGAAGCAGGGGCTGACTTTGTCAAAACTTCAACTGGCTTTGGTGATTATGGAGCTCGAGTTGAAGATGTTAGTATTATGCGGAAAACAGTTGGTAGGGATGTTGGTGTTAAAGCCTCTGGTGGTATCAAAAACTTTGAGCAGGCTTTAGAAATGCTTGATGCAGGGGCCAATAGAATTGGTGCAAGCTCTGGGGTAACAATTGTAACAGATGATGAAGAATAAGCGGGAGTTGAATTAATTGGCAACTTTTGAGACAGAAGCAGTAGTCTTAAAACAATTTGATTTAGGTGAGTCAGATCGTCTGATTACCTTATACACTAGAGAAAGAGGTAAATTAAAGGCAGTTGCTAGAGGAGCCCGGAAGGGGAAAAAATCTCGTTCCGGACTTGTTTTACCCTTTAGCTATCATAATTTTACTTTATATCAGGGAAAATCACTGGCTAAAATAAATCATATCGAGTCGATAGCAATGAACTCTAAGTTGCGCGAAGACCTGGATTATATGGCTTATGCCAGTGTTGTTTCTGAATATGTAGAGCGGGCCGGCCTGGAAGATGAAGCTGATCAGGCTCTTTTTTCTCTTTTAGCCCTTATTTTAGAAAAGATGGCTCAGGCTCAAAAGTCAGAGCTTTTATTTTATCTGACTGTTTTTAAGGCTAAATTACTGCTTTTGCTGGGGGTTAAACCTGAAATTGAGAATTGTACTATCTGTGGAGAAAAAGTTGATCTCAAAAGTTCAACCCCACTCAGTGTTGAAGAGGGGGGCTCAATCTGTAAAAATTGTTTTAATAAAAAAGATTTTAAGTATACCCTTTTTAGCTTAAATGAAATGAGAGCTCTCTATAAAATAACTTTTGCTGAATTTTCTCAGCTTAAGTCTGCCCAATTTTCCGAAGAAATTATAGAAAAGCTCAATCAGCTGACAGAAAAATTTTTAGTCTATCATCTGGACTTAAGTCCTAAATCATTATCATTTCTGTATACAATCAGGAAAATGAATAGTTAATTCAATTTGAGCCTTGTCCTAAAGGATAAGGTTTTATTTTAGTGAAAATTATTAAAATGAGTACGAGAGGAAGTGTATTTATGAATTTCCAGGAAATTATTTTTTCGTTGGATAGATTTTGGAGTGACCAGGGATGTGTAATTGAACAACCATATGATATTGAGGTGGGGGCGGGAACAATGAGTCCTTCTACTTTTTTGCGCTCACTGGGAGGAGAAGCCTGGGATACTGCCTATGTTCAGCCCTGCCGCCGTCCTACAGATGGCCGTTATGGGGATAATCCATATCGTCTGCAGAGGTATTTTCAGTATCAGGTAATAATGAAACCTTCACCTGATGATATTCAGGAAATCTATTTAGATAGTCTGCGGGCACTGGGGATTGAACCTGAAAAACATGATATCCGTTTTGTAGAAGATAACTGGGAATCTCCAACTTTAGGCGCCTGGGGTCTGGGCTGGGAAGTCTGGCTTGATGGTATGGAAATAACTCAGTTTACTTATTTTCAGCAGGTAGGGGGATTTAAAGCTGACCCGGTGACTGTGGAAATTACTTATGGTTTAGAAAGAATAGCTATGTACTTACAGGAAGTTGAAAGTGTGTATGATTTGACCTGGGTTGAAGGAGTAAAATATCATGATATCTATCATCAAAATGAGGTAGAACAGTCTAAATATAATTTTGAGGTTGCAGATATTGATAATTTATTTGAACTTTTTGATATTTATGAAGCAGAAGCTGAGAATTCACTGGCAGCAGAGCTACCTTTAGCTGCTTATGATTATACTTTGAAATGTTCACATGCTTTTAATCTTTTAGATGCCAGAGGAGCAATCAGTGTAACTGAGAGAACTAGATTTATCAAGCGAGTTAGAAAACTGGCTCATGACTGTGCAGCCAGCTATTTAAACTCAGGAGAGCAGGAGTGATAATGATGGCAAAAAATTTAATTTTTGAAATAGGAACTGAAGAAATGCCGGCTGCTTCTATGCAGAGATTTAGAGAGGATTATTTAAAAACAGCAGCCGAAATTTTTGACAATAATAATCTGGAATATAACAAAATGGAAGTTTATTCTACTCCCAGAAGACTTGTGCTTGCAGTTGAGCAGCTGGCAGAAAAACAGGAAGATCAGCGGGAGATAGTTCGGGGTCCTGCAGTAAATATTGCCTTTGATGATAATGGTGAGCCTACTAAAGCTGGAGAAGGATTTGCTCGCGGACAGGGAGTTGCTGTAGATCAGTTGGTTAAAAAAGATGGCTATCTCTATGCTGAGAAAGTAGAAAAAGGAGAAGAAACAGCAGAAATTCTAACTGCTATCTTAAAGAAGATTGTTGATCAGGTTCCTCTGCCTAAAGCAATGCGCTGGGGCAGTGTTCAGATGGAATTTATCCGTCCTATCAAATGGCTTTTAGTCTTATTTGGTGAACAAAAACTTGATCTGGAAATTGCAGGTGTTAAAAGCTCCAATTATAGTATTGGGCACCGCTTTTTAAGTGAAGGTAAGGTAGAAGTTAATGCTGCTGAAGATTATTTTTCTGCCCTAAAATCTGCAGCTATTATTGTAAAGCAGGATAAAAGAGAAGAAATAATCAAAGAACAGATTTCAGATCTTAATTTATCTGCTGAGGCAGTGATTAAAGATTCTCTACTGGCTGAAGTAATTGATCTAATTGAATTTCCAACCGCTTTTAAAGGGACTTTTGCTGAAGAATATTTAGAACTGCCGGCTGAGGTTTTAATTACTGCTATGGAAAAACATCAGCGTTATTTTCCAGTAATGACAGAGGATAATAAACTGCAGGCAGAATTTATCGGAGTTCGAGATGGAGGTAATGAATATCTTGAAGAAGTAATTTCCGGAAATGAAATGGTCTTAAAAGGAAGACTCGATGATGCCCAATTTTTCTTTGCTGAAGACCAAAAATACGGATTTTTAAATAGAAGCGAAGATATTAAAAATATAGTTTTTCAAAAAGATATAGGCAGTGTTTATCAAAAAGTTGAAAAACTGCAGCAAATCACATCAAGACTGGCTGAACTATTAGATTATGATCAGTCTCAGCAAGAAATGGCGGTCAGAGCAGCTGAACTCTGCAAAAACGATCTGGCAACAGAGATGGTAAATGAATTTGCCAATCTTCAGGGATTAATGGGTAAAGAATATGCCCTTTTAGAAGGGGAAGAAAAAGAAACAGCAGAGGCTATTTTTGAACACTATTTACCCCGTTTTGCTGGTGATAAACTGCCAGAGACTAAGAGTGGTACTGTGCTTGCTGTGGCTGAAAAGTTATTTAATTTAAGCAGTCATTTTCTTCTGGGTAATATTCCCAGTGGTTCTCAG
The DNA here is from genome assembly GCF_003053565.1 of Halanaerobium saccharolyticum. Classification (GTDB taxonomy): domain Bacteria; phylum Bacillota; class Halanaerobiia; order Halanaerobiales; family Halanaerobiaceae; genus Halanaerobium; species Halanaerobium saccharolyticum_B. Next base: position 35,405 of record NZ_QAXS01000005.1, on the reverse strand, counting down.
GATCCATTTGCTTTAAGAAGACAGGCTACAGGGCTTTTACGAATTGTTTTAGCAAATAAGCTGGCAGTTGACATCGAAGAAATTATTGAATTTTCAATGGAATTTGTTGCTATAAAGCCTGAGAATATTGAAGCTGCAGCTGCTGAGTTAAAAGAATTTATTAAACAGAGACTGGAAAATATGCTAGCAGAAGAAGAGGTCAGATATGATATTATTAATGCAGTAATTAAGATTAATGATCAAAATCTACTTGACCTTTATCAGCGGGCACATAAATTAATGGAATTTAGATCAGAGAATCCGGAATTATTTGTTGATTTAATTCGCGGTCTGGTTCGGGCTAAAAATATCAGTGAAAAAGCTGAAAATAAATTGGAGATAGATGCAGGATTATTAGTTGAAGATGAAGAAAAGGAACTATATAAAGCATTTAATCAGCGGCAAACAGAAATCAATAAGTTTTTTGCTTCTGGTGACTATCAAAAAGGTTTTTATTTGCTGGTTGAATTGAAAGAATATATTGATGCCTTCCTGGATAATGTAATGGTTATGGTTGATGACAGTGAACTTAAAAATAATCGACTGGCTTTATTAGCTCAAATTGCTGTCTTAATGTCAGAGGTAATGGATATTGAAGAAATAGCTCTAGACTAATAATTAAACCGGGGTGAAAATTATGAGTGAAACTAAGTTAATTGCATATGCAGTGTCAGATTCAACCGGTAAAACAGCTAAACACCTGATGGAATCAGCCATCGGACAATTTCCGGACTCTGAGGTACAAATAAAATCTTTTTCTTTTGTCCGTTCACTGGAGCGAATTGATGAGATTATTGAAAAGGCAAAAGCTGATAACGCAATAATTGCCTACACTTTTGTCAAAACTGAGATGAGAGAACATTTAAATGAACTTGCTGAAAAGAATAATTTAGACTATATTGATATGATGGACCAGCCTTTAAATATGGTAGAAAAGAGACTGGAAGTGGAGGCAAAAGAAGAATTTGCTCTCAAATATAAATTGGACGAAGAATACTTCAAAAGAATTGAAGCAATGGAGTTTACCCTTAGATTTGATGATTTAAATGAGTCAAAGGGGATTGCAGAAGCTGATATTGTTCTGGTTGGAGTATCCAGAACTTCAAAAACTCCTCTTTCTGTTCATCTCTCGTATCTGGGCTATAAAACTGCCAATGTACCGCTGGTTCCGGAAGTAGATGTTCATCCTTCAGTCCTGGAAAATAAAGATAATAAGGTTGTTGGGCTGACCATTGATCCTGAATTATTAAATGATATTCGGATTGAAAGATTAAAGAAAATGGGCCTAGGTGATGATGCAACCTATGCAGCTAAAGAAAGAATTAATCAGGAATTTGAATATTCTGATTCTATAATGGAAGAAATAGGCTGTCCGATAATTGATGTTACAGATAAAACTATCGAAGAAACTGCTGTAGAGGTGCTTTCTTATTTTAATGAATAGGAGCTGATATTATGTTTTCCAGAGTTGAACAGCTGGCATGGGAAAAAGAGAAACTTTCTGATTTTGCCTGTTTGAGTGCAGAAAGCAGGGGGCGGAAAAAAGCGGAAGCTGACTGTGATATTCGCACAATTTTTCAGCATGACAGAGACAGAATTATTCACTCGAAGGCTTTTAGACGGCTCAAACATAAAACTCAGGTTTTTATTGCCCCTGAGGGTGATCATTACCGCACTCGCCTGACTCACACTCTGGAAGTTTCGCAGATTGCTCGGACAATAGCCAGAGCACTTAAATTAAATGAAGATTTAGTAGAAGCTATTGCCCTGGGACATGACCTGGGGCATACTCCTTTTGGGCATGCTGGTGAGGCTGCTCTAACTGAGATTACTGGAGAGGAATTTAAACATAATCTGCAGAGTCTAAGGGTTGTTGATCTGATAGAAAAAAGGAGCAGCGGCAGCAGGGGTCTAAACTTAAGTATTGAGGTTAGAGATGGAATAGTTAATCATACAGGTGATACTAAACCTCTAACTTTAGAAGGACAGATTGTGAGAGTTGCTGACCGGGTAGCATATATTAACCATGATATTGATGATGCTTTAAGAGCGGGAATTATAGATGCTTCAGACCTGCCTCAGGACGCAATTTCTATCCTGGGCAGCACACATTCTGAAAGAATAGATGTGATGGTCAGAGATTTGATTAATTCCAGCTGGCAGCAGGCAGAAATAAAACGATCGGCTGAGATTAAAACTGCAACGGAAAAATTGAGAAGCTTTCTTTTTCAGAATGTTTATATTGGCTCTGAAGGTAAAAGTGAGGAAGGTAAGGCAAAAAGACTTTTAAAATTACTTTATGATTTTTTTATGGAGCATCTTGATTATATTCCTGATGAATATTTAGAGTTTGAAAAAAATCACAAACAGGCTGTAATTGATTATATCGCCGGGATGACTGATCGATATGCAATTAATCTTGGGCAAAAATATTTTATTCCAACACCATGGTTCGACAAAAATCGCTAATATTTGAGCTGATAATTCAAATAAATGCAGGATTAATAATCTTTTTGGAGAAATATAATTACAACGGTTAAATACTTTTCTAATTTGAAATAAAAATTAAGGTCAGGGTGGATAAATTGGCCAGATATTCTGATGAATTTATTAATGAACTAAAAGAAAATGTTGACTTAGTGGATTTAGTTTCTGATTATCTTGAATTAAAAAAATCAGGCAATAGATATAAGGGCTTATGTCCTTTTCACAGTGAAAAAACTCCGTCATTTTTTGTTAATCCTGATAATAATTTTTATCACTGCTTTGGCTGTGGAGCCGGTGGGGATTCAATAAATTTTGTGATGGAAATTGAAAATCTAACATTTGTTGAATCGGTTAAGATGCTTGCTGAAAGAAGTGGGATGGAACTCCCAGATCTCAGTAATGAGCAGAGACAGCTCTATCAGGAACGGGAACAGCTATTTTCTTTAAATAAGCTAGCAGCGCGCTTTTATAACTATCTTTTAACTGAAACTGAGATTGGAAAAGATGCCCTTAATTATTTAACAGATCGGGGTTTTAAAGAGCCAGAAATTGAAGAATTTAAACTCGGCTATGCTGCAGATGAATGGCAGCTTTTATTGAATTTTTTGCAGAAAAAAGGTTTCAGTATTGATCTGATAAAAAAAGCCGGTTTAATTAGTGAAGGAAAAAATAATTCTCACTATGATAAATTCAGAAACAGAGTTATGTTTCCAATCTTTAATAATCGCGGTGAAGTAATAGCTTTTGGGGGTAGAATTTTAGAAACTGAAACTAATTATGGCCCTAAATATCTAAATTCACCTGAAACGCCTATTTTTAGTAAGAAGAAAAATTTGTACGGACTGCATCTTGCTAAAGATTCGATTCGAGAGAAAAACAGCTGTATTATAATGGAAGGTTATACAGATGTAATTCAGGCCCATAAAAAAGGCTTTAAAAACTCGATTGCTTCTTTAGGTACTGCTTTTACTGAAGAACAGGCAAAATTGATCCACAGGTATGCTGAAAATGCCTATATTGCTTATGATGCAGATACAGCTGGAAATAAAGCGACCCTGAGAGGTCTTGACATACTCAGCAGTACTGGTATAAATGTTAAAGTAATTCAATTGGATGAAGGCAGTGATCCGGATCAACTCTTAAAAAATGAGGGTGAAGAGGTTTTTGATAAATTTATTTCTGAGGCTGTAAACTTAATAGATTTTAAAATTAATATGATTATTAAAAATAAAAATCTTGAAGATCCTGGAATCCGGAAAAAGATTTTGAGATCAATTGTAGAACTTTTAAGCGGGGTCAGTGACAATCTGGAAAGAGAAATATATATTGAGCGAGCTGCAGCTAAAACAGATTTTAAAGCTGAAGTTCTGGCCCGAGAAGTGGAAAAAGAATTTAAGAAAAATAAAAGCAGGAATTATCAAAGAAATAGAGAAAAACAAAATAAGCAAGCAGAAAAAGAATTTGACTTATACTCGCAATTATCATATTATCAAAAAGTTGAGGAAGAAATTCTGGCACATTTTATCAGTAATCCTGGTTTGAGAGAAGAAATTGCTGCCAGACTTTCTAAAGATGATTTTAATGGACGAACTGCTCAGCTGGCTGAATATTTATTTAAGGGTAGTGTGATCAGCAACTCAGTTAAAATTGATAAAATCAAAAATGACCTGGGAGACAAGCTGGTATCGTACTGGTCAGAAATTTTAGTTAAACAGGATAACTCTTTAACAAGGGAGCATATTTTAGAACTGGCTGACTATTTAAGTTCAAAAAGAATTGCCGGAAATAAAAAGAAGTTGTGCAGTTTACTCAGCAGAAAAGAATTAGGTTTAGATAAATTAAATCGAATTTTATTAACATTTTATAGTTTGAATTACAATTTTGAAAGGAGGGACTAAAGTGGCTGATAAAGATATGAGTCCTGCTAAAATAGATGAAGTTAAGGATCTTGTCAATCGTGGAAAAAAAGAAGGGGAACTAACTTATGAAGAAATTATGGATGCCCTGGAGGATATTGATTTAGATTCTGAAGATATAGAAAAAATCTATGATATATTTAGTGAAATGAATATAGAAATAGTTAATTCTAAATTAGAAGATGATGGGGACGAGGATGAAGACGATGAAAATAGTGGTCTTGATTTGAGTGTTCCTAAAGGTGTTGGCATAGATGACCCGGTTCGAATGTATTTAAAAGAGATTGGGAAAGTTGACCTTTTGACAGCAGATGAAGAGGTAGAACTTGCCAAAAGGATGGAACAGGGTGATGAATGGGCCAAACAGCAGCTGGTTGAAGCTAATCTGAGGCTGGTGGTAAGTATTGCTAAAAAATATGTTGGTCGCGGAATGCTTTTTCTTGATTTAATTCAAGAAGGTAATATGGGACTAATGAAGGCAGTAGAAAAATTTGATTACACCAAGGGTTATAAGTTTAGTACTTATGCCACCTGGTGGATCAGACAGGCAATTACCCGTTCTATAGCTGACCAGGCAAGAACAATTAGAGTGCCTGTGCATATGGTTGAAACCATTAATAAGCTGATTCGGGTATCAAGACAGCTTCTGCAGGAAAAGGGTAGAGAACCAAAGGCAGAGGAAATTGGTGAAGAAATGGATATTTCAGCTGAAAAGGTAAGAGAGATCATGAAAATTGCTCAGGAACCTGTTTCGCTTGAAACACCTATTGGAGAGGAAGAAGACAGTCACCTTGGTGATTTTATAGAAGATGAAGATTCTCCTGCTCCTGCTTCAGCAGCATCATATATACTGCTTAAAGAACAGTTAGATGGGGTTTTAGATACCCTTACTGATAGAGAAAAGCGGGTTCTGGAGCTCAGATTCGGAATTGAAGATGGTAGGCCCAGAACTTTAGAAGAAGTAGGCAAGGAGTTTGGAGTTACCAGAGAAAGAATCCGACAGATTGAGGCAAAAGCATTACGCAAATTAAGACATCCAAGCCGCAGTAAAAAACTGAAGGATTATCTGGAATAGAGAGTATAAATGGATAACTGGAAGTATTTATGAGATATTACAATATTATCATATATATTTCTGCAAAAAAATCTAAAATAACTCTTGACCTGGGCTGATTTCTATCATATAATTATTCTTGTCGTCACAAATAATAGATTTGTTTTATTAGCGGGCCCATAGCTCAGCTGGTCAGAGCAACCGGCTCATAACCGGTTGGTCCCAGGTTCGAATCCTGGTGGGCCCACCAAGAATATTCAAACCCTGTTCTTTACTTAAAGAGCGGGGTTTTTTGTTTTATAAAAATCAAATAATATTATTTTAAAGTACTTTTAATTAGAGGAGGTCAATTATGGCAAAGGTAGCAGAAGTGGTTCAGTTAATGGGAGAACTTGCTCCAGCTAGACTGGCAGAAGACTGGGATAATGTAGGTCTGCAGGTTGGTGATCTAAGTCAGGAAGTAGAAAATGTACTGCTGGCACTTGACTTTAATCAGCAAGTTTTAGCTGAGGCTGTTGAAAAAGACTGTCAGCTGATCATTACTCACCATCCTTTTATTTTTAATGGGATCAAGTCAGTGGATGCTCAGAATGAAAGTGGTAAGTTGATTTATAAACTGATTAAAAATAATATCTCGTTATTTTCAGCTCATACCAATCTGGATATTGCTGATGATGGTTTAAATGATTATCTGATTGAAAAACTGGATGTAGAAAATATATCTATTTTAAAAACAACAGACAGTCAAAATTATCATAAGCTGGTTACTTTTATTCCTGAAGATGGTTTTGAGGAGGTGCGGGATGCTCTTTATGCTAAAGGAGCTGGTGAGTATAAAAATTACAGTCACAGCGGCTTTTATCAGTCGGGGAATGGCACTTTTAAACCATTAGAAAATTCTGATCCCTATCTCGGGCGAAAGAACAGTTTTAATCAGGTAAAAGAATACAGATTTGAAACTATAGTAGCTCCAGAAAACTTAGATAAAGTAATTAATGCTCTGCTCAAAGTGCACCCTTACGAAGAACCAGCCTGGGATCTCTATCAGCTGGAAAACTTAAAAAATAAGCAGGGAATTGGAAGAATAGCTGATCTAAAAGAAGAAACTGAACTTGAGACTTTAATTGCTAAAGCTAAAGAAATTTATCAATTAGAACAGCTTAAAGTTGTGAAGTCAAAAAATAAGATTAAAAGGGTTGCTCTCTGCAGTGGCAGTGGAGCTGATTTTATAAAAGATGCTTACTATCAGGGTGCAGATCTATATTTAACCGGAGATGTTAAGTTTCATGAAGCCCAGACAGCAGAAGAGCTGGGACTTGCTCTGATTGATTTTGGTCACTACGGCAGCGAAAAATTTGTCAGAGAGTTGTTATTTGAAAAATTAAAGACTGCGGCTTCAACAAAGTTAATAAAGGATCTTAATTTTGTTAAATCAGAAGTTAATACTGATCCCTGGAATTATCAGTAATCACTATTACTGCAGTCTTTTTAACTTGAGTGAATCGCTTGACATATTATATAACTGGTGGTATACTTTATATGGTAAAAAAATAAGTTAACCAGATGATCGCATCTTTTTAAGATGAGGAAAGTCCGAGCTCCACAGGATAGGATGCCGGGTAACACCCGGTGGAGGTAACTCCCAGGCTAGTGCCACAGAAATATACCGCTTTTAATGAAAGGGTTTTCTTTGAAAACTCTTCTGAAAGAGTAAGGGTGAAAAGGTAAGGTAAGAGCTTACCGGGTTTCAGGTAACTGGAATGCCAGGTAAACCCCATCCGGAGTAAGTCCAAATAGGGAGAATATAAAAGTGATCCGCTTTTCTCCGGGTAAGGACGCTTGAGGGTTCAGGCAACTGTTCCCCTAGATAGATGATCATCTGATACAGAACTCGGCTTACAGGTTAGCTTATTTTTTTGTCTACTATATTTTTAATTTTTATAAAAATCAAAAAAGGGGTGTTTGGATGGAGAAAGCAGTAATCGATGTAATAGATTTTATTGATGCGGCAGTAAACAAAACAGAACAATTTAATGATTATTCTCCTGAAATGAGTAATAAAGTGCTGGATAATCGAATTATGACACTCGAAGGTTACATAAGATATATTGAACGGGAAACGATGCCCAGGCTGGAAAGTCTGGTAGAAAAGCTTGAGGAGGTTAATAATGGTTGATCAGATATATTATAAAATACAGTACCCTCTCAAAAAAGCTATAGATTTAATGAAGGATTTAGACAGCCATGATTTAGATGCACTTGGTGAGGGTTTAAGTGATTATGATCGAGAAAAAATTGCTGATTTTATTGAGACCTGGAATAATGGCGGTAAAGAGAAACTAACAGCATTAATCAGTGATTTAAGAGCACATCAATAAGTATTATTTTTAAACCATAGCTTAAAGGCTGTGGTTTTATTATTTAATAGACTATAACTATTAGTAAAAAAGTATTTAAACAGATAAAATACCCAAATACTTTAATAATACCTATATACTTTATAATAATACTTATAATCTCTTCAAATTATTGGCTCTTCACCCTAAGATATATATTAGAGGTGAGCCGAATGCAAAAAGAACTTATTGGTAAAAAAATTAAAGAATATCGCAAAACAAATAACCTAACCCAGGAAGGTTTGGGCGAGAAAGCCGGCCTGCATTATACATATATTGGACAGGTTGAACGCGGAGAGAAAGAACCATCATTAAAATCACTGATAAATATTGCGGAAGCTCTTGGTGTAGGTGTAGATAAATTATTGATAAATTATGATTTGAGTTCGGAAGCCAGTATTAAAATTTCTAACATAACTGATTTGCTTTTAAATAGAGATGAGAAAGAATTAGAAATGATATATATCCTGCTCAAAGATTTGACAAATATTTTAGAGGAACATGATATTGAAAAACAGCCGTAATTATGGTACAATAAACTGCAAACTGATTAAAGAAGTGTAATTTGATTTAAGGAGGGTTATTATATGGCCGGACATTCCAAGTGGGCTAATATAAAGCATAAAAAGCAAAAAGAAGATAAGAGAAGAGGTAAATTATTTTCAAAGTTAAGTCGTAAAATAGCTGTAGCTGCCAGAGAGGGTGGTGGAGATCCTGAGATGAATGCAGATCTCAGAATGGCTATTCAGAAGGCTAAAGATAATAATATGCCTAATGATAATATTGAGAGAGCAATTAAGCGTGGTACAGGAAATTTAGAGGGAATGACTTACGAGTCATTTGTGTATGAAGGATATGGGCCTGGTGGAGTTGCTTTATATCTTGATATTATGACTGACAACAGAAATAGAACCGCATCAGAAGTTCGCCACATTTTAGATAAAAATGGGGGTAATCTTGGTTCTAATGGCTGTGTTGCCTGGATGTTTCAGCGTAAAGGGGAACTGGTAATTGATCTCAATGAATTTGAAGTTGGAGAAGAAGATCTTTTATTAGAGGCTTTAGAAGCAGGAGCAGAAGATTTAGATTATGGTGAGGGAGAAGCAGTGATTTATACTGATCCATCTAATTATGAATCTGCCAGAGAGGCTTTAGAAGAGGCTGGTTATGAATTTGAATCTGCCGACCTTGCTATGATCCCTGATAATACGGTTACTCTTGATAAAAGTGATGCCAAGAAAATGATGAGATTAATGGATCAGCTTGAAGATCACGATGATATTCAGGATGTTTATTCAAATTTTGAGATTCCAGAAGAGGTTAGAGCTGAAATTGAAGCTGAGGAAGATTAATTAAATTTAATCTAATTTTAATTATTTTGTTATAAAATAGATGTAGATTTTAATAAGGGCACTGTGCAGCAGTGTCTTTATTTTTTTGTTTTAATATCTTTTCTGACTGTGATATAATAGACTCAAACATTAGTTTGAATGGGGTGTGGGATTTGCGAATTTTAGGTATTGACCCGGGTCTAGCTACTATTGGTTATGCCGTAGTAGATAAAGAAACAAATCATTTTGATGTTTTGGAATACGGAGTAATTAAAACATCAGCAGATAAAAAAGATACAAAAAGACTTGAAATTATTCATTATAATATTGAGGAACTGATAAAAGAATTTAAACCGGAGGAAATGGCCGTAGAAGAATTATTTTTTAATAAAAATGTAAAAACAGCTATTGCTGTTGGACAGGCGCGGGGGGTTATCCTGCTGGCCGGTTCACAGGCAGGCTTAAAAGTGGCTGAATATACTCCACTGCAGATTAAACAGGCTGTAGTGGGTTATGGTCGAGCAGATAAAAATCAGGTTCAGCAGATGGTTAAGTCTTTATTAAATCTGGCTGAGCTACCGCGGCCGGATGATGCGGCTGATGCTCTGGCAGTGTCTATCTGTCACGGTCATGTTTTTAGTGCTCATTCTGGATGGGAGGAAAGACTATGATTGGCTATTTAGAAGGTGAAGTAATTTATACTGAAGCTGGAAAGATTATTTTAGAAATTAATGGTGTGGGATATGAATTAGAACTTGCTGGTTTTAAAAAACAGCCTTCAGTTGGCGAAGAAATAGAAGTTTACACCTATACATATGTAAGAGAAGATGCTTTAAAATTGTTTGCTTTTCCGGAGAGGATGGGTAAAGATTTATTTGAAATTCTAATTACTGTTAATGGTATAGGTCCCAGTGCTGGTTTAAATATTATTAATACTATGCCTGCTTCCAGATTTATTTCTGCAATTATGCAGAAAAATGAAGAAGTATTAAAAGAAATTTCAGGAATAGGACCTAAGACTGCTCAGCGCCTAATTCTTGAACTTCAGGGTAAACTTGAAGATTTCGCCTATCTTCAAAATCTTAATGACAGGAAAGAAGAAGTAAATAATATTGATGAGGACAGACAGGATGTAGTTGATGCTTTAACAGCCCTGGGCTATAAAATATCGGAGATAAATAGAGCTTTAAGAGAAGTTGAATTTGAAGCTCAGCAAAATGTTTCAGAAAAAATAAGATTGGTTTTAAGTCATCTTGGTAAGGAGAGATAATAATGGAAAATGGAAGAAGGATTGTTTCTCCCAAAAAGAAAAAAAGTGATAATTCTCCAGCTGATAATCAGCCTGCTGCTTCAGCTGATAATTCAGTCGATAAAGGACTGCGTCCTCTTACTTTAAAAGAATATGTAGGGCAGAAGAAGTCAAAAGAAAAATTGAAGATATTTATTCAGGCTGCACGTGATCGAAAAGAAGCACTTGATCATGTGATGTTATATGGTCCCCCAGGGCTTGGGAAAACTACTCTGGCTAATATAATAGCAAATGAATTGAATGTAAATATTCATCAAACTTCAGGGCCGGCAATAGAAAGGCCGGGAGATCTGGCTTCGATTCTAACCAATCTGCAGCCGAGTGATGTCTTATTTATTGATGAGATTCACCGCTTAAATAAAATGGTAGAGGAAGTTTTATATCCAGCAATGGAAGATTACTGTCTGGATATAATTATTGGTAAAGGTCCAAGTGCTCGTTCTGTCAGGCTTGATCTGGCTCCTTTTACTCTGGTAGGTGCTACCACAAAAGCTGGACGCCTCAGTTCACCTTTAAGAGACAGATTTGGAGTAATTAATCGACTGGAATTTTATGACCAAAATGAGCTGCAGGAAATTGTGAGCAGATCAGCTGAAATTTTGGGTGTAGAAATTGTTGAGCATGGAGCTCTGGAGATAGCACGCCGTTCGCGCGGGACTCCTAGAATAGCTAATCGCCTCTTAAAAAGAGTAAGAGATTTTGCAGAAGTAAAAGCAGATGGTATAATAAACAGGGAAGTTGTGGATGATGCTTTAAAACTTCTGGAGATTGATGAGCTGGGACTGGACAGAATTGATCATAAATTGTTAAAGACAATTATGCTTAAATTCAGTGGTGGACCGGTGGGTCTAAATACTCTGGCGGCTGCAATCAGCGAAGAAACTGAGACAATTGAAGATGTTTATGAGCCTTATTTACTGCAGCTTGGATTTTTAGAGCGGACACCCCGCGGCAGAGTTGCAACCACAAAGGCCTATCAGCATCTAAATATTAAGCAGAAAAGTGATTAATTATTTGATCAAGTTAAATAATTTTGGAGGTTTTTTTTAATGAAAGTAGAAGAATTTGATTATCATCTTCCGGAAGAGTTGATAGCTCAAAAACCTCTTCCTGAGCGAGATGAATCTAGATTAATGGTTTTAAATCCCCAGCAGGATACTATTAAAGAAAATATCTTTAAAAATTTAAAAGAGTACCTGGAGCCCGGGGATATGATTATTATGAACAACAGCAGGGTTATACCCGCCAGGTTATATGGAGCAAAAATTCCAACAGGGACAGAGATTGAACTTTTATTATTAAATGAGCTGGCTGAAGGTCGCTGGGAAGTTCTGGTCCGCCCTGGAAGAAGAGCAAAAAAGGGTGTGAAAATCAATTTTGAAGATATTTTAGAAGCTGAAGTTGTTGAATACACTGACTTCGGCGGCAGAATAGTAGAATTCAGCTGGGATCAGCAGAATTATGATTTTGAAGAAATTTTAAATCAGCTTGGGGAAATGCCCCTGCCGCCATATATTAATGAGAAGCTGGATGATCCTGAAAGATACCAGACAGTATACAGTCAGAAGAAGGGCTCAGCAGCAGCTCCAACCGCCGGCCTGCACTTTACAGATCGCTTATTAACAGAGCTGCAGGAATATGGTGTTATACTGGACTATATTACCCTTCACGTTGGACTGGGAACATTTAGACCGGTAAAAAGTGAAGATATTGAAGATCATGAAATGCATGAAGAATATGCGGAAATTTCTGCAGAGACAGCAGCTAAAATAAAAGAGGTCAAAGCAAATGGCAATAAGGTTGTTGCAGTTGGAACAACAGTTACCAGAACTTTAGAATCTGCTGCTCAGGAAGGCGATTTAAGTGAATATAAGGGCTGGACAGATATTTTTATCTATCCCGGCTATGAATTTAAAGTAATTGACTCTTTAATTACAAATTTTCATCTCCCTAAATCTACTTTACTGATGCTTGTTTCTGCAATGGCCGGCAAAGAATTTATCTTAAAAGCCTATAGAAAAGCTGTGGAAGATGAATTTAGATTCTTTAGTCTGGGAGATGCAATGATGATTTTAAACAGGAAGGAAGATTAGTTTGTTTGATTTTAAATTATTTAAAGAGAACAAAAAATCACAGGCAAGACTGGGTGAGATAACTACTGACCATGGTAAAATTGAAACTCCTATTTTTATGCCTGTAGGAACTCAGGCAACCGTTAAAGCGATGTCATCCAGAGAATTAAAAGAGATTGGCTCTCAGATTATACTGGGAAATACCTATCATTTATATTTGAGACCGGGTGATGAGTTAATAGCTAAAGCTGGAGGACTGCATCAGTTTATGAACTGGGATCGCCCAATTTTAACTGATAGTGGTGGATTTCAGGTTTTTTCACTTGCTAATTTACGTGAGATAGAGGAAGAAGGAGTTTATTTTCAATCTCATCTGGATGGATCAAAACATTTTATTTCTCCAGAAAAATCGATGCAGATTCAGCAGAATCTAGGTTCTGATATTGTGATGGCTTTTGATGAGTGCCCACCATATCCTGCTGAAAGAAAATATGTAGAAAACTCTCTCAATCGAACTCTGCGCTGGGCTGAAAGATGTAAAGAAGAAATGAAAGGTGCAGAAGGACAGGCACTGTTTGGAATTATTCAGGGTGGGGTTTATCCTGAGTTAAGAAAACAGAGTGTTGAGGAAACAGTTAAATTTGATTTTCCTGGTTATTCTATCGGGGGCTTAAGTGTTGGTGAACCTAAAGAAGAGATGTATAAAATGCTTGACCACACTACTCCATTGATGCCCAAAGATAAACCACGTTACTTAATGGGCGTTGGAACACCTGAGGATTTGATTGAAGGGATTTATCATGGAATAGATATGTTTGACTGTGTGATGCCGACCAGAATTGCCCGTCATGGTCAGATTTTTACTCATCAGGGAAGAAAAACAATTAGAAATGCAACCTTTAAAGAAGATTTTTCTCCTCTTGATTCTGAATGCGACTGTCATGTCTGCCAGAATTACAGCCGCGGATATGTCAGACATCTGCTGAAGCGTAATGAAATATTAGGAGTCAGGTTAACAACCTACCATAATCTCTATTTTATGCTGAAGCTTTCAGAAGAAATTAGAAAAGCTATCAAAAATGATAACTTTATTAATTTCAGAGAGGAATTTTATAATAAATATGAATTAAAATAAAATATTTTAATTCTTTTTGAAATAATATTTCGCTTTTAGCAGGAATATTATAATTATTGTTGAAATAGTTATGAGAGAAAAAAATTAATTAGGAGAGGATAGTTAATGGAATATTTATATGCAATTTTACCATGGGTCTTAATTTTTGGTATTTTTTGGTTCTTTTTAATCAGACCTCAACAAAAACAGAAAAAAGAACATCAGAACATGCTGGATAATCTTAGTATTGGTGATAAGATAGTTACAATTGGCGGCATCAAAGGCAAAATCATCAAAATTAAAGACAGTAATGTTCGAGTAAGAGTTTCTTCAAATGTTGATATTGACTTTGTTAAAAATGCTGTTTCTCGAGTTGAAGAAAAGAGCAGCAGCAAAAATGATGAGGATACTGAAGAGACTAAAAAAGATAAGGAATAGTCGCTTTAGTAAAGAACTGGGGGAAATGATGTGAAAAACGCAGTTAAAGAGTTTTTGCAATCTTTAGTAATAGCAGGTATACTGGCTTTCTTTATAATTACATTTGTGGCCCAGTCATTTGTAGTAGATGGAAGGTCAATGGCTAATACTCTTCAGGATGGAGAAAGACTTTTTGTAAATAAATTTATTTACAGATTTAATTCACCTGAGAGGGGAGATATAGTTGTTTTTTCTCCCAAGGGAGCACCCGATCAAAAATATATAAAAAGAGTTGTCGGGGTACCTGGTGATACTGTATATATTAAAGATGGTGTTACTTATGTTAATGGGGAAGCACTTGAAGAAAATTATCTGCCAGAAAAAATGCTTGGAGATTTTGGTCCTTATGAGGTTCCAGAAGAAAGTGTTTTTGTTCTTGGGGATAATAGAAATCACAGTGCTGACAGCAGATTCGAAAGCATTGTAGGTTTTGTTGACTATGATGATATATCAGGCAGGGCTTTCTGGGTTTACTGGCCGCTGACTGAGATGAGGGTTATCGATCATCAGAATTATGATTTATCATTTGAAAATTAATTGCTTATTGTTAGGAGGACATTTATTTAATGAGGTATAAACAAAAAAGACGAATTAAATTAATTATTATTTTAGCTATAATGGCCTTTGCTGCATTTTTATATTTTCAGCACGGCATTAATTTAGGACTTGATCTACAGGGGGGAGCCCACATAGTTTTACAGGCTCAGCCTACAGAAGAAAGAGAAATAAATGACACTGTTATGACTGGAATTCAGAGTGTGATTGAAAGACGGGTTAACCAGCTTGGTTTAAGTGAACCTCTGATTCAGAGGCAGGGCAGTGATAGAATAATTGTTGAACTGCCGGCAGTTGACAGTCCAAATGAGGCCATAGAAACAATTGGCCGAACTGCAATGCTGACCTTTCAGAATTCAGCTGGTGAGGTTTTAATGACAGGTGAAGCTGTGCAGGATGCAAGAGCTGATCATGATCAGTATGGTAGACCCGTAATCGCTTTTACTCTAACCGATGAAGGCTCTGGTCAATTCGCTGATATAACACGCCAGTATATAGGGGAAAAAATAAGTATTAACCTTGATAATGAGCAGCTAACAAATCCAACTGTTCAGGCTGTAATCGAAGAAAGGGGACAGATTACAGGTTATGAAACAATTCAGGAAGCTGAAGAAGATGCTATTTTAATCAGAGAGGGTGCACTTCCAGTGCCGGTTGATGTTATTGAAACTAGAACTGTTGGACCTACTCTGGGAGAAATCTCTATTCAAAAAAGTATTAGGGCTGGTTTATTAGGTCTTTTATTAGTTGCTATTTATATGGTTTTTTATTACAGATTTCCTGGTGTTTTAGCTGCTGTTATACTTGCAATTTACGGCTTAATCCTGATGGGAACAATGGCAGGTCTGCAGGCAACTCTAACTTTACCTGGTATTGCTGGTTTAATCCTTTCTATTGGTATGGCTGTTGATGCAAATATTATTATTTTCGAGCGAATAAAAGATGAACTAAAGTCTGGTAAGACGCTTAGAGCAGCAATTGATGCAGGTTTTAAAAGAGCTTATACTACTATAGTTGATGCTAATGTGACAACTGTAATGACTGCTCTTATTCTGGCCTATTTTACCAGTGGTACAGTTAGAGGTTTTGCTGTGACACTTGGTATAGGTATTATTGTCAGTATGTTTACTGCTTTCTTTGTAACCAGAAATGTAATTGATATTTTTGCAGGCAGTAAATTATTACGTGAAAATAAATCTTTTGGGGTCAGAAAGGGGTAATAAAGTGGATATTTTAGGAAAACGAAAAATTTGGTATACAATTTCGCTTACTGTAATTGCAATTGGTTTATTGTTTTTGCTGATTAATGGATTAAATTTAGGTATCGACTTTAATGGTGGTACTTTAATGGAATTCAGTTTTGAAAATAGCGTTAGTTCAGAAGAAGTAAGAGGAGTTTTAGAGAGGGTTGAAATAGCTGAAGATAGTAAAATTCAGCAGTCTGAATCTGCTGGAGAACATGGAATTATTATCAGAGCTAAGACTTTAGAGTCGGAAGAGATTGTTACAATTGATAATGCAATCAGAGATGAATTTGAATCTGCTGAAATGCTGAGAACAGAGATGGTTGGTCCAACCATTGGTAGAGAATTAAGAATCAATGCTCTGCTGGCTATGATTGCAGCTTCTATTGCGATAGTTGCTTATATTAGTTTCCGCTTTGAGTTCAGATTTGCAGCTGTTTCTATTATAACTCTGATGCATGATGTTTTAATAACAATTGGTATTTTTGCTATCCTGGGTCGAGAGGTCAACACGCCTTTTGTAGCTGCACTTTTAACTATTTTTGGTTATTCTATTAATGATACAATTGTAATCTTTGATAGAATTAGAGAGAATATGAAGTTATTACACAAAGTTCCCTTTATAGAACAGGCCAACTCAGCAGTTGTAGATACACTGCCCAGATCAATTAATACTTCAGTAACCACATTAATTGCTATTTTAGCTATCTATTTCTTTGGAGGAGCTTCAATTCAGACATTTATGCTGGCTCTCTTTATTGGAATGTTTGCTGGTACTTATTCCTCAATTTTTGTGGCCAGTCCGCTTTTAGTAACCTGGCAGGAAAGAATCAGTAAATAAAAATTAGAACTAGAAAAGTTTTTAGATCATAACCCCTCCTTTCTTACTGGAGGGGTTTCTATCTTTAAAAAAGGCTGTGATAAAATGGATATGAACTTACCCAAACACTACAGGCATTTTCAGCGTTACAGTGAAATTGCACAGATTCTTGTTAAAAACGGGCTTGGTTTTATTATTTCTCAGCTAGACTTAAATAAATATCTACCATTTAGAAAAAGAATCAGTACTACAGAAAGACCTACAGGAAAAATGCTGGCTGTTAAAATCAGAGAAGTTCTGCAGGAGTTAGGTCCTGCCTATATAAAATTAGGTCAGCTTTTGAGCACCAGAGCGGATATTTTTCCACCAGTTTTTATAGCAGAAATGAGAAAGCTTCAGGATAAAGTTCCACCTGAAGATTATGAGCTGATAGAAGATTTTTTAAAAAAAGAACTGGGAGATAAATTTGAAGAGGAAATAATAAAAATCGAAAAAGAAGCTGTTGGTGCCGCTTCAATTGCCCAAACCCATAAAATTGTTTTAAAAAATGAAAAAGAAGCAATTATGAAAGTTAAAAGGCCGGGAATTGACAGAAAAATTAGTGTGGATGTAGAAATAATGGAGAACCTTGCTCGCTTAGCTGAAGAGAGAGATTTATTTAATTCTGTTATCAGACCGGTAGAGATTATTCAGGAATTTAAACGCACAATAAAAGATGAACTTAATTTTAAAGGTGAAATGGCAAACATAATCCGTTTTCGCAGTGATTTTGCTGATGATCCATATATTACAGCCCCTGAAGTTTATTCTGAACTGTCAACAGTTAATCTTTTGATTATGGAAGAAATAAAGGGAGTTAAACTAAGGGAAGTAGACCAGAGTCACCCTCATAATAAATTCATTGCTGAACTTGGGGCAAAGGCTTTAATGAGGCAGGTATTAATTAATGGCTTTTTCCATGCTGATCCACATCCAGGAAATATATTTATAACTGGTGAAAAAACTATTGCTTATGTTGATTTTGGTATGGTCGGAAGAATTACTGAAGAAGATAGAGATCTAATGGCTCTGCTCTTTTATGCATTGATTAATAAAAAAATTAATGTTTTAATGGATGTAATTTTAATTTTGGGAAATAAACCTGATAATTTTAATCGCCGCAGATTTCAGCTTGATATGGAAAAAATTCTGGACAGATATTATGGCAGTGATTTATCAAATATTGAAACAAAATCTGTTTTTGAAGATCTGCAGTATTTTATCTACGAACATCAGATTAGAATGCCTCAGGATTTCTTCTTATTATTTAGAGCTATTGCAGTGAGTGAAGGAGTTGGTCAGGACCTTGATCCTGATTTTAATGTGGTAGAAGTTGGACGGGATTTTATTTCTGATATTTTAGATGACAGAATGCAGGTTAATAAAATTGCTGCAAGGCTTGGTTCGGAAATCTGGAAATTTGGCAGAAAAAAATATGAACTAAATAATCAACTTAAATCTTTTTTAGATAAATTAGTCAAAGATGATTTTACAATTAATTTTAGACATACAAACCTGGAAAATCTTATTTCCCGGCTTGATATCATTTCTAATCGACTTTCAATGAGTTTGATTATTGCTTCTTTAATTATTGGCTCAACCTTGCTTATTCAAACAAATATGGAACCTCGTATATTTAATATCCCACTGCTTGGTTTTATCGGTTATTCATTTGCTGGGATTTTGGGCTTGCTGCTTGTAATATCAATTTTTCGCTCAGGTAAATATTAAACTAACTTTAGAATATAATGGTGATAATAGATGGATAAATTATGGAAAATAATTAGCTACAGACAGGATAAAAACCAAAATTTTATAGATCAGCTGCTTGCTGAGCGCGGCATAAAATCTCAACAGGAAAAAGAAATATATTTAAACCCTAAACTTGAATATTTAAGTGACCCATTTTTACTGCCAGATATGAAAAAAGCTGTAGAAAGAATTAAAAGAGCTGTAGTAAATAAAGAAAAAATTTTAGTTTATGGAGATTATGATGTAGATGGTATTACTTCAACTGCAGTTTTATATAGATTTTTCAAGAAAGCATTTGGAATCGAAATTGATTATTTTCTACCTGACAGGATTGAAGATGGTTATGGGTTGAATATTCAGGCTCTGGAAAAAATTGCTGCAGCAGAGGTTGATTTGATTATAACAGTTGACTGTGGGATTACAGCTTTTGAGGAAGCTGAGTATTTAAAAGCAGAGGGCATTGATTTAATTATTACTGATCATCACACTCCCTCCGAAAAAAAGCCTGCAGCAGAGGCGGTGATTAATCACCATCTTGTTCAAGAGGATGATTATTTTGCTGCAGAAATAGCAGGTGTAGGTACAGCTTTTAAATTAGCTCAGGCTTTAAATTCCAAAATAGTTAGGCAGATGGTTAAAGAACTACTGCCGATTGTGGCTCTGGGTACTGTAGCAGATATTGCCCCGCTCAAAAATGAAAACAGAATACTGGTAAAAAACGGCCTGGAATTAATCGGTCAGGACGAGGTTTTGGGATTAAAAACTTTAATAGCTGAACTAAAACTTGATAAAAACAATATTACTGCTGGACAAATTGGTTATATAATTGCACCACCTTTAAATGCTGCTGGTAGAATTCATGATGCAGAAGAGGCACTGAGCTTATTGATTTCAGAAGATGAAGCAGAGTTAAAAGAAATTGCCAAAAAATTAGTCAAAATAAATAAAAAACGGCAGCAGGAAGAAGAAAAAATTTATCAGTCTGCCGAAGAAAAGATTTTAAATCTTGATTTAGAAAGAGAAAGAGCAATTATCCTTGCTGATAAGGACTGGCATTCTGGAATAATTGGTATTGTTGCTTCCAGGCTGCTTGAAAAGTATAATCTCCCGGTTATTTTGTTTGCTGTTGATCAAGAAAATAATACTGCCAAAGGGTCCGCCCGCAGTATTTCAGCCCTTAATATTTATCAGGCACTTAAATACTGCAGCTCTGAAATATTAAATTTTGGGGGCCATACAGCAGCCGCCGGTTTGAGCATTGATATAAATAGAATTTCTAAATTTAAAAAGCTATTTAGTCAGTATCTAAATCAGAACCTCAGCCAGGAGGACTTTCTTAAACAGGAAAAAATAGATATTGACCTTGAAGTTTCAGAACTTAACAAAGATCTTATTAATCAACTGGATAAATTTCGCCCATATGGAATTGCTAATCCAGCTCCAAAATTTTTATTTCAAAATTTAAAAAGTCGCGGCTGTTATCAGATGGGTAAAGAAGATAAGCATCTAAAAATTTATTTAGAAAACAATATTCAGGCAGTTGCATTTAATTTTGGAGATCAGGCAGAAAAAATAGCAGCTTCTAATTTTGATTTGATTGGACAGGCGGAGATTAATCGCTGGCGGGGAAAAGAAAATTTGCAGCTTAAAGTAAATGATTACAGGTCTGTAAATGATATTTCTACTGCTTTAGTTTTTGAAAAAGCTAATTATTCTTTTTACGATTATCGAAATACTGCAGACAAGAAAAATAATCTAAAAAAACTACTGTTTAATAAGGTGATTAAAAAAGCAGCAGTTTATGTCAGCAGCAAAAAAGAAAAAGAGGTTCTAAAAGAAAAATACCCCGAACATTATTTTTTCAGCAGTGAACTGAATACTAAATCAAATTTTTCTCATCTGATTTTTTATTCACTACCATTTTCTTTAGCTCAGTTTCATGATCTTCTGGCTGAATTCAAAAAAAATATTCCAGAACAGACTAGCAGACTAATATTACTTTTTTCAGAAGCAGATATTAAATTTAATCAGAAAATAATTAGCTATCTAAACAAAAAAGAATTGGCAGCTAATAATGAAAATCAATTGGACTTTAAAGGCTCAGTACGATATAATAAATTATCCAGGCGAATGGAAAATTTTATGACATTTAAAAACTTAGTTTTTAAAGAAAATCTATTTGACCTGATAGCAAATGTATCTAATTTTAAGGAGGATAAAAATGAATCTTAGTGACAAAATAAGAAACATTCCTGATTTCCCAAAAGAAGGGATTTTATTTAAAGATATTACTCCATTATTACGGGATAGGGAAGCACTTAAAGAAGCCATAGTTAAAATGGCAGATATGTTTAGAGATTATGATATTGATTATGTGGTAGGAATTGAAGCCAGAGGATTTCTTGTAGGAACACCTTTAGCGATTGAACTTGATCGGGGTTTTGTTCCAATTCGAAAACCCGGTAAGCTTCCGCATGATGTACTCAAAAAATCTTATGAGTTAGAATATGGCAAAAATGAAATTGAAATACATAGAGATGCAGTAACTGAAGGGGATAAGGTTTTAATTGTGGATGATCTGCTGGCCACAGGTGGAACTACTCTTGCTGCTACCGAAATGATAGAAGAATTAGGTGGAGAGGTAGTTGGTTGTGCATTCTTATTAGAGCTTGAAGCTCTGACAGGTAGAGAAGTTCTGAAAGACTATGAAGTTAAATCATTACTAATTGAGTAATTAATTATTTGATTTTTGGGTAATTGAAGGAGTATAAATATAGATGGAACTAGATATCTTATTAGATAAAATAAAATCTTATATGGATGAACCAGATCTGGAGATGGTAAAGAAAGCCTATCAGTATGCCGAAAGAGCACATCAGGAGCAGTTTAGAGTTTCTGGTGAACCTTTTGTTGAGCACCCACTTGGTGTGGCTATTATTCTTGCTGATCTAGAGCTTGACATTGTTTCAATTGTAGCTTCTTTACTGCATGATGTTGTTGAGGATACCGGGATCAGCAGTGAAGAAATTGAAAGAGAATTTGGATCTGAGGTAGCACATATTGTGGATGGAGTCACAAAGCTGACCAGAATGCAGTTTAAAACTAAAGAAGATCAGCAGGCAGAGAGTCTGCGTAAAATGTTTGTAGCTATGGCAGAGGATATTCGGGTCGTGTTGATAAAACTTGCTGACAGATTGCACAATATGAGAACTTTAAATTATCTAAAAAAAGAAAAAAGAAAAGAAAAATCCAGAGAAACTTTAGAAATTTATGCTCCTCTTGCCCACCGTCTGGGAATGTCTAAGATTAAGTGGGAGTTAGAAGACTTATCTTTTAGATACTTAAAACCTGATATGTATTATGAGGTTTCACATAAAGTTCAGGCAAATCGCAAACAGAGAGAAAAGGATATAAAAGAGGCCATTGAAAAGTTAAAATCAACATTAAAAGAACATGATATTGAAGCAGAAATTTATGGTCGCCCCAAGCATTTATACAGTATTTATAACAAAATGAAGCGCAAAGAAGTAGAGTTTGATGAAATTTATGATTTAACTGCCGTCAGAGTCCTGGTAGGTAGTGTTAAAGAATGTTATGAAGTGATGGGGATTATTCATGAAATCTGGAAACCAATGCCGGGACGATTCAAAGATTACATTGCTATGCCTAAGTCAAATATGTATCAATCACTGCATACAACTGTAATTGCCCCTAATGGGGATCCACTCGAAGTTCAGATTAGAACTTATGAAATGCATAAAACTGCTGAATATGGTATTGCCGCTCACTGGCGATATAAAGAAGGTAAGGTGGGCGATGAAAAATTTGAAGAAAAATTATCCTGGTTGAGGCGACTGCTTGAATGGCAGAAAGATCTGCAGGAACCACAGGAATTTATGGAAACTTTAAAAATTGATCTATTTGAGGATGAAGTTTTTGTCTTTACCCCGGAAGGTGATGTTGTTTCACTGCCTAAAGGAGGAACACCTGTTGATTTTGCCTACCATATTCATACCGAAGTTGGCCACCGCTGTGTGGGAGCTAAGGTGAATGGTAAAATAGTTCCTTTAGAATACAAGTTAAAAAACAGTGATATTGTTGAGATACTAACTTCTAAAAAGAGTAATGGGCCATCTCGAGACTGGTTAAAATTTGTTAAGACTTCTAAAGCTAGAAGTAAAATTAAACACTGGTTTAAAAAGCAGCGTCGAGATGAAATCATTGAAAAAGGTAATCGAATTCTGGATGAGCATCTGGAAAAATATAATATCGAACTCAGCGAAAAAGATAAAGAAAAAGAGCTAAAAGAGATTACAAAAGAGCTGGGGCGAAAAGATGTTGATGATTTATTAGAAGAGTTGGGATACAGTAATATTAGTCCCAAACAGGTGGTCAGTAAATTTAACGATTATGAAGAAGAGAAAGATTTCGAGAAAAAACACAGCCCTCAAAGGAAAACGGAATCAGTAGATAAAGGTGTTTCGGTAAAGGGAATGGAAGATATGCTGGTTAGGATGGCAAAATGCTGTAATCCTGTTCCTGGTGATGATATAGTCGGTTATATTACCAGAGGTCGAGGAGTTTCGGTTCACAGAGAAGACTGTAAAAATTTAAAAAATCTTGAAGAAAGTGAACCAGAAAGAATAATTGAGGTCAGCTGGGAACAGGGTCGGACAGAATCCTACCAGGTTGATCTCAGGATTGATGCTGTAAATAAGAGTGCTCTGCTTAATGATATAACCCATATCATTAAAGAAGAAAAGATTAATCTGCTGTCTGTTATGGCCAGAACCAGTGAGCATAATCGGGCAGTTATAAATCTGTCACTGGAATTAAGCTCTACAGAGCATATGTACGATATAATGAAAAAGATTGAATCTATTTCAGGTGTGCTTAATGTAAGTCGAGCCAAACCTGCTTAATGGGGAGTGAATTAGATGCGAGCTGTTGTTCAGCGTGTTAAAAGAGCTAAAGTAGAAGTGGATTCTGAAATAACCGGAGAAATCGACTCCGGTTTATTAGTGTTTTTAGGAATTGGAAAAGAAGATGGGCGTCAGGATGCTGACTATCTGCTGGAAAAAATAATTAATTTAAGGATTTTTGAGGATGAAGAAGAGAAATTAAATTTATCTGCTGCTGATCTAAATAAAGATATAATGCTGGTCTCACAGTTTACTCTTTTTGGTGACTGCAGACAGGGGAGAAGACCAAGTTTTTTTGAAGCAGCCCCACCTGCAGAAGCTGAAAAATTATATAATTATTTTGTTAAAGAAGCAGAAAAGTCCAGCCTGAAAATTGAAACAGGCGAGTTTCAGGCGATGATGGATGTCAGTTTAATTAATGATGGTCCGGTTACAATTCTGGTGGACAGTAAAAAGAAGTTTTGATAGTTAAAATGGGGGAAAATATGAATTTAAAAGAATTTACTGTTGGTGAGCTTATGGTAAAATCATATATTATTTCTCAGGCTGGCAAAGCCGTGATAATTGATCCAGGTGCTGAAGGTAAAAGATTATATAATTATCTGAAAGAAAATGAGCTGGAGCTTAAATATATAATCAACACCCACGGTCATTTTGATCATATTGCAGCAAACGAATTTTTAAAAGAAAAGACAGGGGCTGAGATACTGGCTCAGGCCAGAGCTGATTTAAAATTTTCTGACCCGCAGTTAAATCTTTCCAGTCTCTTTACAAGGCAGGCAATCACTGCACCTTTATTGGACAGAGCAGTTGCTGATGGTGAGGAGATTGATTTTGAATCACTGACTTTGAAATTTATCACTACTCCCGGTCACAGTGAAGATGGAATTTCTATTTATATTCCGGAAGAAAATATTCTTTTTTCTGGTGACTGTATTTTTGCAAATGGAATTGGTAGAACTGATCTACAGGACAGTGATTATAGTGAACTTGAGAAATCAATCAAAGATAAAATTTTTCAGCTGCCGGAAAATTGCACTTTTTATCCCGGTCATGGTCCGAGCAGTAATTTAACCAATTTTAAAAAAAGTGTCTGGCCAGCAATCAGCTGAGGTTTGACATCTAAATTTTAATAGGTTAAAATTAAAAAGGATTAAAATAATTTTATAGATAATTTTTATTTTATAAAAAATATATATTTAAGAGAGGGGAGTGTAAGGTTTTGTTTGATACTTTACGCGATAATAGTAGAATTATTGTTTATATAGTTGTAATTGCTTTTGTTATTTCTGGTGGATTTATGGGCTATGGTGCCTATTTAAATAATCAGGGTGGAGGCGGACAGGCTCCCAATCAAAACCCATCTGTAATTGCAGAAGTTAACGGGATGGAAATTTCTCAACAGGAATATTTCTCGCTGTTACAGCAGCAGGCGCCACAATCTAATTTGAGCAGCAGCCAGATTATACCATTTAGGTATAATGTTCTGAATGCTTTAATTGAAAGAAAGCTGCTGATGGCTCAAGCAGAAGTTTTAGATATTGATGTTGAAGCTTCTGAAGCTGAGATAGATGAAAATTATAATAATATTTTAGAACAGAACGAAATGACTGAAAACGAATTGTCAGAAGCTCTGGCTGAACAGGGTTATACAATTGGTGATTTACGAGAAGATATAAAAGCAAGTATTGAGGACAGCAAAACGATAACTCAAACAATTGATCAGGGTATTGGCGAAATTGAGGTAAGCGAAGAAGAAATTGAAGAACTTTACCAGCAGCGATATCCTGAACCAGAAGCAGCTGAAGAAGATGCTGCTGAAGAGGCAGAGTCAGAAGAGGAAAATACTGAAGCTGAAAACACTGAAACTGAAAGACCAGCAATGGCAGAAGTTAAAGATGATCTTGAACAGGAAATAAGATCACAAAAAAGAAATGAAGCTATTAACAGCTGGCTGGCAGAATTAAAAGAAGGTGCTGAAATTACTGTTAATGATCCTGTTTTAAGTGCCTATCATGCGTTAGAAAATGAAAATTATGAACAGGCAGCAGAAGAATTCTCTGCTTTTGTTGAAGAGGAAGAAACAGATCCGATTTTCTACAGCTATTTAGCTCAGGCATATGAGGGCCAGAATAATCTTGAAAGAGCAAAAGAAGTTTATAATAGTGCAGTAGAGTCTTATCCTGAAAATACTGACTTGAGATTTAATTATGCTCAGTTCCTTGCTGATCAGGAAAATAATGAAGAGGCCATAGCACAGCTTGATGAAATTTCAGCTGCTGCAGAAGATGATTTTATGACCTATTATCAGCTCTTTATGATGTACAGTCGTTTAGGTGCTGAGGAAAAGGCACAGTCAGCGATGGAAGAAGTTCAGCGAATTAGTGAGAATATGCAAACTCAATCTGCTCCGGCTGCCGACCAGGAAGCTGTAGAAGATATTCAGGAAGAAGCTGAGGATATGGAAGAAGAAATTGAAGTTGAGTCACCAGTTGAAACTGAAGCTAACAATTAATAATTTATTTAAATAAAATTAAAGATTAAATCTCTTAAAGTAAACTATTAAATCTATCAGCTCTGATTATTAGTAATCCTGGCTGATAGATTTTCTAAAACTAAATGAATAAACAGTAGGTGAAATAAAAATGAAGTTTAATGCTCCAAGAGGAACTAATGATATTCTGCCGCCAGATACTTTAAAGTGGCAGTATATTGAGAAGAAAACACATGAAATTTTTTCGAATTATAATTATCAGGAAATTAGAACTCCTATTTTTGAATATACAGAACTTTTTCAGCGCGGTATTGGTGAAGTAACTGATATTGTTGAAAAGGAAATGTATACTTTTGAGGATAAAGGAGGTAGAAGTATCACTCTCAGACCTGAGGGTACTGCTTCTGTAATCAGATCATTTTTAGAAAATAAAATTTACGGACAGGCTCAACCGACTAAATATTACTATATTGGGCCGATGTTTAGATATGAAAGACCCCAGTCAGGTAGATTTAGACAGTTTCATCAGCTGGGAGTTGAGGCAATAGCTTCCAATGATCCTGCTCTTGATGCAGAAATAATTTCTTTAGGAATGCGTCTGCTTCAGGATTTTGGTCTTAATGACCTGGAACTTCATTTAAATAGTGTTGGTTGTGGAGAATGCCGTCCGACTTATGTAGATAAATTAAAAAAATATTTAAATGAAAATAAAGAACAATTATGTGATAACTGTAAGAGCAGAATTGATAGGAATCCACTGCGGGTTCTGGACTGCAAAAATGATAGCTGTCAGTCTGTAATTAAAGATGCACCAAAGATTACTGATAATCTCTGTGAAAGCTGCGCTGATCATTTTAATGATGTTCAGGAATACCTTGATATTTTGAACTTGGATTATATTATTAATCCACTTTTAGTCAGGGGCCTTGATTACTATACAAATACTGCATTTGAAATAAAAGACAATGCGCTGGGAGCACAGGATACTGTCTTTGGTGGAGGCCGCTACAATGGTCTGGCTGAAGAAATTGGCAGTAGAGATCTGCCTGGTATTGGTTTTGCCCTTGGAATTGAGAGACTGCTGCTTTCTTTAGAGGCAAAAGATATCGAGCTGCCTGTAGAATCAGGTGTTGATCTTTACATAACAGTAATTGGAGAGCAGGCTAAAAAAGAATCATTTAAACTTCTTGATCAGCTGAGAAATAAAGGTTTTATAACTGAAATCGATTATTTGGGACGAAGTGTCGGCTCTCAAATGAAGTCAGCTGACCGAATGAATGCTGAGTATACAATAATTATTGGCGAAAATGAACTTAATAATAACTCTGCTACAATTAGAAATATGAAAAGTGGAGATGAAAAAGAAATTCAATTAAGCAACTTATTAGAGGAAATGAAGCAGCTAGTAGATAAGGAGGATATTTAAGATGGGTGAAACAATTAAAGATTTAAAGAGAACCCACCTCTGTGGAGAAGTTAGTAAAAAAGACAATCAAGACAGAGTAACAATCATGGGGTGGGTACAAAAGCGAAGAGATCACGGTGGTGTTATTTTTACTGATATTAGAGACCGCTCGGGAATTGTTCAGGTGGTTTTTAATCCTGATTCTGGTAAAGAACTATTTGAAAAAGCTGATACTCTTCGTTCGGAATATGTAGTTGCAATTACTGGAGAAGTTGAACCGAGACCGGAGGGGAATATTAATCCGGATCTTCCAACTGGTGAAATTGAAATCAAGGCGGAGGAATTAAGAGTTTTAGATAAAGCAGAGACTCCTCCAATTCAAATTGAGGACAATATTGATACTGGTGAAGATGTAAGGTTAAAATATAGATATTTAGATTTAAGAAGGCCTAAAATGACAAAACTGATGGGACTGAGACATAAAATAACTAAAAGCACCAGAGATTTTCTGGATCAAAATGGTTTCTGGGAAATTGAAACTCCAATCTTAACCAAGAGTTCTCCAGAGGGAGCCAGAGACTATCTGGTTCCAAGTAGAGTTAATCCCGGTCAGTTTTTTGCTCTACCACAGTCTCCTCAGATATTTAAACAGTTATTGATGGTTTCTGGAATGGAAAGATATTTTCAGATAGCTCGCTGTTTTAGAGATGAAGATTTAAGAGCAAACCGCCAGCCAGAATTTACTCAGATTGATATGGAGATGTCTTTTGTTAATCAGGAAGAAGTTATGGAGATTACTGAGGGATTAATGAAAGAATTGTTTGCTGTTGGTGATATTGAAGTTCCTGAAAAAATTAAAAGAATGTCCTACCAGGAAGCAATGGACCGTTTTGGTTCTGATAAGCCCGATCTTCGTTTTGGTATGGAGCTTAAGGATTTATCTGAGGTAGTTAAAGATAGTGATTTTAATATTTTCAGTGGAACTGTTAGTAAAGGTGGCCAGGTAAAGGGTATAAACTTTAAAGGAGGAGCTGATTCTCCTCGAAGTACCATTGATGCTTTTGAAGACTATGTAAAAATGTTTAAAGCAAAGGGTCTGGCCTGGATGGCTTTAAGAGAGGATGAACTAAAATCTCCAATTGCTAAATTCCTTTCCGAATCAGAAATTGAAGGAATTAAAAAAGCTATGGAAGCAGAACAGGGAGACTTATTATTAATTGTTGCCGATAAACCAGCGGTAGTAGCTGCAGCTTTAGGTAATCTCCGCCTTAAGATTGCTAAAGACAATAATTTAATTCCTGATGAAGTTTACGAATTTGTCTGGATTGTGGACTTTCCTTTATTTGAATATGATGAAGAGGAAGACCGCCTAACTGCAATTCATCATCCATTTACAGCACCACTGGAAGAGGATATAGAAAAGTTAGATACTGATCCCGCATCTGTAAAATCAAAAGCCTATGACCTTGTTTTAAATGGTGAAGAACTGGGTGGAGGAAGTATTAGAATTAATAATCACAAACTGCAGGAAAAGGTATTTTCTGCTCTGTCCATCAGCAAAGAGGAGCAGCAGGAAAAGTTTGGTTATATGCTTGATGCTTTTGATTATGGTACACCTCCTCATGGTGGAATTGCCTTTGGACTTGATCGTCTAATGATGATTGTGGGGCGTACTGATTCAATTAGAGATGTAATTGCTTTCCCTAAAACTCAGAGAGCAACATCTCCTCTGACAAATGCACCTTCAAAAGTCGACAAAAAACAGCTGCAGGAACTTGGAATTTCCATCCGTTCTTAGTGACATTACAGGGATTTTTTGCTTGCAGATTTTGATGAGATATGTTAATATTATTTATAGAAAAGTAAATACCATCTGCCGTGTTCGATAATGATTAAACATTTTGACCAACACTTAGACATAGGGAGCCTGAGCTCTACCTGCGGCGTAGAAGCCTTAAATGGACCTATAAACCAGGTAGGAGGGCACCCACTTGGCAGACAGGGATCAAAATTCCAAATCAACCGGCACGGCGGATGGACTTTTAGCTAACCTTTAAAGGTTAGCTTTTTTCGTATCTAAAGTATTTTAATCTGCTGTTAAAAGCTGGACTGAATTCAATTTTTGAACCAGGTTAATACTTTGCAGAAATATTAAATTTCTGCTATTATAGGACTAGAATTTAATAATAAAATTGGGGTGAATTTTATGCAGAAAAAAGAAGAGCTAAGAAAAAAATACTTAAAAGAGAGATCAGAAATTCCACAAAACAAAATCAGCAGTTGGAGTCAAAAAATAAACAAACAGTTTTTAAAACTTCCACAATTAGAAACTGCAAAAAAAGTAATGGCTTATGCTTCAATGCGAAAAGAGATAGAAACATTCGATTTAATGGAAGAATTATTAGATCAGGGATATCTCTTATATCTTCCTTATACTAGAAAAGATAAAATTGATCTGGGAACTGCTCAGATTAATGATCTTGATTCAGAATTAAAAGAAGGTGTTTATGGAGTTCAGGAACCAGTAGCTCGAATTCGCGGTGAAGAGGTTCCAGAAGATCTTGATGTAATAGTTGTTCCCGGTGCCTGTTTTACCCCAGAAGGTTACAGGATAGGTTATGGTGGAGGCTATTACGATAGTTTCTTAAGTAAACATGCAAATGGTGCTCTTAAAGTTGGCTTTTGCTATGACAGGTTTATTGTTGATTCAATTCCAGTTGAAGAACATGATGTTCCAGTTGATTTAATAGTTACAGAAAAGGAAGTTATCCGTATAAAACAGTAGAGGTGAGAGTGTGAACCTTTTTGATAATCAAAATAACCAGGAAAACAATAATGACCGTCCACTGGCCTACAGGATGCGCCCCCGCAGTCTGGAAGAATTTTATGGTCAGGAAGAAATTGTCGGAGAAAATAAACTTTTAAGCAGAGCTATTAAAGCCGATCGGCTGCAGTCTCTAATTTTTTATGGACCGCCCGGTACTGGCAAAACTAGTCTGGCTCAAGTGATAGCAAACCAGACCGAAGCTGAATTTGTTAAATTAAATGCAGTTACATCTGGAGTCAAAGATATTCGCGAAGTAATTAAAAAGGCAAAATCTAACCGTAATTTATATAATAAAAAGACCATTCTTTTTATTGATGAAATTCATCGTTTTAATAAATCTCAACAGGATGCTTTACTGCCTTCAGTAGAAAATGGTACAGTTATTATGATTGGTGCTACAACAGAAAATCCATATTTTGAAGTTAATTCACCACTTTTATCCAGGTCCAGAATTTTTAGATTAGAAAAATTAAATAGTGATCAGGTATATTCGATATTAAAAAAAGCTCTTGCAGATCAGGATAGAGGATTGGGTAAACTTAAGGTTGAGATTTCAGATAAAGATCTTAATTTTATTGCTGAACTTGCTGATGGTGATGCCAGAGTGGCTTTAAACACTCTGGAACTTGCTGTTTTGACTACCCCTGCTGATAAAGACGGACTAATTAAACTTGATCAGGAAATAATTGAGGAGTCAATGCAGAAAAAAATACTTAACTATGATCGCTCAGGTGATAACCACTATGATATAATCTCTGCTTTTATTAAAAGTATGCGCGGCTCAGATCCTGATGCGGCCATTTACTGGCTTGCTCGAATGATTGTCAGTGGAGAAGATCCTAAGTTTATTGCCCGCAGAGTTGTAATCCATGCCGCAGAAGATGTGGGAATGGCAGATCCAACTGCACTCATTATAGCAGAGTCTGCAGCCAGAGCTGTTGAACAGATTGGCTTTCCAGAAGCAAAAATCCCCCTGGCAGAAGCTGTAATTTACATTGCTACTGCACCAAAGAGCAATTCAGTAGTTAAAGCAATCAATAGTGCGGTGGATTTTGTGGAAAATAATAAAGCAGGAGATGTACCACCTCATCTTAAAGACAGCCATTATGCTGGTGCTTCAGAACTAGGCCATGGACTTGATTATAAATATCCACACAGCTACCCGAAAAATTATGTTGACCAAAACTATCTGCCCGAAGATATGCAGGGGCTTTCATTTTATAAGCCGGGGAAAATGGGGAGAGAAAAAAAGACTGCAAAATTTTTAGATTACCTAAAAAATAATAGTAGTTCAGGGGATGAACAGTAATGTCTAAACTAAAAAAAAGACCAGCAAGCAATATGGAGGTTAGAAACCAGGTCAAGGACAGTAAATTTTATGGCAGTATATTTTCAGTTAAGAATCGCAGTGAGGCTGAAAAAAGAATTACAGAAATTAAGGATAAGTACTCAGATGCCACTCATAATGTTTCTGCTTTTCGAGTGGAAAATCCTGAACTGGAGCAGGAAGCGATTGAATATTTTGATGATGATGGTGAACCATCTGGTTCATCAGGCCCTCCTGTATTAGAAGCTATTAAGGGAGAGAATTTGCTCAATACAGTAATAATCGTTACCAGATATTTTGGAGGAACTAAACTTGGAATCGGCGGCTTGATTAGAGCTTATGGTGATACAGCAAGGCTGGCTATAAAAGAAGCAGGGATAGAAACTTTAAGTGAGTTCTATTTATTAGAGGTTAAAAGCTCTTTTGATAAAATCGGAATTGTGCTGGGGCAGTTAGAATCTCTAAAAGCTGATATTCAAAATACTGAGTATACAAATAAGGGAGCAGCTGTTAGAGCAATTATCCCTACTGATATAAAAGAGAAGCTTCAAAAAATTTTAAAAGAAAAAACTGCTGCGGAAGCTGAAGTTAAAATAATTAAAAGTGTTTTTAAATAATTTGATATATCTGGAAGAACAGTATTGACAGTGTTTTAGTCATATGTTAAAATTAATTAAAAGTTGATAATTGATGTCAAGTTTATATGAGGTGAAAATATGAGAGTGTCAACCAAAGGAAGATATGGATTAAGAGCAATGGTGGATCTGGCAGAACATGAAGAAGGAAAAGCAATTCCGATCCGCGAAATTTCTGAGAGACAGAATATTTCTGAACAGTATTTAGAACAATTATTTGCTACATTAAGAAAGGCAAAATTAGTTAAAAGTGTTAGAGGAGCTCATGGCGGCTATATGCTTAACCATGAACCAGAAGACATAAGTGTTGCTGATATCCTAACAACTTTAGAAGGTCCAATTGCGCCAGTTGATTGTGTAATAGAAGATGATTTCTGTAATTATATTGATAAATGTGTAATTCATGGTTTATGGGAAGAATTAGCAGATGTAATTAATGAGGTAATTGAAAATATGTCTCTTGCTGATTTAAGGGATAAGGCAGTGGCTGAAAAGCAGAGAGAGAAGATGGCAGATAAAGAAAAAATAGAGGCTGGATAAAATGGAAGAAATTTATTTTGACCATGCTGCAACTACTCCCATGCTGGAGGAAGTTATTAAGGCAATGAAGCCCTTTTATAATCAGGTTTTTGCTAATCCAGCCAGTTCTCATCTTCAGGGGCAGAAAGCTGCTTCAGCTTTGGAAGATGCCAGAGAATCAGTAGCAGATTTTATTGGTGCAAAGAAAGCTGAGGAGATTGTTTTTACCTCAGGTGGTACTGAAGCTGATAATCTAGCCTTAAAGGGAGCAGCTATGGCTTCCTCTAAAAAAGGTAAACATATAATAACTTCTCAAATAGAGCACCATGCTGTTTTAAAAAGCTGCGAATACTTAGAGAAACATCTGGGTTTTGAAATAACTTACCTTGATGTAAATCAGAATGGTTTTGTTGATCCAGCAGAATTGAAGGAAGCAGTCCGTGAGGATACTGTTTTGATTTCAATTATGCTGGCAAATAACGAGATAGGAACTATTCAACCGATTAAAGAGCTGGCTTCTGTTGCTAGAGAGAATAATATTTTATTTCATACAGATGCAGTTCAGGCAGCAGGACAATTAAAAATTGATGTTAATGATTTAGGGGTTGATCTGCTTTCGATTTCAGCACATAAATTTAATGGGCCAAAGGGTATAGGGGCTCTTTTTGTACGTAAGGGAGTAGAATTAATTCCTCAGGTTTCTGGAGGCAGTCAGGAAAGAAAAAGAAGGGCTGGTACAGCTAATCCAGCTGCTGCAGTTGGGATGGCCAGAGCAGCAGAAATAGCATTAAAAAATTTAAAAAAGAAAAGTAATGACTTAATTAAATTGCAAGATTATTTTATTTCTCAGCTTTTTTCCACTTTTGATAATATAAAACTTAATGGACCTGATTCAGAAAAACGTTTACCTGCAAATGTTAATATTGCTTTTAAAGATCTGGATGCTGAATCTATTCTATTCAACTTAACTTTAAATGATATTGCTGCAGCAACTGGTTCAGCCTGTGCTTCTGGCTCTTTAAGTGTATCTCATGTTCTAAAAGCGATAAATTTAGAAAAAGAATATTTAAAAGGAGCAATTCGCTTTTCGCTTGGTCGTGGGAATACTAAAGAAGAAATAGATTATGTGGTAGAGAAATTAAAAGAAATTATTGATAGATTGAATTCATTAAAGTAAGAATAAACTAATTTATAAGGGTGTAAGTAATGAAAAAAGTTATGATTGCAATGAGTGGTGGTGTAGACAGTTCAGTAGCTGCTGCTCTTTTAAAAGAAGAAGGATATGAAGTAATCGGAGGAACAATGCATATTTTTCCTGATTATGAAGAAGCAACAGACAGGGAAGATCACTGCTGTTCTTATTCAGCTGTACGGGATGCAAAAAGAGTTGCTCAAAAATTAGATATACCTCATTTTGTATTTAACCTGCAGGATGAATTTCAGGATAAGGTTATCGATTATTTTGTGGATGAATACAGCAGAGGAAGAACTCCCAACCCCTGTGTAATGTGCAATAAGGAAATAAAATTTGAGGCCTTACACAGAAAAGCAATAGAAATTGGCTGTGATTATATTGCCAGCGGCCATTATGCAAAAATTGAAAAAGAAAATGGACGTTATATTTTAAAAAAGGGTCTGGATGAAAACAAAGATCAGAGTTATATGCTTTATGTACTAAATCAGGAGCAGTTAAGTCAAACTCTCTTTCCTTTAAGTGAATATACAAAAGATGAAATTCGTGCAAAAGCTAAAGAGTTAGGCTTTGAAATTCATGATAAGGCAGAAAGTCAGGAGATTTGTTTTGTACCTGATGATGATTATGTCAGATTCCTAGATACCAATTACCCTGAGATCTCTAAAGATGGACCTATTTTAGATAGTGAAGGCAATCAGGTTGGAACTCATCATGGTTTGTCTCATTATACAATTGGTCAGCGTAGAGGCTTGGGAATCTCTATGGGTTATCCAATTTATGTAACAGAACTTGACTATGAAAACAATGCTGTGATAGTTGGTAAGGATGATGCTGTATTTAGTGATGGTCTAATTGCAGAAGATATTAATTTTATTCCTTTTGCAGATATTGATGGTCGAATGGAAGTTGAGGCTCAAATTAGATATAACAGCTATCCTGTTAAAGCTTATATTGAAAAATCATCCGAAAATGAATTAAAGGTTGAATTTGAAGAAGCTCAGAGGGCTGTTACACCAGGTCAATCAGTTGTTTTTTATCTGGATGATCTAGTTCTGGGTGGAGGAATTATCAAAAAAAGTTTTAAAATCTCTTGACAAAGCCAAAAAGCCCTGATATGATAATAAGCGTCGCACAGAAAGTAGAACAAAAACTTTTGAGAGTCATTAGGGCTTTTAAACTTTTTATTTGAAATTATTTAAAGTTTTTCTAAAAAGTTCTTGACAAAGTGAGGCAGAGTTGATAAGATATTAAATGTCGCTGATAAAAAACGCGGCAGAAAATATAGAAGAAAATATTGACCGCAACGGTCAATGAAGCGAGAGGCGTCGACCTCGATGGTCGAGCAAGGCACCATCCTTTCGTTCTAAAAAAGAAGGTGCGTTGAACCTTGAAAATTAAACAGCAAGCCAACGTTAATATACTTTGAGTGTTAAAACTTAAAAGTAATTATTAGTTTAAAGCTTATATTAAATAATA